>CP054182.1:1203686-1805529 GCA_015709675.1 Ignavibacteriales bacterium
TGCGCCAGATATGCACCTGTTCATCGCCGTATTTATCTGCAGTTTCCTTTTTATTTAAACCCTGCAGCGCGCCGTAATGACGCTCATTGAGGGCCATGTGGCGCTCTGTTGGAATCGGCCCGAATCCGGCCTCTGCTGATGCCATTTCTGCTGTGCGGATAGCGCGTTTAAGCACTGACGTAAAAAGATAATCAAACTGAAAACCCTTTTCTTTCAGAATGGTGCCGGCTTCGGTTGCTTCCTTTTCACCTTTTGCTGAAAGGTCAACATCTACCCAGCCGGTAAAACGGTTTTCAAGATTCCATTGTGATTCACCGTGACGTAATAAAACCAGATAATTCATTCATCGCTCAAATTTTGTGAAAATACAGTGGTAAAACTACAAAATCGGACGGGCTTATCATAGATTACCGGTAGAAATTGCATCTGTGAATAAACTCACAACCTTAATTTTAACTTCATATGGTATGGTATTTTCCTTTATTTTTATGAGGCTTCTACCGTAAAATTTCTTTGCTGTCAGGCAGGTGATAATATTTTACGGCGGGAGCAATTTGTAAAGCTGTATCAAATTAAAACAAATTTTTGAAATTCTCAATCTGATACAGTCTCTCTCAGCAGCTGTGTTTGTTTTGTGTCTTTTTTGCAATTGTCTGTTCTGGCACAATTTGTGCATGAATAGGCCTATATTTAACTCGAGGTGTTCAATGAAAAATTTAACGACGTTGTTTCTTCTGCTGTTCAGCGTGGCAGTTTTCGGATCTTCCGACTCTTCCAGCTCGAACAAGGTACAGCTTCCGGAATCCTATTTTGCCGGCGCTGGTCTTGAAGGCAACAGCAGTGTAAGAGTGTTAAGTACCGGCAGCGGCCGTAACACTACTTTTACCAATCCCTACACAAATGCTTCTATGACGGTTTTTGCCGGTGCACTGAATGCTACTCTTGATGGCAATTCAGTTAAGCTCTTCTGCATTGACCTGAGAAAAAATCTCGCTTTTTATACCGTTAATCAGCCTCATACTTACACCGATGACGGCGTCACTATTTCTCAGATCACTTATATTCTCAACAACTATTATCCTTACGTAAATCACCCATACCCTGGTTCACTCAGCGATATAAATCGTGAAGCAGCCGCAGTTCAGCTGGCGGTTTGGTATTTCAGTGACGGCGTAAGTGCAAGTACCGTTACGGACGCAACCACTAAAAACCGTGCGCTTGCAATCATTGCAGATGCAAATGCAAATGCCGGAAGCGTGCTTCCTGTTAACACACTGATAATTACACCAGCAACACAGAATGTTGCCGCTGGTCAGGGAGTAACCTTTACCGTAGCAGCTTACGATGCAGCAGGGCTTCCTCTCGCGGGAAGAACCATTCAGCTTTCATCAACTTCCGGTACTCTTAGTTCAGTTTCTGTGGTTACCGGTGCCAACGGTGTATCGCCTGTTGTTTCACTTTCACAGGGCGCCGGAAATTCGGCCACCATCACTGCGACAGCAAACGTATTTATTCCGCAGGGCACACGGTATGTTCATACCATCAGCCCGAATGATTATCAGAAATTAGTTCTTGCCACACCAGGAGCCGCAGAAAGAACCACTACTTCAGAAATTACCTGGTATAATTCACAGCCGGGTGTCTGCGATCTTAATGGTTATCAGACCTTTACCCAGGGCGGCTGGAGCAGCCCCAATAACAGCGGCCCGGGAACTATCCGCCAGGCGCACTTCAGTTCTGTATTCCCGAACGGTTTCACCATCGGCGGAGGTTCTAATAAAGCAACATTTACCTCAGCAACCGCAGTCAGAGATTTTCTCCCGGCCGGCGGTACTGCAGGCCAGCTGACTGGCACAACCGTTAACCCGAGTTCAAATAATCCGCTTATTAAAAGTGCGGGCGTTCTGGCAGGACAGGTTATAGCAGCTACCATGAACGTGTATTATAGTGAGGCCGGATATCTGGGAACAAACCCGAATCCTCTCGGGAATTTAGTATTTACCAGCGGTCCGTTCACCGGAATGAGCATATATGATTTCCTCACACTTGCTAATCAGGCGCTCAGCGGTGCAAATACCGGATTTACCTATTCACAGATTAATGATGCAGCCACATCAATAAATGAAAATTTTAACAGCGGTTCAGGTCATGAAGGTAACTTTACCTGCGCACCGACCGTTCTTCCGGCAAGTCTTGGTGATAAAGTATGGTTTGATACCGATAAAGACGGTATCCAGGATGCCGGTGAAAATGGCGTTTCCGGAGTTACCGTACGTCTTTTTGACTGCTCAAACAACCAGATTGCAGTTACAACAACCAATGCTTCAGGAAATTATCTTTTCAGCAATCTGACACCGGGCAGCTACTATGTTCAGTTTGAACTCCCCTCAGGTCATGTATTTACTCTGAAAGATCAGAGCGCTGATGATAATGCTGATTCAGATGCAGATGTTCTTACCGGAAAAACCGTTTGTACAGATCTGGTAAGCGGAGAGAATGATTTAAGCTGGGATGCAGGTATTCATCTTGCACCTGATGTTTGCATCACCTCATGGACCGGTTCACTTGACAATGCTTCAACTCTCTGCGAACATAACCCCACAACGGTTAGTGTTAACGGAAGCGTGAATATTACTCCTTCAAACGGAATAGGCAAACTTCGCACCTCGTGGGAAATAATTGCTCCTGCAGATCTGGTTACCAGTCCTGTTTACGGGACAACCGATCTTACCGGAAACCTGAATTTCAGCATTACCGGAAACTGGCCTGGCGTGCGCTCAACAGATACTGAAGTGAGAATCAGATTCTCCGCAGTAGTGCTTGACTGTAATGACCATGTACTTGGTTCACCTGTTACAACTGATATATACTGGACGCCGGCTGTCTGCCCGCCTCCGCCTCCGCAGTCTGCAGATATTCAGGTGGTTAAAACCTCCAATATATCCAGCGTGGTTAACGGAGAAAATATCATCTTCACCGTAACCGTAACCAATCTTGGCGCCAGCAATGCTTCCAACGTGGTTGTTGAAGACCTGCTGCCTGCCGGCATGAACTATGTAAGCCACACTGCAACCGCAGGCACCTACAGCGAAACCAGCGGTCTCTGGACCATCCCTGCTCTTGCAAACGGTGCATCTGCAGCGCTTACGCTTACTGCTGAAGCAGATCTGCTTGCTAACGGCGGTCTTATTAATCTTGGACCGGCAGCTGATTTCAACCTGTTTGTTCTGAATGACCTGAATCAGCCGTCATCAGATACTGAAGGAAAAGCAGCAATCGGAAGAAATGCTTCACTGGCAGGTTACAGCGTTGGTGATAAGCTCCCGATGGCTCCGTTCGGCGCGCAGGATGTTCTGGTTGTCGGCGGAAACCTCACCTTCACATCAGGTGCGGTATATAACGGAAATATTGTATATGGTGTATCCTCCAATCTTCCGATCTATCCGGTTAGCACAACCGGCGGAACGGTATATCAGGGTACTCCTATTGATTTTAATGCTGCAAGCGCTCATCTGAACACCTTAAGCGCCCAGCTTGCTTTCTATCCTCCGAACGGTTCAGTCACACTGCAGTTCGGCGGAATGTTCCTCCAGGGTGATGATCCGCAGCTGAACGTGTTCAGCGTAAACTCTGCCGATATGGCAACCATTAACGATCTGCAGATTCATGTTCCTAACGGATCTGTGGTTCTGGTTAACGTTACCGGCGGCAGCACAAGCTGGTCGGGCGGTTTTGAACTTTTTGGTACCGCACGGAATAATGTTCTCTTTAACTTCTACAATGTACCGCAGCTTACCATTTCAGGTATTGATGTTACTGCATCAATCCTTGCTCCTACAACAAGTGTAAACTTTATTGCAGGTGTGCAGAATGGCCAGATGATCTGCTATAACATGACCGGACAGGGACAGTTTAACAATGCTCCGTTCCAGGGTGTTGTGCCTCTTAATGAGCAGTTAGTGAATATAGCTTCATTAGTAAGCTCATTTCCTGCAGACCTTAACGCAGCAAATAACAGCTCATCGGTTCAGTTTACCGTAACCAATGTTCAGCAGACCGGCGGGACTCCGGGCGGCGGACAGTGGCAGCTTGTTTCAAGCATCGCTGTTCAGCAGACCGTTCTTACGCTTGCGAATACCTCATCAGGCGCGATCCTGGCAGGTACTGAAGGCGGAAAGATATATATGTCAACCGATAATGGCGGAAGCTGGAGCATCATCAATCCTGATATGACGGTCGGATATATCTGGTCGTTAAAGGTTAACTCTGCCGGAGCTATATTCGCCGCAACGGATGACGGTATCTACCGCTCAACCAATAACGGCACCACCTGGGCTCTTACCGAACTCGGCGGAAAAGATGTACGCGCTCTTGATATCCTTGCAAACGGCGATATGCTTGCCGGAACATGGGGATTCGGAGTATATATATCAACAGATAACGGTTCAACCTGGAATCCTTCTAACGGCGGTCTCACTGCACCTGCAGTACATGCTCTTACTCATACTGCAACAGCAGTATTTGCCGGAACCTTCCAGGGCGGCATCTTCAGAAGTCTTGATGGCGGAAACAGCTGGTCACCGCTGGTAATTGAATATGAACACATCTGGTCAATGGGTGTTACCTCAACCGGTGTGCTCTTTGCAGGAACCTACGGCCGCGGCCTCTTCTACTCCGTGAATAACGGAGATACCTGGCTGCCGGCAGTCGGCATCCCGAGTTCATTCATCTATGCAATCAGTGTAGATGTTAATGATAATGTTTACGTAAGTACCTGGGCAGGCGGCGTATATGCGGCACAGGGCGGTTCATTTAACGATGCTCCGGGCCTTGGCAGCAGTCCTCTCAGTACATTTGACTGGACACCGATCGGTATGCAGGGCTACGGCGTAAGCTCACTGCTTGCAAACCTTCAGACCGGTGCTCTTTATCTCGGAACCAGAGAAGGTCAGTTCTACCTGAACGACAGCCCGCTCGCGGTTAAGGAATCGAAGGAAGACTATATACCGTCTGATTTCGCTCTCGAGCAGAATTATCCGAATCCGTTTAACCCGGAAACCAGAATCAGATTTGCTCTGCCGGTTAAGCAGAATGTAACACTGACGGTATATAACATACTTGGTCAGAAAGTGCGCACCCTTCTTGCACAGGAACTTGAAGCCGGAGTTTACAGTGTAAGCTTCCAGGCACAGGAACTCGCAAGCGGTGTGTATATCTACAGACTGCAGACAGATAAAGCTACTCTTACGAAGAAAATGGTTCTTCAGAAGTAAGCTGACATAAGTTCCCCTTTAAGGGCTGCCTGAAAAAATTCGGGCAGCCCTTTTTTTATTTATTCAGGCTTCATTATATATATTACTTTATAAGTCTTTCCGGTCTGGCCGCTTTGCGCGAAGCTTTGACAAAGAATCAGGTGAATCAGAAAAGTTTCCCGCAGATCACGCGGATTAACGCAGAAAAGATCAGATAATCTTTGGGTCTTGGTGTCTTTGCGCGATACTTTGACGAAGAATTAGGTGAATCAGAAAAGTTTCCCGCAGATCACGCGGATTAACGCAGAAAAGATCAGATAATCTTTGGGTCTTGGTGTTTTTGCGCGATACTTTGACGAAGAATTAGGTGAATCAGAAAAGTTTCCCGCAGATCACGCAGATTAACGCAGATTGATTAAATATTCTTTCGGTCTTAGTGTCTTTACGCGAACCTATTCTGAAATATGTTAAACTGAGTCAGGCTATGTTGGTAAAAGTTCAATTGAAAACGCGTAATATGTAATTTTCAACTTTCAACTTTCAACTTTTAACTTTTAACTTTTAACTAGAACCTCACTCCGTACCAAACCACTCCGGGATATATCTTTACTGCCGGTGATGGCAGACGGTAAAAGCCGATGATTTTTTGTACTGCACGGAGGTATTCATTTTGAATCTGAAACGCATCCAGATTCCAGTCTAACGCCAGGAAGAACTCATGATGTCCCCCTTCCGGTGCATCCAGCCGCTTCACACTGTGGCCGAGGGCAATGTTAAGATATGGTGACCAGTAGGGTTTTGCTTTCTGCGGCAGCAAATTATATATATCAATGCTTATCCAGTCGTAGGTGCTTTCATAGTCGTCAAATATTACCGAGTGGGAGTTATTGCGGAACCGCTCAGAAGGGGAGAAGCTCATCTTAAAGCGGAAGTTTTTAAGCGGCGGGTATTCTTCCTCTAGAAGCGGATAAACAGCGCCGAGAGTATTTGCTGCAAAATCTCCCCAGCTGAATCCCCATTGTTTTGAAAACCCGTCTTTGATTTCAATATAGGTCTGATATGAGAACGCCAATGATGACCCAAGCCAGAGCGAGGTATTGCGTGAGAAGCCGGACCACTGAAATAATCCCGAATATACCTGAGAAGCCATATAGGGAAAGAAGAAATGGCCGAATTTATCAGAACCAAGTGCGTAAGTCCAGTCTTCCTGCCAGTTGAAGTGGAAACCGGATTTCTCCCCCTTCCACCAGAGATTCGTGTTAAGGGCGTGGCCGTAAACAAATCCTCCGGCGGTGAGCAGCCCGATTCCTCCCGCCCTGTACCAGTGGACAGCTGAGGTGTCCTGTCCATTGCTTTGCGGCGTCATGAAACTCAGGATGATAAAAAGGCGGAATAGTGAACGGTTCATCGTATCTGGCAAATAAGTATATTTTTGACTGATCTCAAATTAAGAATGAAAGCGAAGAAAGAAAAAGAAATGTGTTATCGCCACGGTTGGGTCAATAGCCAGGTAGTGTAAAAGAGATTGTGTAAATGAACCCCCCTATTCATACTTCATAATTCATTTGAACTCTATTCCCCCCGGATTTGTTATTTTTTTATGCGAATTGTGAATAAGTTATTGTTACTCCTGCTGTTTCTTGTTCTGCGGCTTCTGCCTGCTGAAGCTGCTTCAGGACTGGTTAAAGGCCGCGTGGCTGATGCCGAAACCGGCGAGCTGCTCCCCTATGTGAATGTGTTCATTCAAGGAACCAATAAAGGGACGGTAACTGACCCTGACGGCAATTACTATCTGAAGATTCCCTATGGTTCTTACACGCTCACCTATTCCATGGTTGGTTACAAAACCGAGACCCGGCAGGCGGAAATCGGTACTGAACCGCTTACCATAGATGTGTTTTTTCAGAGAGCAGAATACGCAATTCCGGAAGTGGTGGTAACCGGAGAAGATCCTGGGGTGCTGATTATGCGCAACGCCATCAAACGGAAACTTGAGCAGAAAGATAAGCTTAATACCTACACCTATAATCTTTACACAAAGTTTGTAGTCAGTTCAGATACGCTGACCGCGGGACGCTCCTCACAACGCGGCGATACTACCATATTTTCCATTTTTGAATCTTATTCAGCCGGATATTTCCAGAAACCGGATAACTACTTTAACCGGATCACCCACCGCCGCCAGAGCGTAAACGTGCCTCCGCAAGCCAATTTTGTCGCGTTCGGAACCAATATCAATATATACGATGACCAGGTGCTGCTGCTTGACGAGTTAATATATAGCCCGTTTCATCCGGACGCGCCTGAGTATTATCATTTCACTCTTGAAAAATGGATTAAGCCGGACAGCGTTACCATGATCGCCCGGATCAGGGTTGAACCCGCTTCATCACAGCGGAAGCTTTTCAGCGGTTATGTGGATATCAACGGAGCTACCGGCCGGGTGCTTGAGGCCTCTCTTAAGCCCAATAAAGCCGTGCAGCTTCCTTTCAGCGCTGATCTGAGCTACTGGCAGTCTTTCGGCGAGTTTGATGGATACATTGTGCCGACCGGGCTTCATATAAAAGCGATTGTGCCGGTGGATATCTACTGGGTCTTTGACGCGCGGGTTGATATCTCGATATATACCGTTGCGTACGATTATACGTTTAATAAGAAACTTGACGCGGAGCTTTTTACCCTCAGGCGGGTTGAGATTGACAAGGGAGCGGATGAACTAAACGCTGACTACTGGGATGATAACGGCGTGCTGCCCCTGCGTGAGGAAGAAAAATATGCTTATGAGGAAATACGGCAGCTCAGAGAAAATCCTGACTCCGTTCTTACAAGCACGTTCTTTGACCGGTATATAGGGCCCCTTACCAGAGAGATCGCAAAACTTGACCGCGAACCCTTTTCCGGCTTTGATGATTTCTTCCACTTTAACCGCGTTGGCGCAGTATATACAGGCGCTGGCTTCCGTTACCGGCCCTTTGACCGGCTCAATACCGTCATCAAAGCCGGGTATTCGTTCGCTGATCAAAAACCCCATGGTGATTTTCTGGCTGAGTACTCATTTGATGAGCCGGGCCGCCTGCAGCTTGCGGGTAATATATACAGCCGCCTTAACAGGAGAGATGATCCTTATACGCTGCGCGAACGGGCTATTACGCTGCTTTCCCTTCTCTTTAAGAATGATTATGGTGATTATTTTTATGCATCTGGGTATTCCTTTGAACTGAAGTATGGAATCGGTCAGCTCAGGTTTATCCGGCGAGAAACTTTTGAGCGCCCGACAGTCTTCAAGCTCGGCTTCAGGGATGAAACCCAGCTTCCGGCCGGTGTTAATACTGATTTTGCATTCTTCGGGAGAAAGAGTAGTTACCGGGGCAACCCTGCCGCGCAGCCGGGCCGCCTGCGCTCAATCTACGGTGAGGTGATGTTAAACTATTCACCCGTGCGGAGAATAGGGAATTCTGGTCTGTTTTTATCTTTTGAAACGGCTGATAAAAAACGGCTTACAGGTGATTTTACCTTTTCCAATATCCGGTCTGCATTTTATCTCAGAACGCCCACACTGCCGCTCTGGATGCTTGATTTACGGGTTACGGGGGGCTATAGCATAGGAACGCTGCCCGTGCAGAGATATTATAGCTTTGAGTCTTCAAGTGCCGCCATTGCGCTCCCTGGCGCGCTGAGAGGCATAAAAGAGAAGGAGTTCTATGGCGACCGGTATGCTTCAGTTTTTATAGAGCATAATTTCGGGGAACTGATACCCGGGGTATTACGCATTCCTAATGTGGCTGCTTACGGAATCGAAGTGATCGTGAACGGGTCAGCGGCCTGGAGTGATGTTAAAAACCGGAGTCAGGTTCAAATAACCAATCCGCTTCTCAAAACAACCGCGGAGACAGCCGACAGGTATTACTACGAAGCCGGAATTGGTCTTAACCGCCTGCTCATCTTCTTCCGGTTTGATCTATCAGCACGGCTCTCACAGGTTAGCGGACCCTCATACCGGATTACTTTTTCAACCGCGACGAATTAGAGTTCTGTGCTAACCACCTATTTTTTCCTAATTTCGGGATGCTGCAGGGTGTGAAGAATGCACCGGTAAAAATTACCCCGGAGGTTTTTAAGAAGAAAAGCATTCTCAAAACGGTGCTTGTTTTCTGATAAAAAAGGTCATATTTTATTGCTCTGTCAGTTTCTTTTTGTGGCACGCTTTTTTCTATATAAAGAGAAATTCATCAAACTAAATTTTTTCAAAACACAAAATAAACATTGGGTCAGCAGCAGCTTCTTCTTATTGGAATTACCGTTATACTTACTGGCACAGCTTTGCTTGTGGGTATCAGTATGTACCGCAGTTATGTGACCCAGATTAACAGAGAACAGATATTAAGTGACCTCAATATTATTGGTGCTGACGCACAGGGTTACTACCGGCGTGCCATTCAACAGGGGGGCGGTCAAACCTCATTTCTGAATTATAAAATCCCCTTCGGTTTTCAGGAAAATCCAAGCGGGGTTTATACCATAAAAAGCGTGAGTAAAGATGAAATCGTAATTAACGGGCTGGAGATAGAAGCAGGGGATGACGGTAACCCGATTTCTTATGACGTGACTGTTACCGCGGGGAAGCTAACTTTTACCAAAAACAATTAAAATTCTTGAAAAAACCGGTACTTTTTGGAAAAGGACAGGTAAAAATTACTTGTAACAGTTACCGTTTTTGCTCGCCACGGATATCCATCACCGTTTTTTAGCTTAATTCAAACATCCGGAACTGGCACGATTTTTACATTACTTAACTATAAAATTATTCTCAATCAATAATCTAAAGGAAAAACCACCATGGGTCAGCAGCAATTGCTCCTTATCGTTCTCGGCGTAATTATCGTCGGTATTTCAGTAGTAGTAGGTATTAACCTCTTCCAGACCAGTGCAGTTCAGGCAAACAGAGATGCAGTTATTGCAGACTTAAATGCTTTAGCAGCATCAGCTATGCAGTATTACAAAAAGCCAACCAATCTCGGTGGCGGCGGAAATTCATTCGTTGGTTATGCAATCCCAACCGGAATGGGTTCAAATGCTAATGGTACCTATACAATCTCAGTTGCCGGTAACGCAACAAGCATCACATTCCGGGGTGTAGGAACTGAAAAAGGTGATAACGGTACAGCAGGTGTAACCCACACAGCTGCAGTTACATCAACAGGCGGCATAACCATCGCTAAAACCAACTAATTTTTAGAGATAATACTCTAATTTTTTAGAACAGAGCGGCACACGTTTTTAATGTGTGCCGCTTTTTTATTTTACCATAGGGGGTGAGAGACGTAACCACGGATTCAGTTTCCGGGAGAAACCTGGCTTTTTCCGGTGACCAGCCACCTAAAAAAAGCAGATAGATTCCTGAAATAAGTGACTGAATACTGTGATAAACCTCAGGTTGTGAGCAGGGCTAAGTTATTGAAAAATAAGCAGAAAATAGCCCTGAACTCAACAAATGCTTCAATCTTAGCCAATAATTAATTATATTTCAGGGTTAATGAAAAACAGAAGTTTTATCCATGGTTGAATGCCGTTTCGTCGCTGAAAATCCGTCAGGCAAAGTGCTTTCCGGCAGTCTGGTTGCTGAAAACTTATCCGAAGCAAAGAAGAAAATCAATGCTATGGCGGAGAAAAATCAGCTTAAGATTAAGTCCATTGATAAAAAGGCAGCATGGATTTATACGGCTAAAAAAGGGAACGAAAAGCCGATTAAGGGGGAACAGAAAGCGTTTAACAAGCAGGAAGTAATTGACGCGTTAACCCGGCTTGGGTATGACAAAATCAATGTCAATAAGAAGCTGCTTGATATTAACCCTCCTCCTCCGGTTCAGGATGTGGTCACCTTTGTAAAAATCAGTTCCGAGCTGATGGATCAAAAACTTCCATTCGGCGAAGTGATGAACCTGCTGATTAACGATACCCAGAATAAAACCCTCCGCGATACGCTTAAGGACATCAATAACGAATTAAAAAAAGGGGCGGACAGCCAGGTGGTTTTCAGCCGGTATCAGAGTGTATTCGGGAAATTCACCTCATATATGCTGGGTCTGGCCTCCAAGTCTGGTAATATGGCTGAGATCTACCGTGCCACGGCAAAGTTCCTTGAGCGGCAGATGGAATTTAAGAAGAGTTTAAAGAGCGCGCTGATCAGTCCGTTTGTTACCGTATTTGTATTGATGCTGGCAGTGCTTTATTATATCGGATATATATTCCCGGAAACAGCGCTTATGTTCGCCAAGTTCGGCATTGACCTTCCTCCGATGACTGCCGCAACGCTTGAGCTCAGTGATTTTCTTAAAGCTAATATTTTTCTGATTCTTGGTTCAATTATTGTCCCGATCGTGGTTCTTGGAAGGTTCTTTGCTACACCCAAGGGCAGGATCATGAAAGATAAATATATGCTTAAGATGCCGGTGATGGGCAATCTTATCCATAAAACGGTAATTGAAGTATTCTGCCGGGTGTTTTATACGTTGTATTCAGGTTCAGCAGAAAGCATTGAACCGATCAGAATAGCTGCCGAAGCATCTGATAATGCCTATTTTGAAAGCCAGATTAAAAATGTGGCAATACCTCTGATGGTGAAAAAAGGTATCGGAATAACCGAAGCATTTGCTGCCGCGAATGTATTCACGGAAACCGCGCTTAACCGTTTTCACAGCGGAGAAGAAACCGGCACGCTTAAGAACACAGCCCTGCAGCTTGCCAATTATTATGAAAGTGAAACGGTATTCCGTCTTAAGAGCATCATTGAGCTGATACAGGTTATTATCTCGATGATTATTATGGTTGTCATGATAGGCCTTACGCTGGTTTCAGCAGAAACAGCCACTATTTCACCAGACCCGAACAAAATGAAATCAGTTCTCGAATTTGTAAGAGAGTATCCGGTATGTTAGAAACGAATCTGGAATTCACTGATAAAATCGGTTATCTCCTTTTTAAGAAAGGGATTATCAACAGCGAGGTGCTTGAAAAGGCGCTCCGGTTAAAGAACGAAGACAAATCAAAACAGAAGAGGAATCTCGCGCAGATTCTTGTTCAGGATTTTGGTTATGAGCATGATGCCATTTTTAATGAAGTGGCCAGTCTGTATGCATTCCGCGAAATGGATGTAACCGCCGAAACCATAACGCCTGAAGTAGCCGACCGTATTAAAAAATTTGTAAACGGCGGTGGAGAATCATTAAAGAAAATGATTTTTGAGGTAAAAGTCATCCCCTATAAATATGATGACAGACAGAGGGATAAACTTTTAATAGCGGCCACTGACCCCACTGACCGTAATATCCCGAAAATTGCGTTTGGTCTTAATGCCCGCAAATATGAAGTTATCTATGTCCGCAATAAGGAATATACAAAGCTGGTGGAAAAGCTCTTTCCGCCGGAAAATGAATACCTGAAGCAGCTTGAGGCAAACCCGACCGAGTTTAACGTTGAGATTGAGCAGGAGAAAGACCTCAGCGAGGATGAACTTGAGAATGAAATCAACAAAAGCGCGCTTGTTAATCTGGTGGAAGCAGCGCTTGTTGAGGGAACCCGGAAAGGTATAAGCGATATACACTTTGTTCCCCGTTCAGCAAAACGGACGGATATCATGTTCCGTGTTGATGGTCTTCTGCAGTTATGGCACTCACAGGAGAATACTTCTCCGGAGGCGCTGATCGCGGTGGTCAAAGACAGGTCAAGAGGCATGGACCGTTTTGAGCGCGAGCGTTCACAGGACGGATTTATACAGCGCGAAATTGACGGTACCATTATCCGTTTCCGTGTATCTGATATGCCGATGGTGGGAACGGAACTGAAAAATAAATTTGAATCCATCGTTATAAGAATACTTGATGACAGAAAAGTTATTAAGGATCTGAGCAAACTCGGACTGATGGGTTACGCTAAAGATGCATTTGAAAAAGCAATCAATCAGCCGCAGGGAATGGTTATCCTGACCGGTCCTACGGGATCAGGTAAAAGTACCACGCTTATCGCCGCGTTATATCAGGTGATAGACCCGACGGTAAACGTACTTACCGTAGAAGATCCTGTGGAGTATGTTATTGAGGGAGCCCGGCAGTTAAAGATCGGGCATAAGATGAATTTTGAACAGGCCATACGCGGTATTCTGCGGCATGACCCTGATATTGTGCTTGTGGGTGAGATGAGAGATAAAGAGACAGCCGAAGTTGCCATTAAACTGGCAAACACCGGTCACCTTACCTTCTCCACGCTACACACAAACGACGCACCGAGCGCGGTTTCCCGTTTATATAAAATGGGAATTGAACCCTTCCTTATTGCTTACGCAATTAATATCATTGTGGCACAGCGGCTTATCAGAAAGCTTTGCGTCTGCAAAAAGAAAGTGGATCAGATTGATGATGACTATCTGAAGTCACTCGGTATTAATCCGGAGGAGTTCCGGGGTCTGGACATATATGAGGCAGTCGGGTGCGACAAATGCAGCAAGACGGGATATAAAGGGCGTCTTGCAATTCATGAAGCGCTCTATTTTACCAAAGATCTCAGACAGATTATTATTAAGTCAGGTGAAGAGGTTGATGAGGAAAAGATCCGTATGCAGGCAAAAAAAGACGGAACATTGAATCTGAGAGAATCCGGCCTGGAAAAAGTGAAGCAGGGGCTCACCTCGTTTGAAGAAGTTATCTCCTCGACGATGGAAGATTAACACCGGCGTACGAAATTATCATCCAGTAAGAGAACAAGCAAAGAATATCAGTGATAGAAGAAACCAAAGCAGCGATAAAAAAAATTACCGATGCCATTCCCCTGACCGTAATGGGGCAGGACCGTATCAATTATATCATCGAGCAGTTTAAAAAATTCACTGATGAGGAACGGCTTCTTTTTCTGAAGGTAATAAACCGGATCCTCACCAATATGATTGAACGTGAAGCCTCCGATATTGAGATAGGCGGCTACGGAAACGACGGATTTATCTGGATGCGCATCTTCGGAAAGAAAGAACGGGTTAAAGACCTTCCGCAGTTTACCCTGGATGAATTTGTTGTTCTGATTCTTAATATCCTCAACGAAAATCAGCGCCGTTATCTTATTGTAACCAGAAGCATAGATATGAGTTATACTTTTATCTATGAAAGGAAAAACGTACCGGTACGTTTCAGAGCAACGGTCTATTTTGATCTTGACAGCATCGCGTTAAATATGCGTGCTATTTCATCGGCAGTCCGCTCTATTGAATCAATGGAATTCCATCCCAACGTGCTGAAGGTAATGAGCCATATGCATGTGAAGTTCGGGCTTACGCTGATAACCGGTATTACAGGTTCAGGAAAGTCTTCGACTCTTGATGCAATCATTGATTTTCACAATAAGCTTGATACTGCTCACATAGTTATCATCGCGTCCCCCCTTGAGTTTGTACACAAGTCAAACCGGGCAATCGTGCGGCACAGGGAAGTGGGAAGGGATGTGCTGACCTTTAAGGATGGCGTTATCCAGTCATTGCGCCAGGATCCTGATATTATCGTTATCGGTGAAATGAGAGATCCGGATACCATTATGGCGGCTCTTGAGGTAACTGATACCGGCCACAAAGTTTTTTCGACACTCCATACATCTTCCGCGGTTGAGTCCATTGACCGCATCATCGCTGAAGTGCATCCAAATGAGCAGGACAGAGTGCGCAACAGACTGGCAGATGTGCTCACCTGCGTGGTCTCGCAGAAACTGGTTCCGACCATTAACGGTAGAGTTGCGCTTGCCAAGGAAGTACTGCTTGTGAACTCGAGCGTCAAAGCAGCCATCAAGAACAATAACACCAGTGAAATATATATGATGATCAATCAGGGAGGGCAGGTTGGCATGCAGACCATGGAGCAGGATCTGAAGCGGCTCTATATGCAGAAGAAGATTTCTCTTGAAACCGCGATGAGTTTTTCGAATAATAAAGTACGTATGCAGCAACTCTTAACGGCGGTCTGATGGAGCAGTTCGTCTGCATCTATTGCGAGGGAAATGATTCTAAATTTGCGGTCTTTGAACGGGACAAGGGAAAACTGCGCCTGATAAAAACCGCATCTATAGATTTGTTTAAACCCTCCTCAGGCGCGCAGTCTGAGATGCCGGTATTTGATGCAGGTGAAGGTGAACTTACCCTTGAGTCGCTGGCAGGCGATATGCTTTCCCAGAACATGAATGACTCTGTCGGGGGAGGCGGCCAGCTTATCGAAGGAGTGGTTAACGCGGAGCTCGCGGGAATAAAACTGCATCAGTGCAAGTTTGTGCCTATCCTTACCGAACCGGCGCTGTTTTACCAGACTTCAAATAAAAAAGGGACAACCGGAGCCATACCTAAGTTTACCCAGGAAGTAACATCAGAAGCCGAGGGAAAACTTAAATCAAAAAAGAAAACCACCAAATCTGATGAGTCTGTCGGCCAGGTTGAGATAGCAGAGGGAGCAACGCTGCGTGTCCGCTTACGTTCAGATACCAGCTGTATTCAGCTTGTTAACAAGCTTGCCCGTTTTAATAACCGGCGTTTTTATAAAATCAGCTCTGTTAAGAGTGCTGAAATATCCCTTGCCACCTATGTTGCCAAACGGAAGAAATTCTTTCCGGATGACTATTCCCTTGTTGTATATATCGGTAAGGAATACAGCAAGCTGATTTTTCTCTATGGAAGAAAAATCAAGCATATCGGCTCAACGCTTGATATCGGAACAACAAATCTGCATACCTACGATGTGTATTTTTCCAAGATACTGCTCGAAATGGAAAACGGCGCGGTGCCGAATCTTGATAATATCATCGTCTGCGGTGAGGATGTTTCTGAGAACCTGGTGCTCTCCTTTTACGGTACCTTCCCTGAAATCAATGTCAGCCGGCTTGAATTTGATGATGTTGATATATCAGGCCTTTCAGAAACAGACATAGAAAAAGTTTCCTCATTCAGCGTACCCATAGCGGCGATGAGTGAAATACATGAAGAACTGATAAAGAAAACCCCGGGAATCAATCTGATTCCGAACTGGGTAGTGGAAGAACAAAAACTGTTGCAGTTTGCCTGGCATGGGTATCTGATGCTTCCTCTGCTGGTTCTGGTTCCCATTTTTATAACGCTGCAGATACTCACAGGGAGCACGGAGCTTAAGGGGATTGAGAATGAAATCAGGGTGAAAGAGCAGTTAAAGCAGCAGAATCTTGAGATTGTTGCGCAGATAGAAGCTCTGGATGGCAGAATAAACAGTTTTGATCAGACACAGACCATCCTGGACTCAGTGAGCGTGGGGTCTGAGGTCTGGGGCAGAACCCTGAACCGTTTCTCCTCACTCGGAATTGAGCGGAGAGGATTCTGGCTGAGCAAGATATCCATTGATGAAAAGAAGTTTATACAGGCAGACGGATATTCGCTTAATACCGATATCCTGCCGCAGGTCACTGCACGCCTGGACTCCGCGACGCTGAAAAGTGTTTATTATGAACCGATACGGGAAAGCGATGCATACCGTTTTCAGATAACGCTCAGGGAACAATAGGCAGAGCGATGGACAGAAAACTTAAAAATACACTCGCGCTTGCCGGTCTGGTAATACTGCTGGCAGCACTCGGCTTCGGATATATATATCTGTTTCAGCGTCCGGAAATAAAGGAGCGGACGGAAGTACTGAACCAGCTTAAAGCGCAGGAGTTTGATACGGAATCGCTAAACCTGCAGCTTGCCGAAAGAACCGAACGCGCCCGCACGCTGGACTCAATACTTGCCGCAAGGAAGTTTAATATTCCCGTAAATATTACCACGCTGCAGTTTTATGAATTCATGAATATGGCAACCAAGCTGATATCGCGTGATGCACGTGTTAATATCGAATATATTGAAACAATGCCTGAACGGGAATTCTTCTTTCATAGATACAAAGTTGACGGCGTTGCATCGTATGCGGATCTTTATCAGCTCATCTATGCAATTGAACAGAGCAAAGAGCTGAAAAAGATACTTGAACCGGAATTTACCAACTATGTAGATCCGAATGTTGAAAGCACGCCCCGTTTTCTTGTGAATTTTTCCTTTTCCGTGAAGGTGTATTTTTCTGATAATGACCGGTTTACTACTGTCGGTTACTCAGAAAATATGCTTAGAACCAGCATGCGGTATGATATATTCTCCCCTCTGATTGCAACCAGTGTGCCGCTTAATTCTGAAGGGCTGCTTGATGTGCAGGGAGCAAAACTGCTTGCTGTGGTTCCGGAGGGGATTTTTGTGGCGGATTCAAAAGGAGAAACCTATCTGCTGGCTGAAGGGGATAAAGTGTATCTGGGTTATCTGACAAAAATTAATTACGAACAAAACACCGCGAAGTTTATTCTGAATAAAGGGGGAATTGTTGAAAATCTGGTGCTTGTCCTTGAAAAAGAGAAACGGAAATAGAGTGAGCTGCCTTATGAAAACCATACAGAGTTTCCTCATCCTGCTTTTACTGCTGCATATACCCGCAATGGCACAACCGGGCATAGAAAAACAGTTAGGCGAATATGTGCCGCATGATGAAGTGGTATCCATGGCTTCATCACTTCCCTTCTCGAAGGCAATAGAACTGATGAGCAAAATCAGCGAGAAGAAAACCGGCCGGCCGATTGTTACTACCTTTCAGCGTGAAGATCCCATTGGTCTTGATATCATTAATGTGCAGTATGAAAAAGCGCTGCTGATGATTGTTCAGTATGCGGGTCTTATACTTGAGTATAAGGAAGATGTTATCATCATCAGAAGAAAGGTAGATACTACCGAAGAAATAAAGCCTGAGGTATATGCAGGCGTTGATTCTCGTGAAATTAAAATATCGGCTATCTTTTTTGAAGCTGATGTAAATGAAACCCGTGAGCGGGGTATTAACTGGGAGCTGGCTCTCTCAGGCAAGGGATTCAATTTCGGAACGGGGGCAACCACGACCGGTCAGGTTATAACGGACGGCGGAAGCGTGACATCCGATTTTAAGATTGGCACATCATCAGAGTTTGGCGCCGGAAGTTTATTCGGTGAAGCGATGACCCTATTCCGGTTTTTTGAATCTGAAAATATCGGAGAAATTATCGCAAGCCCGACCGTTACCGTCCGTAATAAACGGCTCGGGACTATACAGAGCGGGTCAGACTTTTCTATTAAGCAGCGTGATTTTGCCGGCAATGTAACCGATCAGTTTTTCTCGACCGGATCCATTATTAACGTTACGCCGTATATATACACTGAAGACGGTGTTGAGTATATGCTGCTTGACCTGACGGTTGAGCGAAGCTCAGGTTTTCCTTCAGAACTTTCCACGGAAATCCGCAAAACAAAGGTTACCACCCAGGTGCTGATGCTGGACGGTGAGTCAACGGTTATCGGGGGGTTGTATCTGAATGAAGAAAAAACCGTGCGTACGGGAATTCCCGTCCTGCGTGATCTTCCCTGGTGGGTGCTTGGTATCAGATACCTTACCGGAAGCGACCAGGTCAGCGTGATAAAAAAAGAGCTGGTTATTGTAATCAAGGCAGAGTTTGTGGCAACCCTGAAGGAGCGCCTTGCTATGCCTTCTGAGGACGGAATTGTGGACAAAGAGGTTGAGTCGCTGCGTGAGCGTATCCGGAAATCAAAAGAGAACTCGCTGAGAAACGAAAAAAAGGATTAAGTCTTGCAAAAAATCCTTATCGTTGACGATGATGTTCAGCTCTGCGCTGCTCTTTCCGAAGAGTTTTATCACCGGGGGTATATAACATCCGCGGTATATACTGCTGATGACGCAATAGATCAGGTAAAGAGTTTTAATCCGGATATTATTTTCCTTGATCTGAAAATGCCCGGCAAAGGGGGATTCGATGTACTCAGGGCGCTGAACTCTTCGAGCAATTCCATCCCGATTATTGTTCTGACAGCGTACGCGGATGTGCGAAGCGCCATTGACGCGGCAAAACTGGGGGCATCAGATTTCATCAGCAAGCCCTACAACTTTGAGGAACTGATGAGTGCCGTAAACCGTCTGACCGGAACCAAATCGTTGTCATGAAAATTAACGTCAGGATAATCCTGATTAATTTCGTAATCGTAGCGTTTATCCTGACCGGCGCGGGAATCACTTTTTATTCAATTATGATTACGGTACTGCGCAATCAGCAGACAGCGTCTCTGAACAGTGCTGTCGCGGACCTGAGCTTGATGCTTTCAGAACTGAATGAAGAAAACAACAGCTATTTTGATATATACAAGAAGGAACAGACGCTGCTAACGCCGGGGGATGATGAAGCGTTCAATTTTGTATTCAGACTTCACTCTACAGGGGATATTCATTCTCATGATGTTTTATACGTAAAAGGAATCCCTGTACCGGAAAAGACCTTTAACATCAGAGAATTTGCCGAAAACAACTCCGCGCTGGTGATAAAGCTGAGCCGTAATCAGGACGGTCAGGAGTATCTTTACGGTTATCTTTTTACACAGCCGCTTCTGAACAGAATTGCAAAAAGAATAGGGGCGGATGTAGCCGTATTTGACAATAGTCTTGTAACAGCACTTTCCAATGAACTGGTCAATCAGCAGCATTACTATGTGCTGTCACAGTTATTCAGACAGATTCAGCGTGAAAAGCCGGGAGTAATTCTTGGCGGCACACCGGAGTTTTCGTATATCCTGTCATCCCTTTATCAGGTTGGAAAGGATACGTATTCAAATAAGACCATTGATCTGCTTGTTTTCTCCGGTATAGCCGAACTAAAAACACTGCAGGATAATCTGCAGGATATTCTGATACTGCTTGGCATAACGGGCGGTATTCTCTCGATCATTCTTACCATTATTTTTACTTCACGGCTCAGGCGGCAGATTATCCGTCTGAATGATATAACCAATATTACCCGCTCCGGTGATTTCAGCAAAAGAATGATTGTGGAGACGGATGATGAACTCGGGCAGCTGGGCAATGCATTTAACGTGATGCTGGACGAACTTGAGAAAAAAGAACGGCAGAAGAATGAATATACCGATTTTATTACGCTCATTAACCGCAATCCCTCGCTTAAAGAAGTAGCCGATGCTGTCCTGAAAAACATAGTGAGAACCGGCGGATTTTCTTCAGGAAGAATATGTATTGTTTCTTATGAACGTCTTCAGGTGATAGCTTTTTTTGGCGATATGGCGAAGGATATATCCCCCGAAGATGAAGAGATCTTTAAGGAAGTGATCAGCACTAAAACTGATCTGCTCTTTTCGGTTAAACATGAGAACGGCAGTCCGGGGCATGAAGTAAGAGAGCAGTTTTTTATAACTCCGGTGATTTACTCCCAGGAAGTAATAGCACTGATACATCTGGTAACGCTTTCGGAACTGGGGCAGGAAGCGCTCGATTATATGAATAAAATACGCGAGCAGCTTGCAGTGGGATTTATGAATGCAATCACGCTGAGCCGTCTGGAAGATCTGGTGCGCGAGCTGAGGATTCTGAATGAAGAGTATCAGATTCAGAACGAAATAGTTACAAAACAGAATCAGCGCCTGAAACATCTGCATGAGCAGTTAACAGAGAAAGCGGCCGAACTTACTATTCAAAAGAACAAAGCAGAAGAATCAACCCGGCTGAAGTCAAATTTTGTGGCAACTATCTCGCACGAACTGCGGACGCCGATGAACGCAATATTGGGACTGACCGAGCTGATTTTGAATGATCCCACTCTCAGTTATAAGAACCGTGAGCGGCTGGAAGTTGCACTCAGAAGCGCGCGCCGTCTTATCACTCTGATTAACAGCATACTGGATATTTCCCGCATTGAATCAGGACGTATTGATATGAAGGTGGAGGAGTTTTCTGTGAAGGAATTTCTTGCCGAGCTTGATAACTCGGTAAGACCGCTCGCTGAAACAAAAAGACTCCCCTTCAGAATGGTTAATACAATTGACGATGAGTCTGAAAAAATGACAACCGACCGGCATAAACTGATGCAGGTAATGATAAATCTTTGCGGTAACGCCATAAAATTTACGGAAAAGGGATTTGTTGAGCTCAGGGTCTTTTTAGCTTCACCCGAAGAAGTTATCTTTGAGGTTGAAGATACAGGAATTGGCATAAGTCCGGAAGAGCAGGAATATATTTTTGAAGAATTCCGGCAGGTTGACAGCTCTCTCAGCAGAAAGTATGAGGGAAGCGGACTTGGACTCTCTATTTCACATAAATTTTCATTACTTCTTAAAGGAAAACTTACGCTTCAGAGTAAACCCGGCAGTGGAAGCACGTTTACTCTTACACTGCCCCGTCTCCTGAGCGGATTTCCTGTGGTTAGCCAGGCAGCGGCAGGCGCCGGAATGATATATACCGAAGAAAAAACGGGGGCTGATGGAAAAACAAAGACCGGCGGTGAAAGCAATGATGCGTATCATGGCGGATACCTGGGTGAAATTCTGATTGTTGACGATGATCCCGATACACTTTTTACGCTGAACGAACTGGTTAAGAAAAGCGGATGCAGCACTCTTCTGGCAAAAAACGGAGAGGAATGCCTGGAGATTCTGGAATCAGCGCTGCCGGATATGATTCTGATGGATCTGATGATGCCGCGGATGGACGGTTTTGAGGCTGTAAGAAGAATTCGTGAGGACAAACGGTATGAACAGGTTCCGGTCATTGCTATAACAGCAAAAACCATTGATGATGACGGAGACGAACTGCTGAGGGCGGGCTTTACCGGATATATACGGAAACCCTTTGACGCGGCAGCACTGATTTCAAAAATTAAGAGAATATTTAAACCAAAAAAGTAACATGAAAAAAATTCTGATAATTGACGACCAGCATGATAATGCGCTTATCCTTTTTGAACGCCTCACGCGGGAGGGGTTCAGAGTTCATATTGAGTATAACGGAAAAGACGGTATTTCTTATGCCAATGCGGAAAATCCTGATCTGATCCTGCTTGATATAATGATGCCCGATATGAACGGACTTGAAGTCTGCCGGCATCTGAAAAATAACCCCAGGACTGCGTTTATTCCTATTATACTGGTTACCGCCAAGAATTCTCCCCAGGATACCGAAGAGGGCTTTAAGGCAGGCGCTTTTGATTATATAAAGAAGCCGTTTGATAAACTTGAATTGTTCGCGCGCGTGAAAAGCGCTATCAGGCACAGGGAAACACAGGAACTGCTTCTTGAAGCTGAAAAGGTTTCAACATACATGGCGACGGTAGTTACCACAAATCATAAAATAAAGCAGCCGCTTACCCTCATCAATCTTGCAGGGACAGCCATTAAACGGGAACTAACCAAAGAGGAAATTATCAGGGAAAACATCGCGAAGAAACTGGAAACCATTGAAGCTGCCGTGATGGATATTAAGGATGTGCTCGAACAGTTAAACCGGATTGAAAAGCCCCGCATTTCCGAATACGTCCGCGATATCAAGATGATTGATCTTGAACCGGATGAACAGGAAGAATAAATTAAAGCAGCTCTTTTATGGTAGCCAGCATGGTCTCAAAATCATACGGCTTATGAATAATTGAGCTGATGTTCAGGTTTTCCACCGGAAACTTATAACTGAATCCGGTACTTCCGGTAGAAAAGATAATAGGAATAGTATAGTTTAGCTGTCTAACCTGCGTTACGGTTTCAAGGCCGTTAAGCCCCGGCATATTGAAGTCTATGATCAGCAGATCAACTTTAATTTCATCTCTCATTATGCGCAGGACCTCTTCTCCGGACTTAACCTTCAGAACGTAATAATCATGCGACTCAAGAAGTTCGCCAAGCAGATCACAGAGTTCCTCCTCATCATCAGCAATCAGAATAATGGGAGCAGAAGGAACTGCCTGTTTTCCCATCTTTACCATTGACGGAATATATATATCAAACCGGGTGCCGTGCCCGGGTTTGCTGCGCACTTCAATGTGCCCGTTGTGTCCTTTGATGATGCCGTAAACCACATATAAACCAAGCCCGCTGTTTTCTTCGCTCCCTTTAGTGGAAAAGAAGGGGTCAAAGATCTTTCCGAGATCCTGTTCGCTTATTCCTTTGCCGGTATCAGCAACGGAAAAATGGACATAATTTCCTTCCGTTAAAAACGGGAAGCGGACTGCATTTACGGTATTCACCGTCAGGTTTTTTGCTTCTACTTCCAGAATTCCCTTATCACTCATCGCCTCACGGGCATTGATGCAGAGATTGAGGAGTACCTGAAAAAGCTGCGTGCTGTTGCCGTGAATAAGATCAGGTTTTTCATCAGCGGAGATGCGAAGATCAACTGAAGGGGGAAAACTGTCAGATATCATTCTTGAAATCTCTTCTATCAGAAATTCAGGATGAACTATTTCCTTAAGTTTTCCTCCGCTCTTTCCGTATGAAAGGAGATTCTTTGTAAGGTCTTTTGCGCGGACTGCACCGCGTTCAATGGTAGTAACAAGCCGGAGGATATCTTCCTGGTCTTTCGCTTTTCTCTTCAGAATGGCAACGCTTCCGAAGATGCTTGACAGTATATTGCTGATATCATGAGCAATACCGCCTGCAATCTTTCCTATGGTTTCAAGTTTCTGTTTTTGCGCGAGACGGTTTTCAAGATAACGGTGATGCTGGACTCCATGCAATGAACGGAGAAAAATTCCCGCGAGTGCACTGTGTCTTCCGGTATCAGAAAAATCAGGTTCAGTAAAAACTTCTGCGGCTCTTCCGAGAAGGATATATCCGTAGCTGATATCGGCAAAAACAGCAGGAATGCAGGTTAATGATTCAGCCCCGAGCACTGCATGCAGATATCCGTAAACCGGGTGAAGTGAATCATTGATGATAATTTTTCCCCCCTCCTTTAATGTCTCGCTTATAATGGTATCGTAGCAGCGTTCAAGTTCGTAATGTATGAGCGGATTGCGGCTCAGGTAATTAAGCGGATCATAGTGAGTGGTGAGAAATTCTCCCTGGCTGGTTTTTGTGCTCAGCATGGCAAAATCCGCCCCCGTTGCAAGCATTACATCCGCAAGAAGAGACTCTGAAACTTTGTTAAAAGCATCCGGTTCAAAGAGTCCCGTGATAAGCTTTTCAAGCCGTTCAAGTTCTATGTTAAGTTCGTTATTCATGATTCCCGTTCTTGTGTTCCGGTTAAGATCTCCGGAACGGTGACTGCTGTCCTATTTTTCTAAATTATATTTTTTAATTTTTGTATAGAGAGTTTTCTGGCTGATGCCCAGGTGCAGTGAAGACTGCACACGGTCCCAGTCATACTGATCAAGCACTTTTTTTATATGCTGCTTTTCAACGTCTTCAAGCGAAAGCTGCGCGGAAAACTCTTCGGCTGGCGGGTCAGGTTTAGCAGAAGATATTTTTGCCGGAGTTTTTGCTGAAGGAAGATAAAGATTATCCGGATATATAACGGGGCCGTCGCTGAAAATGATTGCCCGCTCGATAATATGCTCGAGCTCGCGAATGTTTCCCGGAAAGTCGTAACTCATAAGAATTTTTTTTGCGTCTTCAGAGAGAGTCTTTGGTGTTCTTATGGGTGACTTTGCCGCAAGAAAATGGTTTGCCAGTACCGGTATATCCTCTGCCCGGTCACGCAGCGGAGGGATAACCAGGGTAATAACATTAAGACGAAAGAGCAGATCTTTCCTGAAATTCTTCTGGTCTGATTCTTCCATCAGATTCCTGTTTGTAGCTCCCACCACCCGTACGTCAGAGCGGAGAGCGTTAAGTCCTCCCACTCTCCGGTATTCACCGTTTTCAAGAAAGCGAAGCAGCTTGGGCTGAAGATTCATGCTGGTCTCGCCGACTTCATCAAGAAAAAGAGAGCCGCCGTTTGCAATCTCCACAAGACCTGGTTTTGTATTTTTTGCATCGGTAAAAGCGCCCTTCTCAAATCCGAACAGTTCGCTTTCGAAAAGGGAATCAGGCAGTGATGCACAGTTAATAACTACAAATGGTTTTTTACTCCGCTCTGAATTTTGATGGATGAATTCCGCCATCAGTTCTTTTCCGGTTCCGGTTTCCCCCTCGATCAGGATATTTGAATCTGACCGGGCTGCTTTAAGAGCAAGATTGATAACATTTTTAAGGGCCTGGCTCTCACCAATGATCCTCAGAGGAATATCAGAATGAGTCCGCTTGCTCAGCAGTTCATTTTTTATCAGCAGATCCTTGTGTTCAAGCGCTCTCCTGACCGAAACAAAAAGATTCTCAACATTATAGGGCTTGGTCAGGAAATCATAAGCCCCGATCCTGATACATTCAACCGCTTTGCTGATATCCATATCTCCCGTGAGAATAATAACAGGGAGCTGCGGATAGAGATCTTTTGCCTTTTTTAAGACCTCTTCACCTGAGATTGGCCTCATTCTGAGATCAAGCAGGAGCAGGTCATAAGGCTTTTTGCCAAGAAGTTCCAGAGCGGACTCCCCGTTCGAGACAGCATCCACTTCATAGCCGGCTTCTCCGAGCTGCTCGGTCAGCAGATAACAGAGCCCCTGATCATCATCAGCAGCGAGAATTCTTGGTTTTAAGGTCATTTTCCAACAAAATAAAGCCCAAATATAATAAAAGGGGGGATATTGCCCTGCCTGCTGCGATACGATGTGATATAGATTCCAACTGACAGGTCTGAACGATGGGACAAACTTTATCTCTTTGTTTTTTGTCTAATGTCTTGAATCAGATTCCAGACGGTTGACCGAATTTTCAAGACAGATCAGCTTCGGGAATACCCCGAAAATCATTCAGAATGAAGGATTATTCTGGCACAATGTATGTATTACAGGGTATGAACAGTTATTCACAAAAGGAGATACAATGAACAGGTTAAAAAGATTTTTTCTCATACTACCGCTTCTCATCTTTGGTTTGACGGGATGTTCTGAAAACACAACGGACCCCGGTTCACAGGTTATTACTGATGATCAGGCGCTTCAGGAACTTGCGCTTGAAGATTCATCAGTACTTTCGTTCGAGCAGAACTTTAATGATGACGGAGCGATGGGTTTCTTCTTCGGAAAAACGCAGGAGGCAATTTATCCGCTTAAAATCGGAAGAAGAATCAGCAGCGTTACCAGGCAGTTCAGCAGAGAACTTATTGGTGACAGTGCTTACGTTACGGTAACTTCAACCTATACGGGAGTGATGATTATTGCAGCCAGTTTTGAACCGGTTACACCGGGAGATACGACGGTTACTGCTGATACGGTTATTCAGAAACCATTTACCTCTGAGGTAGTAAGAAAACTGATTTTCCGCAAGGTTAACAATAACCCGAACCCCCGCAATAACTGGAGACTTGTTGCAGTCTCTCTGCCTTCCGGAGGAACGGTAACCAATAATGTGTCTATCAACAAAGCAGTGCTAACCTACGCCAATGGTGACTCACTCGTGATTACCAATCCGAATGATTTTTTCCTCTCACGCAATCCCTCCGGCGCAAGAAGGGACATCCCAGTGCTCAACCGGAATGCGACCGTTACTTTGAGGGTAGAGATTTACAGCACTTATGCTGATGATGATTTTGTAATACTTACCCACGGAGCCAACCTCCGCGGATTCTTTAGAGTTAAAAAGCGCCTTGAACTGATTTCCTCTGAACCGTCAGGAGCTGGATTTGTCAGAGTGTATTCTCATACCTTTGCTTCGGGCAGTGCTCCGGGACACTTCCACGCCATAATTGACGCAATGCCGCGCGGTGTAGTGTTTGATTCAGGCGCCGCGGTAGAGAATAAATCCTGGGGAGTTCCTTATATCGTCAGATAAATGAAGTTTGCTCTGCCGGGCCTTTTCTGAGAAAATCAGAGAAGTCCGGCAGGGAATTTTTGATTAGACTGATTACAATGGTAAATTTAAGGTTATGAAAAAAATAGTCCATATTGCAGCAATACTGCTTCTGATGCTTTACGCCGGATGCGGCAAGCCCAATCCGGTTGAACTGGAAAACCCCGCAGCCACCGGCGATGAACAAAGTGTTATCGAAGTGATTTCGGCGAATCCGGAGCAGACCACCTCCCCGTATGGTTATGATACAACAGCATTCTTCCGGCCGGAAGATGTATCGCTGAATTATGGATCTGCACTTTTTATTGCACGTAATCAGCTTTTTACCGGAGATTCGGTTTCAGTTACCAGTTTCGCGGAGCTTTATCTATATGACCGTACGCAGCCGGTTCGTGATCAGAACAACAGAATAATTTCATACAAAACCAAAAAAGCTGATTTCCTGAGAATCAATAATTTTCAGGCGCGCGAAGTTGCTCATATGATGGGCTGGAGGCGGGGCGGTGTAATTACCGATACCCTGCTTGGTCCTAAATACCGTCTGTTCGGAAGAAGAGGACATATGAGTCCTGATTTTGAACTTGGCTCGTCAGCCAGTATGGATATACGGATAAAACTGCCGGGACAGGGCCCGGTGCAGATCAGCTCTTCGCTGCCGGTGGATATTACAGGTAGTGTAAAACGCATACGGCTTAATGGCGCGGATGCCATGCAGATTAACTGGAACAGCATACCCGGCTCCGGTGAGGTTGAGGTGCTAATCGGCGCGCGTCTGATTGCAACAGGTCAGATGATTCCTTTTTACCGGATTAAAACCCGTGATGATGGTCAGTATATAGTTCCTCCTTCGCTGATGCGGGCGATTCCGCCGGCACGCTTCGGCCCTCCCGGTGTAACTCTGCTCAGAAAAAAGCAGATGGTTTCCCCGTTGCTTGAGGAGGGATTATATATTGCCGCATTTTCTGCATACACAATCAGGCCGGGGAACTGATCAGGAATTTACTTCTGGTAAGTATGATTGCCGTTATGACAATTCAGGCACAAAGCAGATTCGGAGTTACCGGAGTATATCCGGTAAGCTCCTCAGGTACAGCTCTCCTCACTCCGATGGAGTCACTCCCCTGGATGAACCTTCCGCTTAAGGACTGGGGATTTATGCTTGATGCCGGAGCCGGATTAAACGGAGATGCAAGCGGCCAGCTTTATGCGATTTCCCTGGCTAAGAGAGAGGGCAGTCATTCATTTCTCCTCAGATATACTCCTGGATATATTCGGGAGTTTTCTCTGGTGAAAAGCGATCAATATCTTTCAGGGACAGGCGGTAGTTATCTTACAGCGCTTCTTCAGTACAGGGAGCTGTTTGGCGCAGGATATGGATATGAATTTGATGAAGATTTCTCCGCGGGGGTTACCCTGCGGAATTTCAGCCGTAAAACCGAAGATAATTCCGTTGGTGTCGTATTTACTTCCGATACCCTTTATCTGCTGAGTGAAAAGGAAACCGTTACACGCAGCCGCTGGCAGTTTGATCTTGGCGCCGCATACCGTTTGTTGCCGGGTCTGATGATTAATCTTTCTTCCCATAATCTCTATCTGATCAGCCAGGAGACAGAAGGGGATATATACAACTTTTCGGATGCGGTGAAATTTTCCGCCGGGGCTGACTGGAAACCGTTTGCTTCACTTGGTGTATCATTTGCGGGAGAGTCAGACGGATCGCTGCTGGCAGGTGTCTGGTGGAGCGGAGGGGCAGGCAAAGTTCAGTATACCGCCGGTTCCGGATGGTTTTACGATAACAATTCCTCTGATGCATCCGGATTTCAGCCCTCAGCAGCATTCAGATACGGAAATGCCGGGCTTTCAGCAGGGGCGGTGATATACACGAAGAAAAGAACGAGCAGTCAGGAAGAATTCGAACGGAACAGGATTACCTCCCTGATTAATGACGGATATTCAGGAGACCGGTTTACCATATCACTGCAATATTTTCTTGAAGCACGCAGTTCCGGATCTCTGACGGTTGAGGATGTAACAGTAATTGAAAATATCTATACATCCCTCGCGGGTGAATATGCCGAACGCCCTTTCGCCTCAGCGCTTGTACGTAATCTTTCCGGCAAACCGCTGAAAGTGAGGATCGGAAGCGCCATTCAGGGGTACCATGAACAGCAGATTTTTTCTCCCGCGGTGTATATTCCTTCAGGAGATACTCTGCGGATACTGGTATATACTCTGGTAACGGGGGGGTATAATGAGAAAAAAAGCGTACTGGCGCAGGTAAAATTCTCTTTTTACGCCGGAGATGAGGGAGAACCGGAAGAAGAGATAGTAAAGCCGGTTCTTCTCTACGGGATAAACGCCTGGAACGGCAGAACCCGGGATCTGAATTATTTCATCGGAAGAGATATACAGGAACTTGGCAGCCGGGCAAAACAGATTATTTCGGATTCGGCGGGGTTTGCATTTGAGACTCAGCAGGCAAGACAGTTTGCTTATATCAGGGGACTCTATCAGACCATTGCAAAGGGATTAAGTTATGTCTCTGATCCTCTTGCGACTTCAGATTATGTTCAGTTTCCTCTTGAGACAATGCAGGTGAGAGGGGGAGACTGCGATGACCTGAGCGTACTCTTTGCCGCGCTCTATGAAAGTATTGGAATTGAAACGGCCCTGATTGATTATTCCGCTTCCTCAGGAATGCGGCACGTAACCGTGATGGTAAATACCGGTCTTTTTCCTGAGGAAGCATGGATGATAACCTCTAATGAACAGAAATACTTCATTAAAAAAGATATATATGGCGACGACAGAGTCTGGATTCCGCTGGAGGTTACGGAATTCAGGGGGTTTAATGAATCATGGGAGGCAGGCGCGGAGCGGTTTTCACGCGAGGCGATTCAGGAGTACGGACTGGTAAAAGGCACCGTAACGCTGATTGATGTTTATTGATAGTAACAGGAGTTTGTGATGAATACAGCAGGAATTATTAAAACACTTTTTATGACGCTTCTGGCAGTGGTTCTGATCCAGAACGTATATATTGCTCAGGAGTTCCGGGCAGAGCGAGTTACTGGTGTGGTAAAAGCGCAGAAAGGATTGTCAGAGGAGTTTACTCCGGTTACTGAAGGAATGATTCTTAACAAGAACACACTGCTGCTTACCGACAAAAATGCATCACTAAGCCTTTCAGGAGACGGTGTACGCTTCACGCTCAAGCCGCAGGCGGCACTGCATCTGAATGATCTGAGAAGAATGACAGTGGAAGAACTTCTCATGGCTCTGGCACTGGAGGAAATTCTGGATGCAGGAACCAGGAACGAAAAAAGCAATCTGAAGAATACCGCTATTTATGGAACGGAATCCGAGAAGAGTAATTCTGGCGGAAACTCCGATCTTGGTGTGCTGAGACTTAATGGGGCAAAGCAGCTGGCTGAAAACGGCTTTACCGAAACAGCAATTATTACGGCAAAGGATGTCTTCAGGAAATACCCTTCAACCGCAGGGATGGCAGATTACAGAATTTTTTTCGCGCAGCAGCTTATTAAGCATAAATTGTGGCGTGAAGCACTTGATGAATTTACGGCAATCCTTAAATTGGATATGGGTTCCCGGGAAAAACAGACCGTTACTGAATCTATTGAATACATCCGGCAGATGACAGCCGCGAAAAAATAAGGAAAGCCATGAACATTATACTTGCAGGTGACTCCCTGACAGAAGGGATGAATGTAACAGCACATTTGCCGGGTTACCGTGTGCTGAATAAAGGGGTCTATGGTGATAATCTTGAGGGGCTGATATCAAGGATTCACAGAGATGTAATCAGTAATAACCCTGACTTGCTCTTTATTCTTATCGGCACGAATGACTTTGCTCTGGGCAGAAGCAACGCGGAGATGATGATAAGCTTTAAAAAGATGATTGACCAGCTTGCCGGTTCTCTCCCGGACTGTTCAATATATATATCTTCTCTTCTGCCAACACGGGAGATTGAGAACCGGCCCAATGAGAGGATTGAAGAAATTAACCGTCATCTTGAGGTGCTGGTTAACGAGGCGGGTTTTGGGTTTCTCCCCCTGCACGAGATATTTACGGACGAAAGCGGTATGCTCCGTAAAGAGGCAACTACCGACGGACTTCACCTGAGCGAAAAAGGATATGATCTTTGGGCGGAAGTGCTGGAAAAATATATACGGTTTCACCTGTCAGAAAGAAAAAGCGCAGTATCTAATTAGTAGTTAGGAATTAGTAATTAGTAATCAATGTACAATTTACAATGTACAAAGGGTAATCATAAGTCCTTGAATATTTGTATTCTTTGAAAATAGTAATGATAGCATCAATTGGTTAAGCGAGGGATTTAAAGACATTCCTGATGATTTTTGAAAGGAAAAGGAGATAAACCGATCTAGAACCAGTTATCCGGGCGGTAAATGAAAGTAAGATGAGTAACCAACGTCTCCGTTGTTTCAAATTATTTTCTTAATAATTCTCCACTCTCCATTATCAACTATCAATTAGAAAAACTATTCCTCTTTTTTGTCTCTGGTCATCAGGTCAAATGTTGCCTGACGGGGGTCTTTATCTTCAAAGAGGATATTATATACTTCTCTGGTAATAGGGGTATCAATTTCATATTTCTGAGCCAGCATGCGTGCGCTTCTGCTTGTCTCAACTCCTTCGGCAACCGCATTCATTCCGGCAAGGACTTCCTTCAGTTTCATGCCTGAGCCGATCTTTTCACCAACATAACGGTTACGGCTGTGCCGGCTCATGCAGGTAACAATGAGATCGCCGATTCCGCTGAGCCCGGCAAATGTTTCCGGGCGTGACCCCATTGCAATGCCAAGACGTGAAATTTCCGCGATTCCGCGCGTCATAATGGCGGCTTTAGTATTGTCTCCAAACTTCAGGCCGTCAATAATACCGGCGCCGATGGCGATGACGTTTTTGAACGCTCCGCCCAGTTCAACACCGATGATATCGGTTGTGTTATATACACGGAAATAAGAATTGGAAAACGCATGCTGAATGACGCGTGAAGTTTCCTTGTCGGCTGAGGCCGCAACAACCGTTGTCGGGATATTTACCGATACTTCTTCCGCGTGACTCGGGCCCGAGAGTACTCCGATGCAGTTGCAGTCTGTTTCTTTATATACATCATGCAGCATCTGGGACATAGTCATCAGCGTCCCCTTTTCAATACCCTTCGAAACACTTACCAGAATGGTTTTTTTAATCATCTCATAAGGTATCTGTACCATCACACTGCGAAGGAACTGTGAGGGGACGGCAAGGACAATCAATTCCTTATCAGCAACTGCTTCGAGCAAATTGTTCGAAATAGTCATGCCCACGGGAAGAGGAATACCGGGCAGATATTCCGGATTGCTTCTGGTTTCCGCCAGAATCTTTGCATAATCAGTTTTGTATTCCCAGAGCGTGACCTGGTGGCTGTTATTATGCAGCACGATTGCTAATGTTGTTCCCCATGCTCCCGCACCCAATACCGCAGTTTTCATCAGGATGAGGACTTTCCTGAGAAGGAGATTTTATTTTCTGTACCGCTGATCAGACGTGATATATTTTTTCTGTGGGTGAAAACCACAAAAAGGGAAATAACAATGAGAAACGGTAGCAGCGTCCAGTATCCTTCAATATGTGCATCAAACAAGTTTTCGCGGATAATGAGTGTTACCGGAATACTGAGCGCTCCGATCATGGAACCGAGTGAAACATAACGCCAGATAGAAACTATAATAATAAAGAGGCCGATGCCGATAAGGAGATCAACAGTGGTGACCGCGGCAAGAATGCCAAGTCCGGTTGCAACACCTTTGCCTCCCTTAAACCCTGCAAATACCGTAAAGACGTGACCGAGCATAGCTGCGCTTCCGGCAATTAACTGAACCAGAGTGAAATCATCAAACGGGGTTGCATTGGTAAAAGGGAAAACCTCCATTGGAAGCCGGGCAATAAAGACCACGGCAATCACCCCTTTTAATGCATCAATAAGAAGTACCAGAAGGCCAAACTTCCAGCCAAGCACGCGGAAGACATTGGTGCCTCCCATGTTTCCGCTTCCATGTTCCCGGATATCAATACCTTTTACCAGACGGCTGATAATGATACCGGTAGGGATCGACCCGACAAGGTACGACAAGATTACGATAACGAGCAAAAGCAACATTCCTTTTGAGCCCTTCTTAAAGGATTAAATGAATAGTGAACATTAAAATTAATGAGAGGTAAAATGACAAACAAGCGGAAAAACAATGTTGATTTGATGCGGTTTTTGGCCAAACGAATAGTGTAAAATTCTTCCCCCGGGGGTACCCAAGTAGCTCCGCTCCGGCCCTTGTTTTAGCACAACACCTGTGTCTTGTCCTGATATAAGTTTACACTTTGGAACAGAAAAAGTTCTGGAAAGGAACCCAAAACATGAGACAGGCACCAATAGTCAAGAGGTACAGCGAAGCCTTTAAGAAGCAGATCATCTCTGAGTACGAAGAGGGAAAAATGACTAAATTAGCCATAACCAATAAATACGGTTAGGCGGCAGTACGCTCAACAAGTGGCTGGTTGAATTTGGTAAACATGAATTACTCGGAATAACAATAAAGGTTAGCATGAAAAAGGAAGTTGATGAACTCAAACGGGTCAAAGAAGAGAACAAAAAACTAAAACTCGCTCTAGCGGATATGACCATTGAGAATCGCCTGCTGCAGAAGGAGATCCAGTACCGGATTTCACTAACTGAGCAGCCGCAGGTGTTAAAAAAAAAGATAAAGCCAGAATAATCAATTTGTTGATGAAAGAGGATAACACGATTCCTGTTAGCAAGCTTTGCCAGTTTTACCAGATAAGCCGGCAATATTACTATCAGGAACGGGTGCGGGAAATGCAGGACAACCAACAGGAACAGGTAGTCAAGGAACTCATTCAGATGATCAGAAGAGAGCTTCCACTGCTTGGCGGAAAGAAATGCAATGCTTTTCTGAGAGAGATGATTCAGCAGGCAGGCATTAAATTAGGCCGGGATCGGTTTCTTGAGATTTATGAAAAATATGGGTTTAAGCTGCACAGAAAGCTTAAATATATTCGTACAACCAACTCAAAACACCATTTTTACAAGCATAAGAACCTGATTCAGGACTTTCAGATAACAGCTCCGAACCAGGTCATGGGAAGTGATATAACCTATATCCGCCTCGGAGACGGAAGATATCTGTACCTGTTTCTGATCATGGATTTATATTCCCGAAAGATTGTAGGATATGACTTAAGCCGGTCACTGGGAGTAGAGGGAGGCATTCGTGCCCTTCAGATGGCTTTAAGCAACGGAGCCAGTTATCTGTATCATCATTCTGACCGGGGGATACAGTACTGCTCAAATGAATATACCAAACTGCTGGAATCCAGGGGAATCCTGATCAGTATGAGTGAGAAAGGAAACCCGTATGAGAATGCAAAGGTTGAGAGACTAAACGGGATTATCAAGCATGAGTTTGGCTTAGCAGAAGTACTGGGAGGAGAGGAACTAGCCAGGAAAATGTTAGAGCAGGCAGTAAAGAATTATAACACCCTCAGACCGCATTTAAGTCTGGGATATAAAACACCGGAGCAGGTTCATGCAACAGCTTGAGCAAGAAAGCAGGAAGCAAAGGTAAAAAAACAGCAGCCTGAAAAAAGCGCAATCCCCCTCCCAGCCTTTGTCGCTACGCTCCAAAGGCTGGGAGGGGGGGGTAACCAAGAAACTAAATACCCAAAGAACAGCTAAACAGATAAATAAATAACTAATAAATAGTGTAAAGTAATTTCAGGACTTGACACTGCCCATTTTTCATTGTTAATTCTTCATCTTTTCATCCTGCAGCGGCGGGTCATTATCCCTTCTCCATTATCCATTATCAATTAATTTTCCTTTATCTTTCAGGTCAGATTTATTAAGATTTCACTGGTTTTGAGAGCTTTTTCACCCGTTTTTATGCGAAAATCATTGTCAGGCAGGAATGCGGTATAATTTCTGCACCCTGTTTGATTCCAATTACCTGACCCGGGGGCTGGCGATGCACCGCTCGCTGCTGGAGACCGGGGCAGATTTCCATCTCTACGTTTTTGCCTTTGATGACCGGACAGCAGCGATTCTGAAAGAACTTCAGCCAGAGCATATGACGGTTATCACACTTGCGGAATTTGAAGATGAAGACTTGCTGCGTGTAAAGCCGGAGCGGACAATTGCTGAGTACTGCTGGACTTCCACTTCCTCCACCATCCTCTACTGCATACGCCGGTTTAATCTTGACCAGTGCACCTATCTGGATGCTGATCTTTATTTTTATTCCTCCCCGGCGGTGATTTTTGAAGAACTGGGGGAGCAGTCAGTCCTTATCACCGAACACCGGTACTCGCCTCAGTATAACAAGGCTCTCAAAAGCGGAAAGTATTGTGTGCAGTTTGTTACGTTCAGGAATAATCAGGACGGCATGGCGGCCCTTCAGTGGTGGCGCGACCGCTGCATTGAGTGGTGCTATAACCGCTATGAGGATGGAAAATTCGGCGATCAGTTATATCTTGAAGACTGGCCCCGGCGCTTTAATGGCGTGCATGAACTGCAGCACCTGGGGGGCGGACTTGCCGCCTGGAATGTGCAGCAATATACATTCACCAAAGCCGGCAGCGCAATAAGCGGAAGGGAGATCACATCAGGGAAAAACTTCCCCGTGATATTTTACCATTTTCACTATCTCCGTTATTATGAAGATGATCAGGTGGAGCTGGGCAGAAGAACCCTTGTTCCGGAAGTAATAGAAATCTTTTACAAGCCGTATATACAGAAACTGGAAAGCATAAAACAGGAGATAACTGCCCGCTTTCCGGGATTTGACCCGAACGGAGCCCGGCCCCGCCCTTCCGGTCTGAAAGAATTTTTAGTAACCCTCTGGCGCAAGGCAGCCGGGGTATATCATATTTATCCATTGCAACATTTTCTCTGATACCGAATGGCCCATATTATTAATCTGACTACCCGTAGTGACAAGCGGGGCAACCTGACTGTGATTGAGAAAGAAATTCCTTTTTCCATCAAACGGATATTTTATATATACGGAGTTGATGATTCCGTCCGCGGAGGGCACCGCCACAAGGAAACCGTGCAGGCGGCAATCTGCATTCACGGCTCCTGCATTGTCTCGAATGATAACGGAAAAGAAAAACAGGACTTCCTGCTCGACCACCCCAATAAATGCCTGATCTTAGAGCGGGAAGATTACCACACCATGCACCACTTTACCCCCGATGCGGTGCTGCTGGTGCTGGCCTCAACTCCGTTTGATCCTGCTGACTATATCTATGAGCCGTACCGATGATTGACTACGAAAATCTGGCGAAACTGAACCGCCCCTTCTTTGATGAGATGAAACAGAGCTTTAACGACACTCTTGAAGGGGGATGGTATATCCTGGGTGGGCGAGTAAAAAAATTTGAAGAGGAATATGCTGCCTTCCACGGCATGAAACACTGCATCGGGGTGAACTCCGGACTTGATGCCATGGTGCTTGCTCTTAAGGCATTCGGCTTTCCGGAGGGTTCGGAAGTGATTGTTCCTTCCAACACCTATATAGCAACCATACTCGCGGTGATGCAGGCGGGGCTGAAGCCGGTAATGGCTGAGCCGGACATCCGCACATATAATATATCTCCTGCGGAAATTGAAAAGAAGATAACGAAGAAAACCGCGGCAGTGCTTCCGGTGCATCTTTACGGCAAGTCATGTGATATGAAGTCCATCCTTGAACTCAAGGAAAAATATGGGTTTAAACTGGTTGAAGACTGCGCTCAGAGCCATGACGCAAAGCAGTATGGCAGACTGACGGGTACCTTTGGCGAGTACGGCGCATTTAGTTTTTATCCGACAAAGAATCTCGGAGCTATTGGGGACTCAGGCGCTATTCTGACCAATGATGATGATCTTGCTCTTGCAGTCCGCCGCCTGCGCAACTATGGCAGCGATGTGAAGTATTATAATGAGGTGCAGGGCTATAACAGCCGTCTTGATGATGTTCAGGCGGGATTGCTCTCCGTCAAACTTAAGCATCTGAAAGAGATCACCGCGCATAAGCAGAAGCTGGCAGATCTCTACCATCATCATCTTAGTGATGCATTTATCAAACCGGTGCGGGAAGAAGGTTATGAGGATGTGTTTCATATATATAACATCCGCCATCCGGAGCGGGACCGGCTGAAGCAGTATCTGCTTGAGAGAGGCATAAAGACAGAAATCCATTATCCGGTAGCGCCCCATCATCAGAAAGCGATGAAGGGAGTCTTTGAAGGAAGCTATCCCATATCGGAAGAGATACATGCAACCACGCTTAGTCTGCCGGTATCCTTCTGCCATACGGAAGAAGAGATCATGCAGGTGATTGAAGCATTAAACAAGTTCATATGAATTATGAGTTATGAATTATGAAGTAGGAATTGATTACGTGTTCTCAACTTTTAACTTTTCACTCTTAACTTTTAACTGAATTGATGGCACGCGGATTTTACGGATGCAAGCAGCGCGGATTTATGCGGATCGGAATTTAATTATCCATTATCCATTATCAATTATCAATTATTCTTTTACTAATTACTAACTACTAATTACTAATTGAAGACCGCCGGTCTGTATGTCCACGTTCCTTTCTGCGACCACAAATGTGTCTATTGTGATTTTTATTCAATTATCACAACGGACAATGTATCTTCCTATCCGCAGGCGCTGTTTAAGGAAATTGAACATTACGCGGAGCAGTTTGCTGAGTCACATGATTTTGTGACGATCTACTTCGGCGGGGGAACTCCCTCGCTGATGGAGCCGGAGTATCTGGAATCCATCATTAATAAGCTGCATAAACATTTCCGCATTTCGGCTGACGCGGAGGTGACGATGGAGACGAACCCCGGTACGGTTTCTAAAGAAAAGCTGATTGCGTTCCGCAAGGCGGGGATTAACCGGGTGAGCATAGGCATACAGTCGTTTCATGAAGATGAGCTGAAGTTCATGACGCGCATACACAGCTCTGAACAGGCACAGAAAACAGTTCGTGAGGCGGCTGAAGCAGGATTCGCCAATATCAGTGCTGATCTGATCTTTAATCTCCCCGGGCAGACAAAGCTGAAATGGAAGGAAAATCTGGATACACTGTTCACTCTTCCGGTTTCTCATCTTTCTGCATACAGTCTGATACTTGAGCGGGGCACCATACTTAATAAATTAGTGCTCGATAAAAAAGTTACGCTTAATGATGATGATCATGATGCTGACCTGTATGAATACACGATTGATTATATTACAGGTAAAGGATTCAATCAGTATGAAGTTTCTAACTTCGCTCTGCCGGGATATGAGTGTATTCACAATAAACTTTATTGGGAGTATGATGACTATCTCGGACTGGGAACCTCAGCGCATTCTTTTATGAACGACAAGAGGTGGTGGAATATCTCCAGTTTAAAGCTGTATCTGGATGCGGTGCGTGAACAGGGGCATCCGCGTGCGGGCTCTGAAGTACCGGATCGTCAGATGCAGATTACCGAGTATATCATGCTTGCACTGCGCGCAGGCGGACTTGATATATCAGCCTTCATCAGCCGTTTTGGCGGGACGGAGTATGAGATCCGCCGGCCTGAGCTCGACCTGATGCAAAAAGAAGGATTCACCATTCTTTCGGCAGGGAAAATAAAACTCACACCGAAAGGATACGCGATGTGCGATGAACTGCTGACTAAATTATGAATTATGAATTGTGAATTGTGAATGGTGAATTGTGAAGTATGAAGTATGAATGTGAATGTGAATGTGAATGTGAATGGTGAATTGGTTTTATTTCCTTTAACAGTTCGCGCAAAGATGCAAAAAAATTGTACATTATTCATTGTTCATTGATTACTAATTACTAACTCCTAATTACTAATTAAAAAAGTTATGTTTGATTATCCCGAAGGCAACGACAACCGCAAATATGACTATACCGGTCATGAGGTGCTTGAGCGCAGGGAATTTCCTGTGATCATGGAAATGGTGCGCCAGGGCTCATCAGTCTGCGATCTTGGCTGCGGCAACGGTACGCTGATGGTTAAGCTTCGTGATGAACTCGGCTGCAAAGTAAATGGTATGGAACTTGCCGGAAGCGGAGTAGAAGTGTGCCGTAAAAAGAGGCTTGAGGTTCTTCAGGGTTCTATTGATCAAACTCTGCCATGGGGAGATAAGGAATTCGACTATGCTGTCTGCAATGTAACGCTGCAGATGGTTGAGCGTCCGGAAAAACTCCTTGAGGAAATGGAGCGCATTGCAAAGTATTCCATTATCAGTTTTCCCAACTTTGGCTATTGGCGCAACCGGATTGAGATGCTTCTGAACGGCAAGATGCCGCGAAAGATGCTCTTCGGATACAACTGGTACAGCACCGGTCACATCCATCAGCTCGGCCTGGCTGATTTTCTGGAATATATATCCGGCCGGCCGGGTGCAAGCGTTGAAAAAATTGTACCTGCTCCAACGGAGAGTGTTTTTGCAGATTCCCTTGGGGCAGTGTTCCCTTCTCTCTTTGCGTATATACCCGTCATCCTTATCAGAAACGAAGAGAAGTGATGCTGAAGAAACTGATTCAGAGCCAGTATTTTAATCCGGGGCCGCTTGGCATTATCGTTAATCCCTTTTACATCGCCCGGCGTTCCCTCTATCTCGGCATCAGAGAACTGGGCAGCTCCGTAACGGGAAAAACACTTGATGTTGGCTGCGCTACCAAGCCATATGAAAATCTCTTCCGGTCAGAGATATATCACGGATTAGAGATTGAATCCACGGTGCACAGTGAGGAAAGCAAAGCTGATTTTTATTATGACGGCAATGTGTTTCCGTTCCGGGACGGTGAGTATGATTCCGTGGTGACAAATCAGGTTCTTGAGCATGTCTTTAACCCCGATCAGTTTCTGAGTGAGATAAACCGTGTGCTTAAACCGGGAGGCACATTACTTCTCACGGTGCCATTTGTGTGGGATGAGCATGAGCAGCCCTATGACTACGCACGCTATTCTTCATTCGGGCTGAAATCGCTTCTCGAAAAACATGGCTTTGAAATTCTCCGGCTGCATAAAACCGTACCCGATCTGCGTGTTCTCTTCCAGCTTCTGAACGGATACCTCTATAAAGTCTCCGCGTCAAAAGGATTTCTCATCAAGCAGATTGTCCAGTATCTTCTGATTTTCCCTCTTACGCTGCTCAGCTTCATTGCGCTTATCCTGCCGAGGAACCCAGATTTTTTCCTCGACCAGGTTGTGCTGGCACGGAAAAGGTAAAACCCCTTTAACCGAACAAAGCTTTTACGCACAGGAAGTTCGCCTGAATGGCAGGTTTTAAGTAAATTGAGCCCTGAAAATTCAATAATTGGCGGTGATTCAAAAGGTTTTCCGGCCAACTAATAGTTTCTATTTTTTTGAACAGATAAAATTTTTCGCATGCTGCTTAAGCTTTATTTCATACGCAAGATTAAGGGACTCTTCATCCGGTTCCGGCTGCATTTTCTTGTTAATCCGTTTTTTTCATTTTTTCTTAACCTGATTTATCTGGGCAGGCTGAGCCAGTGGTGCAGGGAAAATATGAAGCTGCCGTTTAATGATTTTTACAACGGTTCGGTTAAGTATCAGGACCGGATTCAGCTTCATGAGTATTTGCATAAAACTCATGTTGCCAATGACGCGATTGATTATCTTGAGTTCGGTGTTGCGGAGGGACTTTCGTTTGGCTGGTGGCTGAATTGGAACACTAATCCAGAATCAAGATTTTACGGATTTGACACCTTCACCGGACTGCCGGAAGATTTCGGTGTGATGAAAAAACCAGATTACGATACCGGAGGAAATTTCCCAAAAGTGAATGACTCACGTGCATCGTTTGTGCCGGGTTTGTTCCAGGAGTCATTAGAAAAGTTTTTGCCGTCATATCAGAGTAACCGGCGAAAAATCATTCACATGGATGCTGACCTTTATTCCTCAACGCTGTATGTACTTACACGATTATATCCTCTGCTGAACAACAATGATATCATCATCTTTGATGAGTTCGGAGTGCCGACACATGAATTCAGGGCATTCACTGATTTTGTTCATGCCTATAATTTTAAGTATGAAATCCTCGGAGCCAAGAATAATTTTCTGCAGCTTGCAATAGTTGTGAAAAAGTAGGTTACATTTGTAGGGACAGGTCGCGACCTGTCCTAAGGAAGAACGGCTTTCTGCTGCGGCTATATATATAATGCTGTCAGACAGATTGTCATCTGTCTGTACGAAACATAAATCCCGATTGCACTGCTTGTACATTGTTAATTGTACATTTCTTCATTCTTCATTCTGTTTTCCCCCGTAATGCCCGGAATAGCTGTCTAACAGGTTACGTATTACCTTTTGATATTTGCTTCCGTTCTTCTTAGCAATTTTCTTAAAGAATTCCAGACTTGACCGGCTGAGGTTTATGGTGACCTTTACGGTGTCATCTTTAAGGACCAGGTCTTCCGGACGGGGGAGAAAGTCGCGTACAACCTCAACCTCTCCGATTTCACCTTCACTGTATGTTATTTTCTTTTTCATAAATCTGTTTTCCTTTTCTCCAATAACCGGCGCCAAAAATTCTTATTGTGCCGGAGCGGTACGTGAACCGCACGGTTAAAATTTCTCCATCCGTTTTACCAAAACAAAAGAACCGTTCCTCGGTCCGGCTGTGATCAAGATCCCGGGCAATAATTCTTTTAGGATCCTTGAATGCAAGCTGTGCCTCCTCAAACGAAACTCCGTGTTTGGCCTGATTGAGCTGGTTCTTTTCTGCATCCCATTCGAACTGTGACAAGTCAGAGATTCCATATAATCATACATACAAAAGTACATATAATTATATTTATAAGCAATGTTTTTGCAGGATTTTAGCTAAAATCTTTCAGGATGGAAAATCGGATGAAATAGAATTTTATCCTCATCCGGCAAATTCTAGTCTGATTTAAGAATGTAATCCAGAATATTAGCCGATTTATTGTAATTTCTTGCATGTGCCAGTTGTTTAGAAGTTTGGAGATTCTGGATTTCTACAATTACATCATTATTGCCTGATTTGAATGCTTTTGTTCGCAATCCATCCGTACAGACACGCTGCGGCGTGTCTCTACATGGCTGAATTTATGAGATATCGGAATGGTTTTGTATTTGTCGGGACAGGTTGTGATCTGTCCTGATGAAAAAATGGCTGGTTCAATAATAATCTCACCACTTCATGGTTGGTTCAATATTATGTTTTCTATTATTCCGTACAGACACGCCGCGGCGTGTCTCTACAAAACAGGGGTCAGCAGGGAATTAGATTTGTTTCAAGGTTTCTGTACATTGTAAATTGTACATTATTCATTATCTATCGTCAATTCTTTTTTGCTGACTCGTGCAACTGCCATTTCGGCTATTGCGGTGAGAAGGGCCAGAAGGAGAAAAAACTTCCACAGTTCTGTGCCAAAACGTGCCTGATTGATTTCTTCCGTAATCGCAGCGCCGTAATCAAGTATAACCGGCTCGTTTGCTGCACCTGATTTTTTGAAATATTCTTTCAGCTGCTCATCTTCGGCAGATGTGGTTCTTGATTCGGCCGGATCATGATTCACGCTTTTCCGCTCAAGTACTTCGCTGCCGCTCAGAAGATCATAGACACCGGTACGTCCGGTCGAGCGAAAGGTGAAGAGTCCGGATTGTATCTGATCGTCTGATATATACTCGTCATCCCCGGATGGAAGGCTTAGTTTAAGCTGATCTTTTTTAGCGGATGGAACGGCAAAGCGGAGCGCTTCACCGGCCATCAGGGATGAGTCCTTCTGCCCCGTGCCTGAGAGATAATACACTGATCGGTAGAGCATGGGCACAAATATCCCTTTGAGCGGAAGATTGCTGTATTCAAGCGAGGGGGGGATGGTAAAACAGAGTATCCTGCCGTTCCCGCTTCTGTGTTCAGAAAGTGCAGCGGTTCCGTCAGCGAGGGTTATGACGGATTTTCCTCTTCCTCCGGGGAAAAACTGGAGGTAGCTGTATATATCAGGACTGGCGGCTTTTTCCTTCCCCTTCTCAAATATTCCCGTGAAGAGAGGATGATTCAGCTCAGTCTTGTCAAAGTAAAAAGGCCGCGCGGTATTGCCGGGACTTCCGGCAAGCACTCCCGGCTGCGGCAGTCCGAGTGAAAGCAGAAAACTTCTGTATATATCCGGCTTTACCCGGGCTGAAGGAAAAAGCAGAATTCCTCCTTTGCCTGTTTCCAGATATTTTTTGAATGGCTCGGAGTTAACAGCGGCTGCACCGGTCACCAGGACGATGGCATTATAGGCGGAAAGATCAGTTCCCGATGCTGAGGAAGAGGATCTGACTGTGAGGGTAAACTTTTCTGTGCCGAATGCTGCCTGCAGAGCAGGCTTCAGGAATTCGATATCTGAGGCGGTGTCATGCAAAAGCAGCGCGTTTAGCTGACGCGGTATATAGAATGACGCATAGCGGAGATTATCACCGGTAATATCATCCTCCTCAAGTCCTGCGGTCACGGTTACATGTCCGGTTACGGTAAGGGGGATATCAAAATCAACCGGAAGCGCCGCTCCCGGGCCCAGGGTTACGCTTTTCTGTGCCGCGCGTTCTCCGTTAATATATACGGAGATGATGCAGTCACTGCTTTTGTCAGATGAATGGTTTGCGGCCGTTACGGTTACGCTTATGGTTTTACCCGGTTCAAGAATCTCAGAGTTGACCCGCAGATCGTCAATGCCGGCGTTATAGATACCCTCCTTTTTCACCGGAATAAGATAGGTATGCACCCGCTCGCCGAGAACTGAGCTCAGGTCGGTTGCGTCCCCGGCTGATGGAAAACCACCCTCCTGAAAATCTGAAAAGATAAATATCTCCCGGTTATAGTTCAGTGATTGTTCAATAAGGGGAACCGCTTTAAGCAACGCATCCCCGGTTTTCCCTTTTGCCGCACTGATCTCAAGATCACGTATCTTCTTTTTAACTTCGGTCAGGTTTTTTGTGAGCTGTATTTCCGGTATGTTGTCTGCTGTAGTAATCACGGCAACCTCATCCCCCTCCTGCAGAGTGTTCACGAGCGCAAGGGCTGAGGATTTTGCTTTATTGAACAGGGAGCCGTCCTTATCTATTACATCCATACTGAAGGAGTTGTCAATAATGAGGATGGCTGTGGTTTTGGCGGAAGAAGTGATGCCGGCAACCGAGACTCCTTTAAGTGCCGGGCGTGAAAAAGCAGTAACCAGAAACAGTATAAGAAGAACGCGCAGCAGCAGAAGAATCCACTGCTTCAGTTTGATTTTTCTGATCTGATTTTTCTGCAGTTCCTTAAGAAAGCGGAGCGTACTGAACTCAACCCGCTGAAGCTTGCGCAGATTGAGTAAGTGGATAATAACGGGGATCCCCGCAGCCAAAAGCCCGAATAAAAAAGCCGGATTTAAAAAAGTCATAATGGTATATAAAGCTCAGAATCAGTTTGGATATAAATTACAGGAAATTCTTAATTTTCTGCAATGGAGAAATAAGACAGGGATTCCTGCCTGCCCCTGCTCTCTACCTGCTCACAATCAGCATGGATACATCATCATTAAACTCCTGGCCGCCTTTCCAGCGGATGAGTGAGTCTTTGAGCAGAGGAATCAGATTTTTAACTTCTCCTTTGCCGTAAAAATCCATGAAGCGCACAAGACCGTCCGTTCCGAACATCTGATCAGCGCCGTTTGCGCACTCTGTGATACCATCGGAATAGATGATAAGTTTGTCCCCTTCATACAGTTCAAGATGGTGCTCTTCAAAGGTAACTGCATCAAGTATGCCTATGGGCATTCCTTTGCTTTTAATGAAAGTTGCCTCACCCCCCTTTCTTATGAGCAGGGGAAGAGTGTGGCCGGCACGCGCGATTTTAACTCTGCCGGAGGATATTTCAATAACACCGAATAAAATAGTAAAGAATCCGGAGGTATCTTCCGGTTTGAAGAACGCAGTGTTAAGATGGCTGAGGAAATTTTCGATGGATATATTCTCAAGCGACTGAGTATTTCTGAATTCCGGCGTCAGAATCCTTGAAGCGGCAGCCTCGGCAGTAAACATCTGGCTCAGCGAAAAAGACAGCATTGCGGAGGGAATACCGTGCCCTGCCACATCAAGGAGATAAAACGCGATATAGTTTTCGTGTATCTGATAAAAGTTCAGTATATCACCGGCAATAAATTTAGACGGAAGAAAAAGCCAGTCAAACGCATAGTTGCCGATAACAGCATTCTGGCGGGGGAGCAGTTTTTGCTGCAGGGCTGCTGCTGCCTCAAGATCGCGCTGAATCTGCTGATAAGCGGCGGTTAATTTCTCGTTGGCAACTTCAAGAATCAGATTTTTTTCAGCAAGATTTTTTTCAAGCTGCAGAATCCGCTCTCCGTTTGCAACCCTTACTTTAAGTTCCTGCGGATTAAATGGCTTAACGATAAAATCATCCGCGCCGGCCTCAAGCCCTTCAACTATCTCACTCCTCCCCCCTTTGGCAGTGAGCATAATGATATATACATAGCGTGAAGTAATTTCATTTCTGATGGCTTTTATCAGTTCGGTGCCGTTCATGCCGGGCATCTCCCAGTCTGTAATTACCAGACTGATATTGCTGTTCCGCATAATCTTCATCGCCTCATTGCCGTCATTGGCGGTGAGGGTGGTGTGGCCGAGCTGGCGGACCAGATTTTTCAGAACAAAGAGCGCTTCTTCAAAATCATCAACAAGAAGGATTTCCATAAAACGTTTCAGCCCTGCAGAGTTTCAAGAAGCTGTTTCATGATGCGCTGCCGCTCATTTTCACTGCTGCTGCCAAGCATCCTGGTTCTGGTTTCATTCAGCTCAGGTGAGTTATCCGTCACGAATCCATTCATCAGCCGGAAGGAAAGTTCTTCGGCCTGGCTTTCCTCCATCCATCCGCGGAGTGATTCTATATCATAATCGGGGTTCAGTTTCAGGACGGCTTTTTCAATAAAACTGAAAATCTCATGTTTCAGACCTGAATCCGTTTCTTCGGATATATCCGTCAGGCGGGTGCCGTCAACAAAATCATACATGGTGAGGGAGCGGAGTTCCTCTGCTGAAAGTTCTGATGCATTCTCACGGAAAGAGTTGCCAAGCCGCTCAGAGGCGATAATCGTCTTTGCTTCTATACGCTCCTTGCCGGTAATTTTACAGACCAGAGTATCTTCGGCGGTATATTCATACTGCTCAACGTACGCAATTACACCAAATTCAGACATGCCGTCATCATCTTCATAAAATACCGCGAACTCTCCCTCCTCCTCAATCATATCTTTCATCAGACTGTATATGGGCTCAGAGTCAATTTCCATGACGATTGAGTTATGCGGCATCAGGACGATATCCATCCGCAGAAGGGGGAGAAATATATCTTTTGCTTCGTCAGCCATCAGTTTCCTTCGTTGAATACGGAACGGACAAAGGCAAATTCATCCGCGGTGAGAGGTTTATCAGCAGCGCTAAGATTCATTTTTACCTGCGCGAGCGACCGGAAGCCGGGGATAACTGCCGCGGTCTGTGTATATACCAATAAATATTGCAGGGCCGCACGGGTAAGGGCTTCCTGAGAATCACCAAAATGCTTTTTAAGAGCTGCTATCTTAGGTTCAAGTTTTGTCAGATTTTCTACGGAGAACCGGGGAGCCGTCTCGCGGTGGTCACCGGGCTCAAATTTTGGAGGATTATCCTTGCTGTATTTTCCGAGAAGAAGCCCCTGCGCAAGGGGTGAAAACGCGATAAATGAAATGCCGAATTCGTCAAGCATTTTTCTGGTGGGGGTGCCTTCGCGGAGGAACTTATCATCAATCGCATTGGCGCTGCTCTGCAGTGTGTCGGGTTTTACCCTGGGGATCAGTTTTACAAAATCATCATGTGAGTAAGCTGACTGTCCGATATATCTGATTTTGCCTTCTTCTTTAAGTTTATACATAACAGCCACTGCGTCATCAAGATACATATCCCCCTGACCGAAATCTCCGTGATGAAAATAATAAAGGTCTATATAATCCCGTTTCAGGTTTATGAGTGACTGCTCGCACTGATGGCGTATGTGCAGCGGTTCATAAGCGTGTTCTGCTGTCCCACGGAACCAGCCGACCTTGGTTGCAATGCTCACCTTATTAGTCAGATTGCCGAGGATGCGCGCGAGCATCATTTCAGCACGTCCGTTGCCATAAACATCCGCGTTGTCAAAATGTGTCACCCCCTGATCTATGGCGTAATGAATTGCTGCCTTTACTTCATTCTCATCCACATTGGCCCAGCCGTTGGGACGTCCGTCAACCCAGTTGAGCCCGCCCATGGTCCAGCAGCCGAGACTGATTTCTGAAATGTGAAAATCTGTTTTTCCTACTTTTCTGTATTTCATTATATATATCCTTGTTACGTCTCAGTGAGGAGCCGGCACGCCGGTCTTCTCAGCAAGTAAATAGATGTATTGTTTCCACGCGGCCGATACTTCACGGTCGCTGAAAATGGTTTTACTTTTCATAATCATAAACTCCGGGTCATGCTCCGGCTTTATCACGGTCTTTTCCCCCCGGAAGGTCTGAAAATATACTTTTCTGATGAAGCTGTAACGAACATAGATTTCATCAGGATAAAAGAAAGACTGTCTGAGGGGTATTACTCTCATTCCGTCATCTTCCATAATGACCTGGCAGGGAACAGAGGCAAATCTGAAATAAAAAAACAGAACGGTGGCGGTTACCAGCGGAGTAAGCACAGCGCTCAGAACGGTAACCAGCTCCATTCTGGCCGTATCTCCTGGGTCTGAAGTCAGAACCAGTATCAGAGGTATCAGCAGCAGAAGCATGGGTACCGTGATCAGAATAAACTGCACAGGATTTTTTGACAAATGAAAAGTGAATTTCATAGATGAAAATATACAAAATAAAAAGGGCTGCCTGAAAGCAGCCCTTGTAAATTAGATTACTGGCGAACCCTGATGTGCAGCTCTTTTAGCTGATGTTCGTCAACCGGGCTGGGGCAGTCATCCATCAGAGAGATGCCTGAGGCGGTTTTGGGGAACGCAATCACTTCACGCAGGGATTGCAGACCGCCGAATATCATAACCAGACGGTCAAACCCGAAGGCAAATCCGCCGTGAGGAGGTGCGCCATATTCAAATGCATTCATCAGGAAGCCGAATTTTTCATGAGCTTCTTCCTCAGAAAGACCGAGTGCCTTAAACATCTGCTGCTGAAGGTCTTTATTATGAATTCTGATGCTTCCGCCTGCTATTTCACTGCCGTTTAGCACCAGGTCATACGCACGGGCGCGAACCCGGCCGGGGTCAGTCTCCATATATGGTAAATCCTCCAGCTTAGGAGAAGTGAAAGGATGATGCATAGCGAACCACCGTTTGCTATCCTCGTCCCACTCAAAGAGAGGGAAGTCAGTGACCCAGAGAAGCTTTGGTTCTGTGTCCGGTTTAATCAGTTCCAGGCGGCGGGCCATTTCAAGACGCAGGGTGCCCATAATATTCAAAGTCTTAAGGCGCGGTCCGGTAAGAATGAAAAGAAGGTCCCCCGGTTTTGCATTCATTGCGGTCACCAGGTTCTTTTGTTCTTCTTCGGTGAAGAATTTCATGGTCGGAGCTTCCAGCCCTTCTTCCTTCACGCGAATCCAGATGAGTCCCCCTGCTCCGTGCTTTTTCACAAAGTCTGTAAGGACATCAAGCTGATTACGGGTATAGTCACCGCATCCCTTTGCATTGAGTCCGGTTATCACACCCTTATTATTGAGTGCATCCTGATATACTTTGAAGGTGGTATTCTTAAATACTTCATTCAGGTTTACCATCTCAAGATCAAAACGCAGATCCGGCTTGTCTGAACCGTAGCGTTCCATAGACTGGTCAAAAGTCAGGCGCGGGATGGGTATCTGGAGCTCCCTGCCCCAGGCATCGCGATAGAGGTTGATCATGAGTCCCTCCACGATTTTGAAGATATCATCCACATCCACAAATGACATCTCCACATCTATCTGGGTGAACTCAGGCTGACGGTCAGCGCGCAAATCCTCATCACGGAAGCACTTTACTATCTGAAAATAGCGGTCAAAACCGGATACCATCAGAATCTGTTTATACTGCTGTGGGGACTGAGGCAGAGCGTAGAACTTACCTTTATGGACCCGGCTCGGAACCAAGAAGTCCCGCGCTCCCTCAGGAGTGCTCTTCATCAGCACCGGAGTTTCGATTTCAACAAAATTGTTTTCGTCAAAGTATTTGCGGACAATCTGAGCCATTTTGTGGCGCAGGAGCATGTTTTTCTGCATATCAGGCCTGCGCAGGTCAAGATAGCGGTACTTAAGCCGCAGTTCTTCAGATGCTTCGCTCTCCTCTTTAATCTGGAACGGAGGCGTTTTTGCCTGATTCAGGATTGTCACTGAATCGCCGAGAACGTCAATCTGTCCAGTCGGTATTACCGGATTTGCAGTTCCTTCCGGTCTTGTGCGTACGGTTCCTTCTATGGAAACCACAAATTCACTGCGCAGATGCTTTGCCGCATGATGCGCTTCCTGGCTGATGTGCGGTTCAAATACAACCTGAGTGATGCCATAACGGTCTCTCAGATCAATAAAAATAACCCCTCCCAGATCGCGCCAGGTATCAACCCAGCCGTTCAGGACAACGCGTTCACCGATATTTGATTCTCTGAGCTCACCGCAGGTGTGAGTTCTGCTCTTAAAAAACATGACTTTCCTTGGGAAATTTTTATCCGTCTCTGTTCTTGAAAATGGGATTCAGGCAGGTTCCGGATTGCAATAAATTTAAAACCGGTGCGCAATTTACGGATTTGCAAGGTGAGTTTGAAGGAAAAAATCGGCTCTCACCTTGCGCAGAATGCGTTTATCCTGTCAAAAACAATCATTTTTTTTGTCCGCTCTTAGAAAACTTGTAATTTAGAGTTGTTGTTAATTTTATTTTGTAACAAAGTGTGTTAAGAAGTTGATGGCCGAGTCTGGTAAATACAACGTTCTGCTCGTAGAAGATAATATTGAAAATAAGGATGTTATCACCTATTTCATAAAAAATATGTGTCAGGTGGATACTGCTCCGGACGGCCCCACTGCTGTTGAAATGGTTAAAAACAAACAGTATGACTGCGTTCTGATGGACATCAACCTTGGGCTGGGTATGAATGGAATTGAGGCAACAAAGAAGATCAGACAGGTGGCCGGCTATGATAAGACGCCGATTATTGCTGTGACTGCTTATGCCATGGTAGGCGACAGGGAGGTTTTCCTTGAAGCCGGATGCACCCATTATATTTCAAAACCTTTCACCAAACAGGAAATTCTCTCTCTTCTTAAGACTGTCCTTGAAGAAGAGGAACACGATACTATCTGATAAGAAAAAGAATTTAAGCCGTCTTCCGCTCCGCGCGGAGTGACGGCTTTTTTATTTTAAATGCCTTCATCCCGGGGATATATAAAGATTCAATGTACAATGTACAATGTACAATGTACAATGTACAATGAATACTCTCAAAAACTCTCGTAGATTATGCAGATGGAACACCACATCGTACAGACAGATGACAATCTGTCTTCATCCCAACATTATATACTACGCAATTAGCACGCGGATGATACTGATGCTGACGCAGCACGGATTAAAACGGATCGGAAAATTTTTTGCTGAGTTGTGCGGTCTTTAGGTCCCTGTCCCCCGAGCGAAGCCGAGGGGTAAAAGTTTCCCGCGGATTATGCAGATGAACGCAGATATATAAATCCCCGCCACAGTGTTTATATTCCCTGCTAATTACTAATTTCTAACTACTAATTACTAATTATTTGGTGATATATAAACCCCGGTGCAGTGTATATATCCTTTACTAATTACTAACTGCTAATTACTAATTAGTTTACTCTGTCTTCCGGAAAATCCTGTTCTTAAGACTGTCTAACTCTTTTTTATCTGAAGAAGACATCTTAAACATCAGTGGATCGGTTTGTTCCTTCTTCAATGAGTCTGCAATGGCAGGTTTTGATGCTGCTCCGCGTGCTGTGAATCCGGATGGATCGGGGTCTGCCGGTGTTGTGGTAAGTTCCGGACCGGTTCCCTTACTGTTGTTACCGGATGAGGCAAGATTATCCTGCGTTCCTTCGGCTGGCGTATTATCAGGCACCGGAGGAGGCGGTACGGTTATATCGTCCGTACTTACGGCGATTACATCAGGACGTTCTTTAAGAGACTGATTCCAGGGATTGGCTTCATCACCGCTGCCCGGTCTGACCATCACAAAGGCGATCACTGCAACGGCGAGTCCTGCAGCCGGCCAGAGTATCAGTTTAGAAAATATTTTTGAAAAGAAACTCTCCTCCTGCTTTTTCTCCTTGTGGGCCTCCTGATTAATTCTTCTCATCAGGTCAGCTTCAAAGCGCGGAGGGGCATCCACTTTTTTCAGCGATTTAAGCTGACGGATTACTCCTTCAAATTCCTTTTCATCTTCGTGTAAATGATTATTCATGATAAAACCTAATCGTTCCTTAATTCCTTTAATAACTCCTTAAGCCGGGCTCTTCCGCGGTTGATACGTGATTTTACCGTACCTACTTCCAGTTTAAGCATCTCGGCGATTTCTTCGTAAGAGAGTTCTTGTATATCCCGGAGGATAACTGCCTCGCGGTACACCTCGTTGAGCTGCATCAGCGCATCCTGGATCATGGTGTCCATAATACCGCTGTCGGTCAGTGTATCCGGTGTATGTCCCGAATCAGGAAGATCCATTGTTTCGTTTTCATCTCCGTAGGAGTTAATCGAAACAATTCTGCGCCGTTTCTTTTTCAGCAGTTCTGTTTTTGCCAGGTTTCCCGCGATGGTATAAACCCATGTCGAGAATTTTGCGATCGTTTTATAGGTGTGCTTGTTTTTGTACACCTTAATAAACGTTTCCTGAACAACATCAGCCGTTGCCTCATAATCCCCGAGATAACGAAACACAAAGTTCGTCAGGGGATTTTTATAGCGCTGAACAAGAATCTCAAAAGCACGGACGGTCTCCTGCTGCTGAAATTCCAGGATCAGTTCTTCGTCGGTCAGCGAGTAAAGATTTCTCTCTGTCAACTCCGGTTATACTTCCATTTGGTTAAAAAAGTTTCAGGATGATTTCTGCTGCCCATCAGCCGGAATCAGGTCACACGAAAACCTGCCTTTTGAAAGCAAACAGAGCCGAAAATTACGGAAAATAAGGGTTTTATAATAATGTATTCTGCCACCGGTTCACCTCCTCCGACGGGTCGGAGCGGTTACCGGAATCAGCGCGGTCCCCGAGCGGTCCTCGGCTACGCTCGGACACCGGAATTTGGGCGGTTCACCTCGACTCCGCTCGGTGACCGGAATCTAGGCGTTCCCCGAGCGAAGTCGAGGGGTGGTTCTCGAGCGGTCCTCGGCTACTCGGCCCCCGAGCGAAGTCGAAGGGCGGACACCAAAGCAGAGGGATGGAGACCAAAGTCGAAGGGTGGTCCCCGAGCGGAGTCGAGGGGGAATTTCCTTGAAAACAGCAGTATTATTCCGCTTAAAACACGGATAAGGAAAAGGAAATTTTTTATCTTTGGGATGTGAATAATTATTATGGAATTTTCTGAAAAACAGCGGTTTAGCAAGTATTGATGCGTATCTGAAGGAGAAAATCACCTCCGATGGCGCTGCTTATCTTATTCTGATTGACCCCGATAAGATCACTACAGAAGAAACTCCCCGCTTCATTCGCGATTGTGAGGAAGCCGGAGTGGATGGTTTTCTGATAGGGGGCTCTCTGATGATGCATGGTGACCTGGACAAAGCTATCAGCGATGTTAAGGAATGTACCAAACTGCCGGTAATTATCTTTCCGGGAAGCATTAATCAGGTCAGCGCCAAAGCCGATGCTATACTTTTTATCTCATTGATCAGCGGAAGAAATCCCGAGCATCTGATAGGCAAGCATGTGATGGCTGCTCCGCTGATAAAGCGCTACGGACTTGAACCCCTCCCGACCGGATATATGCTGATTGAGTCGGGCGCCAAGACCACTGCAGAATATATCAGCGGAAGTTCCCCCATACCGCGCAATAAGCCGGAGATAGCTGCTGCCACTGCCTTAGCTGCACAGTTTATGGGGATGCGGTATGTCTATCTTGAGGCCGGCTCGGGAGCAGAGCGGCCGGTACCGTTCGAAATGGTGAGGTTAGTAAGTGAAATGGTGGATATACCGGTCATAGCAGGGGGCGGAATACGCAATGCAGAAACCGCCGCGGAGATGGTCCGCAGCGGCGCAAAAATTATCGTAACGGGGAATTATTTTGAATCACCGGAAAACAGGCCCCGGTTAAAAGAGTTCAGCAGAGCAATTAAAGGGAAGTGACCGGGTATATATACTCAGTCATCTTTCCTTCTGTAGTCATCATCAAACTCATCATCGTCAAAATCCTCTTCGTCATATTCATCTAACGGCAGATCCTCTTCAAGATCAGGATCTATATCCTCATCCTCGCTCTTTACCGGTTTCTTTTTTGTGCGGAGCGCTGAGGCCTCTTCCTCGGCTTTGGTGAGCGCTTCAATAAAAGTCTCCACCGGCTGCGCACCGCTTACGGCAAACTTATTATTAAAGATGAAGAAAGGAACGGCACGGACTCCGGTTCCCTTTGCCGCGCTTTCCGCATAACGGAGCTCTTCGGAGAAAGTCTCGTCATCCAGACAGGCCTTGGCTTCTGAGCGGTCGAGCCCGGCAGTTTCGGCAACATCGAGGATGTTTTCCTCCTTGCTCAGGTCAATACCGTTAACGAAGAATGCATCAAAAAATTTCACCTGAAGCTCGTTCCCCAGGTTTTCCATCTGTGCCAGAGCCAGAAGTTTGTGCAGCCGGAAGGTATTTGGCTGGACTTTCTGAGCGGTCAGATTGAAGTGTATTCCGGCTTTTTCAGCCATTTCAACCACCACTTTTTCGGCTTTTTCAACCTTTTCGGGACTGCCGAATTTGGCGTTCATGTGCTGGATGCGGTCAACGCCGGCTTCATCCAGATCGGGATTTAACTGAAAAGGATGCCAGCGGATGACAGGGTCAAGACCGGTTTTTTTAATTGCGCGTTCAAGATGGGTCTTGCCGATATAACAGAATGGGCAGACCACATCGGATATAATGTCTATTTCTACTTGTGCCATGGTAATAAAATTTAATAATCAGTATGTAAATGTACGATGAAAAATTGATTCCGGGAGGTGCAGATTCTGATCACGGATTAACAGATTGCACGGATTATTGACCGCGGAATTAACGGATTATGCTGATGGCAGGGAGTTTTTTTTCCAGTAGGGTTCTTTGCAGGCAAGCTTTTATCTATTTCAGATACATAATCTTTTGTGAGTAGATACCAGATTCTGTTATCAGCGAAGCAATATATATGCCGGAGGCCGGAAACCCGCTCACCATGACCGTGTGATAACCGGCCGGGTATTTCCCTTTAGCCAGTGTGCGTATTTCACTCCCTTCTATGGAATAGATTTTCAGAGAAATACTCATTTCATCCGGCAACCGGAATGAAAGGGTTGTCTCAGGATTAAAAGGGTTGGGATAGTTCTGATAAAATTCGATTTCTTTTGGAAATTCCACCGATGATTCTTCTTTTGTGCCTGTTAAAACTGAATCTCCGTTTTCATCAATTATCAGTCTGCTTACATAATACTTAAACACACTGTCATAATTTGCAATAAAGATCATCTTTTTGCGATCGGGAGTAAGATAGGGGAAATATTCTGATCTTCCGGCATATTCTCCAATTTGATATAAACTGTCTGACATCCTGCTTAAATTCAATACTTTGAGTTCCTTTGCAGCAGTTATTGTATCAGATATATATTGTAAATAGATATCGTTATTTATCATAGAGCCGGTAGCCAGATATGCCCGTAATCCATTCTTATACAGCCATATTCCATCAAACCACCAAAGTCCTTTCCCGGGCTTTGGATACTCATAATTGGGAACCATTTACCATTGACCATTCTTGCAAGCCGGGTTCGCCCTCTCCACAACAAACATTGTGCTGTCGTTCAGAAAATTGATACAGTACCAGTAGGGGTTAACATTGAAACCGTTGTCATAAAAAACCTCAGGAGTGCCCCACACGCCTGTTGAATCATTAAACCGGCATTTATACATCTTGAAGCTGCGTAAATCGGTAAAATACAGGGTTTTTTTGTCAGGGGTTAAAACAGGATAGTCTGGTGAATAGTTGGGAATTCCATAGAGAGGACTCAGCATCTTCGGCCCCTGCCAGTTACCGGCTGAATCCTTGTAGATAAAATAAACATACTGAAATCCGTAAAGCAGAGTATCACCGGTGGAAGTAAGACTAAATGGGCTGTATGGTAATTGCGCCAAACTATCCGGGAGCAGTTTTTCCGGTTTGCTCCACACCTCCGGGGCCAGAGGGTAAGTGAACTGTGCAAACAGGGAAATACCTGAGAGCAGAAATGTGAATACTATTTTAGACAGCATTGGTATTTGCCACTTTCGTTACGGCTAACCGCGAACATAAGGAACAGTAAAGAAAAAGAATACTATGGCGGTTAGAACTATGCGCAACATTTTTCCTCCTATTTTATGTGAAGTATCTTTTGTGAGTAGATGCCTGATACTGTTATAAGTGATGCAATATATATGCCTGACGCCGGAAACCCGCTCACCCTGACCGTGTGATATCCAGCCGGGTATTTCCCTTTAGCCAGTGTGCGTATTTCACTCCCGTCTATGGAATAGATTTTCAGAGAAATACTCATTTCATCCGGCAACCGGAAGGAAAGGGTTGTCTCAGGGTTAAAAGGATTTGGGTAGTTCTGATAAAATTCGATTTCTTTTGGAAATTCCACCGATGATTCTTCTTTTGTGCCTGTTAAAACCGAATCTCCGTTTTCATCAATTATCAGTCTGCTTACATAATACTTAAACACACTGTCATAATTTGCAATAAAAACCATCTTTTTCCTGTCGGCACTCAGATAGGGGAAATATTCTGATCTCCCTGCATATTCCCCAATTTGATATAAACTGTCTGACATTGTACTTAAATTTAATATTGTCGTCATCAGGATTGAAGTATCTGAATCATTCATATACTTTAACAATATATCAAAGTTTTGAGTTTGCCCTAATGAGTAGTATGCACGAAAACCAGTATGATTTAACCAAATACCATTACTCCAGAATAAACCCTGTCCGGGCTTTGGATACTCATAATTTGGGAACCATTTACCATTGACCATTCTTGCAAGCCGGGTTCGCCCCTCTCCCACAACAAACATTGTGCTGTCGTTCAGAAAATTGATACAGTACCAGCGTGGGTTTACATTAAAGCCATTATCATAAAAAACTTCAGGAGTGCCCCACACGCCTGTTGAATCATTAAACCGGCATTTATACATTCTAAAACTCCGTAAATCGGTGAAATACAGGGTCTTTTTGTCAGGGGTTAAAACAGGATAGTCTGGTGAATAGTTGGGGATTCCATAGAGAGGACTCAGTTTCTTCGGCCCCTGCCAGTTTCCGGCTGAATCCTTGTAGATAAAATAAACATACTGAAATCCGTAAAGCAGAGTATCACCTGTGGCAGTAAGACTAAATGGGCTGTATGGTAATTGCGCCAAACTATCCGGGAGAAGTTTTTCCGGTTTGCTCCACACCTCCGGAGCCAAGGGGTAAGTGAACTGAGCAAACAGGGAAATACCTGAGAGCAGAAATGTGAATACTATTTTAGACAGCATTGGTATTTGCCACTTTCGTTACGGCTAACCGTGAACATAAGGAACGGTAAAGAAAAAGAATACTATGGCTGTTAGAACTATGCGCAACATTTTTCCTCCTATTTTATGTGAAGTATCTTTTGTGCGTAGATACCTGATTCTGTTATCAGTGAAGCAATATATATGCCGGAGGCCGGAAACCCGCTCACCCTGACCGTATGATAACCGGCCGGGTATCTCCCATTAGCCAGTGAGCTTATTTCTCTTCCATCTACTGAGTAGATCTTCAGAGAGATACTCATTTCATTTGGCAACCGGAAGGACAGTGTTGTCTCAGGATTAAAAGGGTTAGGGTAGTTTTGATAAAATTTGATTTCTTTTGGATATTCCACCGATGATTCTTCTTTTGTGCCTGTTAAAACTGAATCTCCGTTTTCATCAATTATCAGTCTGCTTACATAATACTTAAACACACTGTCATAATTTGCAATAAAGATCATCTTTTTGCGATCGGGAGTAAGATAGGGGAAATATTCTGATCTCCCTGCATATTCCCCAATTTGATATAGACTGTCTGACATCCTGCTTAAATTCAATACTTTGAGTTCCTTTGCAGCAGTAATTGTATCAGATATATATTGTAAATAGATATCGTTATTTATCATAGAGCCGGTAGCCAGATATGCCCGTAATCCATTCTTATACAGCCATATTCCATCAAACCACCAAAGTCCTTTCCCGGGCTTTGGATACTCATAATTTGGGAACCATTTACCATTGACCATTCTTGCGAGGCGGGTTCGTTCTTCTCCGACTACAAACATTGTGCTGTCGTTCAGAAAATTGATACAGTACCAGCGTGGGTTTACATTAAAGCCATTATCATAAAAAACTTCAGGAGTGCCCCACACGCCTGTTGAATCATTAAACCGGCATTTATACATCTTGAAGCTGCGTAAATCGGTGAAATACAGGGTCTTTTTGTCAGGGGTTAATACCGGGTAATCTGGTGAATAAGCAGGAATGCCATAGAGAGGACTCAGCTTCTTCGGCCCCTGCCAGTTACCGGCTGAATCCTTGTAGATAAAATAAACATACTGATATCCATAAAGAAGGGTATCTCCTGTTGTTGTCAGCGTAAAACGATTAAATCGTATATGCGCCATACTATCCGGGAGCAGTTTTTCCGGTTTGCTCCACACCTCCGGAGCCAGGGGGTAAGTGAACTGAGCAAACAGGGAAATACCTGAGAGCAGAAATGTGAATACTATTTTGGACAGCATTGGTATTTGCCACTTTCGTTACGGCTAACCGCGAACATGAGGAACAGTAAAGAAAAAGAAAACAAGGATTGTTAGAATTATGCGCAACACTTTTCCACCTATTTTATGTGAAGTATTTTTTGTGAGTAGATACCAGATTCTGTTATCAGCGAAGCAATATATATGCCGGAGGCCGGAAACCCGCTCACCCTGACCGTATGATAACCGGCCGGGTATCTCCCTTTAGCCAGTGTGTTTATTATACTCCCGTCTATGGAATAGATTTTCAGAGAAATACTCATCTCATCCGGCAACCGGAATGACAGGGTTGTCTCAGGATTAAAAGGGTTGGGGTAATTTTGATAAAATTCGATTTCTTTTGGATAGTCCTCTGATGATTCTTCTTTTGTGCCTGTTAAAACTGAATCTCCGTTTTCATCAATTATCAGTCTGCTTATATAATACTTGGATACACTATCATAATTTGCAATAAAGACCATCTTTTTACGGTCGGGGGTAAGATAGGGGAAACTTTCTTCTCTTCCTTTGTAATGACCGGATAAAAACAGACTGTCCGATTCTGAGCTGATGTTGAGTATTTTCGTTTCGGCAGATGTGGTAACGGTATCATAAATATATCTAATGTATAGTTGCCTGTTAAAAGTAGTCGTTCCGCTTGAGCTAAAGTATGCCCTCATGCCTGATTTAAACAACCAAGAACCATGTCCCCAGGCAAGTCCAAATCCGGGATTTGGATACTCATAATTTGGAAACCATTTACCATTGACCATTCTTGCGAGGCGGGTTCGCCCCTCTCCCACAACAAACATTGTGCTGTCGTTCAGAAAATTGATACAGTACCAGTAGGGGTTAACATTGAAACCGTTGTCATAAAAAACCTCAGGAGCGCCCCATACCCCCGTTGTATCATTAAACCGGCATTTATACATTCTAAAACTCCGTAAATCTGTGAAATACAGGGTTTTTTTGTCAGGGGTTAATACCGGGTAATCTGGTGAATAAGCAGGAATGCCATAGAGAGGACTCAGCTTCTTCGGCCCCTGCCAGTTACCGGCTGAATCCTTGTAGATAAAATAAACATACTGATATCCATAAAGAAGGGTATCTCCTGTTGTTGTCAGCGTAAAACGATTAAATCGTAAATGCGCCAAACTATCCGGGAGCAGTTTCTCCGGTTTGCTCCACACCTCCGGGGCCAGGGGGTAAGTGAACTGAGCAAACAGGGAAATACCTGAGAGCAACAATGTGAATACTATTTTAGACAGCATTGGTATTTGCCACTTTCGTTACGGCTAATCGTGAACATAAGGAACGGTAAAGAAAAAGAAATCCACGATTGTCAAAACTATATGTAACATTTTTCCTCCTATTTTATGTGAAGTATCTTTTGTGAATAGATACCAGATTCTGTTATCAGCGAAGCAATATATATGCCGGAGGCCGGAAACCCGCTCACCCTGACCGTATGATAACCGGCCGGGTATCTCCCTTTGGCCAGTGTGCGTATTTCACTCCCGTCTATGGAATAGATTTTCAGAGAAATACTCATTTCATTTGGCAACCGGAAGGACAGTGTTGTCTCAGGATTAAAAGGGTTAGGGTAGTTTTGATAAAATTTGATTTCTTTTGGATATTCCGCCGATGATTCTTCTTTTGTGCCTGTTAAAACCGAATCTCCGTTTTCATCAATTATCAGTCTGCTTACATAATACTTAAACACACTGTCATAATTTGCAATAAAGATCATCTTTTTTCGATCGGGAGTAAGATAGGGGAAAGTTTCCTCCCTTCCTTTATACTGCCCGGATAAAAACAGACTGTCCGATTCTGTGCTGATGTTGAGTATTTTTGTTTCCGCGGATGTACTAACGGTATCATAAATATATCTAATATATAGCTGCCTGTTAAAAGTATTCGATCCGCTTGAGCTAAAGTATGCTCGCATTCCTGTATTAAATAGCCATGAACCATGAATCCAAGACAGTCCAAATCCGGGATTTGGATACTCATAATTTGGAAACCATTTACCATTGACCATTCTTGCAAGCCGGGTTCGTTCCTCCCCGACAACAAACATGGTGCTGTCGTTCAGAAAATTGATACAGTACCAGTAGGGGTTAACATTGAAACCGTTGTCATAAAAAACCTCAGGAGTGCCCCACACACCTGTTGAATCATTAAACCGGCATTTATACATCTTGAAGCTGCGTAAATCGGTAAAATACAGGGTTTTTTTGTCAGGGGTTAAAACAGGATAGTCTGGTGAATAGTTGGGAATTCCATAGAGAGGACTCAGCATCTTCGGCCCCTGCCAGTTACCGGCTGAATCCTTGTAGATAAAATAAACATACTGAAATCCGTAAAGCAGAGTATCACCGGTGGAAGTAAGACTAAATGGGCTGTATGGTAATTGCGCCAAACTATCCGGGAGCAGTTTTTCCGGTTTGCTCCACACCTCCGGGGCCAGAGGGTAAGTGAACTGTGCAAACAGGGAAATACCTGAGAGCAGAAATGTGAATACTATTTTAGACAGCATTGGTATTTGCCACTTTCGTTACGGCTAACCGCGAACATAAGGAACAGTAAAGAAAAAGAATACTATGGCGGTTAGAACTATGCGCAACATTTTTCCTCCTATTTTATGTGAAGTATCTTTTGTGAGTAGATGCCTGATCTTTGTTATAAGTGATGCAATATATATGCCTGACGCCGGAAACCCGCTCACCCTGACCGTGTGATATCCAGCCGGGTATTTCCCTTTAGCCAGTGTGCGTATTTCACTCCCGTCTATGGAATAGATTTTCAGAGAAATACTCATTTCATCCGGCAACCGGAAGGAAAGGGTTGTCTCAGGGTTAAAAGGATTTGGGTAGTTCTGATAAAATTCGATTTCTTTTGGAAATTCCACCGATGATTCTTCTTTTGTGCCTGTTAAAACCGAATCTCCGTTTTCATCAATTATCAGTCTGCTTACATAATACTTAAACACACTGTCATAATTTGCAATAAAGATCATCTTTTTGCGATCGGGAGTAAGATAGGGGAAATATTCTGATCTTCCGGCATATTCCCCAATTTGATATAAACTGTCTGACATCCTGCTTAAATTCAATACTTTGAGTTCCTTTGCAGCAGTTATTGTATCAGATATATATTGTAAATAGATATCGTTATTTATCATAGAGCCGGTAGCCAGATATGCCCGTAATCCATTCTTATACAGCCATATTCCATCAAACCACCAAAGTCCTTTCCCGGGCTTTGGATACTCATAATTTGGGAACCATTTACCATTGACCATTCTTGCAAGCCGGGTTCGCCCCTCTCCCACAACAAACATTGTGCTGTCGTTCAGAAAATTGATACAGTACCAGTAGGGGTTAACATTGAAACCGTTGTCATAAAAAACCTCAGGAGTGCCCCACACACCTGTTGAATCATTAAACCGGCATTTATACATCTTGAAGCTGCGTAAATCGGTAAAATACAGGGTTTTTTTGTCAGGGGTTAAAACAGGATAGTCTGGTGAATAGTTGGGAATTCCATAGAGAGGACTCAGCATCTTCGGCCCCTGCCAGTTACCGGCTGAATCCTTGTAGATAAAATAAACATACTGAAATCCGTAAAGCAGAGTATCACCTGTGGAAGTAAGACTAAACGGGTTGTATGGTAATTGCGCCAAACTATCCGGGAGCAGTTTCTCCGGTTTGCTCCACACCTCCGGAGCCAGGGGGTAAGTGAACTGAGCAAACAGGGAAATACCTGAGAGCAGAAATGTGAATACTATTTTAGACACGATTAGTATTCCTCCTAATCCTGAAGAATTATTATAATCAGAGAACCCAATTTTCTGCGTTTTAGAGCACGATAAGTCCAGAAAAACAGGGAGAGTACCTGAAATTAAGAGGCAGTACCTGAAAACCGCCTGCTGCCCATTAACTATGGAAGAAAATTAATAAACGTTTTGCAAACTTCCAAGCAAGGGCCGCGGACTAGACGGATTGTACCAATTTTGAACACGAATTGCACTAATTCCGAACACGAATTGCACTAATTCCGAACACGAATTGCACTAATTCCGAACACGAATTGCACTAATTCCGAACACGAATTGCACTAATTACGAACACGAATTGCACTAATTACGAACACGAATTGCACTAATTACGAACACGAATTGCACTAATTACGAACACGAATTGCACTAATTCCGAACACGAATTACACTAATTAAAAACACGAATTGTACTAAATGTTCAAATATAATTCGTGTTAATTAGTGTTCTCAAATTCGTGTTAATTAGTGTTAAATTTGTCGCGTGACGGCTGCTGTCTTCATTACCTATAATACTATTCTCTTGTATCTCAAACTAGCTTCTCCGAAATTTACCAATATTCCAAGCTTATTGCCTGATGCCGCAAGATAGTTAAGTGTCTGTGCAATATGCTGATCGGTCAAAGCAGATATTGCTTTTACCTCAAGAATAATTTTATCCATTACTACAAAATCAGCAAAGTAACTGTGAGCGAGTAATTGATCTTTGTAGTAAATCTTATACTCTCTTTCTCTCTTAAATTCTATTCCGGCAGTGTAAAACTCATGTTGCAATGCATCTTTATATACCGCCTCAAGGAATCCGCATCCTAAACTCCTGTGCACCTCAAAGCATTTCCCGATTATCAGATAGGATTCTTCTTTGTATATAAGATTGTCGGTCATATAGGCCTTTTTTAATTAAACGAATTATGTCAAATCGTCAGCACGATGATTCCCCCGATGGTCATGAGCATGCCGATGATGGTTTTGAGGGTAAGGGGTTCGCCGCCAAGGATGATTCCCATAAGTGCGCCGAACAGGGGTGAGGTAAAAGCAATGGGCATTACTTTGGTCAGGGGGGCTCCTTTGATGGCCGCATAAAAACAGAGCATCCCGACTGAACCGGCAACCACCCCGCCGCCGATGACCATGTAGGTCAGCGCTTTAGGCCCGGCAGTGGCAATTTTACCCCAATGGGGAAAACTGACCACCCCCAGAATGATAAGCGCGACAAATGTCCGGATGGTGATGCCAAGCTGAGGGGGGAGATTTCCGAGGTGAAGCCCCTTTTTTTCAAAATATCCGCCGATTCCCCATGCCATTGCTGTTAAAATTGCGTAAATAATAGGTTTATATGATTCCATAAAAATCGCTGTAAAAGTGAAAAAAATACCCTCAAATTTACCGAAAATCCCCCGCCTGCCGGAGTAAATTCGGCTTTTTCACCCCTCTTAACCGGGGAAACTTCTGCGGAATCTTTCTTATATTTTCATATTGTTTTTATCGATTTTAGGCAATTTCCGGTCAGGAATCTGCCCCAAACTAAAGCAGGATGATATTTGGATAAAGTACAGTTTTTTAACGATTCCCTTAAAGAAAGCAGCGAAACCAAACTGAAGATCATGGCTGAGTGCCGTGAGCCGGTTCTGGGTGCAATTGATGCTCTGGTTGCTGCATACAAAGCAGGTCACAAACTGCTCCTCTGCGGCAATGGCGGAAGCGCTGCTGACTGCCAGCACATCGCAACGGAGTTTATGATACGGCTTAACCATAAGATTGAACGGCCGGCACTTGCTGCCATCGCGCTTACAACAGACTCTTCCAATCTGACTGCGGGGGGCAATGACATCGGTTATGAAAATGTTTTCGCGCGGAATGTTGAAGGGCTCGGTGCAAAAGGTGATATGCTGATAGCTATTTCAACCAGCGGAAATTCACCAAATGTGATTAAAGCAGTTGCGAAGGCAAAAGAAAAGGGAATGGTAACCGTCGGATTTCTTGGAGGCAGCGGCGGTAAACTGAATGACCAGGTGGATATACCCATTGTTATCCCATCCTCCAACACGCAGCGCATTCAGGAAGGGCACATTACGGTGGCCCACATCATCTGCGAACTGACAGAACTTGAATTGTACGGATAATATATATCCGGACACTAAACGCATCATAGAATACAGGAAATGAATCATGGAAAAAAGAATATATAATTTCAGCGCGGGACCGGCGGTGCTCCCTGAACCGGTTCTTAAAGAAGCACAGGAACATCTCTTCACGCTTCCGGGTGTGGGTATGTCCATTCTGGAAATCAGCCACCGCTCAAAGAAATTTGACGAGATTATTGCCAATGCGAAAAAGGATATGGCAGATCTGCTTGGTGTGCCTGATGACTATGCAATCCTCTTTCTTCAGGGGGGAGCATCATTACAGTTCTCAATGGTACCGATGAATCTGATGCCTCCGGTTAATAAAGCCGATTATATCGTAACAGGAACCTGGAGCCAGAAAGCAGTAAAGGAAGCAAAGCGTGTTGGTACGGTTAATATTGCCGCGTCAACTGAAGCAGAAAACTTTAAGAGAATTCCAGCACAATCAGAGTTAAAGCTTGATCCTGAAGCAGCGTATGTTCACTTTACCTCAAACAACACCATCTTCGGAACACAGTGGATGAGTGAGCCGGAGGTAGGCAATGTACCGCTCATATGCGATGCATCATCAGACATCCTCCACAAGCCGATTGATATACGCAAATACGGTCTGATCTACGCCGGCGCGCAGAAGAATATCGGTCCTTCGGGTGTTGTTCTGGTTATCATCAGAAAAGACCTGCTTGAGCGCTCACAGAGCACCCTGCACACCATGCTGAACTATAAGATTCAGGCGGAGAATGATTCTCTCTACAATACACCGAATACTTTTGGTATATATATCATCAGCTTAGTCGGCAAGTATCTGAAAGGACTCGGCGGCCTGGAAGCAATGTATAAGATGAACAAGGAAAAAGCCGGTCTGCTTTATGATTGTATTGACAAGAGCGGCGGTTACTTCCGCGGGCATGCTGAAAAAGGATCCCGTTCGCTTATGAATATCACCTTCAATCTTCCGAGTGAAGAACTGGAAAAGAAGCTGATCTCCGAGGCAACCAAAGCCGGCTTTGACGGCCTGAAAGGACACCGTTCAGTCGGCGGTCTCCGCGCATCAATTTATAATGCATTCCCGAAACAGGGAGTTGCGGATCTGGTTGACTTCATGAACACTTTCATGAAGAATAACGGATAATACTCATTATCAGGGGCGGAGCATTTTTTTCCGCCCCTTTACAATTCTCCTGCATTACATAGAAAATTTACATATAAGAAAGAGCGAATCATGAAAAAGACAGCGGGACTCCTTCTGCTGGTATTGCTATTTGCCGGCTGCGGGTCAGACGAAAAACCGTTTGAAGTATATAATCCGGAAGTATTTTCCTTCTTCCTTGATGAGGATAATCTCTGGGAAGTTAACGCCAGCGCGCAGGTGCGCGGTTTTCAGCAGAATGAAGAGAATAAGCAATTCAGACATCACATATCATTTTCGGTTGATCTGATTCTCTCTGACGGAGCTAAAAAAGAAGGGGTTTACTCAGGCGATCTGCAGGATATGCTGAGTGAGAGAATCTCTGATCTGCAGCTTGAAGCTCAGTTTGAACTGGACAGCACCTATACCGCTCCCGGTTATAAGCTGGTATGGAATGTGAAAGACGAACTTTCTGGAAAAACGATAACGAAGGAATCTGAGTTTAAACTCAGCGAGGAATAAGAGAAACAAACAGTATATATGACATCAAGAGAGATCAGACAGCAGTTTTTAGATTTTTTTAAGAGTAAACAGCATACCATTGTGCCGAGCGCACCGGTGGTGCCGTTTGATGACCCCACTCTGCTTTTTACGAACGCAGGAATGAATCAGTTTAAGGATGTATTTCTTGCAACAGGAAGCAGAAGCTACACACGCGCGGCGGACACACAAAAGTGCATCCGTGTCAGCGGAAAGCACAATGACCTTGAAGAAGTAGGGCATGATACCTATCACCATACCTTCTTTGAAATGCTTGGCAACTGGTCATTTGGTGATTATTACAAGAAGGAAGCTATACGCTGGGCGTGGGAGCTGCTTACAGAGGTCTGGAAACTGCCTAAAGACCGTCTTTATGCAACAATATACCGTACCGATGATGAAGCAATGGAGCTTTGGAAATCAGAAACGGATATAAAGCACTCTCATATATTAAAGTTTGATGAGAAAGATAATTTCTGGGAAATGGGAGAAACCGGTCCATGCGGTCCATGTTCAGAGATTCATATCAATCTGAGTGATAATCCTAATGATCCGACCTTAGTAAATGCCGGCTCGCCGCTTTGCATGGAAATCTGGAATCTGGTTTTTATTCAGTATAACCGTGACGAAAACGGCAAGCTGCATGAGCTTCCCGCAAAGCATGTGGATACCGGAATGGGTTTTGAGCGCGTTACCGCGGTGCTGCAGGGGAAAAGCTCCAATTATGACACCGATGTATTCATGCCGCTTATTAACGCTGTTTCACATCTCTCTAATGTGAAATATGAAAAAGAAGAAGATCAGATCCCGATGCGGGTTATTGCTGATCATATACGCACGCTTTCTTATGCTATTGCAGACGGCGCTGTGCCGGGCAATGAAGGCAGAGGATATGTGCTGCGCAGAATACTTCGCCGTGCTTCGCGCTACGGAAGAAAACTGGGTCTTAAAGAACCATTTTTATATAAGCTGGTTGATATACTGAGCGAAACCATGGGTGATGTATTTCCTGAAATTGTTTCACGCCAGGATCATGTAAAGCGAATCATCAAAGCTGAAGAAGAAAGTTTTAACAGAACGCTGGACAAGGGTATATCTCTTTTTGAGCACATTGCTGCTGAGATGAAAAAGCAGGGGAAAAACGTTATCCCCGGTGAAGATGCATTTAAGCTGTATGATACTTTCGGTTTCCCTGTTGATCTTACGCGGGTTATGGCTCTTGAGCAGGGGATGAGTGTGGATGAAGCCGGTTTCGAAAAGCTGATGGAAGAGCAGAAGAACAGAGCCCGCGAGGCTTCAAAAGAAAAGTTTGCTTCCGTGAGCGTAAACCTTACAGGACTGGATGGCTTTTCACTTTTCGGCGCTGAGCAAACGGTATTCACCGGCTATGAAGATCTTACCTCTCATGCAGTCATCAAAGGGGTGAAGAATGAAGATGAGGCAGGATATATCATTCTGGATAAAACTCCCTTTTATGTTGAAGCGGGGGGACAGATTGATGATACCGGTACTATAAAAGTAGCCGAGTATCAGCTTGAAGTGGTTGATGTGGCAAAGATTGAAGGTAAAACTGTTCATGCCGTAAAAAATGAAAGCGGCGCGCTGCTTGAACCAGGCATGGAAATCACCGCATCTGTTGACCGCTCCCGCAGATATGAAATCATGCGAAATCATACCGCAACACATTTAATGCATTCGGCATTAAGAAAAATTCTCGGTACCCATGTCGGGCAGGCTGGTTCCTATGTCGGGCCTGACCGCTTACGGTTTGACTTTACCCATTTCTCAAAAGTAAGTCATGATGAGCTGAATGACATAGAAGCAATGGTCAATGACTATCTGCTGCAGAATATACCGCTTCAGCATCACCGCAATATGCCATTTGACGAAGCAAAGAAGATGGGCGCGCTTATGTTCTTTGGTGATAAATACGGCGACTTTGTGAATGTGGTGCAGTATGGTGATTATTCAATAGAATTTTGCGGCGGAACGCACGTCCGCAATTCAAGTGAGATAGGATTATTTAAAATTATCAGCGAGTCATCCATATCAAGCGGTGTAAGAAGAATTGAAGCGGTAACCGGACTTGGTGTTGAACGGTGGATCCGCCAGCGGCTCGAAAAAGAGCATGAGCTTGAATCGCGCATACTTGAACTGACTTATACACGGAAAAAACTGGAAAAAGAGATTAACGATCTGAAACTGAAAGAAAAGCTTTCTCTGCTTCCGGCATTGCTCCGGAATCCGCAGACTGCTGCCGGAGTTTCCATATATACCGGAACGATTGATGATGCATCAGTTGATGATCTGAAATTCTTCGGTGATGAGTTCCGCAACCGTATGAAGGAAGGAGTAGGGCTGCTTGCTTCAGTTCATGAAGGCAAAGTGGGTCTGGTCTGCGTTGTTTCCGATACGCTTATCAAAGAAAAGAAACTCTCAGCCGGAAAGATTGTAGGAGATATTGCGAAAATCCTTGGCGGCGGGGGAGGCGGCAAGCCGCATCTTGCAACGGCAGGCGCGAAGGACACAAGTAAAGTCGGTGACGCACTCAAACAGCTTTCCGCCATTGTTGCCGGATATCTTTCCTGATTAAAATCTTAAAGTAAGAGGGGTGAGGTCAACAGGCTTCACCCCTTTTTTTATGCTGTAAATACGGTATCTGTTTCCGCGATTCAGTATTAAGTTTTTTCCTGCAATTATCCCTTTTGAATCTTGCATATTTCCCATAACTTTAAGAAACTATCTTGAGGAATTCATGAACCGGTTTGTTTCCGTTTTTATACTTCTTGTTTTTGCTTATGCAGTTCCGGTCTCCGGGCAGTGGGCGAATAATCCTAACAACACCTTTGCCGTCTGTGATACCACAGGAGAGCAGGCGCTGGCAAAGATTGCAGTCCGGCCTGATGGCGGCAGTTATGTGAGCTGGTTTGATACCCGCAACGGAGGTTATGCTGTTTATATGCAGAATCTTGATCTCCATGGCAACAAACTCTGGGCAAGCGGAGGGCTGCTCATCAGCAATAATCCGCAGAATACTTCTCTTGTTGATTATGATCTTGAAGTTGATAACTCAGGAAATGCTATTGTGGCATTTACCGATATTCGTGAAGGTTCACTGAAACCGTATGTATATAAAATCAGTCCTTCAGGTCAGTATCTCTGGGGCGGAAACGGTGTTGGTCTCTCCACCAGCACAGCATATCAGGCAGATCCCAAAATAGCCGTGCTTAATAATGGAAACATTGTTGTTATATGGATAATTGCACAGAACCCCTATAAAATCGGGATGCACCTGCTCTCTCCTGAAGGCGTAAAACTCTGGGGTGATGAACAGAAAATGCTTAATGACCCGACAGCAGGCTTCAGTTACCCTGATGTTGTTCCTTCAGACAGCGGTTCATTTATGGTACTTCATACCGTAACAACCGGCAACTTCCCGGCACAGACGGTTAAACTGAGAGCACAGAAAGTTTCTGCCGCAGGCACGGTGCTCTGGTCAACACAGGTGCAGGATAACGGAAGAATAGCTGCATTCTCAAAACCAAAAGTCATCAGTGATAAACTCGGGGGAGGAATTATTGCATGGCATGATGACCGTGATCAGAATAACATTCAGGCACCTTTTGCCCAGCGCGTGAAAAGTGACGGAAGCATTGCTTATCCGGTTAATGGCGTTGAACTGGCTGCGTTTAACAACCAGCATAAGTTTAATCCCGTGGTGAGTTTTGATCCTGCTGATCAGAATTTATTTGCATTCTGGCTGGAAACAGACGGCAATCAGAATTCACACGGAGTTTCAGGACAGATGGTTAATGCATCGGGCTCACAGCAGTGGGGTGCGGCAGGAAAAATATTTAAGCCGCTTTCCGCTCCGTTCACCATCAGTCTCAGTTCGTTTAATACCTTCTGCGGGGCGGGACGTATATATGCCTTTTATCTTAACGGGACGACCGGCGGAATGAATAATTCGGTTGAGGGATTCGCGGTTAATACCAACGGAGATTTCCAGTGGACCGGTGACTTTGTAACACTTTCTGCCCAAAGCGCATCAAAACTGCAGATGACAGGCGGCATAGACCCGATGGGAAACAGTAAGCTGGTCTGGGGTGATACCCGCACCGGAGATGCCGGTATATACGGGCAGGATATAAGTCCGGGCGGCCAGCTTGGCAATCCGGTTATCCCTGTTGAGCTGGTTTCCTTCCGGGGGTGGTATGAACAGGATGCTGTTCTTCTGAACTGGTCAACTGCAACGGAGACAAATAACAGCTTTTTTGCGATTGAACGCAGAGGAGATGCTGATAAGGAATGGACAGAAGCCGGCAGAGTCGCGGGTGCCGGTACTGTTACACAACCGAGGAATTATGAATTCCGCGATCAGGTTCCGGCAGGGATATATACCTACCGCCTGAGACAGACTGATTTTGACGGCACGGTATCTTACTCAGCGGAAATTGAAGTTGATGCATCTGTTCCGGCTGAATTCATGCTGTATCAGAACTATCCGAATCCGTTTAATCCGTCAACTGTGATAACATTTTCACTTCCGGAAGCAGGTCAGGTATCATTAAAGTTATTTGATATGCTGGGGAGTGAAATCGCTGTACTCGCGCAGGGTATTTACTCAGCCGGCAGGCATACTGTTGCGCTAAATGCTGAATCACTCTCAGCAGGAGTATATTACTACCGCCTTTCTGACGGCAGCGGTAATGTGATGACCAGAAAACTGATGCTGGTGAAATAAACCCTGACGTATATTCTCTTAAGGGTTCTTTTAATATCAATGGGCATTGATGAAGTTTGAAGATTTAAAGTCTTTTCCATTCTTAATTTTTGCGGTGGCAGGCACTTCGGTGCTTGCCTTCCTGCTTTTCTATCCGCTTCCGTTTCTTGCAGATGACTATTTTCTGATTTACGCCGCGAAGCAAAATCCTTTTCCAATTTTTTCTGACTGGATTGGAGGGGAATCCGGTATGTACAGACCGGTGATTATCCTCAGTCTTGCTGTTCAATATTTCATTCATGGCAATGATCCAACGGGATTCTATCTGCTTAATTATGTGATTCACATATTGAATAGCCTTCTTTTATACTATGTTCTTAAACGGGTATTCACTGAGCATCTGGACATTTCGGATAATTATGCATTTACTGCTGCTTCTGTTTACTTCTTTCTAAGGATGCAGGGGATGACTAATATTTTCTGGATAAGCGGGCGGACGGAGCTTTTCAGTGCGTTCTTTGGTTTACTGGCGGTTTATATTCTGACCAAAGAGAAAGCCGGAATAAAAGAATATACTTGGTCTGCTTTATTGCTTCTTCTTTCATTGTTATCGAAAGAAACGGGAATATTATTTGTGCCGTTGATAGCCGGTATGATCTATTTGCAGACTAAAGAGTTTACTGTTTCCATGTTCCGGCAGATGCTGCCGATGGCTTTTATCTTAGTGTTGTATATTTTACTGAGAGAGTTTGCACTCGGACAGGATTTTCTTAAACAGTTCCCTGAAGTCAGACTCTTTACAAAAGGTTACTGGACAAACGGATTAGGTTCCCTCTTCTATTTTACCGATTTATCAGAAGTTAATTTTTTCCGGAAGTTTTATCATGTCAAGGGGTGGATAATAGCGGTATTTACTATGCTCCTTTTGGCCGGAAGCATGCTGGGGTTATTTTATATAATTCGCCGAAGAAGAGTTATTCTTTTCAGTCTTTTGATTATGGCATCTGTGCTGGGACTGGTGCTTTACTATAATTACTATCCGAATTTCCGGCTGTCGTATATACAGTCTATCCCGTCAGTCGGAGCGGTTGTCATTTTACTTTATTCATTTCCTAAACGTTTAAAGAAGGTTTTTGTTTATATTCTTCTCATAGCGATGACCTTTTCAGTTTATAATGAAATGCTGGCAACTGAAAAAATAGCTAAACTTGACCGGGAAGCCAAAGAACTTTTTATGAATACGGAAACCGGAGAACGGGATGTATATGTAATGCCTGCTCTAAACCATTTGTCCCATAAATGGTCAGCCATCCTGTTTGAATATACTACTACTTTCTGGAAAGTGGGAATTATTGATCCTTTTAAGACGAAAAACCGGTTTATCCGTACACATTACTATGACAGCAATGCAGCAGATAGTGTCATCTATAACATTCACTATACCCGGATTGACTCCGTTACTCTAGTTGCGGAAATTACCAATGCCATGGGACGGTTTAAGGAGTATGCTGAAAATTATGCTGAAGTTTATCATAAAGATTCAACTATGGTAATAAAATCAAGCAGTGTGACTAACTACCGCCGGAACCGTTCTTATGGCTACAAGATAGAGATACTGTTTGATTATGAGCGCGTCACCCGTTATTCCCCCATGGTGTATATCGGTACCCGCTATGGAGCAAAGTTGGTTTTATTAAAAGACCTGCTTGATGGTAAGGTAAAAATATAGAAGTAATGACTTTATAAAAAAAAGCGGCTCAAATCTGAGCCGCTTTTTTGTTTTGAAGATATTGTTTACTTCATCAGTATCAGTTTTATGGTCTGACTTTGTCCGTTTGATGTCAGCCGGGCATAGTAGACCCCGCTGGTCAGTTTATAGGAACCGGCATTCAATATGGCTGTATGGCTCCCGGCTTCGTGATAACCTGAGGCAAGTTCTGTTACCGTGTTTCCGAGAACATCATAGAGTATAAGTTTTGCGATACCGGCGCCGGAGAGAGTATAGTTTATCGTAGTTGACGGATTAAACGGATTCGGAAAATTCTGCCGCAGGGTAAAATCGCCGCTCTGCAGGACTCCGGTCTCAGCAGCGCTGGTAAGGACACTGGTGTAGGTGGCTGCCACATCATCAATGCTGATATTAATTTGATTTGTCCTTTCATAACTTACCATCATATGTCCGGTTTTCAGCCGCTCAGAAGGATTAACAATAGTGCCGGTCATAACCAAAACGTTATCCATATACAGCCGCACTACCTGATTTGAACCGCTGGTGATTACCTCAACTTTTGAGCGTGTGCCGGGAACATTTGAGGATGTTCTTGCCACAATTACCGGTTCATAAAATCCGTCCGCGTAACCGATATAGACGCTGTCATCCTCCCAGAAAACGGTTATATAGTGCTTCAGATCAGACCCGCGGGAAACAGCGCCGACTCCGTCTGAGCCGAGTGTTCCGGATCCGGTTGCTTCAAAGGTAAAATCTCGCACTGCTCCGACCGGAGGAGCGGCAAGAAGTGTGGTCGGATTAACGCCGTTATAGGTGAAGTTAAGTTTCCCTCCGGAAATATTTACCGACTGTGCAATTACGTTGAAATCACCGAACCTGCTCCAGGGTGAAATAGGATTGCTGAAGTCGTCCGAGAAAGAACCCGGAGTTGATACATACGGATTGTAATTTATTTCAATCTCATCCAGTGAAATATTGTACGGATTACCGTCTCCAAGGACGGAGATATACATTGAACCGGAGAAAAGGGAAGGGTCTGCATTGGGGATTGTGCCCTGATAGATAGTTGTCCCGCTGATCTGCACGGCTACTATCAGATCATTACCTGAGCGGATACCGCTGAGCTGCATTCCGGTATATACGGAAGGCATGGGTCCGGAATAGAGCATGGTATAGCTTGGGTTGGGGTAAGATTGTATATCAACCGTGTAAAAAACCCTGACCGTATCATTTTTTATCACCACGCCAATTTCAGATTTGAAACCCGCCCTGCCAATAGCTCCCTGAATAATATTATCGGAGCCGCTGCTGTTGATCCGGTAAGTAAAATCACCGGTTGTGGCCCCAAGCGGAAGCATGATATTTATCATATCCTGTGAGGCAGTGCTGATTACCATTCCGCCGTTCTGTACGGAAACATCAACATCGGCTGAAAATACTGCGTATCCTTCCGATCCGCCGTTATCAAATGTCTGAAAATAACGGTGTGAGGTTACCTGTGATGAGAGGGGAAACGCCAGAGCTATGATAAGTATGATGAGTTTTGCTGTGAGATTCATGATTACCTCCTGTAAGGTATTGAGTAGTGTGTGAGTGTGAAGCCGGGATTTCTGCTCCTGCCGGTTGAGCACGAATTATTCTGATAATTCAGTTGGGCAGGGCTTTGGTCCGGTCGGAAAGGTTTGAGAGTAAAATTTAATTCAGGGAACAATCTTGAGGGAATGAAAGATACCGGCACTAAAAACCCGCCGTCAGTTAGAACTGCCGGAGCCCCATAAAACTCTGTTCTTGCATTGTGCATAATTACTGCTCTTCATTAGGGAGAAGAATTTCAGTATCTGTTTTATTTAAAATACAAAAGGCACCGGTTTCACGGTGCCTTTTAAATCACACAATTGTGTGAAGAATTATTTCATCAGAACCATCTTTTTGGTCATGACAACAGCATTATCTGCTGTCAGACGGTAGAGATATATTCCGCTCGGAACAGTAAGACCGGTAATGGATTTTGCATCCCACTGGGCGCTGTAGCTTCCCGCAGACATCTGCTGATTTACCAGAACGTTTACTAACTGACCGTCAACAGAGTAAATTTCCAGACGGACTTTAGCATCCTTTGCAACCGCAAACTTAATAGTAGTTGTCGGGTTAAACGGATTTGGATAGTTCTGTGCCAGAGTAAATGTTTCCGGGGTGGTATTTGATTCCTGTTTTATGCCAACGATATTATACATAATCTGATAATATCTCCAGAGAGTATCAGCAAGCGCGATATCGGTAGCTTCTGCCCAGTTGGTTAAGCTTGCATCGGTAATACCAAAGTTCGGACCAAACCCGCGGGTACCCTGACCGTTACGGTGGCAGGCAGCTGCGCAGGTATTAATCATACCGTTGGTAGAAGTTGCCAGATCAAGAGTAGCACTCGGACGAATAACGGTAAAAGCATGGCTTGAAATGTCATATGCTTTTGCAGTGACCGCGGTGTGGGTCATATGGCAGTTTGCGCACTGTGACATTGCCTGCAGGTGCTTTGAGTGATTGTTTCTTCCGTTGGTTTCGGCGGCTTTATCAGCATGGCACTTTACGCAGCCAACACCCGGAGTCATGGAGTTAAAGTCTTCTTTCAGCTGATGAGGGAATGCGGTTTCCTGATGAGGATCATGGCAGGTAACGCAGGTCATTCCTGAACTTTCACTGAAGTGAGCTGAAAATTTGTAATCCTGAGACTGCTGGTGATGCTGTTTTGAGGATTTTCCGTCAGGCCAGAGACCCGGAGCTTCAATGATGTAATTGGCGAGAGTTTCGCCGGGCTGGAATACTTTTCCGGTTGCTTCGTCATAAGGATATTCATGAGTTCCGGCATTGCTCTTTCCTCTGAAGTGGCACTGAGCGCAGACTTCAAGTTTTCTGTCATAACTGAGGCCAGTAAGAGGGTTGGCATGTCCGCCGCCGGCAAATCCGGTTGTATGACCATGGCAGGATTCGCATCCAACAACAATATTCTTTACTGAATTGCTGTTTGCCCATCCATAAACCCAGGAGGTATCACTTCCGTTTACTACTTTGTTAACGGTGTTGGTATTAGTGCCGGGAACAACGTGGCATCCTGCGCAATTTTTATCCCAGGACTTTGTTCTGAAAGTATTGTCAATTGGTTTTAATGCACCAGTGGAGGTGAACCAGTTTTGCGGATTATAGCTAACCCATCCGCCTGATGAATTATCTTTATATTTATTCAGGTTCCACTGAACCGGAGGCATATAATAGCTGTCGCCGATCTTAACCAGATAGCGCTGTTTCCAGCCGCCGCCATAAGTGAAAACAACCTGATACTCAACCATACTGCCGGAAGCAGGATTCAGCTGGATAAAATAATTAGATCCGTCAACGCGGAAGGTTACCGTTGCGTTTCCGTAGGAAGCACCCATGGAAACGGTCTGGGTATAATTTCCCTTCATTGTTGTGGCTGAAGGGGGGAGATGAATCTGGCTATGGAGAGTTGCTTCCCAGCTTGAAAAACCGGGGAAACTTCTCAGCGGGCCGCTGTGGCACATCTGGCAGTTTTCAACACCCTTGTAGTTCTGCGGAACCGCGAGGGAGGCAAAAACAAATACTAGCAACAGTATTTTGTGTAACATGAGAACCTCATTCGTATTATTTATGATGTAAAACTTTACTGGCTGATTTACTGAAAATTCTGAGTCGAGTCACTTTCGCAGAATATCCACCTGTAATCAGCCTGCTGAGATTTTCTATCAAATATTGAACCAAAATTCCTTTGAAATTTTACGCCTATTAACATTCCGCAAGAATCCCTTATTTTAAGTGAGGGAAAGTTCAAATCTTTTCCCATTTTATGGAAAAACCGCTGCCCGGACCGGGTAAAAGACGGTTTACTTTTTTACTATCAATGTATCAGAAAGAATCTATGGATGCAGGACAAATTGTAGTTTTACTCGGAATCGGTCTGGCGGCTGGTGCAGCGAGCGGGCTGCTGGGAATTGGCGGAGGTATTCTTATAATACCCGGGCTGGTTTTTTTGCTTGGCTTTTCACAGAAAATGGCTCAGGGAACCTCACTTACTCTTTTGGCTCTGCCGATAGGTCTTCTGGGGGTCATGAATTATTATAAAGCCGGTTTTGTTGATATAAAAGCGGCTCTTTTTATGGCGGTTACGTTTGTGATTGGCAGTTATTTTACTTCAAAGATTGTGGCAGATCTGCCCGAACTTACTGTTAAACGGATTTTTGCCGTGTTTCTGTTTCTTTATGCCATGAAGCTGTTTTTTAATAAATAAGCGAATTCCGCTGACGGACGTATTACCCAATCAGTGTGGAATCTCCGGCATGGTTCGGGCGTCCAATATGCATGCCGGAAGATGTTTTTTCCGGAAAATTTACCTCATTCATTAGAGAAATCATTATTTGCGTTCTGAGCGATACAGATTAGTTTATCTTCTGCTGGTACTGCTTTTGGCTCCGGCAGGAACGATTTTACCCCAGGGTTACGATGACTCAGGCAACCGGTTTATGCTGGCGCAGAGTTATGAGCAGGCGGGGGATTTTGCCCGTGCCAGGATGATTTATGAAGAACTTTACGCAAAACAGCCGGCAAATCAGCAGTTTATTATGGCGCTGCACCGGGTATATACGCAGCTAAAGGAACATGATAAGGCGGTTCAGATTCTGGAAAAAGCGGTGCGGCAGATTCCGCGGGATATGAATCTCTATTCACTTCTGGGCAAAAGCTACTATGCTCAGGGGCGGGAGTCCGCGGCTGATTCACTCTGGCGGTCATATATATCATTCAATCCCGGTGATCCGGTTGCGTACAAGGTTTTTTCCAACACCGCGCTTGAACTGCGGGATTTTGAATTCGCGCTGAGCATTCTGCGGTTCGGTAAAGAGAATACAAAGAACATCAAAGCGTTTGCGTTTGATCTGGGCTATCTTTATTCCATCACCATGCAGTTTGAACAGGCTGCCGAAGAGTATGCCGGTCTGCTGGCGGTCTCGCCGGAGCAGTATTTCGCGGTACAGTCACGCGTACTAACATATATCCGAAAGCCCGATGCGGCGGAGTCAACGCTTCGGGTGCTTTCACGACCGGAATACTCCGCCAGCCGTGAGGTAATGCGCCTGCTCGCTGAAATTTATACCGAAACCGGTGAAACAGGAAAAGCATTTGATCTTTACAAAGAACTTGACCGCAGCCAGAGCCGGAACGGAGAAGATATATATTCCTTTGGCATGCGGCTGTATAACGACAAACTCTATAAAGTTTCGGCGGATGTGTTCAGCTATTTGCTTGAAAGCTATCCGAAAGCGCCGCAGATGCCTCAGTGGCGTGTTTCCTATGTCCGCTCTCTTGAGGGAACGGTCTATCAGCAGTCTGAAGCTCCTGAGAACAGGTGGATACCCTATCCCCGGCTGAGTGATGATGCAAAGTCGAAGTATCAAAAGGTTGCAGAACTCTATAAGGAAATTATTTCCGTATATCCCTATGCCGAGATTTCTGTTGAGGCAAGAATCCGGCTTGGCGCGGTATATCAAGAACTGGGGATGTATGATGAGTCATTGAGATATTACTCCGTTGTTATTAATGATTTCCCCATGTATCCAGGAGCCCGTGCTGCCTACCGGGGAAAAGCAGAAGTGCATCTGAGACGGGGGGAATTGCAGGAAGCTGAAAACATCCTCCTGAAGGCAAATGGGCAGCCAGGTCTTGCTCCTCATGAACTGAGCAGTCTGAATTTTCTTCTGGCGAAATTGAAGTTTTACCAGGGGGATTTTCCTGCATCCTCGGAACTTCTTGCCGGGATAACCAGAAGCGGCAGTGATAACACCGCAAATGACGCGCTTGAACTTTCCATGATGATAAACGGAGCCATGAAGGACTCCCTGGCACTGCTTGAATTTTCCCGTGCCGAACAGCTTCTGGCAGGGGGAAAATTTGAGGAGGCGGAACAGAGGTACAACCTGATGCATCTTAATGAGAAATTTCCCTTTTTGCTCAGGCACACTTCTCAGGTCAGAATTGCCCATATAGCGGTTTCAGCCGGCAGATTCAATGAAGCAAAGGGCTTTATTGACAGCATCCTGGCAAAGGAGAAGAATATTTTTGCAGATAAACTGATGTTTCTGCTTGGGAATATGCTTGAATATGGCATAAAAGATACCCCTGCGGCAGTCTCGGTTTATGAGGATTTTTTAAGTAAATTTCCGAAGTCAATTTTTACAGAAGAAGTAAGAGAAAAACTCGTACGTTTAAGGAATAAGAGCAGCTCATAATGGGAAAAAAACCGGGCGGTAAGCCCTACAAATGTTCGTTTTGCGGCCGCAGCGCCGGAGAAGTAACCAGTCTGATAGCCGGACCGGATGTATATATCTGTGATATCTGTGTTACCAGCAGTGTTGATATCCTGAAAAGCAATATAGCCGCATACAGCGCCCCGAAGGCAAAAAAGGACACCAGAAAACTCACCCCGGCAGGCATAAAGGAAATTCTTGACCAGTTTGTCATAGGCCAGGACCGCGCCAAAAGAACGCTTTCGGTCGCGGTGTATAATCATTACAAAAGAATAAACTCAGACAATGTGTTCTTTGAACTGGATGATGTTGAGATAGAAAAAAGCAACATTCTTCTGCTGGGCCCGACCGGGGTAGGTAAAACCCTGCTTGCTCAGACGCTGTCGAAAATTCTGGATGTTCCCTTTGCTATTGCTGATGCCACAACCATAACCGAAGCCGGTTACGTCGGGGATGATGTGGAAACCGTTCTGGTGCATCTGCTTCAGGCTTCTGATTATAATCTGGAGCGGGCGCAGAAGGGAATCGTATATATTGATGAAATAGACAAGATCGCGCGGAAGAGCGAAAGCACTTCCATTACCCGTGATGTTTCAGGCGAGGGAGTGCAGCAGGCACTTCTGAAAATACTGGAAGGAACGGTTGCCGGTGTTCCCCCGAAAGGCGGCAGAAAGCATCCGGAGCAGAATCTTATAAACGTTAATACAAAAAATATTCTTTTTATAGTCGGAGGAGCGTTTGAAGGAATTGAAAAAATCATCGCTGCCCGCATTAATAAAAGTAAATACGGCTTTGCCGCGGATATAGACCAGAAGCATCATTTAAATGATGATGAACTGCTGCAGTCTGTTGCCCCGGAAGATCTTCTCCGCTTCGGTCTGATACCGGAACTGATCGGAAGAATACCGGTAATTGCTCCGCTCCACTCCCTGAGTGAAGAAGCGCTGAAGAATATCCTGCTGAAGCCGAAGAATGCCATACTCAGGCAGTATAAAAAGCTGTTTGCGTATGAAAATATCGAACTTGAATTTGATCCGTTTGCCATAGACGCGATGGTTAAAAAAGCTATCGAGAGGAAAACAGGTGCACGCGCGCTGCGTTCCATTGTGGAGGAGTTTATGATTGATATCATGTTTGATCTTCCCTCGCGTGAAACTCCCTGCAAATGTATAATCACCAGGGAGGTGGTTGAGGGGGGTGCTGAACCGATATTTATCGAAGGCGAAAAACAGTCCGCCTGAAACGGAGTATATATTTCATCAGCGGAAAGCCCCATCCGGGCTTCCGCTGATATCCATTCTTTCAACAATACCTTATCATGATGCCAAAGATCCTTGTACTGATACTGCTTGCGCAGAGTTTTTTCCTTGCTCAGGATAAACTGCTCATTTATATGGACGGAGCGCAGACAAATCACCTGAAAGCATACGGCATCACCTTCCGTGCTCTTGAGAAGAATCTGAAAGCTGACTGGCTGCTTAACTACCGGGGCGGCTCTTTTATGATTGACTACTCCCGTGAGATTGAAACAGAATGCCGCATTGAAGGTGTCTCCTTTGATGTGATTAGTTCATCCAAAATGGTGGATATTTATTCCCTGGTGCAGAGCGAGGATGAAAATATGGAACTGATCCGGCTTGAGAAAGCCCCGAAGGTAGCGGTTTATGTGCCGCCCGGATTTGCCCCCTGGGATGACGCGGTAACACTCGCGCTTGAATACGCAAAGATTCCGTATGATAAAATCTGGAATGAAGAGATCCTCCGCGGTGATTTATCCAAATATGACTGGCTGCATCTGCATCATGAGGATTTTACCGGTCAGTACGGAAAATTTTATGCCAGTTTCAGCAATGCTCCCTGGTATATAGAGCAGCAAATCCGCTACGAAAATGAAGCAAAAAAGCTGGGTTACAAAAAAGTTTCTGATATGATGCTTGCCGTGGCTGCTGAAATGAAAAGCTTTATAAGCAGCGGCGGATTTATGTTTGCCATGTGCTCTGCCACAGACTCCTATGATATATCACTTGCCGCGCACGCGACCGATATATGCGAAAGGATGTTTGACGGAGACGCGGCGGATCCGCAGGCGCAGTCAAAGCTTGATTTTGGAAATGCGCTGGCTTTTGAAAACTTCCGGCTTGAGACCAATCCGTATGTATATGAATACAGCAGCATTGATATACAGCCGGGCGAAATTCTTGACATGCAGAATGATTATTTTACCCTGTTTGAGTTTTCCGCGAAATATGACCCGGTTCCCACCATGCTCACGCAGAACCACGCGAATGTGATCCGCGGCTTTATGGGGCAGACCACCATGTTCAGGCGGGAATTTATCAAGCCGTCAATAGTTATTATGGGAGAACGTGCCGGTACTGATCAGATAAAATATATACACGGGAATTTCGGGAGAGGTACGTTTACGTTTTACGGAGGACATGATCCGGAAGATTATCAGCACGCGGTAGGGGATCCGCCCACTGATCTGAATCTGTATAAGAACTCACCGGGTTACCGGCTGATTCTTAATAATATCTTATTTCCTGCTGCTAAAAAGAAGAAACAAAAGACGTGAAAAAAAAGGGGCGCCTCACTTTGAAACAATCGCGGACATCTACTATCAGGACAGAACATCGAAAAGGAACACCCCCCACCAGAAACAATCAGATGACCGTTAACGAGCTTTTGCTTCGTTGACGATAATCTTGCGTCCGTTCAATTCAGAACCATTTAACGCTTGCATCGCTTTTTCGGCTTCGGCATTGTCTTCCATCTCAACAAAACCAAAACCTCTGGACTTGCCAGTATCACGATCTTTAATGATCCTGGCATTTACAACCTTGCCATAGGGCTCGAATGTTGATTTCAGAGAATCATCACCCAAAGTCCATGGAAGATTACCGGCGAAAAGTTTTACAGCCACTAAGAACCTCGAAAAAAGAACCAAAAAAATGAATTAACGTTGCGGGCACAAAAACCCGCTTTGCAAGATAAAGAGAAATTTCCAAAAAGCAAGAACTTTAACAAAAATTTAACATTAGTCAATAGAAAAATTTGTGGGGTTTAATCTTTATGGGGCAGTACAATCGGTGAACGATAGAAACCGGATACTCAGAGGGTCTGCAGCGCCGAGGAAAGACTTTCTGCCGGAATCAGACGGGCTGATTTTGAGGAGGCGGCAGAATAGTTTTTTGAGGGTAATACAATCTTCTCAAACCCCAGTTTCTCTGCTTCAGAGATTCGTTTGTCAGCGTAATTAATACCCCGTACTTCACCCCCGAGTCCAACTTCACCCAGCAGCAGTATCCCCTTATTCACCGGCTGGTCGGTAACGCTTGACCAGACGGCGGCACAGACAGCAAGATCAACTGCCGGCTCCTCGATTGTAACTCCCCCTGCTATTTTAAGAAAGACATTGTGGCTGGAGACCCGTACTCCGGCCCTGCGTTCAAGTACAGCCAGAAGAATTGAAAGCCGGCGCTGATCAAAGCCGGTGCTGATCCGCTGAGGATTTCCAAAGTTGGATGGGGTAACCAATGCCTGTACTTCTATAAGTATTGGGCGCGTACCCTCAACGGCCGCAGTTACCACTGAGCCGGATACTTCTCCGCTTCTTTCAGAAAGAAATACTTCGCTTGGGTTAAGGACTTCCCGCAAGCCATTTTCTGACATTTCAAAAATACCAAGTTCGTTTGTGGAGCCGAAACGGTTCTTGATTGCACGCAGGACACGATAGTTGCCGCCGGTTTCAGGTTCAAACTGGATGACTGCATCAACCACGTGCTCGAGCAGTTTTGGCCCGGCTATATATCCTTCTTTGGTCACATGGCCAATCAGCAGTACGGCAAATCCTTTTTTCTTTGCATCATCAAGAATGCCGGCCGTGCATTCACGGATTTGCGTTACGGTGCCGGGGGAGTTTTCAAGGCGGGAGTCGTACGTGGTTTGTATTGAATCTACAATCAGTACTACAGGTTCTTCCTTCTGAACGGCATGAAGGATATTGTTAAGCTCTGTTTCAGATGCCAGGACGATATTTTCCGAGCGCACATTAATCCGGTCGGCACGGAGCTTTATCTGCCGGAGTGACTCCTCTCCTGATATATACATCACTTTTCCTGCAATGCCGGAAGCGGCCTGAAGCACGAGTGTTGATTTTCCGATGCCTGGGTCTCCGCCTATCAGAACAACTGAGCCGGGGACCAGCCCGCCGCCAAGCACGCGGTCAAACTCACCGAGGCCTGTGGTATATCGTTCTTTTTCATCAGCGGATATATGCTTTAAGGTATATAAGGAAAAATCTTTTGACGGAGAGGCTGAGCGTGAATTTTTTTTGTCTTCCGCGATTTCTTCGACCATAGTATTCCAGCCGGAGCACTCAGGGCATTTCCCAAACCAGCGAAGCGACTCATAACCGCATGATGAGCAGACGAATTTTATTTTCTGCTTTTTCAAAGTCTCAGGAGAGTGCTTTTACAATTTGCGGAAGGATTTCTCCCGCTTTGCCTTTGAGGAAAAGATCAGCATATTCAGTGAACTCCGTTTCAACCGGATTGATTTCCACCACATATACTCCTCTTTTTATTGCTGTGTGCGGCAGTGATGCCGCGGGATATACGATGGATGAGGTCCCGACGGAGAAGAGTATATCTGAACTGATTACTTCATCTTCCGCTCGTTCAAATACTCCTTCCGGAAGATTCTCGCCGAACCATACCACGTCAGGCCTGATAAGCCCTCCGCAGGTACAGCGGGGAGTTCCTTCAATGTGGAGTTCAGCCGGATGATCATAGCGCTTCTTGCAGGAGAGGCAGTAGTTCTTTAATATATTACCGTGCAGTTCAATCACGCGGGATGAACCTGCACGGTTATGAAGATCGTCAATATTCTGGGTAATAACGGTTACGCTGAACTTTGATTCCAGGTCTTTAATGGCATGATGCCCCGGATGCGGAAGGCACTCGGTGATAATCTGCCGGCGGTGCTGATACCACTCCCACACCATTTCAGGGGAGCGGACGAACGCTTTGAAATTGGCAAGCTCCTCCGGGCGGAATTTCTTCCAGATGCCGTCTTCACCGCGGAAGGTTGGTATGCCGCTCTCGGCGGACATGCCCGCGCCGGTAAAGAAGGTGATTTTTCTGGCGGAGCCAAGTTTATCAAGAAAGACCGGATTCAGTTCAGTCATGGATATATATTACTTATTCTTAATTTCTTCAAGAAGTTTCTTTGCGTCACCCGCAAGTTTCACATCATCCTCATCTGCCACGGGAATTGAAGGGATCTTCTGCAGGGCCTGACGCGCGCTTTTATAATCATCATCAGCTATATATGCCAGAGCCAGATCATAATGAAACATCCTGAAATTCGGGCGCAGTTCAATGGCTTTCTTTATTTCAGCAATTGCAACCTTTAAATCACCCCAGCCCAGACCGAGAGGGAGCCGGACGAAATAAGATTTTTCACAAACTTTGGTATGGGTTCTGCCAAGCACATAGTGAGCGGTTGCCTGAATTTCGTTTCCGCCATTGCCGAGTTTGATTGCTTTTTCAAGATCTGCTTTCACATCCTTTACCAGTCCAAGTGCATCCCATACTCCCTTAAAGAGAGCAATACGGCCGTTCACAATAGCGCGGCGGAGGTAGGTTACGGATTTATCCGGAGCGAGTTTTACTGCTTTATCGGCATACGTGAATGCCTGCTGGTATTTTGCAAGTTGTTCAGCTTTCTGAGCATCGGTGCCTGCCGGGAGGTGTTCGCCGATATCAACATAGGTACGGCTCAGGCGCCAGTAAATTTCCCAGTTATTGGGGGAAAGTTTATCAGCAGCAAGATATTTTTCAAGAGCTTCGCTGTTTTTGAAGTCCTTAGTAGCAAGCTGATCTCCCTGTGATATCAGTTCTTCAACAGTCTGTGTATATACCAGTGCTGAGATGAGAAAAAAGAATATAAGCAGTAAGTATTGTTTCATACGGTACTCCGTTAAGTGATAAGGGTTTCTTCAGGGCGGCTGAGGACTTCGAACATGCTTCCGTCAGGGAAGTGTGTTACGATCGTGCGGTTCAGCAGTTCGATAGCCACCGCGAATGATTTTTGATTTGATTCTTCTACGATAATACCGGTGACCTCGGCAAATGGTCCGCCGGTAATGCGGACTTTAGCCCCCTTCACTAATCCGTTCATGACAATAAATTTTTCTCCCTTGTTCAGGAAACTTCTCAGGTTTTCAATTTCCCACTCGGGAATGCGCGCCGGCCTGCCATGCTCATAGAGGCAGCGGACAATGGAAGGCTGCTGCAGGGCGAGCGTGCGCTCTTTTAGTGTGGTATATACAAAAATATAGCTGGGAATAATAATGCTTCTGATTTTCTTCGTACGGTCAGACCAGACGCTTACTTTCTGAATGGAGGGGAGATAGGATTCAATACCGGAGCTTTTAAGCTGCATTTCGGCCTTGAATTCCGATCTGGGTTTGGTATAAAGGGCAAACCATGCCCGTTCATCTTCTTTTAGTAACAGTTCTTTCATCTAAGCGAGAATTGAGCGGAGAGCTTTTACCATCTGCTCATTTTTGTAGGGTTTGGTTAATACATGCCGAACCCCGAGTTTGAAATATTTATTTTCCGTATCGGAATTTACCTCATCAAGAAGAACCACAAAAGGCGATTTTAGCCCGCTTTCTCCTTTTTTTATGGCTTCGATTAACTGAATGCCGGTCATCAGCGGCATATTATGATCGGTGATAACCAGGTTCGGGTGCTTGTCAGTTATGATGGTAATAGCATCGTATCCATTCTGAGCGTTAAATACCGTAAAATCAGGGAACGTTGCTTTGACCGCTTCTTCCAGGTGTTCAGCTTCAGCGTGGTCTTTCAGAACGATAAGCATTGTGTTAGAGGGGATGGGTACGGTGAAGTGAAACTCCGATCCGCTTCCTTCCTCAGAATAAAACCAGATATCACCGCTGTGATTGGTGATAATCTCTTTGACGAATGCCAGCCCGAATCCGCTGCCTTTTTCTCCTCTGGTGCCTTCCTTGGAAAAATTCTTTTCAAGGTTAAAAAGTTTTTGCTGTTCATCCTGCGGTATGCCCACACCGTTATCCTTGACGATAAACTCAACCTGGGACTCATTAAAGGTACCGGCAATGATTTCAATAACCGATTCCTCGTACGAAAATTTAATGGCATTATTCAGGAGATTGACAATTGCCTGAGTAATCAGCCGCTCATCAGCTTCGATATAGAGGTCGCTCCGGACATCAACACGGATTTCAATGTTCTTTCTGATGGCGTTGCCGGTCAGTGAGCTGACGCAGTTATAAACCAGGGCCGCGGCATTCAGCCGCTGAGGTTCAATGCGGAGCGAGCCTGTGCGAAGGCGGGACCAGTCCAGCAAGTAGCTGATAAACTGCAGCTGATTCTGAGATGCATCGTATATATAGGTAAGGTATTCGTTCTTTTCCTTCTGGGAGAGGGCCGGTTCATTCAGCAGGATTTCAGAAAAGCCGAGTATGCTGGTGAAAGGGGCGCGTAGATCATGTGAAAGGATATTAATAAACCGGTCTTTAGAGGCAATCTGCTCTTTCAGTTTTTTTACCTCTTCCTGCAGCAGCCCCTCGCTGTTTTTTTCCGCGGAAATATCGGTCAGGTAGCCGGTGATATGATACCGCTCTCCGGAAGGATCCTTTTCACAGTGCAGATACTCCTTGACCCAGATCATCTCCCCCGATCTTGACATCAGCCGGTAAATAAGAAATGACTCGACGGATTTTTCTCCCCCCGCAAAAAGGTTTTTGTGGCTTCTGAGCACCTGAGCTGAATCTTCCGGAAAAATGATATTCAGGATACGGCCCGGGAGCCCGCTGATTTCGGCTGAGGTATAGCCGGTTATCTTCTTGATACCCTCTGAATAGCTAAGCATCAGGGAGGTGTCAGAAAACTCTCCTGTTATCAGAGCGATATCAATTTGCCTGAGCGCAGCTAAAAACGGTGAACCAACCGGCATTAAATCCTTGAGAACCCTTTATTATTAGTGAAAAACATCCCAAATATAGCAATCTTTTATGATTGAAGAGGGGGGAATTGCGGGTTTTGAACGGTTCCGGAGTGGTCCTCGACTTCGCTCGAACATTGGTAAGTGGTCCTCGACTGCGCTCGGACACCGGGAAGGGTCCTCGGCTCCGCTCGGACACCAGGGAGGGTCCTCGGCTTCGCCCGGACATCGATGAGGTTCCTCGGCTCCGCTCGGACACCGGATGGTCCTCGACTGCGCTCGGACACCGGTAAGAGGTCCCCGGCTACGCTCGTACATTGGTGAGTTGTCCTCAGCTCCGCTCGGACACCAAGGAGGGTCCCCGGCTTCGCTCGGACTCCAAGAGGGTCCTCGGCTTCGCTCGGACATTGGTAAGGGTCCTCGGCTCCGCTCGGACACCGGTAAGTGGTCCCTGGCTTCGCTCGGATACCGGGTAGGAGACAGTGCTTCGGGCATTTACCATTTATAGAACCTTTGCAGTATATGCGATTTCTCAGCCGCTATTTTCATTAAAATAAAAAAGCCCCGGAAATACCGGGGCTTTTATGATGAAAAATTAAGAATTAAACCAATTCAAACTTCATACTTCAAAATTTATAATTATTTAAGCAGAGTCATCTTCTTTGTAATGGTCTGTCCCTTGCCATAGCTGAGTTTATAGATATACACTCCGCTTGCATAATTTGTACCGTCAAAGGGAATGGTATATCTGCCGGCCTGGTATCTTCCTGATGCAAGTGTTGCTATTTCCTTGCCGAGGATGTCATATATCTTTAAAGTGATTTCACTTTGTGCCGCTAGCGCGAATTCTATCATGGTCACAGGGTTAAAAGGATTCGGGTAATTCTGGCCAAGTGAAAATGATTCAACAGCTCCGGTGTTTATCATGATGACCTGAGAGTAGGTATAACTTCCGTCCAGATCCTTTTGCTTAAGCCGGTAATAAACACTGCCGTCTGATTCAGGCTGGTCGGTAAAGGTATATATATTCCTCTCTGTTGAGGTTCCGGCTCCGGGGACAAATCCGGCTGAGTGCCAGCTGTCGTTCTCTGGTGACTGTGTGTTTCTTTCAATTTCAAAGCCGGCATTATTGGTTTCAGTTGCGGTTACCCAGGTGAGAGTTACTGTGCCGCCGGTATAATGGGCAGTGAATGAAGTGAGTTCAACCGGGATGGTGGGGTCGGCGTTGGTTTTAAGTATCATGCCATCAGTGCCGGCAATCCACATTTTGCCTTCAGCGAACTGGATATCGCGTGTTGACTGTGATGAACCGAGCAATGCGGGATAGCGATTCCAGGTTTCACCTCCGTCGAGGGTGAAATATATATCACCGCCTGAGGCGCCAAACCAGCCGAGCTGCCGGTTAACAAAACGGACAACGTAGATGGTTGTAGCCACCGGACTGGTAATTTCGGTGAAGTTGGTTCCGTTAGTGGTCTTCCAGATCTTGCCGGAGCTTCCGACCACAAAACCGGTATCAGGGTTAAAGAAGTGCATTGAGTAAAGAGTTGTGGTACCGAGTGTTGGCATTTGCGCAAAGGTACTGCCGCCGTCAACGGATTTGCTTATTCTGCCGCCTGGTCCGAGCGCAAAAATTACCGACGGGCTGGCGATATATATATCATAGCATGCAGCAGAGCCAAAGCCGGCAGGAAGAGCAGTCCAGGTTGAGCCGCCGTCCGTTGTTTTGGCAATCTGTCCGCTGGCATACGCGGCAAAGCCGGTATTGGCATCAAGAAAGTCAATGTCATAAATAATGCTGGTTGCAACACCGGTACCGGTATTCAAAGCCGTCCAGTTTAGTCCGCCGTCCGTTGTTTTATATAGACCAGTCGGACCTTCAGACCCGATATATCCGGTCTGTTCGTTAAGGAAACAGACAGAATAGATACGCGTTGTTGTTGAGAAGGAGAGTTTATTCCATGTCATGCCGCCATCGGTGGTTTTTAACAAATCTCCGAAGGTGTTGCCTGAGGCAATACTTCCTCCAACAGCATATCCGGTCTGTACTGTCGGGAAAGAAATGCGCTGCAACTGCTCCTGGCTGGCTGCATTCATCAATGGCTGAAACGTCAGGCCGTTATCGGTACTGGTCAGGATTGTTCCGGCATCGCCTGCAGCAATAACCCTGTTGCCGGAGGCGCCAAGTGAATAAAGACTTTTCCGGGAATCTGTCTGCACTATTGACCAGGTAACCCCGTCATCGGTAGAACGGATAATTCTTCCGGTAGTTGTGGAAGCAAAAGCAAATCCGCCGTCGGCAAAAGCTGTTTTATATATAATGGTGGTAGTGGAACCGATAGTAAATACCTGGGTCCAGGTGGTACCGCCATCTGAGGTACGATAAATCAGTCCTGAGGCAGTTGATACCAGTCCGGTCAGTGCATCTTTAAAGGTAATGCTTCTTACGGCACCGCTGTTGCCTGCAAGAAGTGAAGAGATATCACTCCAGGTAGTTCCAGCATCAGTTGTTTTTACCAGCCGGCCAGTGGTTGCGGAGGTGGAACCAAGAAAACCGGTTGAAGGGCTTATAAAGGTTATAAGGTAATGAGTAACGGTTCCATAATTTATAGAAACCCAGGTAGCACCGCCATCCATGGTTTTAAGAATCGTTCCGGATGCGCCTGCAATATAACCGGTATCATTATTAACAAAGTTAATGCCCCAAAGCGAACCGGTAACACCCGAAGCCTGCTCTGACCAGGTTGCTCCGCCATCAGTGGTTTTGAGTATCATTCCTTCTGATCCGCATGCGTAGCCGATAAGAGGGGAAGGAAAGGATATCGCGGTAATGTTTCTTTCCAGGGTATCAGCATTGGTTACGACCCAGCCGGTACCGCCGTTGGCAGTTCTGGTTATCGCACCGCCGTTTCCTGCCAGCAAAAAGTTTGATGCGGAAAACATGACAAGATCATTATGATCAGCACCTGTCGGAAGAGGATTCTGCCAGACAGGCGGAAACATTTGGGCATGGATTGTTACGGTGAGAATGAGAAAAGTAAGAAAAGGAAAAAGAGTTTTCATGCTCTGCTCCGGATGAATGTGAAACTGTTACATGAAAAATACTGAAGAATTGAGAATTAACATAGTTAAATAGTGATTGGTGCTTAGTTCTTGGTGCTTAGTGCGTGGTTCTTGGTCCGGAGGTTCAGGCGCATGGCCAGTGGTGCAGGTTTGCGGTACTTTGAGTAAACTTCATTAATTTTGAGTTTTGATCTCAGGTTGCATTTCCTGAAGATCAGATTTTACACTATAGTATAACTTTAAACTTTCAATTCGCAAACTTCTTCGAGACTGCATATGAAAAACCGGTTATTATTATTCACTGCTCTTGCCGCTGCACTCGTACTTTCCGGCTGTGCTCCTTCACCTGATATTTCAGAATGCCTCGCTGCAGAGCCCTACGGATTCTGGGGAGGGCTTTGGCATGGCATAATTGCTCCGGCGAGTTTTGTTCTGAGCTTGTTTTTTGAGGATATTGCCATGTACGCGGTGAATAACAACGGAGGATGGTATGACTTCGGTTTTGTTCTTGGCGCCGGAATACTCTTCGGCGGAAGCGGCAAGGCAAGCGGATAATATATATAAAGGCCGCGCCCGCCCTAAGGCACGGCCTTCAGCAAAAAATCAGAGCGGCTTGAAGGTCGCGGTAAAATGCCTGAGAATAGGGGCTTCCCAGGTGATGGCATACCCGCGGAGCTGATGCCGCTTGTTATATACTTCCATGATAACTTCAATAAGGAAGTCAACATGGCTCTGTGTATATACACGGCGTGGTATGGCAAGGCGAACCAGTTCCATCGGCGGTGAAATAAGACTGCCGTCCGGAGCATATTTGCCAAACATCACGCTTCCGATCTCAACGCTGCGGACTCCTCCTTCAAGATAGAGAGCGCAGACGATTGACTGCCCCGGATAGTGATGGGGCGGAATATCCGGCAGAAAGCGCTTTGCGTCAATATATATAGCGTGGCCTCCGGGGGGTTCGATTATCGGAATTCCCGCAGCCACTAATTTCTCGCCGAGATACTCAACGCTGCGGACGCGGTACTGCAGATAATGCTCATCCATCACTTCATCCAGCCCGATGGCAATTGCCTCAAGGTCACGTCCGGCGAGTCCGCCATAAGTGGGAAATCCCTCGGTAACAATCAGCAGATTACGGCACTGCAATGCCAGTTCATCATTATTAAGCGCCAGAAAGCCGCCGATATTCACCAGCGCGTCTTTTTTTGCGCTCATGGTTGCTCCCTGGCAGAAGGAGAACATCATGCGGCAGATATCGGGGATGGACATATCAGCAAAGCCGGGTTCCCGTTTTTTGATGAACCATGCATTCTCGGCAAAACGGCAGGCATCTATATATAAAGGGATGCCATACTTTTTGCAGATCCGCGAGGTCTCCTCAATATTCTTCATTGAGACCGGCTGTCCGCCGCCTGAGTTGTTCGTAATGGTAAGCATAACAAGGGGAATATGTTCCGGGCCTTTTTCTTTGATAAAGGCCTCAAGTGCAGGGAGATCTATATCTCCTTTGAAGTCAGCACGCTGTTCGGGATGTTTGCCTACTTCGGTAAGAAAATCAAACGCTTCAGCGCCGGTATATTCGATGTTAGCCCGTGTGGTGTCAAAGAAGGTGTTAGCCGCAAAATATTTACCTTTGCCGCCGAGGATGGAGAAGAGGATTTTTTCAGCAGCGCGTCCCTGATGCGTCGGGATGATATTGGTTAATCCTGTTATCTCTTTAACCTTGCTTTCAAAGGCGTAAAAACTTTTTGAGCCGGCATAGGACTCATCACCTTTCATAATACCCGCCCACTGATTAGCGCTCATGGCTGAAGTGCCGCTGTCAGTAAGGAGGTCAATCATTACATCATCAGCATGGATGAGAAAGGGATTGTATCCGGCGGTTTCCAGGATTTTTTCCCGCTCCGGGCGTGTGGTAAAGCGGATTGGCTCGACGGATTTTATTTTGAATGGTTCAATGATGGTCTTCATATTTGATAATTAGTAATTAGGAGTTAGTAATTAGAAATCAATGTACAATTTATAGTGTACATGTTCTTTGCGGCTTAGCGTTTTTGAGCGAACCGCTCAGGTTAACGGGCCGCAGATTTTTAACGGTTGCCTGGTGCGAAGATTCACTTTTAAATTAGCAGTTAGTAATGAGAAATTAGTAAACCTGAAACTCTGCCTGTTAATCTTTTGTGCCTCTGCGTAAACTGCTCCGCAAATGGGCCGTCTATAGAAAAGAAAGTCAAGAGAAAACAGTAATCCTGTAAAGAATTTTACAAAATTCAGTCTCTGACTTGGGGTTTCACAAGCCACGTTCTTGAAAATGCCAACCAAAATGTACCAACTCAGAGTTTCCCCCTTGGGTTCATGGGTTCTTCAACTGCTTTCTTTATTCGCTTTTACTTTATAAGTTTTTCTATGCGTCTATTTGAGCCATGCCAATGTTTCAGGCTGCTACGATAAATTCCAGAATTAAACCGGAAGAGGATTAATCGCGGATATGTGCTATAAAGAAATTATTCTTTTGCAACGGGCCATTGTGAATGCTCTCTTCCTTAATACTCTAGTAAGCGTGTTTACTGTCTCCATGAGAATGTTCTTTGCCGGTAAACAGAATGGTATCTAATTGGATATGTTTACTTCTTGGATTTCACCTTTGTTTTTTTACTGATAAATGGTTTTTCTGTTTTGAGAATGCCAAAAGTAACCCTTGCAACATACCGTGCTACAGCATTCCTTGCATTGTGCTGGCTTACACCTCTTTTTAGCAGATCCTTGTAAAGAGCCGATAATTCATTCTCACCGTTAATGCAAGTTGAAGCAGCAACCTTAAATGCCTGTTTGAGGATTCTGCTGTATCGACCTTTCCTGTGCCCGTAAGTCTTTCCTCCGCTCTGTTTAACGTGAGTAACCAATCCGGAGTAGGCAAGAAATTTTCCAACACTGTCGAAGCGTTTAACATCTATAACCGTTCCGAGGATGGTTACTGCACCAATTATACCGATACCAGGTATGCTCATCAGGTTTTTCAGAGTTTTGTTTTTCTTACACAGCCCGGTGAAGAGAACTTCAAAATCCTTCTTCTGCTTCTCATACTGCTGAATATCTTCTTCCAGTTGGTTGAGGATAAACTTTGTACTTTCTTTCTCTGCTTTAGAAAGATTCCGGGTTTTCCGGGAAAGTCCGTCCTGCCCAAGAAATGCTGTTTTCTGATTCTGGAGCCTTACCCCTCGTTTTATCAGATCACTGTAAGCGCTGATATATTTTCGCAACTCAAATTCTTCTTTCTTTGCATGGTAAGTTTCCTTGAGCATGCCGTTATAAAGCAAGGTGCTGAGTTTTTGAGCATCAATAGGATCAGTCTTTGGCCCCTGGGTTAACAGTCGGTTCTGATAAGGATCACAGATAACCACTTTTGCAGCGTAATCGTACAAATTGACAAAGAGCCAGTGAGCCGGAGAGCTTTCCTCTAAGGCAATAATGGTTTTACCGGACAGACTCTTGAGCAGTTGCTGAAGCTGCTTCAGAGAGCTTGGGTGCTCGGTTACCCGGATACGGTTCTGATAGGGTGCTCTTATCATTGCAATTGCCATGGTGCTTTGCGACCAGTCAACGGCAAGATAATTATCGTATCCTGCATATTTGTTGACCACTGAATAACTTTTGCCGGTCAGTTGTTTTTTTATAAGTTTCATGAGCGGTTTCCTTAGTTTAATGAGATGTCAACTGTTATGGTGAATAAAATTCACTTTTACTACACCTTAAATTAAGTGAAACCGCTTTTCTAATTTATCGCGGATCTTAAACGGATGCTGAAGCAGCACGGATTTACACGGATCGGAACAGGGCAGTTGTATTCTGCAAATTTGCAATCCCTCCTTAATTGAAAACATTACTAATTACTAACTGCTAATTACTAATTCTAACTGTTCCGCTTAGCTCAACTTCCTTTGACGGAGCAGAAGGAGTGGTTCCTACCGATTCACGGGTCACAAGGAAAGTGAGAGACTTCTCTTTTGAAAAATCGCCGCTGATACTCACTGGTATATATCCGGTTGAACTGGAAGAGACTTCAATACCGATGAACAGCGCTGAACGCGATCCTTTTACCCAGAGCTGATACACTTTCTGATCCTGCGGAGGAATGATGCGGAGATCATTCAGGATGAGCTGTCCCTGCCGCAGTGAAGGGCTGTAGAGCAGTTTTCCATAAGCACTGCTGCCGGTTCCCGGACTGAGTTTAACAAAAAGAACATCTGACTGTCCAAGCAGGGTAAGCACCTGCTGCTGGCGGTCAAGCTGAACCAGTTTGGCATCATACTCAGAAGTAATGCGGGTTATTTCAGCAGGCAGGCCTGTTTTAAGCGAGTTGATTTTCTGTTCAAGCAGATAGTATGTGGTATATATTGCTCCTGCCAGAATGAGCACTGCAATAATAAAAAACGCAGGCGGCACACCTTTTTTAATAATAATGGGCTGATCAGAAGGAGCAGCGGGGGAGTCCGTCTGGGTTATCAGCAGCGGGGTAGAGTGAATCCGCTGCTGCGGTTCCTCCTCCTGATGATGTATATGCGGGCTTTCCTGCCGGAGAGGTTCTTCTTCCTGCTGATACTGCTGAGGTTCTGCGGGGGTCTCCTGCGTGGTTTCATGGATATGCTCATCAATTGCATCCATGTTCAGATGGAATCCGCCGCCCGCCGGCTGTTCCTGCGGAACTTCGGGAATTCTGATCTGCGGTATATCCTGGCGGAATTCTTCCGGAGGTGCTTCAACAGGGCGTTCTGAACCGGGCTCGGAACTTCTCATTTCCACCTGAGTGCGCTGAGTTGGACGGCCTGTTCCGGAATCAGAGTGATGCCTCTGCGGAGGTTCAAATACCGGGGCTGGCTTGGGAGCAGCAGCCACAGGCACGGGAGGCGCAGGTGCCGGTTCACGTACCGGTCTCTGCTGTTGTGCCTGAGCCAGTTTCTTTTCTTCTTTCAGACGGTATAAACGCTGGGCTACTTTATTTTTTACGGAAGCCGCAGGGTCTTCAGTCTGCAGGAATGAGGGGAGCAGTGCGGCAAGATTCTGGAATTCGCCAAGCTCCACCCAGTTAAAATCGCTGCTGCCTTCAAGATACTCGGTCAGTTCAATGAATTCATCTTTATCAAGACATCCGAGCGCGTAAGCGTGTATATATGAATTGTATTTTTCCTGGTCTGACACGGCTTATTCCCCTCCTTTCAGAAGATTATCCTTCAGGTTTGTGAGTGCTATAACGATTTTTGATTTCACCGTCTGCACGGGAATTTTCAGTTTAGCAGCAATTTCATCCTGTGTAAGCCCTTCGTAGTAGGCAAGATAGATGACATATTGCTGCGCGTCGGTAAGTTTATGCAGCGCTTCCTCGATATTCCCTTTTATCTGCAGCGCGGTCGCAAGATCAAGCTGGTCAATTTCAAGAGAAAGCCTGGGCATGATGAAATAATTTTCGTATTCATCAGTGTATTCATAATTCTCAAACTGATCCGGCTTCTGGCGGCGGATGGTATCAACGGCCTTATTTCGCGCGAGATTAATCAGCCAGCAGTAAGCATTTCCGCTTTCCCTGTGATAAAAGCGGATCTTTGTCCAGATAAGGACGTAAACATCCACCAGTACTGATTCAGCCAGCGCCTGATCTCCGACGATCTTTTTGATGAGAGTATAGAGAATGGATGAATACCGGTTATAAAGCGCTTCAAGCGCCCGTGAATCTGACTGGGCGACCTTCTGCATCAGGTCAGCATCTGATAGATCTGAATAAGAGACTGCCAAAGCTACTCCCTATCGTTTAAATGATTTATAAAATTAGTCATATATACAAATTCGTTATGTACTGAAAACCTTTTCATAAGGCGGTCAGAGGATTTTTTTAAGCACGCGGCCTGCCGCTGCAATGGTTTCATCTATATCAGCTTCCGTATGGGCGGTTGAAACAAACCATGCCTCATACTGAGCGGGAGGCAGATAGTGTCCCTCCTCGAGCATACCGTGGAAGAATTTTCCGTAGAGAGCCGTGTCAGATGTAACCGCTGAAGCAAAATCAGTAACCGGATGTTCGGTGAAGAACATGCTGATCATGGAGCCGACGCGGTTAATCGTATAGTTTTTTCCTGCCGAGCGCGATGCTGCTTCAAGTCCTTTGTGCAGCCGCAAAGTTAGTGCCTCAAGGCGGGTATATATACCGGGATTCTGCTGAATATACCGGAGTGCGGCAAGTCCTGCAGCCATGGCAAGGGGATTGCCGCTGAGAGTGCCTGCCTGGTAGACCGGGCCTGCCGGGGCAACCTTCATCATAATTTCTTTTTTGCCGCCGTATGCGCCGACCGGAAGGCCTCCGCCAATAATCTTTCCGAAGACGGACATATCAGGCGTGATGTCAAAAACTTCCTGTGCGCCTCCTTTTGCAAGCCGGAAACCGGTCATCACCTCATCAAAAATCAGAACAATGCCTTCTTTTGTGCAGAGTTCCCGGAGACCTGTCATGAATTCTTTTGAAGGCAGCACCGTGCCCATATTGCCCACAACTGGTTCGATAATGATTGCGGCTATCTCCCCTTTATACTTTGCAGCCAGTTCTTCTACTTCCTGCAGATTGTTATATGTTGCGAGCAGGGTATCAGCAGCGTTGCCTTTGGTAACTCCGGGGCTGGTGGGTACACCGAGGGTGAGAGCGCCGGAGCCGGCTTTGATGAGGAAATAGTCACCATGGCCATGGTAGCATCCTTCAAACTTGATGAATTTATCGCGCCCGGTGAAACCGCGGGCAGCCCGGATGGCAGACATAGTGGCTTCGGTTCCGCTGTTTACCATTCGCACCATTTCAACCGAAGGAACAAGCGAGGTAATCAGTTCAGCCATTTCAACTTCCAGACCGCACGGGGCTCCGAAAGAAACCCCTTTTTCCAGCTGATTCAGGATGGCGGCTTTAATAAACTCAGGATTATGGCCAAAAAGATGCGGTCCCCAGCTTCCGATGTAGTCCAGATAGCTGTTTCCGTCAACATCCGTAACCCTTGCGCCGCTGCCGGAAGCAAAGAATACAGGGGTGCCGCCAACTGATTTAAAAGCGCGGACCGGGGAATTTACCCCGCCGGGGATGAGGGTTTGTGCCTTCTCAAAAAGCTGCTTGCTGGTACTTATCTGCATAAGAATAGAAAATCCGGAATTTATGAAAGATAAACAATAAATATAGCCATTTGGAGGGAGTTTTTATGCCGTAGTTTACCCCTGGGGCAGAAAAGAAGTCACCCCCTGAAAGCGGTTGTCAGGGGGTTTTATTCCGGAGAATGCCCGGTTTTTAATGGTGTTTGGAAATCTTTTTTTTTTCGTAATTTTACTTGCCGGATTGCTCACCGATTCCCGGTTCTGGCTTTCCGGCTGATTTACCACAAAAGGAGAGCAATCTCATGAAATATATATCCTTGTTTACTGTCCTCATTCTCACAGCCCCTCTTTATGCCCAGTTCACCGGATCGGATACTATTCCATCGGTTCAGGTAATTACCATCGGTGATATAGTTCTGCCTTTTGAGCATAACGGAAATATTGCCGATGCAAATTATAATGGTGTAAGCGGAGGAACCTATCTTGGCAAATCATTGATATTCTCAGCAGGATTTGCGTTATCCGGCAAATACGGCGACTCGGTCTTTGCAAACGGAGTGAATAACTCCTCACGTGTTACTGACTATGTCCGCGGAATGGCAGGCGCCGATTCAAATGACAACCGCGCAGGCATATATAAAATTACAAAACAGGATACCGCGTTCGGAACCTCCTGGAAGATGTATAAATACGCTGTTGAACTTGGAGCGCTCTATTATGACGGCAACGGTGACGGATTATATAACCCGGTTGATCTGAACAGCAACGGCCAGTGGGATGCAAATGAAGACCGTCCTGATTTTCTTGGTGATGTTTTTACCTTTACGGTATTTAACGACGCGCAGATTCCTTCACGCCGAAGGTTTAACACCGTTCCGCCGCTGGGAATCGAAATGCAGCAGTATATATACGCGTGGCATATCCCCTCTGATTATTACAAAAACCTCATCTTTATTAACTATCGAATGGTCAACAAAGGAACGGCGGCGGATGTGATTGACTCTGCCTACTTCAGTATCTGGTCAGACCCTGATATGGGCAATTACGCAAACGACTTTATTGGAAGCGACAGTCTGCGGGAAGGCGGGTATGTATATGAGGGAGAGCCGGATAATGTATGGGGAGCTCAGCCGCCGGCTTTGATGTACCGGTTCCTGCAAAAACCCTATTCATATATCCCCGGGGTAAGTTATTCTGATGTAAACAGCAATGGATTGTATGATGAAGGAACAGATATTGCTCTTGATTCGGTTATCATCCATTATGGAACGCTGCGGGGAACAAAAACTGTGCGCGGGGCAGTGTTTACCCGCCAGAATTCTGTAACGCAGCTGATGAGTTCACATCCCACCCATGGCGATCCAAATACGTTATGGGAAATGCGGAATTATCAGATAGGGGGCAGATGGAAAACTGGTACGCCAATTGATGTGTGCAGCTGGGGATTTGGAAACGGCACTTCTCTTGCCAACTGTGCACAGATTAATCCGGCATACTTTTATTCCGGATATCCTGAAAACGGTACCGGCTGGCTCAATAGCGGTCAGGCGGATCAGCGTATTATGGTTTCAGCCGGACCATTCCGGATAGAGAAGAATAAACCGGTTGATATTACGGTTGCGTATCTTGTCGGGCAAGGGAACTCAGCCATGGGCTCGGTTGCTGCCATGCGTGAAGTTGCTGATTATGCTCATCAGATATATACCTCAAATTACGCGAACTTTGTAACCGATGTTAAGGATGCTGAGGCCGGACTTCCGCAGAGATTTACGCTTCAGCAGAATTATCCGAATCCCTTTAACCCGGAAACGAATATTCATTATTCCCTGACCTGGTCAGGAAATATAAAACTTGCCGTGTATGATATACTTGGCAGAGAAGTGAAAGTCCTGGAAAGCGGATATAAAGGAGCAGGTTCATATAACCTGAAATTTAATGCAGCAGATATTCCCAGCGGAGTGTATATCTGCAGATTGACTACGGAACAGGAATCTGCCGTTATTAAGATGATGTACATAAAATAAATGTGAATTGTGAATTGTGAATTATGAATTGTGAATTGTGAATTGTGAATTGTGAATTGTGAATTGTGAATTGTGAATATAAGGGGACTATAAGCGTTAATCAAAATGGCTTTCAATCCGCCCTCTGGTAATTCGGAGGGCGGGTTTTTTATCCCGCACAAAGGCGCTAAGAAATTATCCGGGAAATACTTTGACTTGTATGGATTACTCACCTGACGGCCGCGGGGAACTGCACAAAACTAATTATTTTCTGTACATTGTTCATTGTAAATTGTACATTAGTTTATGACAGATTCAAAATCTTTTTATACTAATCTGCCTTTCATTCATACGATTGAGGAAATCGGGATGGATGAATATTTCCGTGAGCTCCCTGAAGACTGGGTTATTATCATCACGGACATCAAAGGCTCAACTAAAGCTATTCAGGAGGGGAGGTACCGGCAGGTAAATACCATCGGTGCTTCGGTAATTGCTGCAGTAAAGAACAGGCTGGGGAATCTGGAGTTCCCGTTTGTTTTTGGCGGTGACGGTGCCACGCTGCTGGTGCACCGTGATTTTCTTGAGGAAGTACTTTCGGTGCTGCACGGACTTAAGGAGCAGTCAGCGCTGGTCTATAAACTTGAGCTGAGAGTAGGGTATATCTACTACTCTGAGGTACTGAAGCGGGGAGCGAAGGTGATGATTTCAAAAATGAAGTATTCTGATTTCTTTTATCAGGCAGTGTTTAAGGGAGGAGGGCTTGAAACTGCGGAGACGATTATAAAATCAGGAAGTTATTCTCAGAGTAAAACAGAAACTCCGGTAAAAGCTGACCTGACGGGTCTGGAATGCCGGTGGGAAGACATAAAACCCCCCGGGGGTGAGGTAGTGGCTATGCTGGTGAAGTGTGTCTCCCGGACACTTCCGGAGTCTGATGTATATATGAGCGTTCTTGCCTTCCTTAAAGAACTTGAAGAAGAGGAAGAAGGATTCCATCCGATCAAAAACGCAAGACTGAAACTTACACTCAGCATCCGGCGGTTCCTGAATGAAACCAACGCAAGAGTAATGCCTCCGGCAATGCTTCGCAAAATTGCTTATCTTGCTAATCTTGTTTATGCGGTCATCATGGGTAAGATTCTGATGAGGTTTAATGTTTCAACCAGCCAGACCAACTGGGGGGAATACAAAAAATATCTGATCATCAATACTGATTACCGGAAGTTTGATGAAATGCTTCGTATGGTTATAAGTATCAAAGAGGAAAAAAGAAAACGGCTGGAAAATTTTCTTGAATCACTTTACCAGCGGGGACATATTGTCTATGGAATGCACATCTCTGAAAAAGCCCAGCTGACCTGCCTTGTTTCAAAATATGAAAAAGACCATATCCACTTTGTTGATGCAGCCGGAGGGGGCTACACCTCAGCAGCGGTGCAGCTCAAGCAGCAGTTAAAAGGAATTATCAATTAATGATTGACGTGCTGAGTGAGTGAGAATCAGGACGATTTATATGGACTCCGATAAACATCTATCATTTTTTGAACCCCTTTCCCGGGTGACCGCCTAATAGCGAATCAGCAAAACCACACCTATTATGATTTCGCAATTGAGCGATCCCAGCGAGTATTTTGGCAAGGTTCCCGCAGATTTCGCAGATTGTCGCAGAATTTGATGCGATATTGACAAAATTACTAGAATCATTGCTCTCAAGCGAGAATCGTTAGTATCCTTTATCCATTTCCCTCTGTCTATTTTAGTAAAAACTTTCAGCCCGGCTGCTTATCTTTAAAGCTAATTTATTTTAAAATTCTCGGAGATCGAATGAAATTTAATATGATTGCCGTCCTGCTGGTTGCGGGGCTGGGCGTTGTTTCCTGCCAGGATGCAAAAGTCTCGAAAAGTGATTTTAAGACCCAGAAAGACAGCGTTTCTTACAGCATCGGCGCTGATATCGGTAAAAACCTCAAAATGAATGACCTGGATGTTGACCTGAAAATGCTCTATATGGGCATGAGGGACGCAATGCTGGACTCCTCAACCGTCCTGACCGAAGAGGAAATGCAGGATGTGATGGTCCGTTACCAGACAGAACTAATGGCAAAAAAGGATGAAAAAAACCAGATGATTGGAAAACAGAATAAAGAAGCAGGGGATAAGTTCCTCGCTGACAACGCAAAAAAAGAAGGTGTGGTCACTCTCGCCAGCGGCCTGCAGTATAAGGTAATCACCAAGGGCAACGGCAAATCGCCAAAAGCCACCGATAAAGTTACTACCCACTACCGCGGTACCCTGATTGACGGAACCGTATTTGATGAATCCTACAAAAGAGGTGAGCCGATTCAGTTCCCCGTAAACGGTGTGATTGCCGGATGGACTGAAGTGCTTCAGCTCATGAAAGAAGGCGATATCTGGGAAGTATATATTCCCTCGAATCTCGCTTATGGTGAAAGAGGAGCCGGCGCTGATATCGGCCCGAACGCCACTCTGATTTTTACAATTGAACTGATTAAAGTTAATTAAGATACTCCCGGCCATGAAAAAAGCATCTGTTTTTCTCCCTTACAGCGGACAGGAATTCACCAAAGAAACCATTGCCAGTCTGCGCAAATCAGCTCATACAGGCAGTATATATCTTATCACTTCTGACAGCTCGCTTATACTGCCGGATACCACCACCCTGGTTTCAGGCAGAGGACTTCTTTCATCAGAAGCGATGGAGCTTGCCGCAAAGCATGCCGCGGATGAATACTTCTTTTTTGTCCGCCAGGAAACAAAGATCGAAATGGGACAGTTTGCCGTAGAACGTTTTCTGCAGTCGGCGGTGATGAGCGGAGCAGCAATGCTTTACTCTGATTACTACGAACTTGCCGGAGAAACAAGAAGCGTGCATCCGGTGATTGATTACCAGTACGGCAGTCTGCGTGATGATTTTGATTTCGGAGCGCTGCTGCTGTTTCATACTGCATCATTCAGAAGAGTGATCGCCGCGGAGAAAACAGATTTTACTTTTGCAGGTCTTTATGATATGCGTCTGAGACTGAGCGCGGAAAACCTCCCGCTCAGAATCGGCGAATATTTATATACAAAGGTTGAAACGGACACCCGCAAATCAGGCGAAAAACTGTTTGACTATGTTGACCCGAAGAACCGCGCGTATCAGATTGAAATGGAGCAGGCCTGCACTCTTCATCTCAGGAGGATTGGCGGATATCTTGAGCCGCAATTTACTCCGGTTGAATTTGCCTCAGGATTCAAATATGAGGCTTCGGTTGTAATTCCGGTTAAGAACCGGGTGAAAACGGTTGCTGATGCAGTGAATTCCGTGCTTAATCAGAAAACTAATTTCCCTTTTAATATCATTGTTGTTGATAACTTCTCAGATGACGGTACAACGGATATCCTCAGGGAACTGGCTGCAAAAGACAGCCGTCTGATTCACCTGATACCAGAGCGGAAAGATCTTGGTATTGGCGGATGCTGGAACACCGCCGTGCATCATCCTGAATGCGGACGCTTTGCCGTTCAGCTTGACAGCGATGATTTATATAAAGATGAAAACACCCTGGCGGTGATTGTTGCAAAATTCCATGAGGAAAAAGCAGCGATGGTTATCGGCAGTTATCAGATGACAAACTTTAAGTTGGAAGAAATTCCCCCGGGAATTATTGACCATAAAGAATGGACACCGGATAACGGACGGAACAATGCACTGCGCATTAACGGACTCGGCGCTCCGCGTGCATTCTATACACCGGTGCTGCGTGAGCTGAATCTGCCTAACACCAGTTACGGAGAGGACTATGCCGCAGCAATTGCCATCAGCCGTGATTATCAGATTGCCCGCATCTATGAGCCGGTATATCTCTGCCGCAGATGGGAAGGAAATACTGATGCCTCACTGACCATACAGCAGCAGAACGCACATAATTTCTATAAGGATAAAGTCCGTACCTTTGAGCTTCTGGCACGCATCCGGAAGAACAGCGGTCTGATATAACATCTGGCAACTGATATATATTTCTGATGTCCTCTAAACTTCACCTGCTTCAGGAATTTTTTACCCGGCAGACGGCTGAGTGGCCGCTTGCCGGGGATAATTTTGCCGCGCTTGCAGACTGTCTTGTAAAACAATTCAGCGTGCGTGGCAATACGGTAAAGGTGCAGTTTAATCCCGGCAGGATAGTATCAACCGCAGCAAAAGTGGATACCAAGAGTATATCCGAGCGGAAATGCTTTCTCTGCAGAGAGAACCGGCCTAAAGAGCAGCACGATTTCCCGTTTGGTAATGATTATGTGGTGCTGATCAATCCCTTTCCTATCTTCCCTGAACATTTCACCATTCCTAAGACTGCTCACGTAGACCAGAAGATAAGCGGAGAGGTAAAGGCTCTTGTTGAGATGACAATGGAGTTTGGTGATGCGTACTCCATTTTTTATAACGGTCCCCGCTGCGGCGCTTCAGCTCCTGATCATCATCATTTTCAGATGGGAACCGCAGGGTTTATGCCGATGGAAAAAGAAGTACCCGGACATCTTTCGCTCCTGAAAGTGAAAGATAAACAGGGATATACTGCTGATGCCATACATGACGGACTGAGGTCATATATACGATTCGTCCTGAATGACACTGCCGCTATTGATTCATACATCAGTGAGGTTGAATCGTTTATCAGATTCTATCAGGAGTTCAGCGGTGAAGCTGCTGAACCGATGATGAATATCGTTTCTTTTAAGCAGAAGGAAACAGGAAAGCTGTATCTTCTCATCCTGCTGCGCAGGAAGCACCGTCCTGATGTATATTTTGCTGATGAACCGGAGCGTCTGGTAATCAGCCCTGCCTCAGTGGATGTCGGAGGAAAGATTATTACTCCCCGCAGGGAAGACTTTGACCGGATAAATGAAGAACTGATTACCTCAATTTTTGATGAGGTTTTTGAGGATAACGCACGCCTGAAAGAAATTTTTACCGCATATACTGAACGGTAGCATCAGCCGTTTTACTGCTGTACTCTGTTGCTCATCAGCTGATTAATGAACTGCAGATTACGGCTCTGGCTGTTTGAAATCATAATTTTGATGATGGCAGTCAGAGGAACAGCCAGCAGCATTCCCGCGACTCCCCATATATATCCCCATACAAGCACCGAAAGCAGAATAGCGATTGGGTTAAGTCCCAGATTTTTTCCCACAAATACCGGTTCCAGAACATTAAAGAAAATGGTCTGGATCAGAATAATGATAGAACCGATGAGCAGCGCGTAACCCGGGGCATCATATTGAATAAGCGCCATCAGGACCGGCAGAACAAGCGAGAAGACAGAACCGATGGTTGGGACAAAATTGAGCAGCACGGTGAGAATTCCCCACACGAGTGGGAAGTCCAGACCGATCAGCCAGAGCACCAGCCCCATTACCACCCCCGCGCTCAGATTGATGGATACCTTAGTTATGATATACCGCTGAATCTGCTGCGTGATTTCCCTGAACGTTGCCTCAAGCCGTGCTTCATTGTAATAGCCCGGCTCTGATAAACTTTCCGTCTCTTCAGGACCGGCAGCCTTCTCCGTCACATACCGCTTTTTGATAGCTGTATATATTGCTTTGTGTCCGCTGACAATGAAGGCAAAGAAGATTATTATAAAGAATACCATCGTTGTCAGGTCGGCCGCAAAAGAGAGGAAATCAGCAGCAAGGGTTTTATAATCGAGCCGGTCAATCACCCGTTCAAGGTTGAACTTTCTGAAGTAGGGGTCTTTTATGCCAAGCGATATTGAAAACTCCCGCACAACCAGATTAAGTTTGTTGTAATATGCGGGGAGATTATCACCGATCTGTATGAACGAGGTATAAAGAATTGTTCCTGCTCCGGCGAATATGACGGTTATGATGATCAGATTAAAAGGGATGACCAGAAAAAGGGGAATCTTCTTTGCCGTAAGCCAGTTGTTCAGCGGCGAGAAGAGGAAAAAGAACATATAGGCGACAATGAACGGGAGAAAAATATGCTGCAATTCCTTAAGGGTCAGTCCGAGCAGCACAATTCCAGAGATAACGATAAAAAACTTTACCGTGGAAGAGGTAGTGGGAATGAGTTTCATACCGGTTCTAAGCTGCCTATAAGATTAAGATTAAACTGCTTTGCAAATTTACATCACAGAAATCATAAACAAGAGAAAATCTGTTTCCCTGTGTTTTGGATAGGATAGTCAGCCTCCCCGGAACATGGGCCGCGGATTAAAACGGATGCAGAGCAACGCAGATGAAAACGGATCGGAAGATTGTTGGTATGAGTTCCGCAGAAATCAGCGTAGTCTGCGGGAAACCTTTTTCTCTCCCGTTAAATGAAGAAAACCCGCCAATTGGTATCTTTAAGCTTTCAAAAATAAATTTCCTGGCAAAAATGAAACACTATATAAAAGAACAAAACGGATCAAAAACTTTTGAAGTCGGCAAGATGGTATGTGTCGGGCGGAATTATGCAGCCCATGCAGCCGAACTGGGTAACGAAGTCCCGGAATTTCCCCTGATTTTCATTAAACCCGCCTCGGCAATGATTCCAAACGGAAGCAAAATGAGGAAGCCGGACTGGTCAGACGAAATGCACCATGAGGTTGAACTGGTGCTGGTCATCGGTAAAACCATCAAGGATGCTGACGAGAAAAAAGCGGAAGAGGCAATTGCCGGATACACGGTTGGGCTGGATATGACTCTGCGGGACTGGCAGATGAAGCTGAAGGAAAAAGGGGAGCCCTGGACCCTGGCAAAGTGCTTTGATGACTCAGCCATGGTCGCCGATTACATTTCTAAAGAGAAACACAAACTGACACTTAAGGAAAAGATTACACTCGAGGTAAACGGCACCCGCCGCCAGGATGCCGAACTTGATCTGATGCTTTATAAGCCGGTGCAGATAGTATCTTTCCTCTCAAAAAGAATGACACTTGAAGAAGGAGATTTAGTGTTTACCGGAACCCCGGCCGGAGTGGGCAAGGTTGTTCCGGGCGATGTGATCACCGGAGCGATTGAGGGAATAGCAACATTGCGGGCAGAGGTTATATAGTTAGTAATGAGCAATATATAGATATATCTCATCCGGGCGGATATAGGGTAATCCTGAAGGGATGACATTTGACACAAGCTTCGCAACATTAAACGCAAAGGAAGCAAAGTTTCGCAGAGTTATATATTGTTCGAAAGTTGGGTGAGAACAAATAACATTAGATAATGTCACGCCTTCGGCGTTTTGGATTGTATGTCTTGGTGTGATTTCTATAATAATATCACGCCCTCGGTGTTTTGATTTGTATGTCTTGGTGTGATTTCTATAATAATGTCACGCCCTCGGCGTTTTGATTTGTATGTCTTGATGTGGTTTCTACAATAATGTCACGCCTTCGGCGTTAAAAAGAAAACTTTGCAGAGAAATATAGAAATCCCGAAGGGATGAAATTACTGTAGAAAATCAGTTACACGAAAATAAAAAAATCCCGAAGGGATGACATTATACTTAAGATAGGCGGATTTAACAGCAAAGGATTCGCAGAGGTAAATCCATACCTCTTACTTCATCATCGCGAAGCGAATTTGCGGAGAGCTGTTTTAAGCAGCTCTTCGATTGATATATCCGGAGTTGTTCCTAATATATCACGCACTGCCTGTTCGGCATTCTTCTGATTATATCCGAGCGCGATCAGTGCTGATACCGCTTCTGAACGGATTCCGGCAGGTGCAGCACCAGCGGCTGATGAGGGAACCGCATCCACTTTTTCGCGCAGCTCAAGCACCAGACGCTCTGCTGTTTTTTTGCCGATGCCGGGTATGGTTGAAAGCCGGGCAGTATCCGCGTGTGTTATTGTACGGCGGAGTTCTTCAGCGCGGATGCCGGAAAGAATTGAAAGCGCTGACTTTGCACCGATGCCGCTTACCGAGATCAGCAGTTCAAACATGGCTTTTTCTTCCTCGCCTGAAAATCCGTAAAGACTGATGGAATCTTCCCGCACTATTGTAGATATATACAGCTGGACGGTTTTCTTTCCGCTCACCGCTTCAAACGTATTGAGTGAAATATTAACCAGATATCCCACTCCGTTTACATCAATCACCAGCCGTGTGGGCGCGGCGGAAAAAATCTCGCCTTTAAGATATCCTATCATTCTATTACTCTTCCGGGATTTTTCTTAATAAAGTCGCTCCAGTTCTTCGGGGCGCCTGCTGTTTCTGTTTTTCTGAATGAGTGGCAGAGTGCAATACCGAGAGCATCGGCAGCATCCGGGGTCATTGGCTTGTTTTTAATATTAAGGATGGTCTTTACCATAAACGCAACCTGCTCTTTGGCAGCGGCACCGTTTCCTGTAACGGATTTCTTTACCTCCCGGGGCGAATATTCATAGACGGCAAGCCCCTTGTTAACCGCGGCAACAATTGCAACACCGCGCGCGTAACCAAGCTTTAGCGCGGACTGCACATTTTTCCCGAAGAATGCTGTTTCTATGGCAAGTTCATCAGGACGATATTCATGTATCTTTTTCTGAAGTCCGGTATATATCGCATGCAGACGCTGGCTCATGGGCAGGCCGGCTTTAAAGGTAATTGCGCCTGCGTCAAGCAGCTTCAGTTTTCCTTTTTCCGAGGAGATTATTCCCCATCCGGTGCGGACTGAGCCGGGGTCAATGCCGAGGATAATCATTCTGCTGCCGGTGTCCTTGCTGCTTAACCGGCTTTATTGCTGCTTACCGCCTGACCGGACATCGCAAGATCCTTCAGTTTTAACTGCGGAAAGCGTTTGCCGTCGCGGGTGTAATAGTCAATGCTGAAAACCGCCGATATATCTCCCCCCTCAGCGGTGAGTCGTTTTGTATCGTCGTTCAGCATGTTAAAACCGATAGAATCAAAATCACGTTCAGAATCTTTATCGCGCAGTGTTGCGGCAAAATGAATGCTTTTAAGAAAACGCGCGGCACCTCGGCGTATATGCACATTATCTGACTTAAATACCGGACGATGGTTCCCCGGACCAAAAGGCGCGAACTGTTCAAGAATCCGGATGAACTTTGGTGTTATTTCAGAAAGGGGAAGTTCCGTGTCGATCTCGATGGTTCTGGTTTTTGATTCATCGGAGATTGATTCCATAACAATCCTGTTGAACCGTTCTTTGAACTCTTCCAGTTTGTCAAGTTCAACGGCAAGACCTGCGGCTGCCTCGTGACCGCCGTAATGAAGCAGGATATCCTCACAGTTACGCAGGGCATCATATATATTGAACCGGGAGACGCTGCGTGCGGAACCTTTTGCCACACCGTCAACCGTGGTGAGCATGATGGTTGGTTTATAATATTTTTCAACCATGCGCGAGGCAACAATACCGATCACGCCCGGATGCCACTGTTCATTATGCAGCACGATGGAGCACTGTTCCGCGAGCATCTCAGAATTTTCAACCTGCAGACTTGCTTCATTCCAGGTGCCTTCATCAATCTTGCGGCGCTCGGTATTTTCTGACTCAAGATCCTGCGCGAGCCGGTCAGCCGTTGCCTGATCATTGGTAATAAGCAGTTCGACAGCTATCTTTGCGTCACTCAGGCGGCCGGCTGCGTTGATACGGGGAGCGAGCGAAAAAACAATCTGCCCTGAGCTTAGATATCCGTCCGGAATGCGGCTGGTGCGGATGAGAGCAGCCACACCGGGGCGGGGATTTTTATTAATAATCTGCAGTCCGGCGGTAACCAGAATCCGGTTTTCATCAGTAAGGGGAACAATGTCAGCGGCTCCTGCCAATGCAACCAGATCCAGATATTTCATCGGTTTATCATGCAGACCGACGCGTTCAGATATACCCTGCGCCAGTTTGAATGCAACTCCCGCGCCTGATAAATATTTAAAGGGATAATCACATTGCGGTTTAAGGGGATCAAGCACCGCGAAGGCAGCCGGCAGTATATCTTTCGGCTTGTGGTGATCGCAGATGATCAGTTCAACCCCGAGTGATTTTGCATAATCAGTTTCTTCGATGGCGGTAATGCCGCAGTCAACGGAAATCATCAGGTTGGTGCCTATGGAGGCAGCATAGTCTATACCCTGTGTGGATATACCATACCCTTCTTTCATCCTGTTCGGTATATAATACTCAACCTGTGCACCCAGTTCTTTAAGGAACATATACATCAGCGCGGTGGAGCAGGTGCCGTCCACATCATAGTCGCCATAGACAAGGATCTTCTCATTGTGGGTAACGGCATGAATCACCCTGCCGGTGGCGGCTTCCATGCCGTCCATCAGAAAAGGGTCGTGAAGATAAGAGAGGTCAGGGCGGAAAAACCTTTTCGCCTCATCAAAGGTTCTGATGTTTCTCATAACCAGAAGCCGGGCGAGACTCTGCGGGATGTTGAGCGCCTCAGAAAGATGTAGCACATCCTTCTGATTGTCCGGCTCAAGAATTTTCCAAACATTGTTGCTCATTGTTCCTCCGCACAACAGCAAAAGAATAGGAGACCAGCCCGATAAGCCGGATTTTGTACCCGAAGGCGGCAATCATTTATCTGGGAGTGCCATTACTGACACCCTCGTGCGGTCTACCCGGAAGTAAGGAAACGGACGGTTCCCGGCGCCCGAAAGCGCCATTCTTCCTGCTTGACCTTGCTCCGGATGAGGTTTTCCATGACGGCAATACCCCTGTAAAGGGATATTCCGCTCCCTTTTAAGGGACCGGCCAGGTTACCCCGGCCGCGGTAGGCTCTTAACCTGCCTTTTCACCCTTACTCTGCATTAAGCAAAGCGGTATCTTTTCTGTGGAACTTGTCTGTGGACAGCGGCTTGCGCCATCTGCCCCCCGGGGGTTACCCGGCATCCCATCCGTCGGAGTCCGGACTTTCCTCTATGTACCTACGTACACAGCGATTGCCTGAGCTGATCTCGTATCTTTTCTATTGTAACTAAGCTTAAAATGAATTAATAATTAATTATAATGAGTCCAATATAATAAATAGCCGGCTCATTGTCAGTACACGGGAGGGCGGACAAGGATAGCGGATTAAGCGGATTACGCGGATTGCACGGAAAAAATCGTTAGGGACAAGTTGCGACCTGTCCTATACCATGTTTTGCCACAGCAATTGCATGGTCTTGACCTGCCTCATTGTCGTTGTCGTCCTTTGATGGATCTGAGACGCTGCAATCGCCGTGATGGTTCATGTGATTATACATATCTGTGACGGCGATTGCAACGTCTCTACGAAAAAATGAATATCAATTTTGTAGAGACGTCGCAAATGCTAACCGGATATTTTGCTAACGGCAATGTTTTGCATTTGCGGCGTCTCAGGGGAGATAGATTGTAAACACCGGTGAAACGCAGACACACAATGAGACGACGCAATCGTAAAAATAATAGGTATATAAAAATCTGTCACAGCGAATGCAACATCTCTGCTAAATTAATAAATCAATTCATAATCCAAACTTCATAACGCATAATTCTTAATCGCATTTGCGGCGTCTCAGAGAAAACATTGAGGTTATTACCATATGTGGGTTTGAGACGACGCAACCGCGGTTCGGGTTTGTATCTTTATATATATTATCAGCAACGATTGCAGAGTCTCTGCAGAGTTTATAAATTCATTCATGCTTCATTCCGCCGCGGCGGCTCACAATTCATAATTATTTTTGGAAATCTTTGTTTTTGAGCTAAATTACAAACATTTTGGTAAAAATACATATTTTCTGAAAAAATTGCATTTTTTACTTGCATCATGTATCTTTTTTTTTATTATTTTTAACTGAGTTCTAAAAGAAATTAATTAACTCCCCGGGTGAGAGAACATTTGGGAAGTAAATTCTGGGTACTTCAGGGAAAAATTTTCTCCGATTACAATCCTGCTTTTTAGATTGATTTCTGTTGTTTTGTTTTCAGATACAGTTTTAATCAATTCTATTGATTTAAGCTGTCCCGTTCGTATTTGATATGTATTTGTTCAAATAAACTGGAGTGGACGAATGGCTTTTCAATATAGGTTCCTTTATAAACTGCTTCTTTTGGCGGTACCGGGGCTTACTGCGCTTTTTACTTTCCATGATCCTCCTCAATATTACGCCTTTCCCTGGCTGAAAATTACTCTGTTTATTTCTTTTCCTATTATTTCATTGGTAATTCTATGAAACATTTACTTAGCATAAAACTTAAACTCACCTCATTTTTCTTAATCTTCCTTCTAGTGTTATTACTCTCTTCCGGCTGCCAGAAGCCAACCGAGCCGGTTATAACTGATCCTCCGCATGTTACAGCCAATACCATGAAAATAGAATATTTATGGGCAGATTTTGAGCGGATTGCTCTCGGTCTTAAGAAAAGCCGGCTTGACAGCAGCAATACCTTTACCTACGAACTGCACCGGAAAGATGAAAACGGCGCAAACCAGATGATTTATAAAGGAAGGTTACTGAACGATACCACCATTACCGACAGCGGCGGGCTCAGCCAGGAAAAAATTTACCGCTACCGGTTTCTGGGCTATACCGACAGCACCAAAATTTTAGACACCGCTGTTACCTTAACTGCAAAAGTATTAAGCCCCACGGGGCACAGTTTTATTTGGGAGGTTGACACTCTCGGCGAACCTGGTGATGCAGGCATAAAAGATTTATGGGGGATGGATGAGAATAATGTTTGGGGGATAGGCGGAGCATTATTACCTACTGGACCATCAGAATTTATGAAATGGAATGGGCAAACTTGGCAAGGTGTTCCTGGGTTCACTAGTTTAATCTTAAATGGTATTTATGGCTTTTCTGCTAATCAAATCTGGGTTGTTGGGAATGGCAATTATAACTGGGGAGGTGCTGCTTTCTGGAACGGTACAAGTTTCACGGAATACAAATTTGATGCAGATAAACCGGAGTATGCCGATACGATTTATGCCCTAAACGCTGTCTGGGGCAGTGCCCCCGATGATGTGTGGGCAGGTGGCTCAGAAGGTACTTTAATACACTGGAATGGAAGCAATTGGAAAAAAGTACAAAGCCCGACACGGTTAAGAATTTCTGACATCTGGGGCAGGTCGTCAAATGACATTTATGCAATTGGGTTCAGCTTACTGGGTAAATACGAACTATTGCAATATGATGGTCTTAGATGGAAACTTGTAACAGAAACGATGCCTCCTGCAAGTAGCTATCAATTGAGTACAATATGGATTGATAAAAGCGGTGGGGGGGTTATTGCAGGAAGTCGCGGTTTTATGAAAAATGGTAATCATTGGGAATTGATGGCAGGATCGGATTTTTCACGGATGACAACTGTCAGAGGAAGTGGAATGAATAACATATTTGCTTGCGGGCAATATGGCAGACTACTACATTATAATGGGGAGAGTTGGTTTCGGATCAGAGATTTTGAAGGAGGGCCACCGCTATTCAGTATGGATGCAATAGCTGTTTTTGATAGTTTGGTGATAATAGGGGGGAAATCCCATTCCGGAGTTCCGGTCTGGATAGGAAGAAGAAAATAAGAAATAAGCAGCCACAGAGGTGTTAGCGCACCCCTGCGGCCGGGAGTGAGCATAACAAATGACCGTCAGCTCACTCCTAATTTAATAACAAAATACATTAAATGTTAGGAGAAAAAATGAAAACAAAGCTTTTTTTACTGCTGTTTGTAACGGTGACTTCGTTACTCCGTGGTCAGCCCAATGACACATATTGGAGCTCACAGCATTGGCTGCGCACAATTTCGGTTGATTCACTATGGACACACGCAGGTACATATGGCTCGTCCAATATTATTATTGCAGTGATAGGAATGGGTGTTGAGATAACTCATGAGGACCTTGCAGCAAATATTTGGGTTAATAACGGTGAAGTGCCAAATAATTTCATTGACGATGATGATAATGAATTTATTGATGATGTAAACGGCTGGAATTTTGTTGAGAACAGCAATGATGTTAACCCGGATGCTTTAACTTCAAATCATAGCCATGAAACAAAGGTAGCAGGTCTAATTGCTGCGGTCAGAAATAACTCGAAAGGAATCTCAGGAATTGCACCCGGCTGTCGAATTATGCCTGTTAAATTCTGGTCACATCAATCCACAAAAGAACAAAATTTTGAGAGGTTACCCGCAGCTTTACTCTATGTCAGAGATATGCAATTACTTTTTCCGTCCAAAAGATTTATAATAAATTTAAGCTATCAATTAACTGGAATATCAGTGGCAGACAGCATTGCAGTCTATAACGCATTACTCGAGTGTCACTTAGCAAATATCCCGATATTTGCCGGACCTGGCAATGATCATAATGATCCTGTGAGATTCCCTGCAAATGTTCCATTCGTAAATAGTGTTTCTGAGCTTGGTGGCGGAGAGAATAATGATTTTACAGTAATAGGATCAACAAACAGGGGTGCCGAGAATGATTTTGCCGCTCCGGGAACTGCTCAATATACAACAGCAGAAAATAATAGTTATCTTTTGTTTGACGGCGCATCAATGTCGAGTCCGGTTGCAGCAGGAGTAGCAGCATTGTTACTTTCTATTAAGCCAGATTTAACACCTGATCAACTTACAAGAATACTAAGAGAAACCGCCTCACAAGTTGGCGGAGTTGATTATTACTGGAATTCTCAGTTACCAGGTCAGTCAATCGAATTAGGTTACGGTAAAATTGATGCTTTAGAAGCAACATTAAAAGGAATGTTTGATGTTACATTCTCAAACAACGTAGAAGGTAATACAACCTCCTTTGGTCAGATTAAGATAAACAATACTTGGTATCCTACCAGTACTTCGCTTCCGTTTATTGTTGCTGATGCAATCGAAACAGAAGCTGAAAACACACTCTTTAATTACAATGGCTATTCGAACCGGTTTTATAGTTGGAATTATACTGAATCTGCAATTTATGATAGAGCTTTTAATAATTCCTTTAAAGCCATTTCTGAATATTCAATCATTAATGCACTCTACAAAAAAACCAAAACCCTCACCATTAAAAACTACCTCGAAGGCGGGTCTGCGGGACTCATCAAATTTGGTGAAACCGGGTCTGGAAGTATCACTGGCGATTTTAAGGACAGAAGTTCCGGGTATCAGGAGAATGCATTTTATTATAATTTTAATCAAAATGTCAAAATCGAATACAAATCCGAAGCATATAACACTCATAGCAATTTGTTTGGCACTAACTGGAACTTTTTTAAATGGGAAAATGGCTCAGGTTCAACAGTCAGGCAGGAACAGATTAACAGCAATACCTCTTCTGAATGGAAGGCAATGTATAAGGGAGTGAGCAGGAGTGATAATGCTGCCGGTTTCAGCAATACCAGCCAGAGAAAATTTGTGCGTGATCTGGCAGGAAACCTTCACAAGGTCTATGAAAGTATGGACAATGTGTGGTATGAACTGAGTACCAACAACGGCAGCAGTTGGAGCATAATGAATGGCGGCGCTCCGCTTGGTGCATCGAAAAGCAAACTCCCCTCCATTGATAACTTTGGCAATAGTGTTGTGATAGTTTTCCAGGAGGAGACAGCATCAGGGAGCAAAATTTCCCTCAGAACATTTAATCTTAGCAGCGGTTCTTATTATGCTGATATTTATACTACTCTTGCATCATCGGTAGGGCAGTATAGCATTAATGCAAATCCGGCAGTAACCTGGGGTTACCTGCGGCAGGGTATAGCAGCATATCAAAATGGCACTGAAGGTCAGGAGGGTATTAAATTTGCTCATTTTACCATTTCAGAGCAGGTACCCTGCAGTTTGACCATTCATACACATGATGATCTCGGATATTATCCGGTAATAGAAACATCAGAATATTCAGTAACTCCGTCAGTTTATGGGGATGATAATGGCGGAGGTCAGTTTGCAGTTGCCTGGGAGGAAATTGACAAAAGCAATGCCGAATATTCAGATATTTATTGTATGTTCCTTAAACGGGGCAGCAATAATACGATCACTTTTCATAAAGTGTTTAATGTTTCAGCCGGAAGAGGATACACCAAAAACAGTAACCCCTCATTGGTAACCGTATATATAAACCAGCCGGATTCAGTCCGCGCGCGGCTGAGCTGGGTCGGGAGCAGAGAGATAGTAAGTGAGGAGGAATCTTTTGAAAAGGGAACCGGGACGGAGACCGTTACTTATGAATACAGGACAATGTTTGCTGACCCTGAAAATACAGCAAATACCTGGGTATTTGGAAATGAAGTTGACGGAACCAATATGAACATTACCGTAAACGGATCTTACCAGGTAAATGGTTATATCATAAGCTGGAGCGAGGATGGAGGAAGTGCAGTTAAATGTATAAACTCCAGTCTAAATCCGAACAATATAAAAAATATGGGAATCAGCGGTAAAGATGTGCAGATTAATAACAGTTACAGCGGGACCTCTTCTATGTTCGGTTTAGGATTTCAGACTCCGAGTTTACCATACAGCTTTGCACAATCAGCAGCAATAAGCAGTTTGGGGTTAAACAAAGAACAAAACGTGCTGATCAGTAAAGCCAGAGAAGGAGTTATACTTAAGGATACAGCGCAGTTCTATTTTAGCTTAGGAGATATTTCTGTTGATGGAAATGAAGTTGAGTTTGTGGAGCTCAGCGATACGGCACAGTTACATAGTATCTCCGATTTTAACCAGTATCTGCAAAGCAAACCGTTTATGATGTCAGAAAGTAAAGTATTGCAGTACAGTGTGCAATATGGAGTGAGTGATTCGGCAGAGGCAGGCAGTGTGCTGGCAGCAGGTGAGAAAATCAGATATAGAGTTGAGTTAGTGGAAAGTGATGGCGGTACAGTATTGGGGACTTTTGATGATGTAAGTTATACAAGTGATTACAGCGGCAGGTATAATAATATATCCTATGTGGTTTCAGCTCCGGGGATGGCTGAAACGAGTGTTTATCTGCGTTTAATAATGGAAGACAATACAGGTTCAAAGTACTCTTTATCGCAGAAATTCGCAGAACCGGATAATATCCGGAAGAGAAAGCACAGAGCTATTCAGATTGAAAACGGAACCAACCCTTATGAGTATTCGCTTTCACAAAACTACCCGAACCCATTTAATCCGGTTACTGAGATAGAATTTGCGCTCCCTGAGCAAAGTGATGTCACCTTAAAAGTATTTGACATACTCGGTAAAGAGATCGCAACCCTTGCTTCCGGCAATTATTCAGCAGGAAGATATACCGTTCCTTTTGACGGCACTAATCACGCCAGCGGAGTATATATTTATAAACTCAGCTACGGCAAGGGGCAGAATATTACAAGGAAGATGACACTGCTAAAGTAATTGTGAAGTATGAACGATTAATTATGAATTATGAATTGGTTTTAATTTATAATTCTTAATTTTTAATTAAAAAAAGCCCTGGTTTTTAGCCGGGGCTTTTTGTTTCTAAATAGTTTGCTGCGCCTCTTATTAACGCAATCCGCCGCGGCGGAAAACGAAATTCAATGCTAAGCAACGCAGAGTTTAAGACCATTCACCCCAAAAGATCGCGCAAAGCCGCGAAGATGCAAAGTTATCTTTAAACACAATATCAGCAAAGTTGAATGTTAAGTATTACAGAACTTATGAGTAGTTTAAAACACAAAGCGGAGCCGGGTTGGGGCTCCGCTTGAATTAAAAGGGGCTCTTTAAATTGCGAATTCTTTTTCGACTTCTTCAGTGATGCGGTCGGAGATGAGTATGCGTCCGCAGTATTCACAGGTGTGAATTTTATCTTCTTTTCTGATTTCAAGAAGGTTGTTCGGTCTGATAACACTGTGGCATCCGGAACAGGATTCTCTCTTGATGCTGGCAACCGCTTTGCCTCCGCGGGCTTTGCGTACGCGCAGGTAAACATTAAGATCAGGTTTCTTTATCTGAGCTTCAACTGTCGCGCGGCGGTCTTCCAGTTTTTTTCTTTCTTTTTCTGATGCTTTCTGAATTTCAGCCAGTTCCGCTTCTTTCTCTGCCAGTTCCTTCTGCATATCCTTTATCTCCGGCTGCATCAGTTCAATATCCTCAGCCAGATTTACTGATTTGGTTTCAAGATGTTCATTTTCAAGCACCATTTTTTTTATGGTGTCTTCTGCATGATCTATCTGCTTGCTGAGTGCATCATAAACTTTATTGCTGCGGACAGAGAAGCGCTCTTTCTGCGATTTATTGATGGTTTCTTTCAGCTTTTCTGCTTCTTCCTTATTCTTTTCGATGCGGACTTTTATATCCTGAATCTCCTGCTGCCGTTCTTCTATGCCTGACTGGCGGAAGCGGATTTCTTCTTTGATATGATTAATGCTTGCGGGAAGATCGCCTAATGAGGCCTGAAGTTCATCAAGCTGGTCATCAAGCAGCTGCAGTTCGTATAAGGTAGATATATATTTCTTCAATGTAAGTACTCCGTTGATTTATAAAAATAGTTCACAGGGTTGGTGGTACCGCTGTAGATAAAAGTCTGAATTTCATTTTCCTGAGAGGCGGTAAACCCCTCAATTCTCTTTTTGATATATGGAAGCACGGGTGCTTCGGTTTCATAGTGTCCGGCGCTGATAAGCATGATCTTTTCACCGGCATCGTGAAAGGCATGGTAGCGGACATCCGCGGTGATGAATGCATCCGCTCCGGCAGCAATAGCTTTTGGGAGCAGTTCTGATGCTGATCCTCCGCATACAGCCACACGGCTGATAAATTCTTTATTTCCCTTGGTATAGGTGAAGAAGGGGTTTATTCTGGCAGCAACCATTTCAAGAAATGCATCATGAATAGCCGGAGCTGGCAGATCGCCGATGATACCAAACCCGTATGCTTTAGTGTTGGTTTTCACCGGATAGATATCATAAGCCGGCTCCTCATATGGGTGTGCGGTTTTAAGAGCAATGATGGCATCCTTCAGCTGCCATTCATACAGCAGAACTTCAAGCCGCTGTTCGCTTACAGATTCGCGTCTTCCTTTTTCTCCCAGAGCTGGGTTAGCATTTTCAGAGCCGAAGAAAGTGCCGGTTCCTTGGGAGGAGAAAGAACATTCGGAATACTCACCGATAACTCCCGCTCCCGCGCTGAAGAGTGCAGAAGATACTTTTTCAAGTGCGGTATCAGGAACAAAAACGGCAAGTTTAAATTGTTTTACATCCGGTGAGGGTTCCAGGAAACGGGTATTTTTAAGTTCGAGAAGGTCTGCCAGTGCGGTATTTACTCCGCCGAGGGTAAAATCAAGATTTGTGTGATAAGCTAAAAGTGTAAGGTCGTTTTTGAGGGCAAAGGAAAGAATTCTGGAAATTTCGTCGGAATCGGTATTAATCTTTTTCAGAGGACTGAAAATAAGCGGATGATGCGAAATGACAAGGCTGCACTTTCGCTTTAAGGCCTCTTCAAGCACAGGGAGGGTACAATCCAGAGAAATCATGATATTTGTAACCTTAGCTTTAAGAGACCCTGCCTGAAGACCGACATTGTCTCTCTCCCATGCCGCTCCCGGCGGCGCCCACTCATCGAGGAATTTTACTATATCCTTTACAACCATACTTTGGAAAAAAAAATGCACTCTGGCAATCAGAGTGCATTTTTCCTTGTTAAAACATCAGATTTTTGCACGCAGGCAAAAATGTTATCAGCAACCGTAAATTATTTTTCGTTTTCACTAAAAAGCAACTTACCAAAAAAAACTGAATTTTTCAAGAATCAAGCGGAAATTATTTTACTTTCTACCCAGTTTCCGTCCTCCCTGATCAGCTCTATCAGCTCATCCACGGCATTTTCGGTATTCACATTGCGCTTCACGATATTTTTACCCCGGTAGAGGGTAATTTTTCCGGGGCCGGAGCCCACGTAGCCATAGTCGGCATCAGCCATTTCACCCGGACCGTTTACTATGCATCCCATAATCGCAATTTTTACCCCCTTCAGGTGCTCAGTTCTTTTACGGATACGGTCGGTGGTTTCAACCAGGTCAAAGAGTGTTCTGCCGCAGGAGGGGCAGGCAATGTATTCGGTTTTTGAGATCCGCACGCGGGCTGCCTGCAGGATTCCGAATGAAATCCGGTTAATATCTTTGGGACTCAGACCAGAGCAGTTTAGCCATAGGCCGTCGCCCAGTCCGTCAATCAGAAGCGCTCCTGCATCGGTGGATGCGTGAATGCGGAATGTTTCATCATTTACCTCATAACCCCGGCGGATGATTACCGGAGCGGTGATGCCATGATTCATAAAGTCAATGAACATCCTTCTCTGCTCGGCCATTCCATGGGGATTGGAAGTAACGAATACCGGTATGATGGAGTTTTCTTTTTTCAGCAGTTTCAGATGTGCATCTGTCAGGTCATCTATGTTCATCTCAACAAAACTGAAAAGGGGTGCTTCATCCTGCTCTGAAAGATATTCAGTAAAGGTATAATAGGGCTGTCCTTTGCCGAAGAGGTTTTTCTCTTTCCAGAAGGAAGCTTTATATATCGCTCGGAGTCCGTTCGGTATGTCAAAAGGAAGTTCCTGTTCTCCCATGTAAATAAAGTCAGACGCGGAGTCCAGCATGTTCCATTTATCACTCGGCTCATCATAGAAATAACCAATCTGATTCAGGTCATTTGGCTGAGAGATGGCAGTGTGTGAAAGGTCCGCAACCACGCGGGGCACATTTGAGCCGCCAATGCCGATCATCTCCGAAGAAGTTCTGCGTGTATATACAAACGGATCTATGGGGTTTCCGTCAACTTCTTTAATCGCGGGGTGATTTTCACGCCCGTTATATCTGGATGCAAGTGAGATTGCAACCGGGGCTTCAAATTCCGGTTCTTCAGTTAGTGAAACGCGGATGGTATCGCCTATGCCGTCTTCAAGCAGGGCACCGATACCAACAGCCGATTTAATGCGGCCATCTTCACCGTCGCCGGCTTCGGTAACACCAAGATGAAGGGGATAATTCATTCCTTCCTCTTCCATCTTCTGAATGAGGAGCCGGTATGCCTGAACCATCACCTGAGTGTTGCTTGCCTTCATGGAAAGAACAATCTCATGATAATCGTTATCGCGGCAGATGCGGAGGAACTCCAGCGCGGATTCAACCATGCCAAGCGGTGTATCACCATAACGGCTCATAATGCGGTCGGAGAGTGAGCCATGGTTTGTGCCGATGCGCATTGCGGTACCGTATTCTTTGCAGATTTTTACCAGCGGTGTGAATTTTTCACGGATGCGGTCAATCTCTTCTTCGTACTCAGCATCGGTATATTCAATCACTTCAAATTTCTTTTTGTCAACATAGTTGCCCGGGTTAACGCGCACTTTTTCAACGATGCGCGCGGCGAGTTCCGCTGCATTGGGTGTGAAGTGGATGTCAGCTATCAGGGGAACATTGTATCCTCTTTTGCGGAGCTCTTTTTTTATCTCAGCCAGATTTTGTGCTTCATTCATGCTGGGTGCGGTGATGCGCACGTATTCACATCCGGCGTGCACCATGCGGATGGTCTGCTCAACTGTTGCGAGGGTATTCATCGTATCCGTGGTGGTCATGGATTGAATCCGGATCGGGTTCGAACCGCCAATGGGGATATCACCGATTTTAACTTCCCGCGTTTTGTAACGGGAATAACGTGTAATGGAATTACAATATTTTTTAAACTCTGCTAACTGTTCTGTATTCATTGAATTACTTATGTTTTCAAAAGACTGCAATAGTTCATCGCGAATGTCGGGAGGGATGCAGCACCCCGTCCGGTTATAATCTTTCCGCTGATGACATATTCTTTATCAGTAAAATTTACTCCGGCTTTAATTAGTTCCTGCTTGTAAAGAGGATTGCAGACCGCATTCAGTCCGGTCAGGACTCCGCTTCTGGCCAGGACAACAGGGCCGGAGCAGACCGCCCCGATCACTTTTTTAGACGCATAAAATGCCTTCACAACCCGGTCAAATCCCCCTTTTATTTCAGTTTTCAGCCACCCCTCACCGCCGGTTATAAGGAGAGCGGCAAAATTTGATGCGTGAACCTGGAAGAGGTGAATTTCAGGCTGAACTTTGGTACCGTTCAGGCCGGTAATCAGCGATCCGGAGGAAGATGCAACTGCAACGGTGAATCCCTTTTCAGAAAGTGCCTGCTTCATAAAGCGGTACCCTTCATCGGCAAAACCTGACGGGGGCAGAAGCAGGAGAACTGTATTTTTAACCAAAAGTCTTTACTTAAAATGCCTGAATGTTACTATAATAATGGTTAATTTTGACACCGGGATAACGAAAAACCCGCATCCCGATACACACAAAATCATAAAATGCTGACAGGAAATATAACCAGAAAATACATGGCTTCCGGCCCCGCTGCTGAGGCCGCAAAGCTGCTTTTATGCCGTTTTAATTACGGGGAGCGGTGCTGATGCGGATTTCTGAGCACTTGATTGAAGAAATCAAATTTAAATCTGATATTGTCGAGGTTATTGAATCGGTTGTCCGGCTGAAAAAGCGGGGTAAAAACTATCAGGGGCTCTGCCCTTTTCATAACGAAAAGACTCCTTCTTTTAATGTTAACCCTGAAAAACAGATTTATAAATGCTTTGGCTGCGGCAAGGCAGGCAATGTTATTTCATTTCTGATTGAATATAAAAAGATTTCATTTCTTGATGCCGTGCGTGAACTTGCAGACCGGCTGGGTATAAAAATTGAGTATGAAGATGCCGGTGATAAAACCAAAGTAAGCGAGCGGGATGAACTGTATGAACTGAACAGCGCCATTGGCAGATATTTTTATGATCTTCTGATGAAACATCCTGATGCACGCATTGCGCGGGACTATCTGCAGAGCCGCGGCATCAAACAGCAGACGATTAACACCTTCGGGCTCGGCTATGCATTAAGCGGCAGGACAGAACTTTTTCACTGGATGAAAGCGCAGAATCTGGATATACAAAAAGCGCTCTCGCTCGGGGTAATCGGCGAAAATGAACGGGGCACCTATGACCGCTTTGCCGGGCGTCTTATATATCCCATCTTTGCTCCCGGCGGCAGAATAGCCGCTTTCGCGGGACGAATTCTTGAAAAGCGTGATGATATAGCCAAGTATGTCAACTCCCCTGAATCCATGATCTACTCAAAGGGGAAGATTCTCTACGGCATTAATTTCACCAAGGATGATATACGCAACCTTGACTCAGCGATCATCGTTGAGGGATATATGGACCTGATTTCCCTCTATCAGCACGGAGTGAAGAATGTGGTCGCGGTATCAGGAACTTCGCTCACTGATGATCAGGTGCTGCTGCTGAGCAGATATACCAAAAGAGTTTACCTTATCTTTGATGCTGACAGCGCGGGAGTGAGGGCGGCAATGAGGAGCATTGAAATTCTGCTGAAGCTTGATTTTGACATCATGATTGTTGACCTGGACAAGGGGGAGGATCCTGATTCGTATATACAAACGCACGGGCGCGAGAAGTTTGAGGACCGTGTGGCAAAAGCCATTCCTTTTCTGGAGTTTCAGTACCGGATTAAAAAGCAGGAGGGGGCATTTGACGATCCTGGTAAAACCAGCGAGGCAATCCGCGATATGCTCCGTCCGCTTGCCAGGATGGGGGATATACTAAAGCGTTCACTTTTACTGCAGGATCTTGCAAAGCGGACGGGACTGCGGGAAACCGTGCTTGACGACGAACTGAAGAAACTGGTAAAGGATCAGCAGCGGTCTGACCAGCGGGAAGAAAATTACCGCAGGGAAGAACAGAGGCATGAAGTTCCCGCTGAAAACAGGACGCTTTTCACTCCGTCCGTTCAGAAGCCAAGAAATATTGCCGAGCAGGAGCTTATCAAACTTCTTTATGAAGGTGATCTGAATACAACAAGCGTTATTGCTGAAAACATACACCCGGAGGATTTCATAAATCCTCTCCATCAGAAGCTTTCGGTTATTGTATATACTGAGTATGATGACAACAATGACATTTCATTTAAATCGCTTAACACCAAAATTGAGGACGAACAGCTCCGCGAGTATCTTTATTCGCTGACGATGGATCAATATACCATCTCCGAACGGTGGAATTCTGATTTAAAGGGATGGCAGGAAGAAGACAGAATGATGCGCGCTGAGATACTTCTGAGGCGCGCGTTTGATACCATACGGAGATTTAAGATTCTGCAGTTAGATGAAAAAATTGCGGAATTGCAGGCAAAGATATCTTCCGCTCCCGGAAAAACGGATGAGGAAGTGCTTTTTAAGGAAATCTGGGAACTCACGCAGGAAAAACTGCGGATTGATAAAGAGTTTACTTTTAACGCAAGATAACACTCTTCGCGTCAGAGTATGATATACCCTTCACATTTCAAGGATTACTTTACTTCCAAAACCCGCTATCAGGCAATGCTCTTCCTTGTCGGGGGAAAAATCGCCGTGCAGAAGATTGAAAAGGAAGCATTGTATTATACAGTATGGGATGAACTTACTGAAGAAGCGGTACTCCGCATTGATAAACCCGGTTCTTTTATTCAGGATCATTGTACCTGCGGCAGGAGTGCTCCCGGCAGTTTTTGCAAACATATAGCAGCGGGGATACTGCTCTTAAATCAGTTTCATTATTTTGATAATTCAGTTTCAACCATGGCTGAGGTGCTTAAGGATTATCCCCGTCTGTTTCAGCCGAAGCCCCGTGAGTTAAAACTTGTTACTCCGTTTGATCAGGAAAAGAAAAAGCCTGCGGTAAGAGAATACGAACCGCCGCCTAAACCTCCTGTACCTAAGAAGAGCCGCGAGGAACTGCAGGCCGCAAAAAAAGCGAGAGAGGAAGCAAAGGAGCGGGAAGAAAAAATAAAAGCGGAGGCGGAAAACCGTATTAAAGAAAAGCTGATGAGCATTTTACCTCCGGGATATGACATCAGGGAAAAAAAGCATGAGCCCAGACAAGACCTGGTTTTCGTACTGAATCCAAAACTCAGCGGAGTCTCCATTACTCTTGAAAAAGCAGTTTTTGAGGATGGTCTGGGCCCCGTCTTTAAGGGAAAAGTTACGGCAAAAGATATTTCAGCCCGCAGTCCGCTCAGTTTTGAAGATGAGATGCTGTATAACTTTTTTCTGATGAGAGGCAGCAGTTTTGATCTCGGGCAGAAGTTTTTTGAATATGACAACACATCTGCCCCTTCTGAAGGACAGGAACATCTGATGCTCTTTCCTGAAATGATGAGGAGGATTCTGGGAGAAAGCCGCCTTTACTGGAGAAAGGATGCACAGTCCTCTCCGGAACCGGTTCAGCGGCCGGGAATCACTCTTCAGGCAGTCATAAAAACAGAACAGAAGAAGGATGAATATATATTACGTCTGGCATTTTCGGGCGACGGTGAAATTGACTCACTGGAAAACGTTCACCGTCTGATGCTTAACCCGATGGTGGTTTTGTATAAAGGAACCATGATAACCATCCCTAATCTTACCAATCAGCAGTTTAGATATTTCAGAGGGCAGGGAAGCAAAGTGGCCATTCCGGATTCACTCCGCCTGTTCGCTGAAGACACACTGATACCCGGACTGATTCAGTATATAGATGTTGAGGGGGTGAATCTAAGGCGGATAAAGGAGCCGGAAGTTCTTAAAAAGGGTGTGCTTCTTGGCGAAAATGATATGTCTCTGACATTGAAGCTGGTTTTCTCCTATGATGATACACTTGTGCAGCATGATCCGGCCAGGATTCGTGAAGTGGTAAGGAATCATGAAGGATATACCGTAATAAACCGGAATAAGCAGTTCGAAAGAGATGCGTATGAGCTTCTCTCGGAATATCCTGTGAAAGAAACCCAGCCGGGGGTTTTTCTCCCCAGGCAGGATCCTGTTCTTTTTCTCCACAGAAAGCTTGACGAACTAAAGAGGGATGGGTTTGAGATATACGGGGAGAAGGAACTGAAGAACCTTATCGTGAAGGAGCAGAGCCCCCGGCTGGTCCTTACAATCCGTTCCGGTACCGACTGGTTTGACCTGCGGGGCGATGTGAAGTTCGGGGAACATACTCTGAGACTGAAAGATCTTGCTGATTCGGTAAAAGAGGGGAAGCAGTATATACGTCTGGATGATGGTTCGCTTGGCGTGCTGCCGGAAAGCTGGGTGCGTAAGTTTATGCGCGTGCTGCCCATGAGCAGCCAGTCAGATGAGGGGCTGCTCTATTCACACGCGCAGGCGCTTCTGGTGAGCGAAATTGCTGAAGAAGCTGAATCCGTCGAAGAAGATGAGATATATACATCACGTCTTGAACGGCTGAAGGATTTCAGAGGAATTCAGATAAAGGAAATTCCGGATGATATTAATGCCACAGTGCGGGAATATCAGAAGGCAGGATACTCCTGGCTGCATTTTCTGAAGGAATTTTCATTCGGGGGCATCCTTGCCGATGATATGGGGCTTGGCAAAACTCTGCAGGTGCTGATGATGCTCCTGCATGAAAAAAGAAACAGACCGGGTGTTCCTTCTCTGATTGTTGCTCCCACTTCTCTTCTCTTTAACTGGATTAATGAATCGGAGAAATTCACACCGGAGCTCCGCTTCTTCCGCTATCATGGCGGGGAACGAAAGGAAACGGACCGTCTCGGTAAAATGGATTACGATATCCTGATTACTACCTATGGCATCATGCTGAATGACGCGGAGATGCTCAGGGAAATCAGATTTAATTTTATCATCCTTGATGAATCGCAGAAAATAAAAAATCCACTTTCCAAAACAGCCAGAGTGGCATACAGGCTGCGGGGAGAAAGCAGAATCTGCGTGACGGGTACTCCGGTGGAAAATAACCTTGCAGAACTCTGGTCACAGTTTCATTTTACCAACCCGGGGCTGCTTTCCAGTCTGAACACATTTAAACAGTTATATATAACCCCGATTCAGAAGCATGAAGATAAAGATACGCTTGCGGCACTGAGGAAGATAACCTTCCCGTTTATACTCCGCAGAACCAAAGAACTGGTGGCTCCGGAACTGCCTGAAAAGACCGAAATCATCCATTACTGCGAAATGGAAGAAGAACAAAGGAAATTTTATGAGTACTGGCGGGATACAATAAAACTGGATATCCTGAGCGAGATTCAGGAGAAAGGGCTGAATAAATCCAGGATAAAGATACTGGAGGGGCTTCTCCGGCTGAGGCAGATAGCCAATCATCCGCGGCTGCTGAAGCAGAAAGAGGTGAATAAATCAGGAAAATTTGATGAGTTCCGTCTTTTGGCAGATTCAGTGACCAAAGAGAATCATAAAATATTGGTATTTTCGCAGTTTACAAAAATGCTTGAAATACTGAGGCATTCTGCTGAAAAGATGGGTATTCAGTATGCATTCCTGACCGGACAGACCATGAACCGGGAGGAGGAAGTAGAAAAGTTTCAGACCAATCCGGAGGTAAAATTGTTTTTTATCAGTCTTAAAGCCGGAGGTTTTGGATTGAATCTTACCGCTGCTGATTATGTTATTCATTATGACCCCTGGTGGAATCCGGCTGCGGAGTCGCAGGCAACTGACCGCGCACACCGGATAGGGCAGAATAAAAAGGTTTTTGTGTACCGGCTGATAACGCGTAATACGGTTGAGGAAAAAATCATAAAACTGCAGGAAGATAAACGCCGCCTTGCTGAAAGCGTCCTTTCTCTGGAAGGAAGCGGCTTTAAGAATCTTACCGCGGACGATATTAAGGAATTATTTTCATAGAGAACGATGAGTGAAGTGCAATACAGGCAGGCTAAAACCGGCAAACTGCTTATTGAAATACTGCCGGACAAATGTGACTTTTGCGGATGCTGTGTGGGTGTCTGTCCTGAAGACGCCATAGAACTGAAAGAAGCCGAGATATATATAATTGACCCCCGCTGCACCAACTGCGCCAAATGTATCTGGAGCTGTCCGATAGAAGTGATACAACTGAACAAAAACGGAGTGCCGGTAAAATAATCGAATGAAACAGGAATATGATATTATAGTAGTAGGTGCCGGTCCGGCTGGTTCAATGGCAGCCCGTTACGCTGCTGATCAGGGAGTGAGCGTGCTGGTGCTTGAAAAAGACCGTGATGTGGGCTACCCGGTCCGCTGCGGAGAAGCGGTAAGCAAAGAAGGGGTCGAAGAGTTTATTCCATCAGACGAAAAATGGATTACAGCTCATATCACCAAATTTGCCATGATTGCCCCGGATGGTACCGAGGCAGTCATTGAACTCCCCGGTGAAGGGTATATACTTGAGCGGAGAATCTTTGATTATGAGCTGGCGAAATCGGCAGCTGCCTCGGGAGCCGAATATATAACCCGTGCCTATGTAAACGGACTGATCATTGAAGATGATACCGTAAAAGGGGTGAAGTATCAGTTCAGAGGAGAGGATAAGGAAGTCCGCGCTAAAATTGTGATTGCAGCAGACGGGGTTGAAAGCAGAGTGGGAAGATGGGCCGGACTGAAAACCCACATAGACTTCAGGGATATGGAGTGCTGCTCACAGGCAACAGTGAGCGGGCTTCAGGTGAATACGGATACCTGTTACTTTTATTTTGGCGAGAATGTAGCCCCAAGCGGATACTTCTGGGTATTTCCCAAAGGAGAGGGTATCGCAAATGTGGGGCTGGGAGTGAGCGGAGCGGTAGGCAAAAAACGCTCGGCGCTATCTTTCCTGAATAATTTTATGGAACAGCACTATCCGAATGCATCTATACTGACCTGCATAGCAGGCGGTGTACCCTGCTCGCCAACACTTGATAAAATAACCGGCAAAGGAATAATGCTTGTCGGGGATGCAGCACGTCAGGTGAACCCTTTAAGCGGCGGCGGAATAGCAAGCGGAATGATAGGAGGAAAACTGGCCGGCATTACCGCGGGAGAAGCGATACTAACCGGAAACCTGAATCATATACACGAATATGAAAAGCGCTGGCATGACCGGCTTGGCAGAAGGCATGAGACCTTTAACCGGATAAAAGAAGGTATATATAACTTTAAGGATGAAAAGTTTAATGCCATTGCGCATTCTTTTAATAAGGTACCCTATGAGAAGCGGTCACTGGGGAACTTATTCACCACCGCGCTTTTTAATCAGCCTTCTCTGCTGATAGATGTGGCAAAAGTATTTCTGATAAAATGAAAAAGAAAAAACAGAAGAAAGAAGAAAAGCAGAATCAACCGGATCTGCAGCAGCCGCAAGAGAAGAAAAAATATCCCTGGTGGTTTTACGCAGTCGGGTTTTCGCTTCCGGTTATATTTTTATTGCTCCTCGAGGCCGGTCTCAGATTATTCAATTACGGAAGAGAATATGAGGTGTTTTCGGAACTCTCTGAAGTATATCCCGGTATGCTCTTTCTTAATCCGGATATAACGCATAAGTACTTCGTAAACCTGGAATCACCCCCGGGTACTATCCCTGATGGATTTTACCGTGAAAAGAAACCGAATACCTTCCGCGTTTTTGTCCTCGGAGAAAGCAGCACAGCGGGCTGGCCGTATGTTCCCAACGCAAGTTTCCCCCGCTATATCCGCAGAAAGCTGCAAAAGCTGTATATCAATCATCATGTAGAAGTTATTAATCTTGGGGTTTCGGCAATATCAAGCTATACGATTCTTGATTTTGCAAAAGCCGCCGCTGAACATGATCCTGATCTGGTACTGGTTTACACCGGACACAATGAGTATTATGGTGCTCTTGGCGCCGGTTCAACACAGAGTCTGGGAGCAAGCCGATGGTTTATTAATACGATGCTTTCACTGCAGGAGTATAAAACAGTTCAGCTGCTTCAAAACTCTATTAAGGGAATCTGGTCTGCCGCTGCCTCGTTTGGCGATGACGCAAAGGGAACCACAAATGAGACCCTAATGGCCAGGATGATCGGTGAAAGTCTTATTCCTTACGGTTCTCCGGTATATGAAAACGGTAAAGAACAGTTCAGAGGGAATCTCGAAGATATACTGGAGGTATTCAGGGAGAAACAGATTCCGGTTATCCTCAGTTCGGTTGCATCCAACCTGAAAGATCTGCCCCCGTTTATCCCGGGTGATACTTCAGATGAAAACAGTGCCGGCCGTATATATGCCTCTGCCGGAGAAAAACTTTCTGCCGGCGATACTGCCGCTGCTTTGAAGCTTTACAGCCGCGCGCGCGATCTTGATCCGCTCCGCTTCCGTGCTTCTTCCGACATGAATCAGATTATCCGCGATATATCAAAGAAATCCAATACGCCATTTGTGGATGCTGAATCTGAGCTTAACAGGATAGCTGAAGCCGGCATCACGGGAGCTGATCTGATGACGGATCATCTTCATCCTAACATCAGAGGATACAGTTATATCGGAGAGCTTTTCTTCGAAAAGATGAAAGAGCTGAGCTATTTGCCTGGAAAAGAAATCCCCCCTGCTGATATCGAAAAAGCAATTGACAGCATACTGGCTGATGATTTTCCTTTTACACCGCTTGACTCGGTCATAGCCGATTTGCGTCTGCGGATTCTGCTCGGCGGATATCCGTTTGTTCCGCGGGGAGAACCGAACCTTCTGGTGAAAAACTTTGTCAGAAAGAACCGGATTGATTCCCTGGCCGCGGAAGTGGTTGACCGTATAATCCTGTGGGAGGACGCTCATTACCGGATGGCGGAATATTATCTGCAGAGGGGGGATATATATTCCGCGGAGAAAGAAATCAGAGCGCTGGTGCAGGACCGTCCCCAGAATAAATCAAATTACGAGCAGGCCGCCCGGATGTTTATTGAAGCCGGGATGTATGATGATGCGATGAGATATCTGGTACCTATTCATAAGCTTGGACCTACAGAGTACTCCTATAAATGGATGGGGGCAATTTATCTGCAGCAGGGGGTATATAAGCGGGCTGTTGATTATCTGAGCGGCGCGCTTAAGTTTAATCAGCAGGATCCCCAGGTGTGGTATAATCTTGCGGGTGCGTATTACTATAACGGCAGAAATCAGGAAGCAATTGATGCAGTAAAGCGGTGCATTCAGATTGATCCGCAGAATACAGCCGCGAAGAGCTTTTATATACAGCTTAGTCAGATTACGGGACTCAAATAATCACAAATTATTATGGACAATAGAACTTTGGCTGTAATATATTCTGATAACCAGACTCCTTTATCTCCCGCAGATTACGCAGATTAACGCAGATGACTGCAGCGAAATCTGCGGAAATCATTGAGTATTTCTCGAAACTTTTTACTAACCGCATTTACTCTGCAAATAGATAATTTAAAATAAAAATCCTCCGCAGGTGGAGGCGGAGGATTTGCATTGATGAAGGAACTTTATCAGGATGCTTCCAGCTCAGTAACGGTTTCTCTTCGTATAGTGAGTGTGAAGCAGTTTGTGTGACTTCTTCCCAAGCGGACCCTCGGGGAGGAAGTCTTTGTATATCTGAACTATTTCAGGGTTCTCATGTGATTTCCTGACCTCCTTGCCTTCATCTTCAGCATAAATTGCGGCAATTCTTTTCTTTCTTATTGCGTCATTTGTTGGTATCGGCTGACCGCCTCCGCCGATGCATCCGCCGGGGCATGCCATAATTTCAATGAAGTGATATGGAGATTCATTCTTCTTTATCTGCTCCATGATGGTTCTGGCATTTTTAAGACCGTGAGCTATAGCGACACGCAGTTCAACACCCTCAAGGAAATCCCATTCAGGTTTGCAACCCTTAAGCAGGATTGATGCCTCCTTTATTTTTTCAAGTCCGCGTGCGGCTGTAATATTCAGGTTCTTGAACGGTACCGGCTTTCCGGTAACGATTTCATAGACGGTTCTGAGAGCAGCTTCCATAACACCGCCGGTTGCTCCGAAGAGCACAGCAGCGCCGGAGGAGTCACCCATCATGCTGTCAAATTTTTCATCATCCAGTTTGCCGAAATCAATACCTGCCTGCCGGATCATTCTGCCAAGCTCCCTGGTGGTAAGACCGGCATCAATATCCTGGAATCCGCTGGATTTCATTTCAGGACGGTTGGCCTCAAACTTCTTTGCTGCACAGGGCATAACCGAAACTGATACAATATCTTCCGGTTTGATACCTTTCTTGTGGGCGTAATAAGTTTTTGCCAGAGCTCCGAACATCTGCTGGGGAGATTTGCAGGTGGACAAATGATCCAAATGTTCGGGATACATATGTTCTATATATTTTACCCATCCCGGGGAGCAGGATGTGATCATCGGAAGTGCTACGTTTTCCTTATCCTGAAATGCTTTTTTAAGGCGCATTAGCAGTTCCGATCCTTCTTCCATGATGGTCAGATCTGCTGTGAAATCTGTATCCAGGACTGAATCGAAACCAAGTTTTTTCATCGCCGCGACCATTTTGCCGGTAACTCTCTGACCCGGCGGATAGTCAAGCGTTTCTCCAAGTGCCACACGGACACTTGGCGCGGAATTAATGATCACATGCTTGCCCGGATCTCCTATTGCTTCCCATATATCATCATAATATCTTCTTTCGGTGAGCGCGCCGGTTGGGCAATGTATAACGCACTGGCCGCAGTTAACACAAACCACTTCGTTAAGAGGAAGATCCATGAAGGTTGAAATCTTCATATCCTTTCCTTTGTGCGCAACGGTTATTGCGTTCACATGCTGCAATTCGGAACAGGTACGCACGCATCGCTGGCAGCGTACGCATTTACTGTCATCTTTTTCAATTGACCATGATGACTGGTCAACTTCGAGATTCGCTTTTAGTACACTCAGGTAGCGTGTGTTGTCAACATTATATTCAGCTGCAAGACTCTGCAGTTCGCAGTTAAGACTCCTGAAGCATGTAGTACACTGAGTATTATGTTCTGATACTAAAAGTGCAATCACATCTTTGCGGGCATTTCTTACAACGGGGGAACTTGTGTGAACAATCATGCCGTTTGAAGCAGGAGTGGCACAGGAGGCAACAAGAGTGCGTGAGCCTTCAACCTCAACAACGCAAATACGGCAATTGCCCGCTACACATAAATCTTCATGATAACAGAGCGTTGGGATATTAACTTTTGCTTTATGAGCGGCCTGAAGTATTGAGGTTCCTTCCGGAACAGTTACTTCACGGTTATCAATAGTAAGTGTGATATAGTTTTCCATAATTCAGCTCCTAATAAATCATTTCTTCAGCAAAGTTTGTAACAATAGAAGAGAAGGAATTCGCGACAGACTGTCCGAGTCCGCACTTGGAAGTAATCTTCATTGTTTCGCTGAGTTTAAGTAGCTGATTAAGGTAATCCGGACTTTTCACACCCTTCTTAACAGCCTCGATGCCGTTTTTGAGCTGCTGGCATCCGATGCGGCATGGGGTGCACTGTCCGCAGGATTCCTCTGCAAAGAAGTCAAGATAGTTCCTGAGGATATTATACATGGAGCGCGAGCTGTTAAAAAGCATCATAGAGCCGCCGGTAGGGAGTGAGTCACCGGTGAGGCCACCGCGGTAGCCGATAGTGGTCTCATTGAACTTCTTACGGGGAACGCAGAAACCCGATGCACCTCCCACCTGTACAGCTTTAGTGTCTCCGTCACCAAACTCGTCAACAAACTCGGCAAGGGAAAGGCCGAACTCCAGGTCATATATACCCGGCTTCGGAGTATCACCTGATACGGAGAAAAGTTTAGAACCGCGGGAATCCTGAATGCCGAGCTTCTTGAATTCATCCGGTCCAATACGGCAAACCATAAATGCTGAAACAAGAGTTTCAACATTATTTACCACTGTGGGTTTTCCGAGATATCCGTTGGTTGTGGGGAAAGGAGGTTTGTTTCTCGGTTCGCCACGTTTCCCCTCCATGCTTTGCAGCAGGGCGGTTTCTTCACCGCATATATAAGCGCCGCATCCCATGAAGATTTCAACTTTAAACTTAATATTGTTGCTCTTCATGATTTTGTGGAACTCTTCCAGTTCTTTATACAGTTTGTTAACCAGAAATGCATATTCGGCGCGAAGATAAATATATCCTTTAGCTGCTCCGGTTACTCTTGAGGCTATTGCCATGCCGGCAAGAACCCGTTTTGGCACCCTGTCAAGTATTTCTCTGTCCTTAAAAGTGCCGGGTTCTCCTTCATCCGCGTTGCAGACAATATACTTATCATCAGCAACAGCTTCAGCACAAAGTTTCCATTTAAGTCCGGTAGGGAAACCGGCACCGCCTCTTCCTTTCAGGCCGGATTCAATTAAGTCTTTAAGGATGTCCTCATTTTTTCTCTCAAGCAGTTCGAAGAGGATTTTATATTCTTCATGGGAGTAGTTTCCGAGGATCAGGTCAACTTTTCGTAATGATAATTTCATGATGTTTTCTCCCTATCTGTTCTTGTAACTGGTGATGATCTGGCGGACTTTTTCGGGTGTAAGGTCAGTGTATGCTTCATTATTGATAAGCATTGCCGGTGCCTTATGGCAGAGTCCGAGGCAGTTTGTGTAGCAGAGGGAAAATTTTCTGTTGTGAGTTGTCTGCCCCATTTTTATTTTAAGAAGATTCTCAAGCGTGTCAACAATGAGTTTTTTATTTTTCATATCACAGACAATGGTTTTGCAGATACGAATAACAAATTCCCCCTGCGGCGAGCCGCTCAGAAAGGAGTAAAAGGTTGCCTTACCAAAGACCTCAGCCGAAGAAATATCGAGCTGCCTGGCAATCTCAACCATGGATTCATCGGAAATGTAATGGAATTTTTCATAAACTCCGCGCAGGATGGGGAGCAACTGACGCCGTTCTTTACCGTATTTAAGCGTCAGTTCCGTTACGGTGGATTCTACTAATGTCATATTTTAACTCTCCGGGTTCACATTCAGTTAGCTAACTGTCCTCTTTGCACTCGGAAAGACTTCTTCAGCAGAAAAATATCTGCATTTCAAAATTAGGCAGAATAAAAATCACTTCAAACGGAAACTAATAATTATTTTTACTGTTATATATATCATTTGACGGGCCTGACAGCATGTAAAATAATTCATCAGACACAGCCTTAAAGATGTTATTTTTGTAAACACTTTTTTCAAGCAATGTTCACTTATTCAACACCCAGGAGGATCGTTTATGAGGAAAATTTTATCACCGGAGCCGCTGATGCAGGATTTTGGTTTGCTGATCGCCAGAGTCTGGCTTGGCATTACCTTTATCATATTTCACGGATATAAGAAAATTATCAACCCTGGCGGATGGGAGAAACTGGGTTCAAATATGGCTCATCTGGGGCTGGATTTTGCCCCGACATTCTGGGGTTTTATGGCGGCTTTTACAGAATCCTTCGGGGCTCTCTTTCTGATGCTGGGGTTATTTACCAGACCGGTCTCCGGACTGCTTGCCTTTACCATGCTGGTTGCCACCCTGAAGCATGTTATGGCTGAGGAAAAGTATTCCTATCCTTTGGAAATGATGGCGGTTTTTCTTCTGATTGCATTTCTTGGGGCGGGACGCTACAGTCTGGATCAACTACTCTTCCGGAAATGATTTAGCGTTCACCTTGTTTTCTTTTAGTCTGCCGGAGAAATATGTGCTTCTCCGGCAGCTTTGTATATATACCAGGTTAAAGACCATAATTAATCCTGCCGGGTTGCTTATTTTGCCAGTTATCTTTTAAAAATAAGTAACGTTTGACAAATGATTTTTCATAACAGGCTTCTGCCCCTTCTTCTTTTACCGGCTTTGCTTTTTGGGGGAACTGCCGACTCTCTGAAAAAATTACTCCCATCAGCAAGGGGAGAAGAACGTGTTGACCTACTCATTTCTCTGAGCAGGCACTATACTGACAGGGAACCGGATTCCTCACTTGTATTTGCAAAAATGGCGAAAGACTATCATGTGAAACAGGATAATCCGGAAAAAGATTACAGAGTATTCTTCACTCTTGCGCTTGCTTATGACTATCTTTCCAAACTTGACAGCGCTCTTTTGTGGTATGAAAAAGCACATGCAGCCGCGGCAAGGGAAGGCAATAGCAAAGATCAGGCCGGTGTTCTGAGCAATATCGGTATTGTGTATAAGAACCGCTCGCAGATGGAGCTGGCAATCAGAAATCAGATGAAAGCCAGGAATATATATGAAGAACTTCAGGATACGGTTGGCGTTATAAGAACCACCGTTAATATTGCAACGGTATATAGTAATCTCTGGGACATGGCTAATGCAGTTGTTTATTATACCCAGGCTTTGGAATTGTCAAAAAAGATTAATCTTGAAATAGGTGTACTGATTGCATCTTCGGGGCTCGGGGTTGTGGAACTGCGGAGAAAAAATACTGAAGCGGCATACGAATATTTATCCGCTTTTTACAAAAAGGCAAAGGAGATGAAAAGCAATACATTCATTTTAAATGCCGCGCTTAATCTCGGGGATTGTCATATTCTTATGAATGAACCGGAGACTGCTCTGATATATCTGAATGAAGCCGGACGCATTGCCCAAAAAATGGAGGACTGGGAGTCTCTGATTAATATAGATGCCGGAAAGGCGCTTTGTTACGCAAAACTTGGCGATTTTACGAAAGGGGAAGGATTGATGATGAGGGCGCTGGAGCAATCAAAAAATTCAAAAGACAGAATGCTCAAAAAAACAGTTCTTGAACATATTGTTAATTTTTATCTTATGAAAAATGACGCTAAAGCTGCTATGCGTTATTTTGACCGCTTCACCATGATTTCTGACAGTCTTAGCATCATAGCCGGATCTGAGGCAGTTAAACTTTTGCTGAGTAATTACGAACTGGAAAAAAAAGAGCGGGAAATTGCTGATCTGAAAAACAAGGAGCAGAAACTTGAAATTCAGAGACAGCAGCTCATTATTTTACTGGTTTCCATTTTGCTTGCAACCGGTATCGGTATCATTATCTACCTGTTTAATCAGAATAAACGAAAACTCCGTTATGCTAAAGAACTTGAAACGGAGATTGAACTTCGGAAGCAGGCTGAAATGCAGACTCTTATTGATACCAATAATAAATTGCAGCTTATCATGAAGTTTGCAAAACTTGGCTACTGTGAAGTGGAGGAACGCGAGCGTGTGGTTACCTCAGCTGATTTGCTTTTCACCAACATATTTGGCGTGCATCCGCTTCCTCAGAAAAGGTTGACGTTTAATGAAATAGCGCTGTATTTCAGCAAAGAATCACGTTATGTTTTCAGGGACTACGTTGAAAAGTATTTTGCTGATCCTCAGAGGATGCAGGGAAAGCAATATGACATCCCATTTACTTCTTCCGGAGGAAGAGATTTTTTTGCAAGCTTTCTTGTACTCCCTGACTCCGAGAGCACTCCGGGTAATCTTCATATGCGGGTACTGATACAGGATATTACCGAAAGAAAAACTAATGAGGAGTATATTGCCTCTGCCAATAAACGGCTCACTGAACTGAATGCAGTAAAAGACCGCTTTTTCTCGATTATTGCACATGATCTGAAGAGTCCGTTCCATGGGCTTATTGGTATAACACAGCTCATAAGCACAGAACTCAGCCCGAAGCTGACTCAGGAGGAAGCTGAACTTGTTAATTATCTTCACTCCATCTCCAAAAACACGTTTGAATTGCTGGAAAACCTGCTTGAATGGTCCAGAACGCAGACCGGCGGCATTACATATACACCTGAAACCATTATGCTTGATGAGCTTGTGAAGAAGGTGATATCAGTTCAATCAGGGCAGGCAAAAAGCAAAGGTGTCCGTCTGACAGCTGATTATGAATCTGGAATTTTTGTTTATGCAGACCGGTATATGCTTACGGCTGTACTGAGAAATCTGCTGTCAAACGCGATTAAATTCTCTTACCCGGAAACGGAGGTTTCCATCAGCTATTCAAAAGAAGGAACAAATGCCATTGTGTGCGTTGCGGATCAGGGGGTAGGAATTCCGGATGAAATAAGCACCAAGCTGTTCCGAATAGAGGAAAAAATAAGCACACCGGGAACCAATGACGAACCGGGAACGGGACTGGGACTTGCGCTTGCACATGAGTTTATTGTAAAGAACGGCGGAGATATCCGGGTTGAAAGCAAGCTTAATGAAGGAAGCCGGTTTTATTTCTCACTGCCCCTTTCAAAAGGGCAGTGAGTCTAATATAGATTGGTCAGATCTGCCTGCGTATATATACTACTGCAGGCGGAACTGAACCGGAATAACGATTTTTACTTTAACTTTCTTCCCATTATGCTCTCCCGGAGTAAAGCTGGTTTTGTTTATTGCCGCGAGTGCGGCAGCGTCAAGTTCAGGATGAGCACCTTTTATCACCTCTGAGGAGAGAATTTTACCGTTTTCTCCGATAACAACCGAAACAAAAACTTTTCCCTGAATGCCGGCATTTTTAGCGGAAACCGGATATACAACTGCTTTAAGAAGCGCTTCCATTCCGCCAATGATTTCAGGCATCTTATCAGCTTCGGTCAGGATATCGTTTTTGCTCTCCTTGTCGGTATCGTCCTTTTGCGTTTTTTTATCCTTGCTCAGTTTGAATGAAACTGGTATGGTAATTTTTACGCGGACATTTTTGCCGTTCTTCTGCCCCGGAGTAAATTTTGTTTTCCGGATAGCGCTGACCGCAGCTTCATCGAGAAGTTTATCCGCGCTTTTCTCAACGGAAATTGAACCGGGTTCTCCTTTTTCATTGATAATCGTACTGACAAAAACAATGCCCTCTTTGCCTGCCTTTGCCGCTTCTTTTGGATAGATAACATTTTTCATAATGGCTTCAATGCCGCCTTCAGGCATTGGCATTACATCCGCTTCGGTATATACTGTGGTATCGGATGACTCAGCCAGCAGCGCCAGTTCCGGTTCAGGAAGGATGGTTTTTATGGCATCCTGTGCGAGCAGGCCTCCTCCGAGCAATATAAAAATGATTAGATATTTCATGACTTCTCCTTTTAGTTGTTAATTACCGGTTTAACCGTAACCACCGGAAAACTGTTATACAGCATTTCAATGGTCTGATTTTGTGTTTTAATTTTTTCGTCAAGCTGTGCAAGTGACATTCTGTAAGACTGCAGTTCAGACATCAGGAAAAACGCAATGAGTGCAAAAACCACCGCGAAAGCACCGGCGGCAGGAAGCATCCACTGCTGAAATCTGCCCGCACGGAACTGCTGTACCGGCTTAGAAGCGACTGACATCAGAATTTTGTTATCCAGTGCATCCGGAAAATCTTCTTCAGAAAGCTCAACCCCGCTTCTCAGAAGATGCAGGTTTCTGAAATAGTCCCGCGCCTCTTCATCGGCAGACATCATTGAAAAAAGTGCCGGTTCATCCTTCTTTGAAAGTTCACCGTCAAAGTATGCGTTGATAAGTTCCGTAAGATTACTATTCTTTTCCATGTTACACCTTGTTGTAATACCCTGAGAATTTCTTAATAAGTTTTTGCCGTGTTTTAAATAGCCGGCTTTTTACCAGATTCTGATCAATATCCAGCAGAGCAGCAATTTCCTCATAATGAAGCCCGCCATACTCCCTGAGGACGAATACCTCCCGCTGTTCGGGAGGGAGCTTTTCAAGTTCCTTGTTCACCAGAGTACCGAGTTCCTGAATTGAGTATTCAGATTCAGGGTCATTTCCGCCGCTCATCTGAAGGTCATCCGTATCATACGGGGTATCCAGGTCCGTTTTTATTTTTTTCTGGCGGAACCAGTTAAACACCTCATTCCGGGCGGTGCGGAAGAGCCAGAATTCAACTGAGGCCTGATTTCTGATGGTATCAAAGTTTTCGTAAAATTTAAGGTACACGCTCTGCACCAGGTCCTCAGTGAGCATTCTGTTGCCGGTCATTTTGAGGACGTAATTAAAAATCCGCTTCTTAGTCCTGTTATAATGAACGGTAAAGGGTATTATCTCATTCATATGCTGCTGTGCTTTCTCATACTTAAAAGATGACCAGGAGGAGGAAAAGTTGCCACTAATGAAAAATTTTTTCTGAATAATGATAAAAATAGGCAGATAAGAGAAAAAACAGAGAGATAAACGCTGAAAATGAATAAAAAACGGGGCATCCGGCATAGTTATGGATGGCACAAATGTTGATAGCCATAAATATAGGTTTGAAGGAAACAATCAATGCACACTGAAAACGATTCGATTTATTCAATAGGTACAGCAGCCAGACTAACCGGAATAAGCGTCCACACACTCAGACTATATGAGCGGGAGGGGCTTGTAAGGCCGGTAAAATCCTCAGGCAATCAGCGGCTATACTCGGACAGTGATATTGAACGCATCCGGTGCATCCGGGACGCGATTAATTCCGAAAAAATAAGCATTGCCGGAATCCGCCATATTCATGGAATGATACCCTGCTGGAAGATTAAGAACTGCCCTGATGAGCAGAGAATCGTTTGTAAGGCATTTACCGGAAACGGCAACGGCGGCTGCTGGACATATGAGCATGAGGGAAACGTCTGCAGCACCAGTGAGTGCCGCGAGTGCCCCGTCTATCAGTTCTCAAGCAACTGCAAATCAGTAAAGCTGCTTGTTACCGGAAACTATTCTGAATTACAAAACATCTGATATATAAAAAGCAGACAACGGACTAAACCACCATGAAAAAGATACTGCTTTCAGTTCTCGTGCTTGCACTGGGAACGTTTCTGATACTCAATCTCCTGATCGGAAAGAATGAGTTTCAGAATAACCTCCCCGAACTGAAAGAAAAATTCGCGAAAAAAGAAAAAACCTCAGCCGATCACACCAAATTCACTCAGCTTCAGAAAGATTTTACGCGCCCGCAGGAAGTTACCGCGGCATGCATCTCCTGCCACAATGAACGGCATACAGAAGTGATGCAGACCTCCCACTGGAACTGGGAACGGACAGAATATATACCAGGAAAAGGAATTAAGCGCGTCGGAAAGAAAAATATCCTCAATAATTTCTGTATCGGTATAGCAGGCAACGAACAGAGCTGCAACAAATGCCACATCGGTTACGGCTGGAATGAACCGGATTTCGATTTTAAGGATCCTACCAATGTTGACTGCCTTGCCTGTCATGATAACAGCAATGAATATATGAAGCAAAACAGCGGAGCGGGCATGCCTGATCCTTCTGTTAACCTTGCTTTTGTGGCGCAGCGCGTGGGGAAACCTCAGCGTGAAAACTGCGGTACCTGCCACTTCCTTGGCGGCGGCGGTAACAACGTTAAACACGGTGATCTTGAAACCGAGTTGTTCGCCACTACCAGGGATATTGACGTGCACATGGGTATTGATGCCAGCAATCTGAGCTGTGTTGACTGCCATACCGCGGAAAACCATCAGATGAAAGGAAAGGTTTTTTCACTTTCATCAATGAATAAAGACAGGTCAGAGTGCGAAACGTGTCATTCCAATCTGCCGCATGAAAACCCGGTTCTGAATGAACATACGCAGAAAGTTGCCTGCCAGACCTGCCATATACCCCTCTATGCAAAGGCTAATCCTACCAAGATGACCTGGGACTGGTCAACCGCCGGAAAACTTAAGGATGGCAAGCCCTATGTTGAGCTTGATGAATTCGGCAAAGAGGCATATACCAGTCTGAAGGGAAATTTTACCTGGGCGAAGAATGTTGAACCGGAGTATATATGGTTCAACGGAACCGCTTCACACTATCTGCTGGGTGATACTCTTGATCCCGGTCAGACACTGCAGCTTAACCGGCTCTACGGAAGTTATAATGACCCGATGGCTAAAATTATTCCGGTTAAGATACACCGTGCCAAGCAGATTTATGATGCGGAACATAAATATCTCATTCAGCCAAAGACAGTTTCAAACTTTGAAGGAGACGGCGGTTTCTGGAGAGAATTTGACTGGAACAGAGCTTCTGAAGAAGGCATGAAACGGCTAAACCTGCCGTATAGCGGCAGCTACGACTTTGTAAAAACAGAAATGACCTGGCCTCTGAACCACATGGTTGCGCCTAAAGAGCAGTCACTTGCATGTGCTGACTGCCACACCCGTGAAAACAGCAGACTTGCATCACTGACTGACTTCTATCTGCCGGGAAGAGATTACTCCCCCGCGGTTGATACTCTGGGAGCAGGTGTTATTTTCTTTACGGCTCTTGGCATTATTACTCACGCTGTCGCCCGCATTATGAAGTGGAGAAAGAAGAAGGAAGGGAACAAAGTGGCAGCAGAAAAAAATGAGGAGCAGGAAAATGAAAAGTCATAAGAAAAAAGAAAAGGTTTATGTATATCGTTCATATGAACGGTTCTGGCACTGGACCCAGGCGCTGCTGATGATTATTCTGATGGTTACCGGGTTTGAAATCCACGGCAATATATCATTCTTCGGATTTGAATATGCGGTCTCCATACACAGCACTTCGGCAATAATACTGGTGGTGCTTACGGTATTCACTATCTTCTGGCATCTGAGCACCGGTGAGTGGAGGCAGTATATACCCACGCGGCAGAATATTAAAGCACAGCTTCATTATTACGTATTCGGTATCTTTGAAGATGCCCCGCATCCGTTCCGCAAGACCAAACTGAGCAAGCTGAATCCTTTGCAGAAGCTGGTTTATGCAGGTCTGAAGGTGTTTATCATTCCCCTGATGATACTTACGGGACTTGCGTATATGTATTACCGCTACCCTCATTATAACAAAATCGCTCAGCTTAATATAGCCGGCCTGAAAGTAATTGCACTTCTGCATACGTTCGGTGCCTTTCTTTTGGTTGCGTTTTTCCTGGCTCATTTATATCTGATGACAACAGGCGAAACGGTTACCTCCAATCTGAAGGCGATGGTTACCGGTTATGAAGAGCTTGAAACGGACGAGAGCAAAGAAGACAAACATGTGATTATTTCTGAAAAGCAGGAGACGCTTTCAGAGAAAGAAGCAGTATCATGAAAACAAAATACATGAATCCTTATCTGGCAGGATTTCTTCTCGGACTCCTGCTCATCGGAACATTTTATATATCAGGCCGCGGACTTGGCGCAAGCGGGGCAATCAAGGCAGTAACCGTTCATACGGTAAATGTGGTTGCGCCTGAACACTCACAGGGAAACGGATTTTACGCGGCATTCAACTCATCCCGTGCCGGCAACCCGCTGCGAGACTGGCTGGTTCTGGAAGTATTCGGCGTTATTATCGGTGCATTCATTTCGGGACTGATCTCTGACCGGCTGAAATTTACTACCGAGGGAGGACCGCGGGTAAAGAACGGCATGAGGCTGATATTTGCTTTTGCCGGAGGTCTTCTTTTCTCATTCGGCGCGCAGTTTGCAAGAGGATGCACCAGCGGCGCTGCTCTGACCGGTATGGCAATTCTTTCAACTGCCGGATTTGTTACCATGATGGCGATATTCGGCACCGGTTATGCTATCGCTTATTTCTTCAGAAAATTGTGGATATAGGAGGAAAATATGGGACCATTAGTACCTGATTTTATCGGTGAAGAGTTCAATCTGATTGCGGCGCTTATTATCGGCATTGCATTCGGATATATACTTGAGCAGGCGGGCTTTTCATCTTCAAAGCGGCTTGCCGGAGTTTTCTACGGATATGATTTTACCGTGCTCCGGGTGTTCTTTACCGCCGGAGTTACCGCTGTAGTCGGAATCATTCTGCTTGAGCAGTTCAGTCTTATTGATGCGGATTTTATTTTCATTAATCCAACCTGGTTATATCCTGCAATCGCGGGAGGAGTGGTTATGGGATTCGGATTTATCCTTGGGGGTTACTGTCCCGGGACTAGTATTTGTGCGGCAGCCATAGGCAAAAAGGATGCTATGATATTTGTTCTTGGTGCCCTTGCCGGTGTATTTCTGTTCGCTGAACTCTTTCCTTATCTCGCGGAGTTTTATGATTCAAGTTACCTTGGAGCAGTTAAGGTATATGAATCGCTGAGTATCTCACGCGGACTATTTATCATAATTCTTATACCGGTTGCGGTTGCAGCTTTCTATTTTACAACGAAGATTGAGAAGAAAGTCAGCAGGGATGCTGACGGGCACTCATTCAAGAGCGGACGGCACTTTGGTTTTGCTGCTGTGCTGATAGCCATAACACTGGTTCTTGCACTGCTTCCTGAAAAACGGGAACAGCTGATGGAGGAAGCAAAAACACTGGCAGCCGACCCGGCATCTGCTTATCCGGTTATGGATAGTGATGAACTTGCATTCCGCATTCTGGAGGAGGATCATACCATGCATGTATTTCATATTACGACGGAAGACTCCAAAGACACCATGATGCTCCCCGGCTCAGAACAGATCGGGCTGAACATGATTGCGGCAAAAGAGGGAAGTGTTCTTCTGGGAAGCACATTTGCCAAAAAGATTCTGGTGGCAGAGGATGAAAATACAGAAAAAGTTGCATATCAGCTTGCCTCACTTATGGGGTTTAATAATTTGTATATACTAAAGGGGGGGATGGCTGAATTCCGCAACTCCATCTTTGCCAGGGAGAACATTGAACTGGTTCGCCAGAGTGATGTTGTGCTGGCGGATTTCCGGGCTGATGCCTGCACACGAATAGAAAAGATGATTCTTGCGGCTCAGTCAGGACCAGTAAAAACTGCTTCGGTTAAAAAAGTAAAAGGCGGCTGTTAAAACTCGTTGGATTTGTAACAAGAACCCCTGCTTTGTCCGGCGGATGTGAACCCGATACACCCGCCGGACAGCTTATTCACTTCTTTTTATCACCCTCGTCCTCCATCAGCCGATAAGCAGAGCGCTGAGTAATGGCTCTTTTCCCTTACCGGTTTTACCCCTATTTTATCATGATTGTTTAATAAAATTATGGCAATATGAAACTTTTATTAATTGTACTCGGCTTTTTTATAATGCCAGCAGAAGGAGTATTTGCCCAAATGACTGATGCAGACCTCATAGCACAAGCTCTTCACAAGAGCGCTGACGACTGGAACAGGGGAGATATTGAGGCATATATGAATGCTTATCATAAATCCGATTCTCTCCTCTTTGTAGGATCAAAAGGGCTGACTTTTGGCTGGCATCAAACATTAGCGAACTATAAGAAAAGTTATCCGGATGCTGAAACTATGGGGCAGCTTGCATTCACCATTCATAAACTTGAAGTGCTTGATGCCTCGTCAGCGTTTTTGCTGGGGGGATGGAAGCTCACAAGAAAGAAAGGTGATGTGAGCGGTTACTTTACACTCCTCTGGAAAAAGATTGACGGGGAGTGGGTGATAGTTATAGACCACTCTTCATAACTGAGATTAATAATTCTTTCTGGTTTTACCGTGTTGCTTATGAAACTGTATACAACGTTATTGATTCTGGTAATTTTATCATCTTCCTCCCGTGCAGAAAATCCCGTCCTCTTCAGGGGGAGCGGGCTTGCCTACGCAGACAAAATGCTGGTGATGACCCTTGCCGGAATTGTGAACCGCGACGCTGCCCGGTTATATCTCTGGAATGTGTATGAAACCTGGTCATTCAAAAACACGGATGAAACCTGGGGTGATATATACCGCCAGAGGGGAGGAGTGGTTTTCGATACAATCAGCACGGTCAGCCAGCTGGTGAACAGATTCCGCGCCAGGATTAACGGAGGTGTGGTGTATGACTTTAACAGGTTTTACGGGAACTTCAGCGGACAGAGTTTTAACTGGCAGGCAGAATATGCATCTTTGATAGGCGGATTAACCAACAGACTTCCTGTCACCACAACTCTGGCTGCTGCATATAATTTACAGATAAGTGACTCTGTTCTGGCGCATGATTCATTTGACGGCGACAGTTCACGTTATCTGCCGGGGCGTCTTGAACAGCCGCAGCATCCCTGGAACAATACTTCGCTGACCGAAGAGCAGCGATACCTGGCACTAATTGACTGGGGAATAAGGAATATCCTGCCGCTATGCAATCCCGCTAAATTCTATATACGCGAACTAACGGATTTTACGGTGAAGGAGAGAATGTTTCAGGTAAATCTTGCCGGAACGGAGGATCTGAACTTTAACTCACTGCCGGCAGCAAAAGCTGAACTGATTGAGCGGCTGCTGGTTTTTATGCAGGGAAAAAATCCCAATGATATTTTTCATATATACGGCTGGATGAGGCCTGAACCGCTTACGCAGTGGTTTGCGACGTATAATGCATCATTTCATGAAACGCTGCTGGGTAATCTTTCCTGGCATACCTCTTTCCGGGTTCCTGATGAGACGCTGGTGCTGAGAGCTAAAGTTAATGGAGATACGGTTGAAGTGAGGAATAAATTTTATCTCCTGCTGATAAGCAGTGAAGGAGATGCATCGAACTGGGTGGTGGGGCTGCAGTCAGGCGCATGGGTTTCATCTGACCGTGGTTCGGTTCCGTTTGGATGGGGCATTAATCTGCATCTGCTTTCCATGATGCCTTTTATAGCAAAGTATTATTACGATACTGCCACAGAGAAAGATGGTTTTATCAGTGTAACCTCTCCGCTGGGCTATGCATATCCTGATCTCTGGACTGCTGCAGCGCTGCCTTCGGCTCACGCTGCTTCAATTGAACTGATGAATCATTTCAGCCTGAAAGAAATCTACGGCTATAAGCATTATGCATCATCCGGTTCGGTGATTTACCGTGGAAGAACAATTAATAACAGTTTTAACTTTCAGAAGTATGGTCAGTTTCAAAAGAATATCGGGGCTGAGATAACATTCCTTTTTGATCCGATGCTGGCAACACAGACGCCAAACCAATCATACGGATCGCTGCTGTTTAACCATGTGAATGACGGTACCTTTTACGGCAGCGCAACAGATATACCGGCAATGGCGGCAAGGATTAAAACAGCGGTGCAGAATAAAACAAAGCCGTACTTTTATCTGGCAGGTTACCAGCGTATGCGCCATAACAGTGCGTCTCTGATAAACTCCCCCGGGTCGTCTGATATCACACCGCAGAAACTGAAGCAGTTGCATGATATATTAAAATCAGATCCGGATATTGGTGCCGATATTGAATTTGTAACACCGCAGTATTTTTCTGCTTTGCTCAGAAAAAAGCTTGGGCTTACCGGAGCGGAGGATGAAAATATTATGACGATATCTGATTACGGCCTCCGGAATTATCCGAATCCGTTTAACAGCAGTACCCGGATACAGATTGAGATGCCTGAAAGCGGTTATGCAGAACTTGTGATATATAATATGGCCGGTGAGTTACAAGAGGTTCTTCACCGGGGCGGGCTTGAAAAGGGAAAACACTATATGAATCTGGATGCTGCCGGTTATCCATCAGGAATATATTTTGCGATGCTGAAGAGTGGTACGGGAATTAAGAAAACAGCAAAGCTTCTGCTGATGAAATAATCAGCTCGGGCTTTGCAACTGAACCCGCATGGCGGGTGACCGGTTAATAGGAAAGTCATCAAACGACAAACCCTGAACCCGCATCGCGGGTGTCCGGTTAATAGGAAGGCAAGGAAAACGCGTCCCTGAACCCGCATCGCGGGCGACCGGTTAATAGGAAAGCAATCAAGTGACAATCCCTGAACCCGCATCGCGGGCGACCTGTTAATAGGAAAGCAATCTAACGACAAAGCCCTGAACCTGCATCGCGGGTGACCTGTTAATAGGAAAGCAATCAAACGACAAACCCTGAACCCGCATCGCGGGTGACCTGTTAATAGGAAAGTCATCAAACGACAAACCCTGAACCCGCATCGCGGGCGACCCGTTAATAGGAAAGCAATCAAACGACAAACCCTGAACCCGCATCGCGGGCGACCCGTTAATAGGAAGGCAAGGAAAACGCGTCCCTGAACCCGCATCGCGGGTGTCCGGTTAATAGGAAAGTAATCAAACGACAAAACCCTGAACCCGCATGGTGGGTGACCTGTTAATAGAAAATCAATCAAACGACAAAACCCTGAACCCGCATCGCGGGTATCCGGTTAATAGGAAAGCAATCAAACGACAAAACCCTGAACCCGCATTGCGGGTGACCCGTTCTGACCTGAATAAAATTCCAGATTTGAATTCAATCAAAATTCATATTTTTGAGCAACGCTATAGCTTTTTCTGCAAAATGAATTGAGAAAATCATGGCAAACACATATACGCAACTCTACATTCATATTATCTTTGCAACAAAAACACGCATGGGTGTAATTTCGCCGCAATGGCAAGAAGATTTATACAAATACATTTCTGGTATTATTAAGAACCGGAAGCAAAAGTTATACATTATTAACGGAATGACGGATCATATCCATATACTGGTCAGTATGTCTCCAGACCTTTCGGTTTCGGATTTGGTCAGAGATGTTAAAGCAGTCTCGTCTAAATATATTAATGAAAATAAGCTTGTTGCAGGCCGTTTTGAATGGCAGCGGGGATTTGGGGCGTTTTCGGTGAGTCCATCCAAGCTGGAGTCGGTAATTGATTATATAAAGGATCAGGAAGAGCATCATCGGATAAAGTCATTCAGAGAGGAATATGAATGGCTGTTGAAAGCGCATGCAGTTGATTATGATCCGCGGTATATAATTGATTCTGAGGAATAGGCGAAATTTGTGATGGGTCACCCGCTCCGCGGGTTTAGGGAGTGGTGCAATAGGTTTGATTTTATTAACGGGTCACCCGCTCCGCGGGTTTAGGGAGTTGTGCAATAGGTTTGGTTTTATTGACGGGTCACCCGCTCCGCAGGTTCAGGGAGTTGTGCGATAGGTTTGATTTTATTAACGGGTCACCCGCTCCGCGGGTTTAGGGAGTGATGCAATAGGTTTGGTTTTATTAACGGGTCACCCGCTCCGCGGGTTTAGGGAGTGGTGCAATAGGTTTGGTTTTATTAACGGGTTACCCGCTCCGCGGGTTCAAGGAGTGGTGCAATAGCTTTAACTTTATTAACGGGTTACCCGCTCCGCGGGTTTAGGGGAAATGTGTTTATGAAAAATTGCTGATGGTGTATATCATTGCGTTGCCCCTCAATTAATTACTCAGGTAAAGCTCTGTAGAAACACGCCGCGGCGTGTCTCTACGAAGTTTAAGTGTTTGGAGAAATCAGGCTAGGGATTTGAGTAAAGCGTAAATGATGAGTAATTCATCTAAACCGTCTTTACGTCCAGCTTCTTTCCTTTGAGTTTTTTGCCTCTTACTGAACGGACTACTTTTTCAGCTAAAGAAGCAGGTACTTCAAGATAACTGATTCTGTCCTGAATGGTGATATCCCCGATAAGTTTTCCGGAAATATTTGCTTCTCCGGCAAAAGTACCGAGCAGGTCTCCCGGTTTTATTCTGTCCTTGCGGCCGATATTAACCGATATGGTTACGTTACCATCACCTGAACTGATTTCTTCCGGTGCAGAAGAAGCAGCCTTCTTAGCCAGGCCGAATTTTTCCTTCATCAGGTAAGCTGCCACATCAAGTGATGTAATCTCATCATCAAGCAGGTTCTCGACCATTTTAATATATTTTGGTGCATCTTTGGCTTTAGAAGCTTCGCGGACGCTTTTTGCCAGCGACTGTATCTTCATATCCTCAATATCACCGAAACTGGGAATTTTGCCCAGCTTCATTTTGTGATTGATATATCTCTGCAGGTTTTTCATTTTCTGGAAATCACCTCCGGAGACAAAAGTAAACGCCTTGCCTTCTTTGCCGGCACGGCCGGTTCTGCCGATACGGTGTACGTATGCTTCTTCATCCTGCGGCATATCGTAATTAAATACCGCTTCCACATCATCAATATCAAGACCGCGCGCGGCAACATCCGTGGCAACAAGAATTTCCAGCGTTCCTTTTCTGAATCTGCCGAGTACTTTTTCGCGCATACCCTGACTCATATCGCCGTGCAGACCGTCAACGGAATATCCGCGTGCACGGAGCTGCTCAACCAGTTCATCAACATAACGCTTCGTATTGCAGAACACCATTGAAAGTTTCAGGTTATGGAAATCAATCAGGCGGGTGAGTGATTCAATCTTATCTTTTCCGCGAACTTCAAAATACACCTGCTCAGTTTTTGGAACCGTCAGTACCTCATGTGCGATTCTGATATGCTCCGGATCTTTCTGATACTTTCTGGTCAGGTCAAGGATTGGTTTTGGCATGGTTGCGGAAAACATAACAGTCTGCCGTTCCTGAGGCGCCGAGCGGAGGATTTTTTCGATATCATCTCTGAAGCCCATGTTGAGCATCTCATCGGCTTCATCAAGCACTACCATGCTCACTTTGCTGATATCCAGGGTTCCGCGGTCAAGGTGATCCATAATACGGCCAGGGGTGCCGATGATGATGCGGACTCCCTTTTTCAGGGCGGTTATCTGCCGTTCAATAGGCTGTCCGCCATAAACCGGGAGAATGGTTGCAAATTTTTTGTATTTGGCAAGCTTTGCCATTTCTTCAGCTACCTGGAGAGCAAGCTCCCTGGTCGGGCACATGATAAGGGTGTGAACATGTTTCCCCTCATGAGGCATCAGCTCAAGGGAGGGAATTCCGAAGGCGGCGGTTTTTCCAGTGCCGGTCTGGGCCTGGCCGATGATGTCTTTACCAGCGAGAACACGGGGGATAGATTCGGTCTGTATTGGGGTTGCCTCTTCGTAGCCAAGATCTTCAATGGCTTTCTGCATATCTTTAGAGAGGCCGAATTCTGTGAACCGGATTTTATTCATAAACGTTGTAGTAATAGTCTTTCTTCTGCCCGAGCGGGCAAATAGTTGTTAAAAAAGCTGCAGGAAGAACATCCGCAATGAAAAACATCATCTTTGTGAGAATCGTCTGACTGGGGTGAAAACCGAAGTATCAAGCTGGAATCTGCCGGCAAGCTGACGCACAGAAAGCGTCAGAATCAGTTGCCAAAGATAAGGAAAAAGAATATCTTTACCGAATGATTTTCATGGGGGTAGAACCCCGGGAATCCTGACCGGAGTAAAACAAGAGCAGATCCGAAAATGAAGACTACAGCAAACCCTGCCGGTTCAACCGCACTGGCCGATGGCACTTATAAAGAACTCAGGGAGCAGACCTTTACCACGGTTATCCTCCCCTGGGGGGCAACCGAACCCCATAACTACCACCTCCCCTACGGCACCGATATTTTTGAAAGTGAATATATATCACGCCATGCGGCCGATTACGCTTCCTCCCTCGGGGCCAGGATTGCAGTGCTGCCGGTCATTCCGTTTGGTGTGAACACCGGGCAGCTTGATCTGCCGTACACCATTAATATAAATCCCTCAACGCAGATGATGATTCTGAAAGATATACTCAGTTCTCTTCAGCCGCACGGCGTTAAGAAGTTTTTTATCCTTAACAGCCACGGCGGCAACGATTTTAAGCAGATACTCAGAGAACTGCAGCCGCAGTTTCCGGGTATACTGCTGGGATATATCAACTGGTTCCGTATGAAAGGGCAGGATGAATTCTTTGAAGAAAAAGACGATCACGCCGGAGAGATGGAAACAAGCATTATGATGTATATACGCCCGGAGCTGGTTCTGCCGCTTAGTGAGGCAGGGGAAGGAAAAGCCCGCCCCTTTGCTCTGAAGCAGCTTCATGAAGGATGGGCATGGACGCAGCGTGAGTGGACAAAAGCAACTACAGATACCGGAGCCGGGAATCCGAAAAAAGCTTCCGCGGAAAAAGGCAAACGCTTTCTGGAGTATCTGATTAAGCAGACGGGAGACTTCCTGTATCAGCTTGATGCCACTCCTCATGAAAAGATCTACGCAAAGGAGGCTGAGTGATGCGCATTCTCCTGGTTTTACTGATAACCGCGGCGTCATTCGGTCAGGAAATTGTTTATAATGAGTTTATTGCTCTTGATTATTACCGCGTTAAAATAAAGATCCGGATTTCCGGTGCTGATACATCCCTCTATATACCCACAGAAGAAACGCGGTCAAAAAAGATCAGCGAAACCAATGCTGCATGTTATATCCGCTCGCGATGGGTTTCTTCGTCGGGATTTGAATTCCATTTTCCCGTATCGGTCAGAATATCAGAGCAGATCGAAAGCCGTACTGCGCCTCCCCTTTATACGGTAAGGAAAAGTGAAATTCCCGCTGAAGCGGATCTCCTTTTCCGTCTACCGGCAGTCAGTCATGAAAAGAAAATCTTTATCCTCGGGGAGTGGCATAATATACCGGTTCATCCGAAACTGACATCCGAACAGAAGAATACTGAACTGCTTCTTGCTGCAGGAGACCGTGATTTTGCAGAAGGGAATTACCGGCAAGCACTCATGCATTATCTGCAGATCATCCAGCTGGACAAAGGCCGATATGACGAGATAGCCCTTAAAGCGGCTTATGCACAAACGGAACTGGGGAGTGAATATCTTGCGGAGGGTAAAACTGATGATGCATATATTATGCTCAGCAGTGCTCATGAAGCGATGCAAAAAGTGAGCAAAGAGCGAATCAGCAGGACAGACAGCCTGCTTGGGCTCTGCCTTAAGGCAATGGGGGAAAAGAGTTTTGCCCGGAATCTGCCCGGCGAATCACTCTATTATCTGCAGGAAAGCATGAAATATAATCCGGGGCAGGAACTGCAGGAACGTATATCATATATACAGAGCACCAAACGCTCCCGGTGGGTGCTGGGCCTTACTGGTGTTCTGCCGGGGGTAGGACAGTTTTATAAAGGGGAGTACGCAAAAGGCACCATCATGGCAGGACTTTTTACCGCAGGTATAGCCATTATGAGCATCAATTTTGCTGAAGCGGATAAAAATGAGAGAGAGGCAGATGAATATGCGGCGCTGCTTCCCGATGCCATAGGGAACGACCGTATTGCATTTCGCAGGCTTGAATTCGCCAAAAGGGATGAGGCGAGGAGGAAAAACCAGATAGCTTATACGGCTCTTGCGGTTAGCTGTGTAACGCTTTTCTGGAGCATTTATGACGGTATATATACCGAGGATGAGCTCTACCGGGTGAAGAAACCGGAACGGGGATTTGATCTTACCGCGGGTTTTCTGAATGATAATCCCGCTCTGCAGATGGTCTTCCGGTTTTAGAGGCGATTATTTTTCGCGAGGCTTTTTAACCGGCAGGGTAAAACAAAATGTGGCGCTGCTGCCGGGTTCGTTTTCAGCCCATAACTTTCCCTCATTCAGTTCGATCATGTCACGGCAGAAAATAAGGCCGAGGCCTGTGCCGGTTTCTCCTTTTGTACCAGGTGTTGAAGGAAGGCTGTTTTCAATGTAGGTCACACCTTCCGGAAGGTTTTTTATTCCATCACCTGTGTTCTTTACGCTGACCTTAAGAAAATCACCAACTTCTTCCGCGCTCAGGAGGATTGCTCCCTGAGGAGGGGTGAATTTGACTGCGTTTGAAACCAGATTGTGCATCACGCTTGAAAGCGCGGAGCGGTCAGCATAGACCGTGAAATCACTGCTGATATTGTTATAAACACTGATCTGTTTAGCGCGTATATTATCCTCTGAAACCTTTATTGCGCCAAGCGCGGTTTCAAGGAATATATACTCTTCCGGGTTGGGTTTTATCTTGCCAAGCTGAAGGGAAGCCCACTCAAGCAGATCCTTAAGCATCTTGTTAATCTTATTCATGGAAGCATGAATACGGCTGAGCGCTTCCTGTTTCTCTGCTTCTTCCATGTGCTGATGTTCCTTCATCAGAATTTCGGTATATGCAGTGACACCCCAGATGGGACTTTTAAGGTCATGCGCAACGATGGAGAAGAGCTTATCCTTTGCCTTATTGGCGGCTTCTGCTTCCTGGTGCTGTTTTTTGGTTAGCAGGTTCTGCTCCTGCAGATCCTGGTTAAGCCGTTTTAGCTGATTTCTTTGTCTGATACTCAGCCAGAGTACCAGCAGGGCGGTAAACAGAATTCCGGCAAAGGTGATGATAACAAACAGCGTTTTATTCTTTTCATACAGGATGCGCTCCCGGTTCCGTTCGATTTCCATTTCAATGCGGGAGTTCATGATATCCGTTGCTACGGGATTTTTACTGGTTTCCCGGAACTGACTATAAGCTATTTTAAGATATTCGAGGGCTTTTTCCTTATCACCGGCCATCTCATAATAATCAGCCAGGCGGAAAGCGGTTTCATGTGTATATACACCACCGGAATCAGGGTTAACCAGTGCATCCGATTCAATTATCATATTTATCGCGAGCGCATACCTGCCGCTCTTTGCGTAATTACCGGAAGCATTGCGGAGAAATTCAACCAATGAGGAGACTGAGTTAACTGACCGCGCAAGGCGGATGCCGTCTTCAAAGAGCCGTGAGGCTTCTTCATACTCAGTAAGAAAGGATTTCCATGAAGCAATGATATTAAGACTGGAGAGCATTAAAGGAGTATTCTGCAGCAGTGCCGCTCCCTCCATTGATCGCCGGGCATTTGCCATCAGCGAATCCGCATCATTCCGGTATATCCGGACGTTTGCTTTCTTGTTAAAATAGATATCGGCGGAAGAATCAGGTGTTCCTCTGCCATAGAGACTGAAATGGATGGTTTTTTCAAAATAGACCGCGGCAAGACGGTTTTCGCTTCGTATATATCCCTCAGTATCTCCCGCAGCAGCTGAGACGGCACGGGCATTATGCAAAACAGTAATGGCTTCGGAGAATTTACCCTGCACGCGTTTAACTTCCCCTATATGCCGCAGTACTTTTGATTCTCTGACAGGGTCTTTAAACCGGCGCGCAACAGCAAGCGCATAACCCTCATACTTCTCGGTATTGGGATGATTGTTAATAGCTTTCCACAAGTTTGCCAGGCGGAACGAAAGGAAAAATATGCTGGTGTCGGCCGGGTTTTCTTCTGCTATTGAAAGGCCAAGTTCGGCAATCAATACCTGATTAACCACATCTTCGCCGGAAGTTTTTTGTTTAAGCTCCTGAAGAATAAATTCCAGTTTATCTTTGTCGGCAGAATGTTCTTCTATCCGGATAAAGAGGGAGTCAAACGAGGCAAATACCTGGGGTGTAAGAATCAGGAAAATCAGCAGGCGGATTATGAATACCATGCACCCCTCAGGATAATTCTGGAAAAACAAAGCTGCCAAATCTCTGCAGCATGAAAAGGTGTAATCCGGGCAGTATTCATTTCAATTTTATGTAAAACCAACCGAAATATAACCAGTAATGGTGAAGAAGGAAACCCGTTCAGCATTTATTAGGAATTTACCTTATATGCCGGTCACTTGCCGGAAGAGGGATAACAAAACTCAGGTAAACGCGCTTAATGTACCGCGATTTACCCAGGAGACCCTTCCGGCACAGAAATGTATTGCATAACGATGGCAGATAAATTTTTGTCTTACTGATCTGGCCGGAAAGAGAGGATAATCTTAAACGGCAGAGGTAAAACTATTATTCATCAAGTCTGCCAAATTTACCGTTCTGGAAATCCTGAAATGCCTCAAACACTTCCCGGCGTGTATTCATCACGAACGGTCCGTGGGCAGCAATGGGTTCGTTAATCGGCTCACCGCTCAGGATAAGGACAACAGAGTTCTCTGATGCTTCAATGGTAAATTGCTCCCCCTTGTTTTCAAACAGCACGAAATGATCAGCCGGTGCCTGCTCCTGGCCATTAACGGTGATGCTGCCTTCAATAACCAAAAGCGCAGTATTATACTGAGCAGGGAATGAAAAATCAGCTTTTGCACCTGAGTGCAGTTTTGCATTCATCAGGTGAACCGGCGTAAAGGTTGAAGCAGCACCCTTTACTGCTTTATATTCTCCCACAATCACTTCAATCTCTCCGTCATTGTTTTCAAGTATATACCGTCCGAACTGACTGTTTGCCAGCGCCTGATATTTTGGCGGAGACATTTTATCCTTTGCAGGCAGGTTTACCCACAACTGAACCATCTGAAACTCACCGCCGGTTTTGCTCCACTCTTCTTCATGGTACTCTTTGTGCAGAACTCCCGATGCAGCCGTCATCCATTGCACGTCACCTTCTCCGATTACACCGCCTCCCCCGCTGCTATCATGATGGGCAACACGGCCTTTGTAAGCGATGGTAACCGTTTCAAATCCGCGGTGAGGATGCACACTCACACCCCGGGGTTTGTCTGACGGAGGAAAATGATGCTTTGAGTTATAGTCCAGCATGATAAAAGGATTCATGCGCTCCATCTCAAGATGGAATCCGCCCGGGATAAAATTATGCACCCGGAATCCGTCCCCCACCCAGTGAAACTGCGGCGGGGCAGCAATCAATTCGACTTTTTTGGTATTCATAACTTATTTCCTTCTTTTTTATGAGGTAAATTAGGCAAAGGATGGAGCGGAAAAGTTAATGTAGGTTAAGAAATTGAGGGGGCAGTTTACACATACTTGATACCCGCTGCACTTAACACAGGAAAAAGGTAAACACGCCCTGACATTCTCTACGGTTACAAGGATTTTATCGGGACATAATCTTTACCATGACCACAGCATCATGGTAATCCGGGGTAAAATCTTCCGGGAGCCAATCGGTTTCAACAAATCCTGCTTTTTTGTATGCTTTGATTGCGTTACTATTTCGTTTTGATGGGGCTATGATTATTGTTTTACATTTCAGCTCTTTATGAAGGTAATCACACAACAGAATAATTGCTTCTGTGCCAAGACCCTTTCCGGTAAACTTCCTGTCAGAGAGCCAGATATCAATTTCAGTTGAATTTGATTGTGTATCAATTTCATTATAATTAATCTGCCCGATTTCCTCCTGGTTATGTAAAATTATAAAACAGCGTCCGCTTAGCGGCTGCGAACCGTCAAAATAGTAATCTAAATAATCCTGATCAAACTCCTCCCACGTTGGCGCGGGTGCGTCAGGAAAGTGGGGCGGTCCAAGCATTTCAGCCGTCAGGTTTGAGTGAGCCAGCCAGTTGTATAAATTTCTTTTATCCTGTATGGAAGCAGGTCTGAGAGTTACTCTCTCTGATGATAATTTGTTTTGCATAAAAAAATAATTAATTAATAATGTATTAATAAATCCTGATGTAAGGTAAACTGTTCAATTTACCTGAGAAGTAACGACTTATAAAAAACACTCCGGAAAACCATGCTTGCCTGTGTCATCGAACGATATTTTATACACATTTAAGCAGTATATCTGTGTTTTGGTAAGTTCATTTTCAGAAAAGAACATTCGTATTCTGTCTGCGGACACTACACCGGCTTCAGCGGCTGATAGCATAGCAACACAGCCCCGCCTGAAAATGTTTTTAAATTGACAAGAGCAAACTTTGAACGGATATTTAAATCTTCAAACAGCATTTGACCCGTTCCGGCAGCGACAGGATGTATGCAGAGCTGAAGTTCATCAATCAGATTAAGATTCAACAAACCGACGATGATGCTTCTGCTGCTTACCAGAATATCTCTGCCTGGCATCTGTCTGAGCGCCAGAACTTCATCCCTGAGCCCCTGTTTGGCAATGGAAGCTGAATGCCATCCGGTATGGGTCAGTGTTTTTGAAAATACAATTTTCTGAATTCCATCAATAGCGAGGGCAAAATCATCCATCGCTTTATTGCCGGAAGGGTTCTGAAGTAATGTCTGCCAGTAGGTCATGAGCTGGTAGGTAATTCTGCCGAAAAGCGCGGTGTCTGCATTTTTCAACTGTTCAGAGTAATGGTTATGAATTTCTTCATCAGGATCAACCGCAGTGTGGTCGAATCTGCCATCCAGCGTCATGTTTATTCCCGCGATTAATTTTCTCATGTGTGTATACTCTTCAATTTATTCGTCATATAAAACCAGAGGATTCCTTTCTCAGCAAAAGTGGATGACTAAAGAATATTTTGTAAAGAAATAGTACAATTAATTTTGCTTGGGTTTTTCAGCGTCAAAATACTCATTTTTTGATGCGTCAAGCTGTGCCGTGATGCGTTCGAAGTTCTGATCGCCTGGTTTCAGGTTTACAAATTTTTCTATCAGCCGGCTGCGTTTGAAGAGGAAGAAAGTGTTTTCCGCCTGAGGATTGATTTTATTCAGATCAACTTCAGATTCACTGTCTGTAAAAGAGGGAACATACGTTAATGCGACATGTTTAATTTTCAGCTCTCTGCCAATTTCTGACAATTCCTCTTCTCTCCGGCTTTTACTGTAATCTTTTTCATTGCCGTAAATAAAATATACTTTAAGATACTTCCCCCGTTTGCTGCTTTCATTTTCCAGGAAGATAAGCCATTGTCTGATTTCGTTCCAGTCAGGATTATCACCAACAAAATAAAGGATTCCATGATACCATCCATATTTACAGACCGGGCAGGTGCGGGTTCCTTTGTCGGGACCCCATGCGTGATACGGGATGAACGAAAAGATATCCTCTCCGACCTGTATCCCGGACTGATACCCTGTTTCATGTTTAACTGGATAGTCGGGGATGTTTAATCCAAGAATGATATTCCTTTCACCAACCTGCAGTTCTCCCTGTTGAACAAAGCGCAGCACACCACTGCCGCAGCGGTTTTCCAGACGCTTTCTTCTTGCAGTGGTCAGAAGCGGGTCATCATCAAATACATAATCATCAATGTAGTATTCGTTTATATCGTTGGGTTCTTTTACGGTCAGATGTATATGAGCAGGTTCATCTGCCGCGGGGTAGGCGCCCGGGCGTGTTGTATATATAGAGTATTTCCCATCAGCATCTGTTTTTACCCATCCGCGGATATAGCCGTGAGTCTGCCCAAGATTATTCGGAGTCATGCTTCTGCTCTCCTCCGGTTTATGAAGATACCTGCCTTCAGTGTTGGTCTGATAGTAATAGAGGAGGACATCCGGCGCCGGAGTTTTTCCGTCACGCTGATATACAACTCCGGTCAGCAGAATTTTTTGACCGCCATGGTTCCACGCAGGACTGGTATCAACCGCACTGATGCTTTTTGGGATGCCATAATACGTGAATTCACTATTTTCGAATGCTCCTCCGACCGTCTTGCCGGAATGAGAGTTCTGATTTGTCTGCCCATTGCAACTGACTACAAAACTGCAGAGGAAAAGGAGAAATCCGATCTGGTACGAGTGCTTCATAAATCCTTGGTGATAATTTGAACAACTGGCTGTCTGCCCCCCGGGGAAACGAAAGAATTGTTAGGGTGAAGATTCGAAAATATGAGGAAAATCGGGAAAAAACAATATATCAGAAGGTGAGAAAAAAGGGGAGGTTATAAGCGCCTTAAACAAAGATGCAGCAAGGGAAGGAACGGAGGGTCTTTCTTTCGCCATACCGACACTTCAGAAACCTGCATCCCTTAGCGAAGCAGCAACAATCTTATAGTCGAAGAAAAACCATCGGCCGTCATTTTGCAGAAGTATACTCCGCTCATCTCTGCTGATGCATTCCATCGTGCGGTGTAGCTGCCAGCGGCTCTTTCTTCATTCACCAGAACTGCCACCTCACGCCCGAGAACATCGTAAACAGCAAGTTTAACTCTGCTCTGTTCCGCAATCTGAAAATCAAACTGCGTTTCGGGATTAAACGGATTCGGGAAATTTTGAGAGAGGGCAAATTTATCAGGGAAATCGGCCTTTTCTGTGTATATAACATTTGTTGAAGGAGCAATTACCTGATTCAGGCGTTCCCAAATCTGGTTGTTTAATGTTGTCGGTACAAGAGAGTTGTCAGGTGAATCACCCATGCGGATGGTTACAATCCCGAGACTTGGTACGATATTCAATATTTGACCATTTTTGCCCAATGCAGAGAACATATCCTTTGGGGCTTGAGGAGACAAGTATCCGGGGAATACCAGTTGAGAAGTTGGGAGCATATGTGATGATTTTCCGTTGAGCCACCAGAGATAACCGTATGACAGGTTAATGTTTTGAGATGTGTTTGTCATGGCAGAAAAATATCCGGTATCGCTCAATACAGCCGTATTCTCCCACCGCCCCCGGTTTAGCATGAGCAATCCAAACCGTGCCATACTTCTGGGGGTTGTATATAACACATTATTGTAGCTGCCCGAGCGAATGAATAAACCATTCATGCCAATCTTAGTGCGTACGCGGGAGAAATAGAATTGATTCAGTGTCTCGCCGGTTGATTTATATATAACAGAATCAAGCAGGGTGTATGGTGCATTATGGTAAGCCCATCTGGTTCCTGCGTCTGCCTTGTAGATCAGGCAGGATGGAAGAGTGCAGTCATCGTCAGCAACGCCGTCATCCAGTCCGGTTGTCATGGTCAGCTGATTCCATACGGTGATTCTTTTTTCCTTCTCCGGAGGCAGGCTGGTCCATCCGCTGCCAAGCCATTTTGATGAGGTATCGGAAAGAGAGAGGAAACCCTCCTTCTGTGCGATTCCCACAAGTACCGCTGTCATCGTTTTTCCGGCAGAAGCCCAGTACCAGAGACTATCCTTTGTGAAGGTCCCGAAATATTTTTCAAGCGCTATTTTCCCATCTTTCAAAACAATAAATGCCCGCGTATTATTGTTTTCCAGAAATGAGTAAAGCGGAGGTAACTGTTCAATGTTCCACCCCAGACCCGAAAGCGACACGGTATCCCATTGACTGCCGCTCAGCGGAGGGAAGTAATAATTTTGAGCGTTAAGCGGTAAGCAATAAAAGATGGTAGAAAAGATTAAAACTCGTAACAATTTCAAAATGGTAATCTCAATTAGTTTTTATCATAGACCAAATATGTACTGTAAAAGTTTAACCGGAACTTTGATCTGTCAGCCGGGGATAGAATTCCGGAGAATGAAATCAGATAGTGATCTCTCAGCTTACTGCCTTTTCACTCATAACTTTGGATTTTCATGATTTGAGTTTCAGTTCGCCCTTATGAACTTAAGTTCTGTCAGGGAATTCTTTTGTGAAAACAATCCTCCAGGAGCGGTAACGGGAGGTGAAGTCCTTCCCAATGTTATTATGGAATTCTAACCTCCTGTCGGGGTTTTCTGACATGCTGGTATAATAGCACTAAAGTAGTCAGAAATGCATCAACAAGTAAATTCGTCATTATTGAAAGAATCAACAAAGCCCTTGATTTTGTGAGCGTTCTTTCTGATATAGAATTTGCATCTCTGCAAAGTCAAGGAAAAACGGACTATATATATTCTATTCGTATAGATTGGATATTAGCTTAGGATGGCTGATTACCTCATTGGAGAGAATTAAATATTTGTTGGGTTGTCTTTTGTAAAATAACAGTTAAATGTAGAAATGCAAAACATGTTAATTTTAACAACAAAGGATTTTAGCTAAAGATATCAAAACATTTTGCCAGAAAACACTATATATCAATACATCTTATTCTACTAATTGTAAAAGGGATTTAAATTTTCTCTTCTAGGTAATATTAAGATATTCATCTGTGGAATTTGTCCACCATTCAAAATTGTCAGAGATAATAATCTCATTTTTCTTTAAGTGGTGTGTTGTTTTCATTGCAATTGTTCGGAAGTTTAAACAGTATTTATTTGCTAATAATCTTATCTCTTCTGTATCATCATAAGTCAACATAAATTTACCTTTTATTTTTGATATCGAATAAAACAGTTTTTCGTGGTCGATATCAAAATATGTATAAAGGCGCTTGCCGGCCTTTGTATAAGGAGGGTCTATAAAAAAGTAAGCTTCCTCAACGTTGCACTTCTCTTCAATTACCTTAAATGCATCGGTCTGCAAAAAACTGATTTTGTTTTTTACGAAATTTATTGCTCTAATTCGCTCGGCAAGAGTTTTGGGATACCATCTCGAAGCTATGCCCTTTCCATTCTCACCGTGCTTTAACATTCCTGAGCCTTTAGCGATAATGCCACCGTGAAATACTCTGTTTTTGAGAATAGTACAAAAAGCCAAATCATTAGTTCCCTTATGAGGGTTGCTTAGCTCTTCATTTACATTTTTGTGTGATAGCTCAAACATTAAAATTTTGTTGGCAAGCCATTCGTTGTTTCCATTGATTATTACTTCCCAAACAGCAGCAATTTCTTCATCTAATTCAACCATTGTAATGTGTTCAGCAAGATTCTCAAATGCCGCAGTTAAACTAACTATACCGCCACCAGCAAATGGTTCAATAAGCTCTTTGATTTTTTTTTCTTGGCGCAACCATTCTCTGACCGTCGGTATTAACCAGGTTTTTCCGCCGGGATAACGAAACGGGCTTCTTTGTGGCACTGAAGCAACATTGACTACTTTTGCATGTTTGCTATGAACTATATTTTTTCCAAATATTGCTAGCTGTTCAGCCATTTTAACTGCTAATTATATCTGTTAAGCTTGGGGTATCAGGAGAGTTACCTTCTAATCTTTCGTCCAGTCGATCCTGAAGCAGATTAACAAAATCTTCAATATTACCGGGTTCAGGAGTAGTTACCTTAAATAAGGCAGCTTCAAATTCAGTATAAACAATTTCAACTAATGTTAAATTGTATTGGCTGGTGGTTTTATCTAGAACCAAGTCATATAAAAACCATGCTATCTCTGCTTTCTCTCGACTAACAGTTGGAAGTTTTGGTAAGGTGTCAAAAAATGATTTCTGAAGTGCAACGGTCTGTTTCTTTTTCCAGGTTTGAAAAATCCCACCTTTGTATAGCATCTGAGGAATTAGCCGCTTTCTTGAAGAAGACAAGTAGTCGGGCTTTGGTGAATTATAGCCAGTTCCCCAATTGAAGCTACTTGTCGGCTTATTGATGTAGGCGTCAAAGGGATTACGTAGATTACCGGAGATGTAAACACCTTGAACTTCAAGCGATGCAAAGTCTGAAAGATGTCCCTTATCGTTGTATGAAACTAAAACGAAGTCAATATTGCCGGCAGATTGTCCGTTTTTGTCTAGTAGTCTAATTTCTGAAAGTGAAGTCCATTTAGTTTTCTCGTCAAAAGCAAATTTAGCAGCATTTTCAATTATCAGCCATTCCTCTCTGAATCTTGTTGGGCAAGTAATCACCGGGGTATCGTTGTAAAAAACACTACAAACACCTAAAGGGTCATTTGCTTTATCTTTGGTGCAATTAGGAACCTTGTTGTTAAATGGGCACAACTTTTGGCTGCGGTAACGTTTTGCTTTTGCCGATTGATTAATGATTGGGAAACCAAAAACCTCTGCTAAAGGATTGTTATTCTTTTTGTTTGTCACCATATCACAAATTTACAAAATCTTTCTTTGGACTGAAAGGTTTTTGTCCATCTTTTTATACTTGTAGATAGCTTTTTCAGTTTGCGTTCACATAATTTGGCTTACTGTAAGGGGGAGGGTATCGCACAACCAAAAATGCGCTGAAAAAAATAAGAAAAATAAACGGCTTTCCCCACTTTAATACATCTAAGACAAAATCAGAGTTTCAAAGCTATAAATATTCGCAATTTTAAAGATTTAGGAGTTCTTTAAACACCTAAGTGATTTATCGTGGATTATCAAAATACATCCCTTTTTAAAATATGCAACAAAAAACCTCCTAATAGGTCGGGATTTCGTTGTCTCCGTCCCGACAAGTTGGGAAACTTGTATCCCGACGAGTCGGGATCACAGCCGAATGCTTTAAAAACAAAAAATCCCGAACTAGTCGGGGTTACATTTGCTCCGTCCCGACAAGTCGGGAAACTTGCATCCCGACAAGTCGGGATAACAGCCGAACGCTGATTTTCACAGGATAATTTCTCCTGAAATAACCCTTTCCATTATAATTTTAGATTTCCAAGATTTGAGCTTCAATTCGACCTTATGAGCTGAAGTTCTATCCGAGAATTCTTTGGTGTAAACAATCTTCCAGGGACGGTATCTTGAAGTAAAGCCCTTCTCAAGGGTGTTATGAAATTCCAGCCTCCTGTCGGGGTTTTCAGAAATCCCGATGTAATACTTGCCAGAGGATTCGGATTGAAGAATGTAAACGAAACATTTCATGAGTGCAATTAAAATAAAAAAGCCCCGGTTTACACTGAGGCTTTGATTGCTCCGTCCCGACAAGTCGGGCAACTTGCACTCCGTCCCGAATGCTTTCGGGATCGGAGTAACAGCCGAATGCCTAAAAACAAAAAAAGCCCCAGTAATACTGTGGCTCTGATTGCTCCGTCCCGACAAGTCGGGAAACTTGCATCCCGACAAGTCGGGATAACAGCCGAATTCATTAAAACAAAAAACCCCGAACAAGTCGGGGTTTTTTTGGCTCCGCGAGCAAGACTCGAACTTGCAACCCTTCGGTTAACAGCCGAATGCTCCACCATTGAGCTATCGCGGAATTTCAAACTTTTTTCCTGCATCTCTTCGGTTAACATCCCGACGAGTCGGGATCCACCATTGAACTATCGCGGAATTTAAATTCCTGATCGGAATTTGTCGAATTAGAACAACAATATTACTGATTTTTTGGCTGTCAGTCAAGATTGCGGAGGAGAAAATTTTCAGGATAAGTTTTTTCTTGCGGGATCCGGATAAAAATATTAACTTTGAAATAAAAAGTACTTTGTTTTTGAAATGAAAGAAACCCAAGATTACCTCCGCGATTTAGCTGAAATCCGTTCTATGATGGAGCGGTCTTCAAAGTTTTTATCACTTTCGGGCTGGGCGGGCATTATGGCCGGTCTTTATGCTCTGGCCGGGGCGCATATTGCCTTCTGGTACCTGAATTTCAAACCGGCTGAGGTTTTTTACACTACTGATCCGGCTGCTCTCAGGAATGTCATTATTCTTGGAATCGCCGTTCTTGTGCTGGCAATAACCAATGCGGTTTTTGTTTCAAAGCAGAAAGCCAGGAAGAAGGGAGAGAGCGCCTGGAACCCGGTTTCCCGGAAAATGCTGGCTGATATGGCAGTGCCTTTGGTCACGGGAGGTTTGCTCCTTCTGATATTCATCAGTCAGGGAATGCTCGGGCTGCTTATTCCTGTAACGCTTATTTTTTACGGTCTCGCATTGCACAGCGGAGGAAGATATACCTTTACCGAGATAGGATATATGGGGCTGGTGCAGATTCTGCTTGGAGTGTTAAGCATTCTTTTTATTGAGTACAGTATTTTTATCTGGGCAGCGGGTTTTGGAGGGGTGCACATTCTGTATGGCGTATATATGTTTACCAGGTACGGAAAATGAAAGCAGTGATTGATGGGCTGCATAAGGCATTTGAAAGCCGCGTGCGGCTGGGTATTATGTCGGCGCTTTCGGTAAACGATTCGCTCGATTTTAACGCGCTGAAAGAGTATCTTGATGTTACAGACGGCAATCTGGCAAGTCATATCAAAGCGCTTGAGAAGGAAAAGTTTATTGGCGTAAGAAAATCATTTATTGATAAACGCCCTAACACACAGTATCATATAACAGATGAAGGACGGGTTGCATTTTCCCTGCATCTTGCCGCACTCGAAAAACTGATTCTTTCACAAAAGAACTGATATTTTTTTACCCTTTCACTTTGAATTTCAAAGTGAAAAAACTATAAAAGATGTAATTAACAAACAGTATACATTAAAGAGGATATACTAACATGAACGGCCGGAAAACCGTGTATTTATACTATACAGCAATTGCCACTCCGCTTCTCCTGTGGATGATACTTAATCCGCCGGCTGAAGCACTCTCTAACGGTGATATAGTGGGATGGATGACCATATGGATGGCAGGGAGCATTATTGCTGCTGCTGTATTCACGTTTCTCACCAACAGAGGAAAACCAAATGAATATCTGCTGGCTGCAGGTATTGCCCTCACCGGCTCCTTATTTATAACCGTTTCGAATGGAGCAGTGGGAATTATGGGCTCGGAAGACAATCCGGAGAACCTTATATATTCCGCGATGCTCATTGGTGCGCTCGTCACCTTAGGGATCTGCCGTTTTGAAGCAAAGAAACTTTCAAGAGCGATGTATCTGCTTGCCGCGGGATTTGCATTTCTTGCCATAATTGCACTGGCGGGAATGTTAGTGGACGAAAGTCAGGCAGAATTCAGCCGGCTTGCTGTATATATGGCCATTCACACAGTGTTTGTGTTTACTTTTGCTCTGCCCGGATATTTATTCAATCTGTCAGAAAAGAAAATCCTGACTAATCCTTAACACTATTCTTTTGAGATCATGAATATGAATCTTCAGCGTATGGTAAAACAGCTATCCGCTTTAATTAAGACAAAAGACCGGTAAAAAAGGACTACGGTCAGTATCAGCTTTATAAAAAAGAAGGAAATTACTCCTATGGAAAAAGAAGAAAAATCAGTTGTAGAAACAATAACAAATTTTATAAGAGGGTCGGTTTCACTCAAACTGATCTCGGTATTTATTCTCATGCTTATGCTCATGATTCCCATGCAGTTCGTCCACTCACTCATTTCTGAACGGCAGGGGCTGCGGCAGTCAGCAGTAAAAGAAGTGAGCGACAAATGGTCGGGAAGTCAGGATATATATGGTCCGATCCTCACACTCCCGTACAACAGGAGTTATACTGAAGATGGCAAGGTAAAAGTCCTCAGGGAAGAGATGCACATCCTGCCTTCCATGCTGCGGGTAAAGGGAAACATCACACCTGAAACACTCCGCCGTGGTATTTATGAAGTAGTAGTGTACAATTCAACGATTGCAGTTTCCGGCAGTTTTGAAGGAGCAGGGCGATATGCAGAAGAACAGGGCGGTGACAAAATCCTTTGGAACGAAGCATTTATAACAGTGCATATATCAGACCTGCGCGGAATTAAAGAGCGGGTTACAATGATGCTGAATGATAATAAATTTCAGGCAGACCCCGGGACTCAGATACCCGGACTGGTTGCCTCTGGTATTACTGTTAAAAATATTTTTACGGGTGTGCAGAACCTGAATGAACTTTCCTTTTCATTCGACCTTGTGCTGCAGGGGAGCAGTCATCTTGGCTTCGCGCCTCTTGGTAAAGAGACTCATGTTGAGCTCAGTTCCTCCTGGGGTGATCCAAGTTTCTCTGGTGCATTCCTGCCGGATGACAGAGAAATTCGCGATAACGGATTCACCGCCTCGTATAAGATACTTGAACTTAACAGAAACTATCCGCAGTACTGGATAGGTGAGGCCAACAGCCCCGGTGTGCAGAAAAGTATATTCGGTGTTGAATTGCTTCTGCCGGTTGATGATTATCTTATGACCACACGCTCAGCTAAATATGCATTGCTGGCCATTGTGCTTACGTTTCTGACATTCTTCCTGACAGAAATTTTCAGCAGCAAAAGAGTGCATCCGTTTCAGTATCTAATCATAGGCCTTGCCTTGGTGCTTTACTATACCCTGCTGATTTCGATTTCAGAGCATACGAACTTTACCACAGCATATAGTATAGCGAGTATTGCGATAATCGGGATGATTGGTCTGTATGCCAAGGCAATATTAAAGAATCCCAAACAGACGGGAATACTTGTTCTGGTGCTGGCGCTTACATACACCTTCGTATATATTACTTTGCAGCTTCAGGACTATGCTTTGCTCATCGGAAGCATCGGTCTGACTGCCATACTCGGGTTTACGATGTACATCACCAGGAATGTGAATTGGTATAATCTGGGAGCGGGAAAAAATACTGTATCTGAAAAATAACTGCTGACAGCTAAGCAGTAATTCAAATCCGCCATAACCCGGTGAGTATGTTTTCTAAAGAACAGCTTGCCGGGTTTTTTTATTCAGCCAAAGGAAGAGTTTCCCGCAGATTACGCAGAATTTAGCAGATAAAGAAAATAGGGGCAAATAACAAAGTTTCCCGCAGATCAAACAGATTTTCGCAGAATACTTCGATAGTGCTTATTTTGAGGAATGAATTTGTTCTTTGTTTTGTTTTCAGATGTATAAGTAAGAAAATCTTGTATTAAAGGAATTAGTATCATGAAAAAAGTTTATGGATATGCAGCCCCTTCTCCAACAGAGGATCTTGGTCCTTATCATTTTGAACGGAGAGATCCGCGCCCTGATGATGTGGTGATTGAGATACTCTACTGCGGAGTGTGTCATTCAGATCTGCACACTGCCAGGAATGACTGGGGCGGGACACGCTATCCCGTTGTTCCCGGGCATGAAATCGTGGGAAAAGTAACGGAGACCGGAAGCGCGGTAACCCGATTCAAAACTGGTGACTTCGTGGGTGTCGGCTGTATGGTGGACTCCTGCGGAAAATGTTCTTCCTGTTCTCACGGGGAGGAGCAGTACTGCGAAAAAGGGGCAACCTATACCTATAACAGTATTGACCCAAAAGATATGCTGAAAACCTTTGGCGGCTATTCCGATATGATAACCGTTACTGAAAAATTCGTTCTCAAGATGCCGGAAGGGCTTGATCTTAAGGGTGCTGCTCCGCTTCTTTGCGCGGGCATTACCACCTGGTCACCGCTGAAGCACTGGAAGATAGGGAAGGGGAGTAAAGTTGCTGTGGCAGGGCTTGGCGGACTTGGACACATGGCTCTTAAATTAGCAAAAGCACTTGGAGCAGAAGTTACCCTTTTTACAAGAAGTAAAGGGAAGGAAGAAGATGCATTCCGGCTGGGAGCGGATAAAGTTATATACTCCACGGATGAGAAACAAATGACATCAGTAAAACTCGCTTATGATCTTATCATAGATACCATTCCAAATCATCATGATCTGAACCCATATATACCAACACTGAATGTTAATGGCAGCCTGGTGCTTGTCGGCTTTCTCGGCAAACTGGAAATGCTTAACACCGGACCGTTAGTTTCCCGCCGCAGGGCAGTTGTTGGTTCCCTCATCGGGGGAATACCTGAAACACAGGAGATGCTTGATTTCTGCGGAAAGCACGGTATTACATCCGACATTGAAGTAATCAGGATGCAGGATATTAATCAGGCATACGAGCGGATGATTAAGAGCGATGTTAAATACCGCTTTGTGATTGATATGGCTTCAGTTAAGGAAGAAAGTAAGGCTTAGGAATCTGATAAGTTATGGAGACGGATTGGCATCTGTCTCCATGCTGAATACTTGCTGGCTGATTTTTTTTCTCAGGGAATCAATACTCTTTTACCCAAACAGGGCAGAAGGATTTTTCATGTTACTGATTATTTATGATTCCTTCTTTGACCGGCTGAAGCGCCGCTATCGCAGATTCGAAATCATAATTGCCGAGATGGCTTTTTACTTCAGAGAAGGCACCGGAATATATATGAGCGCCGGGGAGTGACTCAAGTTCAGTGAATCTTTTGGCGGCACTGATATCGGCATACTGAAGCAGGCTCATAACTTCATCAAGCTTTTCCCGGAACTGCTCTTTATCAAGCTGCCCATCGCCCGGTTTATGGTGATCTTTCTTTGAAGAAAACCAGTTTTCCAGTTCATTGATGATGGGTGCTAAAGTTTGCTCAAGATCATGCAGAGCAGCAGAAAATTCTTCATTGTTAGTTTCTTTCAGAACCATTTCAAGAGAAGCGGCTTTTTCACGAAGTGTTTCCATACCAAGATTTGCCGCTACTCCTTTCAGCGTATGGGCAAGCCGGACAGCAAGTTCAGTTTCTCCGCTTTGATACGCCAGTTCAATTCTTCCGCAGAGATCTTTATTACCCTCATGGAATTTTTCAAGAAGTGTTATCAGTAATGCATGATTGCCTCTCAGTCTCCGGAGCGAGTCATGCATATCAATAAATGAAAAAGCGGGAATTGCATCTGTGTTAATTTCAGGAGCTGCTTTTGGAATTTCAGGGATATAGCTTTCCCTAGTAATGCTTTCGGGGGAAATCCACTTGCGGAGCGTTTTAAAGACCTCATCAGGATTAACCGGTTTTGTAATAAAGCCGTTCATTCCAATAGCAAGACAGCGCTCCCGGACACCCTGCATTACATCAGCAGTCATGGCAATGATGGGGATTTTCCCAAGACCGATGAGTTTGCGTATTTCCTCAGCCGATGTATATCCATCCATTACCGGCATCTGCAGATCCATAAAAATAAGATGATACTTAGATGGGAAGCCTGAATCCCTGACCATATCAAGAGCTATTTTACCGTTCCCGGCAACGTCGACTTTTATTCCCTGCTGAGTGAGCATTTCAACTATGATGTGCTGGTTTATTTCATTATCCTCGGTAAGCAGAATATGCGCACCGCGGATGGATGAAAGATCCTCGCTGAGCGGGTTAGATTTAGAATCAGCCTTTTTCCGTTTTACTTTTTTATGTAAAACGTCCAGAATTGAGTTAAATAAAAGTGATTGGCTTACCGGCTTTGCGAGGTAGGCATGTATACCGGATTCTCCGGCTGCTGCAATAATTTCCTCATTAGCAAAAGCAGAAAGCATGATAACCGGGGGAAGCGCTGTACCGAACGTATCCTTCATAACAGACATTGTTTCTATGCCGTCAAGCCCGGGCATGCGCCAGTCAAGGAGGATAAGTTTAAATTGCTCCGGAAATTCTTTCAGCAGATTGATTGCCTCAACTCCTGAATTTACGGTGGTTACCCTAAATGAAAAGGATTCGAGAATCTCTGTCAGAATCATTCTGCTTGTGTCATTATCATCAACAACCAGGACGGGAAGATTTTGTAAATCAGGAATTTCCGGAAGTTCTTTTGACTTTTGAGAAATTTGTTTCCCGAAGACACCGGAGAAATAAAATGTGCTTCCTTTTCCCTCTGTACTTTCAGCCCATGTTTTGCCATTCATCATATCAGCTATTCTGCGGCAGATGGCAAGTCCGAGACCGGTACCGCCATACTTTCTGGTTGTGGAAGCATCAGCCTGTTCAAATGCGTGAAAAAGACTTTCCATCTGTGTTTCATTCATACCGATTCCGGTATCCTTAACAGAGAAGAGCAATTCAGCCTCTGTATCATTTTGTCTGATAACACTTACCGTCATCAGGATTTCTCCTTCAGAAGTAAATTTTAATGCGTTGCTGCAGTAATTCGTAAGAACCTGAGCCAAACGTAGCGGGTCGCCGATCAGATTAAAGGGAACATCCTGCTCAAGCCGGATGGCATACTCCAGCCCCTTTTCATGTGCTTTTGATGAAATGAAATTCGTAACTGTATCAAGAACATGTTCGATGTCGAAATCAATATATTCAATGTTTAGTTTACCGGCTTCAATTTTTGAAAAGTCAAGGATATCATTAATAATTCCGAGCAGAGCATGCGCGGAGCGGTCAATTTTTTTAAGATAACCCGACTGCTTCTCATTCAATCCGGTTTTTGAAAGGAGATTAGTGAGGCCTATTATGCCGTTCATTGGTGTTCTTATTTCATGAGACATGGTTGCCATGAACTGGCTTTTAACGGCGGCAGCCTTTTCAGCTGCCTCTTTAGCGGCCGCAAGTTCCTGCTGTTTGAGCCGTTCGGATATATCTCGCAGTGAAAGCACAGCGGTAACGGTTTTATTGATACGGAAATACGCGGCAGAAATTTCCACCGGGAAACGGGTGCCATCCTTTTTAATGGCATATACAATTGTCGCGGGGAGATCTTCAAACTGCTTTTCTTCAAATTTCTTTTTATGACCGGAAAGAAATTCATGAATGTCATCAGAAAAAACCCTGGACAGGTTTCGGTTCTGCAGTTCACTTTCATAATAGCCGAAGAGCCGGGCTGCCTTTGTGTTGAGTGCGCTGATATCCCCTTTTAAATTAACGGCAAGCAGAGGATCGGGAGAAGACTCCCAGAAACTTCTGATGTTATCGCTTGCGTCAACAATCTCAGAGATATCAGTGATCGTTCCGATTATACGGAGCGGTTTCTTATTATTATCAAATTCGGCTGCAATGGCATGAATTTCAGTCCAGAGCAGAGAACCGTCTTTTTTGCGAAGTTCTATACGGTTGCTGAAGCGGGAGGAGATGAGCAGTCCGGCATATATATCCATGATGCTGAACCCGGTGGCGGAAGAAGGGAAGAGACGTTCAAGAGAGTGAACATCAGGCTGAAACTCTCCCTGCTTATAGCCGGAAATTTCAAACATCCTCTCACTGAAGTAAAGGGAACCTGTCCGGATGTTCCAGTCAAAAATTCCGTCATTGGAGGCATGAATGGCATGATCAAACCGCAGATTCAGTTCTTTAAGTTTCTCCGTTTTGCGGATAAGCCTTTCTGACATCTGATTGAATGCTGCAGCAAGTGTTCCGGTCTCATCTTTTGATGTGACGCTTACAAGTCCCGGAGTGCCGGATGAAATAATGTTATTTATATCGCCGGTAAGTCTTTTGATCGGGCGTGTGATAACCGCGGCAGCCAAAGAGCCGAGCAGAATAGCTCCAAGCAGAAGAATTACTCCGCTCTGAAAATTTGAGGCAAGCTCTGCATTAGCCTTTCTCAGAGCATCTCTATCTTCTACCGAGACACAAATGCTCCACATGTCTGAGTTCAGCGGTTTATAAAAAACCCAGAGTTCCCCTTCACCGTCCCGTTTAGCCAGGGAGGCATTTCCGGTGATTCCGGAAGTCATTGCAGAGCTGAGCAGTATCCGGTCAGCATGTGAAAGGTGAACAGTCGAGTCTTCAGCAAAATTCAGAAAGGGATTCAGTGTGCCGGACTTATATATATATTTCCCCTCACCGCTCAGGATAAACCAGGAGAACGAACTGAAATCCTGATTGTTGGTTTCAAAAGAAATTTTGCTTAAATCGAGTAAAACGGAAACCACACCGTAAAACGTTCCGTTTTTAATAATGGGAGCGGAATACCTTACAGTAAAAAGGCCGGTTTCGCGGTCAAAAAAGGGATCTTCCCAATGCGGAATCAGATCTTCTTTTGCCTTGTTATACCATGACTCCTCCGGTCTGGTATGGTCAATTAAACCGGAAATATTTCCGGCGAGTATGATGGTATCTTTTCTTGCGGCGGAAACCAGGAATTTTTTACCTCCGGCGGCGGCAGGCTCCAAAGCAATACGGCAGCTGGCCAGATAGGGCTGATTGCGAAAAAATGAACGGAGAAACAGGCCCGCTTCATCTTCTGATATATAATCTGAGGCATTTACAAACTCTGCACCGGTTGAAGCAAGCAGTTCGGCTGAATGAATCTGAAGTTCAACATATCCTGTAAGTTTATCAGATTCATAGGCAATAAAACTCTGCAGTGTATTCTTCAGCTCATCCCGGTGTCCGAGATAGTGAATGAACATAGTGGTGAAAAACACCAGATTAAGAGGAATAAGTGCAAAAAAGATTATTTTATTTCTGACACTGCTTTTCATCGTGAGTATAGAAGTCTATTTCATTGGTTTACTGAAAGACCGCTGCGTTAAAGTACGGGGATTACAAGTGCAGGGATGCAGACGGCATTGTCTTTGAACAGTATTTTAAGTTGAACGGTGAAATTTAGGGTAACAAAGTACCTGACAGAATAGATTTTCGGCCAGTCTGAAAATTATTATGGCAGGCGATAAATAAATACGGTAAAAAATGATTATGCTCGTTTAGCTGATTCTCCTTGATGATTTTAATCCGCCTGAGCTTACCGCCCTGATTATTTGTTTACCGCAGAGATTGGTTTTACGCAAAAAAATATTTATAAATAACAGTATATTCAGTATTGTTTGAATTTGGCGATGTAGTATATTTCATAAAGATGTTGAAAATTGATATGCAGTTCTTTCATTTGTTGTTTGTTACTAGTCTGTTCATAAATCTGACTGCATAGAGAAAAAGTGCTTCATAGAGAGCTACGATTCTTTCACTAAAAACGCTTTGTGTTCATGCGGTTGACTGAAAACCAGTTTGTGTCCCTGTTCGATTCCCTTCCTACCGGGGTGATATATTGCTCCGCAGTGGGTGAAGTTGTATATCTTAACCGTTCTGCGGCTGCCTGGCTTGGGATAAGTAAGGAGTCAGCAATGGATAAAACCCTTGCGGAACTTGGTTTGCAGCCCGCTGCCGGGCCGGGTTCAGAGTTTCCTTTTCAATCTGTTCTTTCCGGGCGCAAACCGGTCACATCCTGCGGAATTGAATCGGTAATCAGCGGCCAAAGCGCTCAGGCAGATTTTTACCCTCAGTTTGATTCATCCGGACGTATCGTAACAGGAGTAACGGTCTGCCTTGCTGAAGGAAAGGATGTACCAGATAATGGGAGTAAACTCCCGGCAAAAGTACTGCGGAAGAATGAAAGCAAATGTGGTACCAAGGAAGATTTTGTAAACCGTGTAAATAAAATAATAGCTGAATGTTCATCAATAGATCAGCTGCGGTCAGGGCTGATCTCAGAAATCGCCCGTTTCTTCAACTGGGATTATGGAACATTCTGGTGCATGAGTGATAATGGGAATGCACTGACCAATTCCGAGAATTATTTTAATCCTGCGGTTGTTTCTAATCTGTTTCAGAGTAATTTTCAAAAAAGACCACTCTTCCCCGGAGAAGGTCTGGCGGGTAAAGCATGGCAGCAAGGCCGGCCATTTAAGATGGCCCCTGTTGATATCATGCAGTTCCACTGGTGTGAGTATCTTAAGAAGCCGGATTTAGTTTCAGCGTACGCTTTTCCGGTATATACTGAAATGGGACTTGCCGGTGTGATGGAGTTTCTTTCACGTTTCAGCATGCCCGATGCCGAGGAACTTTCTGAGTTTTTCGAGAAAATCAGCGGTCCGTTGGGATTATTTATAGGAAGGGTTTACGCTGAGGACAAACTCAGAGTAAGTGAAGCAAGAAAATCGGGAATTCTTGATTCAGCACTTGACTGCATTATCACTATTGACAAAGACAGCAGAGTAATTGACTTTAATACGGCTGCCGAGCGGACGTTTGGCTATACGGCAGAGGATGTGATTGGACAGAGTCTTTCAGATCTCATTGTACCGGAAGCGTATCGTGAAGCACATAAAAAGGGTATGGACCGTTTTCTCAGAACGGGTCAGGGTTCAGTGCTGAATAAGCGAATAGAGATGCCGGCAATGCGGGCGGATGGTACTGAAATTCAGGTTGAGCTGGCAATATCAGTGGTTACTGCCGGGGACGGGCCTCTATTTACCGCCTATCTGCGTGATATTTCAGACAGGAAAGAGACAGAAAAAAGAATTAAGCGGCTTTCTTCATTTCCGGAGCTGAGTCCTAACCCGGTTATGGAAATTGACAGTCTCGGGACCGTGCTGTATGCCAATGATGCCGCATATATGGCTCTGGTTAAAACCGGATCGAAACATCTGAGCGTGTTTTTTCCCGATAACTGGAAAACCCTCTTCGATTCACCAGAAAAGGAAGCAAATTACCGGCAGAGTCAGGTAAAAAAAATCGGGGAGTGGTATTTTACCGTTTCCTGCAATTATATCCCTGAATTCGGAACGGTTCGTATATATACGTCAGATGTCACTGAGGAAATTCTGGTAAAACAGGAACTCCTAAGAGAAAGGGCATTTGCAGACCGGCTGATTGAAAGCGCACCGGAGGCAATGGTTATTACCGACCCGGACGAATCCATCATCAAGATTAACCGCCAGTTTACGTATCTGTTCGGATATACCGAGGAAGAGTGCCGCGGAAGAAAAATTAATAATCTGGTAGTGCCTGCCTCGAAAACACCGGAAGGGCAGAGCATTACACAGAAATCAGATTCATCAAAGGTCGTATCGGTTGAAACGATCCGCAAAAGAAAAGACGGAACGCTAATAGACGTAATTGTCTCAGTTGCTCCTGTTATTGTTGACGGGAAACAAACGGGAAAAGTGGGTTTGTACCGGGATATAACCGACCGCAAAAAACTGATTACGGATCTGATTGCGTCAAAGCAAAAAGCAGAAGAAATGAACAGGGTGAAATCATATTTCTTCAATAATATGAACCATGAGCTCAGAACTCCGTTTGTAGGAATCCTCGGATTCGCGGAGCTGCTTGAACAGATGGTTGCATCTCCAAAAGAACTTGAACTTATCCGGGGCATTATTACCTCCTCAACAAGAATGATTGAGACTCTTAACAGTCTCCTCGCACTTACAAAAATGGAAATTGAACCTCTTATCAGGAAAGATGGAAAAATGAACGTTCAACAGGCAATTAATGAAACCTGCCAGCTTTTTACTCCGGCCATACTCAGAAAAAATCTTGCATTTAATGTAAAACTGCCAGAAGGAACCCTCTTTATTCAGACAGATGAGCCCCTGTTCAGGGAGGTAATTTCAAGCCTCCTGAGCAATGCTGTCAAGTATACAGATACCGGAAAAATTGAGGTGAGCTGTTTTACAGATAATACGGTATATCCGGAAGTGCTTAGAGTGAGAATCTGTGATACCGGAATCGGAATACCCGCAGAGAAGAATAAACTGATTTTTGAGGAATTCCGCCAGGCCAGTGAGGGGCGGAGCAGGAATTTTGAGGGAATGGGGCTTGGCCTGACTCTTGCCAATAAATATATTGAACTTCTCGGAGGTGAGATTCAGCTTGAACATAATCCCAACGGAGGATCCATCTTCACGGTATCACTCCCGCTTTTTAAGGTGCAGAGTGATGAAGACCGGGCTGCTGCTGAAAAAGCAAAGAGAATGCAGACAGGAGCAGAAACTTCTTCAGACATGAAGAGACTGCTTCTTGTTGAAGATGATGAATTCTCCCAGAAAGTGATTTCGCTGATTCTGGAATCTGTATATACAATTGATATTGCCGCTGATGCCGATGCCGCGCTTGAAATGGTAAAAAGCCATGTGTATGACGGCCTGCTGCTTGATATCAATCTACGGCACGGTATTGATGGCGTTGATCTTATGGAGCTTCTTCGCAAGAGACCTGAGTATAAGGAAACGCCTATTATTGCTATTACTGCATTCGCTGCTGATCATGACAGGGATGAATTTTTGTCAAGAGGATTCAGTTACTATATGTCAAAGCCGTTCACCCGTGCCGAACTGATGCATCTGATTGAAACAGCAATACCTCCGAAAAAGGGGAAGTAGTCTTTTCCCTTGTGATATCGGGCCTGCAGCCGTGTGGTAATCCGATGCTTAGGATTCATGCGGCTGCCGCGGAAGAAATTGTGAGTGATCATTATGATTTGTACTCGTAATTCTTATTCAACTGTGGAGGGTAAGAGTTGCGTATCTGTGAAGGGAGTTTTTCTGTTGAACTGGATAGAGAGACAGAGGATATCAGTCATAATTTAAGCGCACGCGTCAGTTATACTTTTAAAATATATTGCGGAACTCATCTCCTTTCAGCTGTGTTTTCCGGATATGAATATGTTATCACAGAAAGATATTAACCGCATTATAGAAATGGCCTGGGAGGACCGCACTCCGTTTGAGGCGATTGAACATCAGTTTGGTTTAAAAGAAAATGATGTCCGCAGGATAATGCGAACTGAAATGAAAAGATCAAGTTTCATGATGTGGCGGAAGAGGGTCAGCGGCAGGAAGACCAAACATCTTGAACTTCGTCCCAAATCGGTTAACCGGTTTAAAAGCAGTAATCAGAAATAAATTCTGACTGTTAACCGGGTCTCAGGAACCGCCTTCTTTTAACCATCTCCCGCTATGGCTTTCCCTTATAACATACCCCTATCATATCCTGGGTCCAGATGGATATTCCCCCTCCGCTTTCGATAGTTTTCAGGAGGTTGAGGAATACTTTTAAGAGACGCCATGCAGCAAGTCTTAATCTTCCCTTTATATCTTTAGGCACCGGACCGGTTTCAAAGACCTCAATCCCGGTGAATCCAGCCGAACCAAATAACTGAACAATTGAATTTGGATTAAAAATGGTCAAATGTGTCAGATCGCCATGGATGATCCGGTTGGGAAACAGCCCCTGTGCATTTGGAGTGTGTAAGAGCAGCATTCCCCCCGGGGCAAGCGCGTTATAAATATCCCTGCTCAGTATAATGAGTTCATCTTTTGAGAAATGCTCAATGAAATCAAAAGCGAGGATAATGTCATAATCATTGCTGCAGGATTTAAGAAACTGCAGAGCATCCCCCGCGATGGCTTTTACCCCTCTTTTGTCAGCAAATGCAATCTGCTCTTCTGAAAAGTCAATCCCCAGGGCATTATCGTATCCCCTGTTTTTCAGGTATTCCAGGAAAAAACCGGGGCCGCAGCCGATTTCAAGAATTTTAGCGTCTTTCGGATATTTCTGAAGCAATTGCAGATATTTATAATCGGCCCATTCCCACTGTTTTTTAACATCCTCATCGCTGTAAGAAGCGATTTTCGATTTAAAGACGCTTACATAGGTTTTATAGAGTTCAGCACGGAAATCATTCATGCAATAGTCAGTACAATAAATTTATGATTTAAACCATCAAGATCAGTAAAAGTAGTGATAAGCGCAACTGATCGGTGAAATTACAAATTCTTCATTTTACAGGCGAAAAGGCTCGGTGAACGATAAATAATCAGGGCGGCGGTCTTGATTTTTATTGTTAAAGTAAACTCAGAGGCATATTTTTAGTTTAGAATTTCATTGTGACAATCGAATTTTCCACATACCGGGAGGATTCGTCAGTCTACCGGTCAGATCAGCTAATTCACTTAAAATAAATCAGTAATAAAAACATAACCAGGCGGTTTCATGGGTAAAAGGCAGTCTGAAAAAAAGTCTGCGGCAGGGCAAAACCATATATATGCAGAAACAGCGGCAAGTGATAGTTCTCCTGCGGGTGAAGTATATTTTTCCGCTATTTCTGAGTTGACTCCTGATCTGATATTCTCATTCAACAGTCAGGGGGAGCTGCTCTTCTCCAATCCCGCGGGGAATCAGGTTCTTGCAGAGGAGCAAAGCCAGTTTTCTAATCCTGCATTTGGGAAAAAAATCTTTACCGCAGTAATGGAAAACCGGGACTATGAGCAGATTATTGAGGCGGGCAAATCAGCGTACAGAATCAGCGGGGTGATTACTGACTCTGAAAAAGCGGTTTTAGTTTATGGAAGAGAAGTTCCGCGTGATGTATCCCTAAAAGCTGAACTAAACCGGTCGAATCAGCTGCTGGAACTTCTTACCAATGCCCAGAAAGAGTTTGTGATTAAAGACAGGGGAAAAGCAGGATTTGATCTGCTGCTGAACGGCTTGCTGAAGGTCACGGAAAGTGAATATGGCTTTATCGGCGAGGTTTTTTATAAAGCAGACGGCAGCCCCTATCTGAAATCTCATTCGATAACTAATATTGCCTGGAATCAGGAAACGCGTGATTTTTATGATCAGCATGCGGCTCAGGGGATGGAATTCCACAATCTGAATACGCTGTTTGGGTCGGTTATGGTGACCGGGGATATTGTTATTGCAAATAACCCTTACCAAGATCCGAGGAGGGGCGGTCTTCCGCATGGTCATCCTGCGCTTAATGCTTTTCTCGGAGTGCCGATGTTCCGCGATGATTTGATGATCGGAATGTATGGAATCGCCAACAGGCCAGGGGGATATAACAATGAGATTATCGAATTTCTTAAACCATTTACTGCCACCTGTTCTCAGCTTATACTTGCATATCAGGCAATTCAGCAGAAGAAAAAGGCGGAAGATGAGCTGAGAGAAAGCGAAGTAAAATACCGCAATATTGTAGAAACCGCGCAGGAGGGTATCTGCACAATTAATCCCGAAGGCATACTATCATATGTAAATGAACGGCTTGCCGTCATGCTTGGATATACCGTTGCTGAAATGACTGGTGCTCCTCTCAGTCAGTTCCTTGATAATGAAATAAAGAGTGAGGCGGAAAAGTATTTTCCGGTTAAAAATAATACTCTGTCTGAAAAAATAGAAATAAAACTTCTCCGCAAGGATGGAAGCAATATTTATGTATCCGTATCAGCGGGGCAGATTCACAATGAAAAGGGGAAGGTAATCTCTGTTCTGGGTATGATAAGTGACATCACGGAGAAGAAAATCTCTGAAGAAGCACTCAGAAAAGAACGGGCCTTTCTTGATCAGATAATTGAACGGTCGCCCGAGCCGACAGCTATTCTTGACTACGATGATAAAATTCTGCGGGTAAATGAAAGATTCCGTGAGTTCTTCGGATATACCTCTGAAGAAATTGAAGGAAGGCAGATAAACTCCGTAATAGTTCCTGCTCATTTGCGGGATCAGGCGGAAGAATATACCATGCAGGCAACAAGCGGAAACTCCATTAATGCTGATACAATCAGGATGAAAAAAGACGGCAGTCTTATTGATGTTGAACTCTCGGCGGCGCCGGTGGTGCTTGAGGGCAGGCAGGTTGGCATTATTGCGATATATAAGAATATTACTGAACGCAAGAGGATTGTTACCGAACTTATTGAGTCCAAAGAAAAAGTGGAACAGGAGCTGCTGCTCAGCCAGGCACGCAGGGAGGGGATGTTTCAGATGGCGCTCGATGCAATTATAACGGTTGATAAAAAGGGGGACATCGTGGACTTCAATCCGGCCGCTGAACGGATATTCGGCTATACACAGCAGGAGGTGACCGGCAGGGAACTTTCGCAGTTTATCGTGCCGGCTGAGTATCGTGAAGCACACCAGAAGGGAATGGAACGATATATGAGCACCGGAGAAGCACACGTCCTTAATAAACGAATAGAGATGACCGCAATGCGTTCTGACGGCTCAGAATTCCCTGCCGAACTTGCGATAACTGCTATCGGAACCAGGGAAGATCCTCTCTTTACCGCATATATACGGGATATTACCGAGTCAAAAAGAATCCGCCAGGCCATGCAGGAAAATCTCGAAAAGGAAAAAGCCCTCAGCCAGCTTAAATCACGGTTTATCGCAACCACGTCGCATGAATTCCGTACGCCGCTGACATCAATATATTCCTCCTCAGAACTGCTTGAACATTATGGTGAAAACTGGCCGGCTGAAAAGAAGAAGTATCACCTGAAAAAAATGCAGCGTCTGGTGACGCATCTGAAAGGTATGCTGAATGATGTGCTTCTGATAGAAAGAGTGGAGAGCGGTAATGTTCATTTTGATCCGTTCCCGCTGAATATAGCGGAATACTGCAATGATCTGATTGAAGAGTTTGAGCATAATAAACTGGAGACCATTTCGCTTCAGCAGGAGATATCCTGTCTCAGGCAGGAATATCTGGTTGATGAAAAACTTTTCGGGCAGATTATCCGCAATCTTCTCAGCAACGCGTTTAAATATTCCCCGGACGGAGGAACGGTAAAGTTCTCACTTAAGGCGGATGACCGTTCCATTGAGATCTCAGTTGCTGACCAGGGAATCGGTATATCTGAGCAGGATATTCCTCACCTCTTTGAACGGTTTTTCAGAGGGGAGAATACCGCAGGCATTGAAGGCACCGGACTGGGACTCCCCATTGTGAAGAATGCCGTGGATATGCACGGAGGTACCATACACGTTGCCAGTACCGTGGGGCATGGATCGGTTTTTACTGTTACTTTGCCTGCACGGAATAAATGACGGGTCAGATGCTCTCAGAAAGGTGCATAAAGCGGCTGACCCCATTGTGACTGGCGCTTATTGGCTGTAAATGAATTAATTGGTAATTTTCAGGATTACAGTTCAGTAGTTATCCGGTTTATCAATGATTCTTCCGTTAGTACTTCTTTTCCTTTTTCTAACCACGCTTCATCCCCAGGGGCTTAGCGAAAATAGCGGCTATTTCCTCCGGCCGGTTAAAACACCTTCAGGTATAGTCTTTACCGATAATTTTGGATCGGGTGTTTATACTATACGGAATGGTTCAGTGCACAAGCTGCTGAGTGCTCCCGGGTCCGGAAATTATTTTACCATAAGTCCGGGGGGAGAAAGTATCATCGCAAAGATTACTGAACCAAGAGGTCAGAAACTCATCTCAGTTTCGCTTCTGACCGGTCTTAAGAGGGAGATTACGGAATTCTCTGAAACAATCGGACAGGGCTCCTTTGCAAATCAGGGGGCATTCGCCAATACAGAGGGAAATTACTTTATTCTGCGGGAGAATGATACTGACCGCCGATTCCGGCTTCCTGCTTATGCCAACCTTGCTCCGATTTCTCCTGACGGGAGTTTTGCAGTTTACAATGACCAGAATGACCAGTTATATCTGTTGGAACTCAAAAGCGGCTCTTCCGAAATGATAACTTCAGGCGAAAAAGGATACTTTTATCCGCAGTGGTCTCCTGACGGCAGATATATTCTCTTCAGTTCTCTGGATGCCGGACTTTATATCTATTCTCCTTCAGAGAAGAAAGAAATATTTATTGCCAGAGGTTTTAATCCGTCCTGGAGCAGCAACGGCACGGAAATTCTATTTGAGACCAGAGAAGAAATCAACGGAGTTTTCGGAAATTCTGACGTAAGCATCTATACCATAGCATCGGCTCAGCAGCTTCGTCTGACGGCAACTCCGGAGGTTTCTGAAATGACACCGTCCCTTTCATCAGATGGCACATTGCTCTATGCTGTCCGTGAAGAAAAAGCGGTATATCAGGCACGATATATACCATCGGCCGGTGTGACCTCAGCGGTCAGGCTGATTTCAGCGGAGATAGATTATATTGAACGCAGCAGAGAGGAATTATCTTTTGCCCCTCCTACAGAAAGCATGAATATCCCGTATGTGCATCAGGTGTGGGACAGCCCTGACTGGTTTAACGGTCACTCTGCCTGCGGTGCGGGAACGGCAATTATGCTCATCGCCTACTGGAATCTGCTCCCCCCTTATGAAGGATGGTGTTCATGGCCAGCACCCGGCCACTATAACTACTATGGAAGATATATTGCCGACAGATACAGATTCCGTCAGGTGGATTATCAGTTCACCGCAAATGATCCTAACGGCAAGCCGTCTTTCGGAGGTTACGGATATATGTGGAACGGCAGTTACAGCCCTTACTCCCGCATGGTTTCCTACTATAGTAATCATGGTATCAGTGCAGTACGGGAAGAAGCACCCACATTCGCGAAAGCTGAAGCACAGATTAGCGCAGGTAATCCGTATACTATCTGCAATGGTCTTACCACTGCAGGGCATATTGTTCTGGCACACGGAGTGAATGCAGTTAACAGAACTGTTACCGTGAACGACCCTTACGGCAATAAGAATACGCCGGGATATCCGAGTTATGATGGCAAGAATGCAGTATATGACTGGCCCGGTTATAATAACGGATTTCAGAATTTGAATACCGTTTACTGGTGCGTGAATACTTCTTATACGGTACCTGCGCACGGAGATACGATAATTGATGATCTTGATTTTAACCGCGGCTTTTATCTGCATAACCGCCACGGTGCAAATATGCTCCACTACCGTGATATGACTCAGGGATATAAAGGGCATTTCTGGTATACTACCACCAGGAACGGCATGAATGATACCTGCTACGCAACCTGGAAGCCCAATCTGGCTTCAGACGGGATGTATGAAGTGAAAGTATATATTCCTTTTTCAAACGCGACTGACGCTGTCTACCGCGTGGTGCGAAACGGGGGTATTACTGATGTGCCGCTCAATCAGAAACTTTATTCAAATCAGTGGGTAAGTCTTGGAGTGCATCCGTTTAAGGCAGGATCTTCTGGATATCTCCGCCTTGGGGATAAATCCTCAGTGACAGGGCAGGAACTTGTGTTTGATGCTGCTCAATGGAACCTTATTGATCCTGTTCTCAGTGCTGGGGATGAGCAGGGCAGTCCATCCCTGTTTGGTATCACGGCAAATTATCCTAATCCGTTTAATCCTTCAACGCAAATTTCGTTTACTCTTAGCGAAAGCGGTTTTAGCCGTCTGGCCATATATAACATTCTCGGGGGTTTGGAAACGGTTCTGGTGAACGGGCAGCTTGAGTCAGGCAGGCATACGGTAGAGTTTTCCGCGGGAAATATGCCTTCGGGAGCCTACTTCGCCGTCTTGCAGTCAGGCGGCAGAGTCTCTGTGCATAAACTGACCCTGATTAGATAATGCTGAGAAGACTTCCGGTATCACTTTTAAGATCAGGCATGGGGGGAGTTCTTCTGGTATTTTTACTGGTTATCCTGCTTCCCCTCTCGGTATATACAGTATTCCAGGCCGTATCTTCAGCGTCAGCGGAAGAAGAAGCAGATGAGCTTTACCGTCAGCAGCTTGAGACGGTGCTTTTTTCGGTAAATCAGAATTCTGAGGATGTAACGGCAAACCTGACATCAAGAATTAACGGTGCGTATCTTCGATTCTCTTCTGTAAATGAACTTGCCGGGCGGCTTCAGCAGATTGTGAACGAAACGGGATTTATCTACTCAATTTCAATCATTGATTCACTTGGGAGAGAAACTGTAACCGTACCAAGCGGTTTGATGCCAGCTGCTTCAGTGGAAACATACACCCTGATTACCGGTTCAGCTGCGGTTAAAAGACTATTTGAATATATACAGTCAGGATACCGTAAGGTTGAAACGTTCAGCGGAAAAGGGGATGAAATGAACTTCGTCTTCGTGGCGGACAGTCATGACGGTACTCATGCGCTGTGTATTATATCTTTTTCATTACAAAAGTATATCAGTTCGGTACTTGGCCCAAAGATCAGGACTGTGGCCGGAAGCCGCTACTCAATGCTCATCCGGCATGCACCTTCCGGCGTCAGGGTTTTTAACCATGGTGATGGGAATTTTACTCCGGATGCAGTAAAACCGCTCTGGCTTCTGAGTGATTATGAGATCGGGATAAAAGCGAGCGGTGTAACTCTTACAGATGCTGTAAAAGAACGTACTGCCATGAATCTGCGGCTTTTAATCCTGCTGAATCTGTCATTGATGATAGGCGCTTTCCTGATCGGCTATATTATCAGGCGGGAAATGAAGCTCACAAAGCTGAAGTCCGATTTTGTGGCAAATGTCTCGCATGAACTCCGGACTCCTCTCTCACTTATCTCAATGTTTTCCGAATCACTCATGCTCGGAAGGGTAAAGAGTGATGAGAAACGAAATGAATACTATCGTATCATTCATGGTGAAACTGACCGCCTGAGCGGAATGGTAAATAAAATCCTCAGCTTTTCGAAAATGGAGGCCGGTAAAAAAACGTACACCTTTGCTGAACTGAGTCTCACGCATCATCTCAGCCGCATATATAACAGTTATGAATATCATCTGGAGCAGAAAGGATTTACCTCAGAACTGATACTTCCTGAAGACGAAGTGATTGTGAGCGGTGATGAACATGCTTTAGAAGAAGTGATAATCAATCTGCTTGACAATGCCATTAAATACAGTACTGATAAAAAATTTGTGTCGGTCGTGCTTAAAACGGAAGAGAGTAAAGCGCTGCTCTCCGTAACAGACAGGGGAATTGGTATTTCAAAAGAGGATCAAAAGCGTGTATTTGAGAAATTCTTCAGAGCCGGCAGTTCGGAAGTGCATACAACAAAAGGAACGGGACTCGGACTTTCGATCGTCCGGCAGATAGTGGAATCACACAAAGGAGAGATCACGGTTCTGAGTGAGCAGGGTAAAGGAAGCACATTTACAGTAATTTTGCCCTTAATTCAATAAAGGGAAATAGTAATTTCTTCGGCTTCGTAAAGACACGCCGCGGCGTGTCTCTACAAATTTAATATCCTCTAAAACTCAGTTGCTTCGCATTGATTAAAAGATTTGTACGGGTGTTCTCTGAACATGTGAGATGGTTATGTTCGACAGATTGTCATCTGTCGGTACGAAGACTTATTGCTCAAGTATTTCCCTTGGCTTCGTACAGACACGCCGCGGCGTGTCTGTATAAACTTTCGATTTTCTAAAATTCAGTTGCTTTACAGTGATTAAAACGATCCGTGCTGGAGTGCTTTACACATTTGATATCGTTGTATGCGACAGATTATTATCTGTCGGTACGTTCCTCAGTCGTTTATAAAAAAAGGCCTCCTTTTCAGGAGGCCTTTTATTTTCAGGGAAACAGAAATTATTTAATAAGGGTCAGTTTCTTTGTGCTGTTAAATCCTGGTGCTGAAAGGGTATAGAAATATACGCCTGAGCTGAGACCTGAAGCATCAAACTGAACGGTATATGAACCTGCCTGCTGAACGCCGTTTACCAGTTCTGCAACCTGATTACCGGTGAAGTCATAGACTCTGAGGGTAACATTTCCGTCAAACTTAATTGCATAAGAAATGGTGGTTGAAGGGTTGAACGGATTCGGATAGTTCTGGCTGAGTTCAAACTTTTCAGGAGTGGTTACATTCACTTCTATTTCATCGGAATAAGCATAACGTCCGTCATAATCAACCTGCTTAATTCTGTAGTTATAGAGACCTGCAGTTACATCCAGATCGCTGAAAGAATAGTTTCTTGCTTCAAGGGTTGTTCCGGCGCCTTCAACAAACGCGAGGGTTATATATTCACCGTCAGCAGCTTTTCTTTCAACTTCAAAACCGCGGTTATTCTTTTCAGTAGCGGTTGTCCAGTTGATGGTTACTTTATTCATGGTAACATTAGCTGAAAGAGCCGTGAATTCAACCGGAAGAGCCGGGCCATTCCACTTGCGGATTTCACCGCCGTTGCCTGCTGCCCAGGGGATACCGTTAAAAGCACCAACGGTATATAATACTGTAGTGTTGATTCCTTCAATCGGAGTCCAGGTTACTCCGCCGTCATAGGTAATCCAGGAAGCACCTGCGCTGCCGACTGCAACATAACGGTTTGTTCCTCTGAGGTTGACCACTGCACGGAAACCGGCACCGGTAACTGAAGATGTTGTCCAGGTAGCGCCGCCGTCAGTTGTTCTTGCGGTTGTACCGTTAAGGGCAACCAATACACCTCTCTGCTCATTTTCAAATGCAATGTAGGAAGAACCGGAGGTTCCATTAACGGACGGAACATCAGTTCTTGTCCAGTTAAGACCTTTGTTGGTTGATTTATAAACTGCAAAAGGTGTGCCTGCAACGCCTGAATAACCCGTGAACCAAACGGTATTACCTACAACTTCGATTGAAGTGGCTGTGCCATATTCGCCATTTGCGCTGTCTGCACCGGGGAAGTTAGCTCTGGGAACACGTGTCCAGGTGGTACCGCCGTTTGAGGTTGTAAGAATTTCCCAGTTGGTTGATGGATAAGGATCCGGATCGCCGTAATAAACGCCGTCATTGGCATTAAAGAACCGGACAGCATCACCAAAGCTGTTAGGATTATTATACTGGGAGACCCAGGTGGCGCCGCCATCCGTGGTTTTCCAGATGGACACATTAATCGAGCCGCCTTCAGTGCCGGTTACCCACGCTGTTGTGGCATCAAATGCCTCAACGGTATAGTTAACGGCGGTTGCAGAAGTGACTGTTATGGTCCAGGTTAATCCTCCGTCAGTTGACTTATACACTTTGCCGGCATTTCCGCAACCCCATATCAGCGATGCGCTTACTGGTTTAATATAGCGGAGACGGTCAGTTGAGCCGCTTGGAACAAGCACCCACTGGGCAAATGAAGATACACTTAGGAGGACAAAAACGAAGAGGGAAAGGGAACGAAGACGCATATTATGCTCCTTGTAAAGTTGAAGTTTTTGTTTAAGAGAGTGCTGAAACTTAGGGGATTTTTTTGGTACTGTCAACAACTATTTTCGACTGACCAGAGGTAATTTAAAACAAAAAACCCGCGGTTTTCCGCGGGTTTAAGGGTTTCTAACCTGTTAACGCCCGATTATCTGAGACTGAAAACCAGTATTTTACCGTCAATGTTTGACGCGGCAAACACGCCCGGACTAATCTGCTGAACCGTATGCGCGCGCGCAGTACCTGCATACAGCACCGGTAGGGTTTCTTTTTTCAGATGATCTGCCATATATATCACTCCGTGTTTTCCGGTAAAAAGCACTTTTCCGTCATACTCCATCAGTTCGACGGGCATAGTGTCAAGTCCGGACTTCATATCAGACTCCATAATCATTTTCCCCGTCGCTGCATCTGCCATAAAAAACTTGTTATGAGTTGCCTTAATAAACACTCTTTTCCCGTCCTGAGAGATGCCGATGGATTCCCATGCGTCAAAACTTTTATTCCGCCAGATGGTTTTGCCGAGCATCAGATCGATTGCAGAGACATGTTTGTCCGGAACTGATATATATACCGCGTTTCCGTCAGTAACCGGAACAGCGGCAGCAGGGGAGTAGTAAAAATTCTGATTCTCCGTCCAGCGCCAGTTCAACGTGCCTGTAGCAGCATCAACGCAATAGAGGTAATTATCCCATGCACCGTACAGGATGCGGTCTTTCACAAAAAGCGGACGCGTTTCGATCATTGCTTTGGCTGAGGTGTTTTCCCAGATCAGATTCAGAAAGAAGAGATCATAGTTATAGAGAGTGCCGTCTGATGTTCCGAAAACCACTCCCAGAGTTTTCTCTCCCTGATATACAGAATTAATGATGGTAAACTGCGATGTGATTTTCTTCTCAAGCCCTATGCTCTGAATAAGCGCCCCGGTGGTTGCATTATAGGTAAGCAGTTCTCCTTCAGCCGTGCCCACCGCAAGGATATTGGAGGCTGCTGCGGGTCTTGAGACAATTGTCCCGAAAGCAGTATTTGTCCAGAGCAGTCTGCCGTTTGCGTCAAAGCAGCGAATGGTGCCGTCATAAAACGCAGCATAGATTTTCTTATCGTATATAAGAAGCGGAGCCGAAAGGGTTGAATGAAATTCTTTGCTCCAGAGAAGATTAGCGTTATATGCAATCGTCTGAAGTGAATCTACAGAGGCAAGCGGCGCGGAGGTGCGTTTATCAATCATCCCCCATCTTTTAAGTGTTGTATCACCATTTGCTTCATAGAGGACGATGGAATCAGCATAGCTGTCTGCAATGGTATATCCCCAGACGGTTTTTCCTTTAAGGGTGGACCTTCCCATTGCGCCCGGTATGCCATGAATGGTTTTCAGCCGGTTGTTATGACCGTGGCCCCAGAAAAACGCTTTTATATTTCCTTTTCTCAGGATGTTTGCGGCCTTAAACCAGTTATGAACATCTCCATCCAAAGGATGATGTGAATAAAAGTAGAGTTCAAAACCTTTGGATTCTTTGTTTACTATTGAATCAAGCCATACAAGATCTTCAGCGGTAAAATGACCCCCGCCTCCCCGCCAATAAACACCGCTGTTGATTCCGATGTGCGCGGTTCTTCCCTTCCGGAAATAAAACTTATCATCTTTCCAGAGCTGCTTAAAGATGGTGTTGCCGCTTTCACTCCATTTGGTATCGTGATTGCCGGGGATAATATAATAAGGTACTTTAAGCTGGTCAAGTATCTCTTTTGCTTTGGTGAGTTCGGCATCTCTTCCTTTTTCGGCAATATCGCCGGTTGCCACAACAAAAGAAATGGTGGATCGTTTATTAATATCCTGCACACAGCTTAGTAAATCTTCCTCTGCCCCGGGGGCGCCGATGTGGATATCGGTCAGCCAGGCGAAGGAATAGTCCTGTGCGTTAAGTGAGAATGAAAGAAGAAAAACGAGAGTTATTAAACGCTTGGTAAACATAGTCCGGGAAATTTGTTTTTGTACAGGTGCAAAAATACGGAAAAAGGGGGGAAGAACCGGAGCGTATAAATAAAGAAGGCTTCGCCGCTAATTCTTCGGTTTCCCGGCTATTGGAAGAAGAACGCGGCTGAAGCCAGCAAAAGAGAGGGTGCTCTTATGCTGGATTATACGGACAGGGGATTTATCCGGATTTAAACAAAACACGCGGATTCAGAAAAAATCCGCGTGCTTTGAGGGAAAAAATTATTTATTCGTAAGAAGAGAAATCAATAATCATCGGGGGCATTTTATCTTTCGGATTATTGCCGGTCAGATAATACTTAAACCAGTCCATGGTACGCACCAGATAGTCAAGGCGGGAGGTATTCTTCCGGTTGCCGTGCCCTTCGCCCGGGTACATTACAAAGCGGACGGGTGCCTTGCTGTGGAGTTTAAGCGTGCGGTAGAGTTCCATGCTCTGCCCCATCGGCACTCGTGGATCATCCTTGCCGTGAAGGATAAGAGTAGGGGTTTTGCTCTGCTGTGAGTAGGAGACAGGGCTTCTTTCCATATATAACGCAAAGTTCTCGTAAGGCCAGATGCCCCAGTGAACCAGATAATCTTCATAAGCGATATCGGTTGTGTGGGCTTTTGAAATCTGGTTTGAAACACCTACAAACGCAACTGAAGCGGCAAAGTGCTCGGTCTGTTTGGTTGCGCCCCAGGCAGCGAAGTAACCGCCGTAGGAGCCGCCGCCGATGCCGACTCTGCTCCGGTCAACCCATCCTTTTTTAACAAGGTAGTCAATACCGTCAAGCACATCTTCAAACTCAGGACCAACCAGATCCATCCGGTCAGCTTTCGCGAAAGCGATGCCGCGGCCGGCACTGGCGCGGTAGTTAGGAATGAAAACAAAGAATCCTTCGGAGGCAGCGAACTGTCCCCAGGTGCCATAATTGGTTACCCATCCGTTCGGAACTGAAGACTCAGGTCCGCCGTGGATTGAGCAGATAAGGGGATACTTTGTGCCTTCCTTAAAATCGAGCGGATATATAAGCACACCATCTATGCGGAGGCCGTCACGCGCGCTGTAGGAAATTTTCTCCTGCTTTGCCAGTTTTATATCACCGAGCCAGCGGTTCAGCCAGCTGATCTTGGTGAGCTTCTTTTCTTTCAGATCAAACTCAAACACATCTGCGGGATGCTCCCATGTTGAACCGGCGAATGCTGCTTTGCCTGCCGCAACAGAGAAATCATTAAAAGCAGCAGCACCTCCTTTAAGGAGCAGTTCAGATTTGTCTGAACCCATCTTAACGGAGCGGAGTGTTATATCCACGCTCTCATCTGAATTATAAAGAACAGTCTGATTGTCCATCCACGCAACGGACTTAACGGAGCCCTCAAAGGTGAGTGTGTAGTTTTTCAGATCTTTCAGGTTTTTCTGCTCGTTAACATCAGCGATAAAGAGTGAGCCGGAAACCGGGTCGTATATATCAGAGCCGGCAACAATTGCCAGATGTTTCCCGTCGGGGCTGTAGCTGATTTTAGTGATTTTGCCAAGGTTATCAACAATCTTTCTTGTTTCGCCAGTTGCAAGGTCAACGATATATATCCGTTTGAACATATAGGAGTCATCAACCAGATTTTTTTCTGCGATGGTTGCTGCTGCAAATTTGCCGTCCGGGCTTACTTCAAAATCAAACACGGAAACACCTTTGGTGACCTGCTTAATTTCTTTTGTGGCGAGGTTCATGGTGTAAAGGGCCAGATCAGGATAGGTCTCCTCAAAAAATTCTGCGTCAAAACCCTTGGATTTCAGCCCTTTCAGTTCAGGGAAGCGGTCCAGCTCTGCAACATATACCAGATGTTTTCCGTCCGGTGTGAACTGATACTGCTGGAATGAACCTTCAAACTCGGTCACAAGCTGCGGCTCTCCTCCATCCGGGGATATTTTATAGATCTGCGGGCGGGGGTTTTTGTCTAATTTAGCGCGGAAGGTAATAGCCGAACCATCAGGCAGCCAGACAGGGGAGCCGATTGATACTTTACCCTGCTGAAGGGGTTTGGAGCGTTTGGCTTCCAGACTGTACACAAAAAGTTCGCGGTAGTCTCCGCCTGCTCCGTCTTTCAGGGGGCGGGGGACGTTTACCGTATAAGCAATAAATTTTCCGTCCGGTGAAAGCACCGCGTCAACGGCGGTCTGAATCCGGAACATATCCTTCGGGGTCAGACCTGTCTGCTGAGCCGGCAGCATCTGAACCAGGAAGATCAGGAGCAGAGAAATCTGCATCATTTGTTTTCTCATGAAGAGTACCCTTTCATTTAATTTAACTTTGCAAAAATAGGGCAACAAGTATGAAGTATGAATTATGAAGTATGAATTATGAATTTGGGGGGAGATTTTTGACCCAAACATAGGCCGCGGATTTTAAACGGATGCAAGCAGCACGGATGATCACGGATCGGAAAAAATTTCCCGCAGATTCCGCAGATTAACGCAGATGATCTTCTTTGCACCTTGGCGTCTTTGCGCGAACTTGTGCTGAAGCACCGCGGATCGAAATCAATTTAGAATGAGCAATGTACAATTCGAAAACTCTGAACCTTTTATTTTCTATCTGGCTAACCCAATATCCCCAGAGTCACCATTGTCCCCAAAACCAACAAAAAAATCAAATTATTACCTGCGAATTGACGCAGATAAAATCCTTTGCACGAACTTTTGACTTACCTTAAATAAAAAAGCCCCGGCGGATGCCGGGGCTTTTAATCAGAATGTAAGAACTACAAATCAGATCAGGTTTATGAAGTTATCAGCAAACCTGAGTTCATAATTCATACCTCATAATTATTTAAGCATGACCATCTTCTTTGTCTCTACAAAGTTCTTTCCGCTGCCCATTTCGACTGCGGTCATTCTGTAGAAGTAGATGCCCGATGCAAGACCGTAGCTTCCGGCTGACAGATCGAATGCATAGTATCCGGCTGTGAGTTCAGCGTTAACCAGGGATGCTACTCTCTGACCTGTTACATCAAAGAGTTCCAGAGTAACGCGTGCATCAGCAGGAACCTGATACTGAATCTTTGTCGTCGGGTTGAACGGGTTCGGATAGTTCTGGCTCAGACCAAAGGTCATCGGCAGTCCGACTTCAACTTCAACAACACTGCTATACTGGAAAGTACCATCAAGATCAATCTGTTTCAGACGATACTGATACTTCGCGGTATTCAGGTTTCTGTCAACGAAAGTATAGGTCTGCTCATCTGTGGTTGTACCGGCAGCGCGGACTGAACCAACTGCTGACCAGTTAGCTGAACCAAGCACGGTTCTTTCAACCAGGAATGAAGCACTGTTTGTTTCGGTTGCGGTTGTCCAGGTGAGAACTACATCGCGGTCCTGTGATTTTGCTGTGAATGCAGTGAATTCAACAGGAATGTTGCGGGTGGTTCTGTAGGAACCGATACCGTTATTGGTAGCCATAACAAAGATGGTGCTGCTTCCGTCTGCATTACGTTTTACAGCAACATCGCCTGTACCGTTACCATTAGAATTTGCACCCAGCGAAGGACTTACGCCATAGGTAAGTGCCAGAGTCGGGTCGCCGTTCGGAACTTCAACAACGCGTACGTTATTATTGCCAGCGCCGAATTGGAATGTTGCAAAGAACTCAGAGCCATTCTGTGTGCCGACAAACTTAATTGCATTGCTTCCGGTTGCAACAATTGTTCCCGGAACGATACCAATCAATGTGCCGTTAGCAGAATATTTTCTTGCGCTCTGTCCGCCCGCATTCCAGTAGAAGCTTCCGTTATAAAGCGGTCCGACTGCTGCTGAATTGATTCCGGTTGAGATTGCATCACTTAAGGTGATAACAGTCGGAACCTGATTGAATGAATCTAATCCTGCAATCTTTGTCCACTTATATACTTTTGGCTGTCCTGTGGTTGCACTTGCAGCCCAGACAGCGGTAGCGTTTGAAGCTGAGTCAAACTCAACTGAGAATTTGTCGCCGAGGCGTACAGCATCACCAATATAGCTGATAGCAACTTCAGGAGCGGCACCGGTATTCTTCCATCTGTAAACCTTGAATGCAGAAGCAGAAGCATCTGTTACAAGATTTGCAGCGAAGATATGACCAAGGTAGTCAACTTCAGCATCGTTAACGGTAAAAGTACCGCCTGAGATGCCATTGATATCAAGGTCACCGATATCCGCACCGGTTGAGTCGTCAAGCACTTTCATATAGGTGCCTGCGTTTCTTGAAGGAACGATTACTCTTCCTGCAAGGGTATTATTCGGAAGCATTACTCTGCCCCATGCGAAACCGCGCTCGGTGCTGCCAGTCGGGCTGAACCAGCCGGGGAGAGTTGTGTTTGCTGCTGAACGCTCCCAGTTGATAACCAGTGGCGGCTGAACGGTAAGGGTACCGGATACATTGGTTGTTCCGTTCCACTGACCGCCTCCGTTGGTGCTGTAACCGCCGTAGTAGTATGCACCGCCGTAGAGCTGGTATCTGTAAGCATAATAATAAGTACCAGGAGCAAGATTCATTCCGATACTTGCCATATACTCATCATTGTTTCCTGCGTCAACGTTATAGGTTGCAGGAACCCAGTTTGTCCATCCGCTCGGATCATCGTTGGTTGTGTTGTAGCCAACCCATGCGCTGATGCCAGGTGCCTGACCAGGAGGTGTGGTTACACCGTCAACCCAGATCTGGCCGTAAACGGTATTTGAACCGCCTACATTAATGGTAGCAGCCGGCGGCCACTGGAGGTTTGCCCAGCCGATAGTCACGCCAACCGGGAACTCATAAGCGCCCATGGAAGGTGTTGCAGTTCTGGTATCACCGTCAAAGTCGGTGGTGATGCCCGGAATGGTCTGACCTGCGAAATAAACACCTGATCCTGCCAGTGGACGGAGGTTTAAGGTGTCTGTGTAGTTCGGATTAACTGCCTTTGAGTTAGCATCTTTACCTGTAGCTGCCTGCCATGCTGCTAAGTCTGCATAAGCCGTGCCGCCGAGGTAGTTAAATGCTGAATCTTCACCCACAGACCAGTAGTCGTTCGAGTTAATGTCAGCGAAGGTTGTGTTGGCACCGACACTATAGAAAGCATAGGTCTTACCAAGCGTGCCGACAAAGGTCTGAGAGTTTCTCAGTACGTTATTGCGGATATCAAGATTGGTCACTGAAACACCATTAACCAGGATAGCGGCAGAACCAGCCGCAGAAGCACCTGCGTAATTGATTGCACCGTACATATTGATGGAGTTAAAGTAAATCTGATAACCTGCACCCTGGCTCATGAAAATACCAACCGGGTTGAATCCAACACCTGCATCACCGTCACCAAGAATGTCGGTAATTACGTTGTTGTATATTTTCAGATTTGAGCTGGTGATTGCAGTGGTACCTGCAAGACGAATACCGTATGCACCATAAGCTGCAGTACCAATGCCGGTGTGTTTTACATTTTTGATGTAGTTGTTGTAAACACTGCCGTCCATAAGACTATCACCGGTTGCTGTAACACCAAGTACAATACCTGCTGTACTGCTGGTAGCTGCTCTTCTGAGACCTGAAATATAGTTATCCTTTATTTCAAAGTTTCTTGTTGAGAGCGCTGCAATACCGATATTCTGTATCATATCAAGAGTATCAGCTGCACCGATGAAATTGTTTTTAACAACAGATCCGTTTGACCAGCCCTGAAGCTGAATGCCGAGGGTTGTTCTGCGGATGTCGTTGTTTTCGATAACGCCGTTAAGCGCTGCATTAAATACGATACCGTATCCTGCAGTCGGGTTGAGAGCAAAACCGGTAACATTCTTGATGGTACCGTAAGCTGCCTGGAAGAATGCAACGCCTGCTGAAGCGCCTGCGTTTGTGTTTTCAATGATCATGTTTCTTGTAGTGCCGCCAACGGTGTTAGAACCGTCAATGGTTACATAATCATTAACAACGACAAATGCCGGGCTGGTTGAGTTAGCGGTGATTCTGGTGTTTACGCCGCTTGCTGGCTTAAAGGTAACGGTTCTGTTTGCATTGGTAACAGAATCATATCCGATAAGAATCTGCAGGGTAGCGGTTGTATATAGAGTATCAGCAAGCAGGAAGGTAACATGGCCTGAAACTCCGCGAAGGTTAAGGTCGGTTACTGCTGCTGCTAATGACGGATATACTGATTCAATATTTGCCTCAAGAAGACCCTGAGCTTTTGCGTTTTCAACAACAGTCTGATTCAGTGATCTGCTTCCGCGGTACGGAGCATTTCCTTCATACAGAACTTCATACTGCTGAACATGGGTCTCGTCAAGAACCTGTTCAATCGGGTTGCCGTCTTTGTCTGTAAGATCCGCTTCAAGCTGTGCAAAAGGAGCAGGACCGGCAACGATGCGTTCAAAGGTGCGTGATTCGATATTCTTGCCCAGGAGGCGGTTGAATACCGGAGCACTGATGGTATATACACCATTGAGGGGAGCACCGTTGATCAGGTAGGAACGTGGTGCTGCAGGTGGTGTGGTTCCCGGAGGAGTAGCACCGCTTCCGCCTGCAGGATTGGTGCCAGCGATTCCGTTTGCATCCTGTGCTGCTACATAATAGAAAATGGTATCACCTGGAGCCACTGAACCGCCCGGAAGGAAGTCAGGGCGGATGGTGAAGGTGAATTCATCTCCGTTCACGCCTGAAGCTGTTGTAGATATGTAGGTGTCGTTGACTGATTTTTTGAAATACAATCTGGGAATACCTTGTAAACCGGTTCCAAGACCGCTCGGATCAGTAATCGTAGCGGTTAACGTACGGTTGCTGGTGAAATGGGTATTGGACAGATTTGTATAGCTAATAAGTGGCGGATTGTTGTCAATCGCGATACCAGCGAATTCATATGCACCGATATCAGGGAAGTCTGCATTTCTTGCAGTTCCTGCATAGTCGGTGGTGATGCCTGCAACAGGCTGTCCGCCGCTTTCAGCCTGGGTGCCGACTGTGGTCTGCATGTTCAGGTTGTAAGGGCTGACTGCGCTGACAAACGGAGGCATTTCGGTAACGGAGAGAACTTCTCTCGGTCCGCCGGTTGCAACTGCAGTTTTGTAGGCCTCAATGGTCTGATATCCGGTTGCGCCATCCCATGCAATAAGTGCGTTGGCAGCCGGAGTGCCGCCATAGTACAGATTGTTGTTGGAAGCAGCTGATAAACGGAGGAGGTTTGCGTTTGAAGTGGCATAAAGAGCCGCAGCCCGCAGGGTGCTTGCCATATTGTTAATAACAATATTGTTCTTCAGTTCAAGCACTGATGTTCCGTAGTTGCCCCAGTATATACCAGATGACTGGTTGGTGGCAGCAGTCGGAGGAACAGCATTGTCAAGAAGAACGGTATTGTAGCTCATATATGTGTTAAGCGTTCCGCCGGGGGAGTTCTGAATATCATATGCTCTGATACCGGGTGTTCCGGTTGATCTCGGAGCACGGATGTCATACACCAGGTTGTTATATATATAAGCATTTGTGGTAGCTCCGGTTCCGGCGCCTGCATTGATTGCTATACCGCGGGCAAGAGAAGTTGTGCTGCCGTTGGTATAAAGGTCGCTTACGGATACATTGCTGATGGTATAGGAGGAGTTGGCTCCGATACGCAGAAGTTCCATACCAACAACACCCGCAGAGGTTGCCTGTGTCTGCTGGAGTTCAAGATTCCAGATATTAACATCTCTGATAACGAGATTGCCGCTGTTAAAGTCGGTAGAGCTGTTTGCAGGGTTATATCTGAAACCGCTCAGGACGTTTGTTGTCCAGCCGGTGCTGGTTACAATCAGGTCGTGTATATCAGTTTTTTCAACCAGAAAATCAAACTGGCAGTATGCTTCAACTGCGCGTACATCTGATCCGCCTGCAGTAATATTGACGTTCTTGAAAGCATTTCTTCCGGTAACTGCGGTCACTTTATTACCGCGGTCAGGGTTAAGACCTGAAAAACCGTAGGTGAAGAATGCTGCACGCCAGAAATCTTCAATGGTGATATCCTGGAAGGTATTATAGCTGTTTGCTGCAGAGGTATCAGTAATACTTGTACCGGTGGTACCCATTCTGATACCGATTGATCCGGCGCCGCCGGTTGCTAATGCACCAAACGCATTCATATCAATGGAGACATTTTTAACAACGTTAAAACGCGCGCCCCAGGTGGTTATGCCTGCGGTTGTGTTTACAATTGCGTTGCCAAGGAAGATACCCATTTCATACTTATGGATAGCAGTTGCCATTGTTGCGTCTGCAATCAGTTTGAGACCGTCAATGGTGACATACTGCGAACCATCAAGACGGATGATTGCATCACCAAGAGTTGATGACGGAGCAGTAGTGGATGCGCTTCCGTATTTCGGCTGGAGGATAACCTCGCCGCTTTCCGGCTTAATCATGATTGGGTTGCCTGATGACTGCCCGTTAATATATAACAGGTGGAACACATCATCGTAAGTGCCCGGACGGATATTCAAGGTGATATCACCATTAATTCCGTTCAGGTTCAGAGCCATAGCTGCTTCACTGAGTGTTGCAAAACTTGGAGTGGCTCCGCCCACAGTGTACGTTCCTGCCATTGGAACCGGGGTATGAGGAGTAAAGGTAAAGGTCTGGCCATTATCAGGAGCCAGAGAAACACCGGTAAACTCAGAACCCATTGTCTGATGGGTAGCTCTGCTTCCGGCATCACCGGTCAGGTTGATTGACAAATGATGGCCTGTTGCCTGGTTTGCAGTTGTTACAGGCAGTGTTCCGTTGAGACCGATGGAGGCTGAAAAGGTAGAAAGAACAGTACCGAAAGCACCGTACTTAAATACAATGTTTCCATTCTCATGCAGTTCTGCAGAGAAAACGGCATTTGGCACTGCTGAAGAGAAGCTCCATTTCATCGCTTTCCACTCAACTTTGAAAACGCGGTTTGGTGCACTGCCTTCAAGAGAGTAAACGATGTTGTTGAGGGAGTCCGCAACCGCCAGGTCGTCCCAGAGAGGAGCAATTATCTGCCTCAGTGTGCCGCGTAAAGCGTTTGCGCTGGTAGTAGCTGTTCTGTCGGTACCAAGGCGGATAAAACCGTCTGTGGAAACCTGAAGAGAGTCAAATGTTACGCCGTCATAGGTGAAGGGAAACCCAATGGCTGTGGCGGTCGTAATATTTCCGTCCAGACTGGTACCTGTCCAGGTGAATGCCTGTCCTGAGGCAATCGGGGTATAGGTACCGGAGCCGGGGGTCATCTTATATTTTAACTGGGGAAAGAGTGTACCCGTCAAAATAAAAGACAACATGAAAAGAATCTGTAGTGATTTTTTCATATTTGTTCTTCCGATGTTTGTGAATGAATACGTGAAGTAAAAAAAGTTATAACACATTACTTTTTTGTCACGAAAAGCTAATGTTTTTACTTCATCCGGGCAACAAAAATCGGTGTGATTTGAGGCAATTTAATAGAATTTTTTGCCGGACGGCAAGCGCTCAAAAGTACTGATTTTATTGACTTTGGAGCCGGTCGGGGGGGCATCGGAAATGGTTATAAAACGGATATTTCGGTACTTGAACAATCGCAAAAACCGCCGGGGTGCAATTTACCGTTTACAATGTACAAAGGGCAAAGTACAACAAATATATTATGTTATGCAATTCTTTGCGGGGATGAATGCGCCGGCTGGTTGTACTGAGTTATATAAAGAGAATAACCTAAAACAATTCTTACTTCATAATTCATACTTCATAATTCATACTTCATAATTCATACTTCCCCCGGTTTTATTGTCTGAAAGTGAGTATATAAAAAAAGCCGCCCTTACAGAGCGGCTTTTGAGTAATATATATCCGTCTGAAATTACTTCATCAGAATCATTTTGCGGGTCAGTTTGCCTGACGGAGTGGTGATGCTGTAGAAGTAAATGCCGCTGGTCATGCCTGCTGCGTTAAAAACGTGGCTGTGCTTTCCGGAGGATTTTGTCCCTTCAAAAAGTACTGCAACTTCCTGCCCGATAGCGTTTGCAACCGCAACACGTACTTTTGTTTCCTTCGGCAGTGAATAGCTGATGATGGTTGACGGGTTGAACGGATTAGGATAGTTCTGGTCAAGCGCAAAGGCGCGGACAGAGGTAATCTCTTCCTTAACATCAACAGTCGGTTCTTCATACTTAAAACGGAAGACTTTTCCTGAACCGCCGTCAGCAACATATGCGGTAAGAGCATCAGGTGAAAGAGCTACATCTGACGGGCCGGTCATTGGGGCGCCTTCCGCATTCGGGTTGTTCGGATCGTTCTGAGAAGGAAGCTCATACATATTCTGGGCAAAGTTGATCAGAACTGTGTAACCTTTTACCCATCTTTTGCTGGTATCGGTTCCTGCTACCCAGAGGATACCGTTTTTATCAACGGTAATGCCGTAAGGAATAGCACGGTCGAATGTTAATTCACCTGCTGCGTCAGATACTCTTGTACCGGTATAACTCGAAGGGTTAAGCTGGTCGCCGCCGGTCCAGACAGCAATACCGCCTGTCACCTGTGTGCTGGAAACAGAATTTCTTGAGGTATAGAAAGGAGTTTCAGGCAGGTTATAATTTGCGCCCGGAACGGTTGCCACATCGCGGATAACATCAACGCCGCCAGTGTGAGGTCCGCCCGGTTCCATCGGAGCGGTCGTTGCCATTGGTACCCATGATCCTCTTGCGGGAGTGCTAACGCCGTAACTGAAATTATAAAAACGGAATGACGTTCCAAAAGGAATACCGGTCATAAGGATGGTATCCTTTGTTGCGGCAAGTCCGTTGATATAAGTTCCGTATCCCGCACCGGTAAGACCGAATCCGAATTTCTCAACGAGAAGTGTATCACCGTTAGGATAACGGTACTGTGCAGCTACTGTATTCGGAGCAGTTCTTGGATAGGGGATATTTGAATTAATGTAAACATCGGTGCCGATTGTGGTGATACCTCTGATAGCGCCAACGTTCCCCTGCAGGGTGTCTGAGTCACCGTTAAGGTCAAAGTTAATGAGCATTTTAAATACGGTATCGCCTGAATCAGCATACAGAATAGCATTATAAGCTCTGCTGTTGGTAACTTTTGATGAAGCCAGATAAAGCCGTCCGTTAACATCGGTGGTAACCATAAAGGGTTCAATCAGTGAGTCAGCTACAGGGTAAGCAATTTCCCCTTTGTATTTCCATTCTGCCTGGCCATAGATCATTCCGGTCAGGAGCATAACCATAAAAAGTACAGTTCTTTTCATTATTTCCTCAGGATGTGGTAGTGTTTGATTTTTTTAAAATCTGAATTTCTAATTTAATACAATAATGCGAATTAATCAGACTGGAAAGAGTGCTCCGGAAAGCGGTTTTAAGGGGAGACACAAATCAGCCGTTCATCCTCACGATGACGGGATTTCATCAGCAGAGGAATGTTTTACTAATTAACAGTACGGTAACTGAACTAAATAGGGTTGCGGACTGGTGTATATATATACGCGGATGCCCGGAAATCCGGACATCCGCCTTATGCGGGAAAATTATGCCTGATATTTTGAGAAAATGACGGTAGTATTATGACCGCCGAAACCAAAGGCGTTGCTCAGCGCGTAATTTACAGTCTTTTTCTGCGGTTTGTTGAACGTATAGTTCAGATCGCATTCAGGATCAGGGTGCTCAAAGTTAATGGTCGGGGGAACGGTATCATTCACCACCGCGAGTATGGAGGCGATTGCTTCCACTGCACCTGCAGCACCAAGCAGATGGCCGGTCATGCTCTTGGTTGATGATACATTCATCTTGTATGCCTGTTCGCCAAAGACTGCCTTGATAGCTTTGGTCTCAGCGATATCACCGAGTCCGGTTGAAGTACCGTGCATATTGATATAATCAATATCCGATGTCTTCAGATTCGCATCCTTAAGAGCACGGGTCATGGCAAGTTTTGCGCCCACGCCGTCGGGATCAGGAGCGGTAATATGATAAGCATCGGCTGAAAGTCCGACACCTACGAGTTCAGCATAAATCCGTGCACCCCGCTTCTTTGCATGCTCAAGTTCTTCAAGGAAAAGTGCTCCGCCTCCTTCACCCATAACGAAGCCATCACGGGTTGAGTCAAACGGACGGCTTGCTGTTTTCGGAGAATCATTCCGGGTGGAGAGCGCGCGGGCTGAGTTAAAACCTCCCATACCGATCTCGCAGATACTTGCTTCGCTTCCGCCGGTGAGCACGGCATTTACCATACCGTTTTTGATAAGAAGATATGAGTCAATAATGCAGTTGTTCGCGGTCGCGCATGCTGAAACGATACAATGGTTCGGCCCCTTAAAGCCGTACTGTATGGAAATTTGTCCGCCTGCGATATCAGGAATAAGCATGGGGATAAAGAAAGGGGAGATTCTGTTGGGTCCCTGAGTGTGATTTATAACCGCCTGCTGGCTGAAAGTCTGAATACCTCCGATGCCGCTTCCCATGATCACACCAATGCCTTCTTTTTCTTCGCTGCTCAATTTGGCTGGATCAATACCGGCATCATCAAGAACGAGTTTTGCTGCTGCCATGGCGTACTGAGCGAAAGGATCCATTCTTCTTGCGGCCTTTTTATCCATATAATTGCCTGAATCATAGCCCTTAAGCTCGCAGGCAAATTTTGTTTCAACTTTGGAAGTATCAAACTGTTTAATGTAATCACTGCCGCTTACACCGTTCATCATGGCCTCCCAGAACGACTCAACGGTCAGTCCAATGGGGGTGAGGGCGCTCATGCCGGTAACAACAACTCGTTTATTGGTCATACAAATCCTTTCGGCTAATATCCTGAATAGTATCTCATTCGCGTCAAAAATGAATCTTCCGTGGTAAAATTTGTTTTCTAGAGCAGGTAATCCCTGTAAAACAGGCTGAAATCAGCGTTTTTTACCCAAAATAGGAAGATTCTGTTATATAATATGCTAAACGGGGGGTAAACTTACAAAACCGCTTATCATCAGGGAAAGGGGCTTGGTGGAGTTATTCCCATTTTGGGATATATGCTGGTTTTGGTCTCCTCGGCTCCGCTCGGAGACCAGCTCGGAGACCAGAGGGTGGCTTCCGAGCGATCCTCGACTTCGCTCGGATACCGGAGGGTGGTCCCCGAGCGGAGTCGAGGGTGAACCCGCAACCGAATCGAGGACGGTCCCCGAACGGAGTCAAGGGTGAACCCGCAACCGAATCGAGGACGGTCCCCGGGCGGAGTCGAGGGCGGTCCCCAGGCGGAGTCGAGGGCGGTCCCCGAGCGGAGTCGAGGGCGGTCCCCGAGCGGAGTCGAGGGGAAATTGTGTTAATCATGTTTTCTACCAATTTGCAATTCCTCCGGAATTGAATCCGGAGGATTCACAAGCTGGTAGAAAGGAAGAATCATTGTGAAGACGTACCCGAATCCGGAGGATTCGCAGGTTATGGGGTGGTTAATGAGGATTTAGCAGGAAATATGCGGCTGCTTTGCATTTGGGGGGAATGTTTTCGTTTATTGTTCTCTACCAATTTTCGACTCCTCCGGAGTCGAGGGCGGTCCCCGAGCGGAGTCGAGGGCGGTCCCCGAGCGGAGTCGAGGGCGGTCCCCGAGCGGAGTCGAGGGCGGTCCCCGAGCGGAGTCGAGGGGGGATTTTTGTATTTTTAACTTTCATTTTTATAATTATTTGTGACTAAAGAAAACAAAGAAAAACTCATCATAGCGGCACTCAGCATCCTTTTTACGGCTGCGGTTATTATCTGGTTTTATGATCTGGTGCGATACGCAATAGCAGGGTGGCTCTACAGCGAACCTGAGGGAGCATTGCAATTCAGCGGTATATTTCTTGAAAAGATGGATCTGAAAAAACTTTCATCCGGTTCAGCCCTCTTTGTTCTTCTGCTGCCTTATCTGACTGTCATTATCACATCAGAACTTTCAGTTTGGCTTCTCCGCCTCAGGAAATCATTCCGCACGGGGGCGGCAGTTATCATTTTTAATTTACTGAATCTGCTCTTCCTTTTTGTGAGTATGTTTTATCTGATGGGTACCGTTGCACTTGATATATCAGGCAATGAACTTTGGACTGCATTCTTTAAGTCCCAGGGACTGAAGCCGCAGGAGCAGTATCTTTACATCTTTCTGGGAACTGCCCTCACATTTTTTTACAGCACGTTTGCTACTACAAGAATTAAACATTTATTAACCGAGTTATTTTAAGGAATCATGAACCGACTTCAGAATAAAACCGTTCTTATTACCGGCGCTACATCGGGCATCGGACGCTCTTGCGCACGCTATTTTGCTTCAGAGGGAGCCAGTCTTATTTTATTCGCACGCAGGAAAAATCTGCTTGAGGAAGTGAAAGATGAACTGAAGAAACTGACCGCCGGCAATATATATACCGCAGCCTGTGATATCACCGTTTATGAAAACGTTAAACAGGCAGTGGCGGCAATTCCTGAGGAACTGAAGAAGATTGATATCCTGGTTAACAACGCCGGACTTGCAAAGGGGCTCGAACCGCTCGCTGACGGACTCCCCGAAAACTGGGATATTACCCTTGATACCAACGTTAAAGGGCTGCTTTACGTCACTAAAGAAGTGGTGAAGGGAATGATTGAACGCAACGCGGGGCATGTCATCAATCTTGGTTCAACAGCCGGACATGATGTATATCCCAACGGGAGCGTTTACTGCGCCAGCAAGTATGCCGTGAAAGCAATAACCCAGACCCTGCGCATTGAACTGGTGGCAACTGATATACGGGTAACCACCATTGACCCCGGACTGGTTGAAACCAATTTTTCCAATGTCCGGTTTAACGGTGATACCGAAAGGGCAAAGAATGTGTATAAGGGAATAACACCCCTTACACCGGATGATGTGGCTGATGCAGTGCTTTATGCAGCGACCAGACCGCCTCATGTAAGCATTAATGAGATGATCCTGACACCGACAAATCAGGCCAACAGCAACTTTGTCCATAAGGTCAAAGCTGATTAATTATTGAAATAAGGTTCCATGAAAAAAATACTAATCCTCTGGTTCGGGGCGTTTATTGTAACATTTCTTGCCGGATATCTTAACAGCGTTACCGGTTCAGATTTCCCCTTCTCCGGCACGATCGGCAGCGGGAAGAAAAAAGTAACCTATTACTTTGAAACCGTGTATAACGGTAAACAGCCGATGGAAATAATGATGCGGACTGATATCCCTGATCTTGAGGGGTATATTATAAACCGTACCGATGGCGCGGCTGACACTATTCCAATGGTATATGCTGATAACCGGCTGACTGCGCAGTTTGACTCAGTGGCGCCAGGAACACTCCTGATCTATGACGTATATATCAATTATGAAGGCAAGTGGATTCAGGTTCCTGAGGAGATGACCGTTACCACAGAGATACTGGGTTTTCTGCCGAAGACAATCCGCATTCTGGTGTTTATCTGCCTCTTTGGAGGAGTTCTGCTGGCTGTGAGGAGCGGTATAGATTATTTTACTGAAAGGAGCAACCACCGGAAGAACGGATTTTTTGCCCTGATAGCGTTCAGCTGTTACTCGCTTATTGTAATGCCGGTAAAACTGAGTTATGAACTCGGACTGGTGAATTCCATGCAGAAGGTCTCGCCGGAGATCATATATACTCTGAAAGATATGTCATTCTTTCTGGTGTGGACCGCGGTAATGATTACAGCGTTTAATGTGAAAAACTCAAAACTGGTTGTGGCAATAGGTGCGGGGGTTATTGTGATAATGACGGTTTTTCTGGGGTAAGAAGAGTTCGCGCAAAGACGCTAAGGCGCAAAGAGAATAAATACACAGCATTGCAGATACACGCCGCGGCGTGTATGTACGGGGTGGAATAGGGAATTTTTTAACGCAAAGTTAAACAAAGTTTACGCCAGGATCCGCAGAGTTCTCTGATCCGTTTTAGATCAGCGCTGCGAAGCATCCGTTTAAGATCAGCGTACCATCAGCCCGGCATGAGAAATTACCGGACAGGTATAAAGTATATACCCATCCGGTATTCACTATATTATTTGAGGAGAGTAAACTTCCTGGTTTCGGTGAAGCTGCCCGCGGTTAAACGGTAGAAGTATACACCGCTTTTGAGCTGATCTTTAGCAGCATCAAAATAAACGGAATGTGACCCTGATTCTTTCAGCTCATTGCTGATAATTTCAGATACTTTGTTCCCCAATATATCATACACGCTTAGTGTAACCTCAGAGGCAGCCGGCAGACTGAAACGGATTGTGGTTCCGGGATTAAATGGATTCGGATAGTTCTGTTCAAGCGTGAAGTTATCCGGATAGCTATTTTCATCTTTTGCGGATGTTGCTCCCCCGAACTGACCCTTCATCACAACACCGCTTTCACCAACGGCCCATGCCCATCCGTCTTTGATGGTAAGAGCATAAAATTCACCCCCCATGAATCCGGCGGGGAGTGTTTCGTTTGTCCAGGTCGTGCCGCCATCAGTTGTTCTCTTGATGCCGGGTACTGATGCCAGAACAAATGACCAGCCAACCGCAAGCCCGTTATTTTCATCAACAAAATGGATATCATTGATATCATAGAAATTCTGAATCTGCCCCCGGTATGTCCAGGTAAGACCACCATCGGTTGATCTGCTTGCAGACCGTTCGGTTCCCCCTTGGGTGAGAACGAAACCAACAGTATTGTTCACAAAATGGATATCATCAAAATTTGTTGAAATCTGAACCTGCTCCCAGGTGGTGCCGCCATTGGTGGTTTTTGCATATTTGGAACCTGCTGCCAGCCATCCGTTATTTGCATCTGTAAAGAAAACGGTTCTTATTTCGTTGGTAAAAGTAAAAGTGAAAGTTTGCTTCACCCAGTTTGTACCGCCGTTGGTGGTTCTCAGCAGGGTTCCTTCCCATCCTGCTGCCCAGCCGTTGTTTTCATCAGTGAAGAAGACGCTGGTAAGACCATTCTGAACGAGTGAGTTTTGTGTGATCCAGGTAGCGCCGCCATCGGTGCTGTGAACGATTCTTCCAAAATCACCGACCATCCAGAGTTTCTGATCGGAAATTGCAAATATGGAATTGTATTCTCCCCCATGCGGAGCGGGGATATCCGTCCAGGTGGTGCCGCCATCCGTGGTTTTAATAAGCTTGCCGCCGGTGATCCAGCCGAGGTTTGCATCGCGGAAAAAGACTGCCTTGTATCCGGTATTGCTGGTGTGGGGTGTGGTTATCTGCTGCCACTGGCTATATACGCTCCCGCACAGGATAAAAAGAAATAAAGAAACTAAGAAAGAGTATTTGAACATACCTGCTCCTGTAAATAATAAGTGATATTTCAGGAAGCGAATTTGCGCTATGAAGGGGGGAGACTCAATAACTCAATTGAGTCATTTTACCAGATTTTCTTTTATGGCTTTTGAAACCGCCTGAACCCTTGAAGTTACCTGCAGTTTCTGATAGATATTTTTAAGATGATTGCGCACGGTTTCATAGCTGATAAACAACTGTTCAGCAATCGCGCGGGAATCGGTTCCGTTAACCAGCAGGGTAAGAATTTCCTTTTCGCGGGGGGTAAGCTGATAATCGGTTTTAACTGAAGTCTGATTCTTAAAATGGCTGATGACTTTCATTGCAACATAGGGAGACATTGGGGCGCCTCCATCAAGCACATCCCGGATTGCGTCTAATATCCTGGTCGGAGGAGTTTTTTTTAACAGATACCCATGTGCACCGGCAAGAATGGCATTAAAGATATTTTCATCATCATCAAAGACGGTCATCATGATGATTTTAACATCCGGATAGCGATCCTTAAAATTTGGTACTGCCTCGATGCCTGACTGCCCCGGCAGATGTATATCCAGCAGAAGAACATCGCTCTGAATTTCTGCTGAGAGCGCATCCTCAACGGAGCCGTAAACCGCCGCGCACTGATAACCGGCGGAACTGCTGATAAAGCTGCACAGCCCTTCGCGGAAGTCAACATGATCCTCAATGATGGTGATGCTTATCTCTTTGTTTTCCATAATCAAATTTTCAGATAATCAGACCTAAACTCAATCCCTCATTTGAGTTATTTTGTTTCCGAAGCAAAAGGGGCTGAAAGCATGACACTGGTTCCGCCGGAAGGCTCAGAAACAAATTGAGCACTGCCGTTAATCTCGCTCATTCTTTTCTTTATATTCTGCAATCCGTTCCCGCCAAGTGAGGCATTGTTTCCGCTGCCAGAAAAACCTTTGCCGTCATCTTGAATAGTAAGGGAGATGGCCTCTGAGGAGATTTTAGCAGTAAGCGTGATTCTGGTGCAGGAGGAATGCCGCACCGCGTTAGAAACAGCTTCTTTGGCTGCAAGATATATATTGCGCCGTATTTCTTCACTGACTGAACCGCTCCCGCTGCCGGAAGAAATAAACTCAGTCCTGATACCGGCTGAACTGCACATCTCATGGGCAATCAGTCTGATACGCAAAAGAAGATTATCAACCGAATCATAATTCGGAGAAACAGACCAGACGATATCACTCATGGACTGCTCTGCCTTGTTCAGAATGGAAGTTGATTTCTCCAGAAACTGCAGAGCAGCATCTTTATTCTCCGGAAGTATCTGTTTTGCTGACTGGAGATAGAGCCCTGCGCTGCTTACGGTTGAGGCAAGATCATCATGCAGATCGCGTGCTATGCGGTCGCGGGTTTTATTTCTTTCTTCAAGGATCAGTTTTTCCTTTTCAAGTCCGGCGATGCGTTCCTTATATTTTTTCCGTATATAATAGCGGGCGGAAAGAATAATGGCCGAAGCAACCAGCAGGGTGATGACTGCGTAAAACCACCCGGTGCGCCAGAAAGGGGGGACTATCACAATCCGGGCAAGTTCCTGTTCTTCGCTCCAGAGGCCGTCTTCATTGGCTGCCTTTGCGGCAAATATATACTCTCCGGGCTCAACGGAGGAAAAGTCAATATTCCGCCGCGTGCCGGTATATATCCACTCATCATGCAGCCCTTTCAGCCGGTACGCATACTGATTTGAACCGGGGTGGTCATAGAGCAGGGCAGCCAGTTCAAAAGAAAAGAAGTTTTGATTATATTTCAGGCGGATCTCAGGTGCACCCAGCATGTCGGGGCGTGACTTATTAAAGAGGAGGAAATCGGTAATGGCAATACGGGGAAGATGCGGATTCCCTTTGATTTCCTCAGGCCGGAAAGATATGATGCCCCTCATGCCACCGAAGAATAACCTGCCGTCGGGTGATTTGTAATAAGAATTCTGATTAAACTCTGTGATATCCGGAAGGTCATTCCTGCCAAAGACTGAAATGGTATAATCACTGCCGTTTATTCTGCTGAGTCCTGCGTTGGTTGAGACCCACAGATCACCACTGTTATCTTCAAGAATGCCATAAACGGTATTATTGCTGAGACCTTCTTTCGTCGTAAATCGCCTGAAACTCTTCTCATCAGCAGAAAGAAGATTAAGCCCGCCTCCCATGGTTGCAGCCCATAGCCGTCCTTTGCGGTCCCGGTGAATTGCCATAACCTTGTTCCAGGAGAGTGAGGTTGGGTTATCTGCCTGAGCGGAAAATCTTTTGTAAGACATATCCCTGAGTGAAATCTTCAGCAGTCCTTCGCCGTTGGTACCTGCCCACAGCGTATCACCTTCGGCAAGGAGCGAAAGTATGTATGATTTCGACTCAGAAACAATACCGCTTTTGAACGTATGTACTAAAAAGGAACCGTCTTTCGGGGAGAATTCGAAAAGTCCGCCTGCGCTTCCTGCCCAAAAACGGCCATCCTCCGAAGCGGTAACTGCATATATACGATTCTTATAAGAGAAGGGTTCGCCCCCGGATGAAAAAATATATTCTTTGAATCTTCCTGTCCGGGTATCATACCGGTTCAGCCCGCGGCGTGTTCCTACCCAGATGCCTCCATCAGGAGCTTTGTAAATACAGAAGGCAGCATGACCTGCATAACCGGAGTTTTGCGGTGTAAACTGGTACGATGTTTCATTAGCTGGATTATACATATATAGTCCGTTTGTGGTTCCCGTGAGCATCCTGCCGTCTTCAAGCGAAAGCATGCTTATGGGATATGAATCACCGAAGAGATCACGGTAGTTTTTAGCGGCCGGAAGGAATGAAAATGTTTTCCTGACAGGGTTTACCTTATACAGGCCTGATATCGTACCGATCCAAAGTACATCTGAATCATCAGTGAACACTGCATAGACGGGTTCACTTACTTTACCAGACGGTGAAGCATATGAAAAATTTTTGAATGAAACTTTCCCGGTTAAGGATCTGAAATTCTCACAAATAAAAAGACCCTCAGAAGTTCCTGCCCACAGATTCCCATTTTTATCCTCATGCAGGGTGTTAAGGATGGCGGAAGTCCCTTTCGCAGTAGTAAATACAGCAAGCGTTCGAATGGTGCGGTTCCGGTAGTCATACTCTTTCAGTTCCCCCTTCTGTGTTGTAAGAAAAATTCTTTTATCCGATGTTACAAAGAGAGAATAGTAATCAAACCCTGTGGTAATTACATATTTTTCAAGAAGTGTATCTATTATATATATTTTATTCCTGTCTGCCATGACCAGCGACGGTCTTACGGAGGCCTCAGGGAAATCAACCTTCTTCGCGGCATAAGAGGTGATTTGTAAAGTGACAGGGTCAATTCTTCTTATAGTATCATTCAGCCCGGTCCATAAATAACCGGATGTATCCTGTTTCGGTGTATGAATTGCAGCGGAGAGAAGAGGTGAACCGTCGGGATATTTCAGAAGCCGGAATCTTCTTGTCCTTTTGTCATATACATTAATACGGCCGTCAGGGAAAAGCACCCAGATGCGGTCATCCTGGTCAGTACCCAGAGAAAGGATATTGCTGTTGGCAATCGAACTGCTGTCGGTAAAATCATGGTGAAACGTGAGGAAATTATATCCGTCAAAGCGGTTGAGACCGTCCCAGGTGCCTGCCCAGAGGAAACCCTGCTTATCCTGAACAATTGAGCGGACATTAAGCTGCGAAAGTCCTTCAGCGGCTCCGTAATGAGTATAACGTGATTGCGGGAAGGAATCTGCTGCTGCAGCGAAGAGTAGTATATAAAGTAAGGTTGCGGTATATGGCAGGCTTTTATTTAGACGCAAAGTCACGCAGAGGAATTTTTTGAATAATGCACCCGTATCAAATCTGAAGATACACTCCGCGGCGTGGATGTACGGGAACAAAATTGCAAGCACCCTGGCAAGATATTGACCGCCGGAAGTTTTACGCGAAGTCACGCAGAGTTTTCCGGTGATGTTACTGATTTAGCAGAGTGTCAAACTTGTCTTCAGTCAGGCGGAAAACAGTCCAGCCATCCATGGGTACCGCACCAAGTGATTTATAAAAATCAATTGCGGGCGTATTCCAGTTCAGCACTGACCACTCAACCCGGCCGCAGTTTCGCTCTTTTGCTTTCTTTACAATCTCAAGCAGAAGTTTTTTACCAATACCTTTTCCGCGAAGATGGGGCTTTACAAAAAGATCTTCAAGATAGATCCCCTGCCTGCCGATAAAGGTGGAAAAGTTATGGAAGTAAATTGCATACCCTGCCGGCTCATTATCCTCGTATGCGAGCAATACTTCAATGGTGGACTTTTCTCTGAATAGAGTCTCTCTGAGCGTATGCTCATCAGCAATCACTTCGTGAGAAAGTTTTTCATATTCAGCGATCAGTTTAATGAAATCGAGAATGAGTGGTATATCAGTTTCTTCGGCTTTCCGTATAACGAGCATGATGATTCCTTCTAATATAATGCAGTGGCAGGGAGACTTACTTCATCTCCGGTCATGATATGTTTTCCGGTTTCAGAAGAGGGGATAAGAGTATTTACCGTAAAGCGGTAATAGTGGTCAAAATGCCGCTCCGGCGCCCACTCTGGCAGAGAGGCTTTTCGTTTTTCAGCAAAGGATTTCTGGAAGAGGGGATATATATCACCCGTTTCGGGATGGCGGGTTGGCACTGCACAGCGGGCGCATGGATTGATGCCATGTATGGCAACATCACCAATACGAAATTCTCTGTCTGATTCAAGTTCCGGAAGCAGCCGGTCTTCCCAGAAAGGTTCCGCTCCTTCAAGAATGATATTGGGCCGGAAACGCCTTGTCATCTCATCCGCTGATATATCCGGAAACCAGCGGCAGACTTCCTGAATGCTTTCCCGCAATGCAACGGTCGGACCTGAGGCATCGGTGTCATCGGGAAATCCGGCATCTTCATTTCTGAGAAACGTTACGTTCTTCTGAAAATATCCGGAAAGGAATTCCTGTATAAGATGAGTGTTCTCCGTTAACTGAAATGTTTCCTGCTGAATATCTCTGCAGGAAAAAGTGATGCTCATCTTTTCAGGTGAAAACGAGGAGCGGAGGAGGTATATACGGTCATTTTTCTTTCCGTTTATATACTTCCCCTGCTCATCTTTCATGGCGAACATCCGGTCATATTTGAGTGAGCCGCCGGGGGTTATCTCTGCGGAGTCAAGCCGGTGAGGGTCAAGCCCTTTGACCGGATAGACGAATATATCTCTGACACGGATGCTCAAAGCTGCTTACTTCCTGATAATCGCGAGCAGTTCTTCGGTTTTCTGCTTCATCAGGGCTTCGTCACCGCGGCTTTCAACATTGAGCCGGAGTATCGGTTCGGTATTGCTCATGCGGAGGTTAAAGCGCCAGTCGGGGAAGTCCACGCTTACGCCGTCGGTATAATCATTGACGCCGCCGGTATATATTGAAGTGATTTCCTTAATCTTGCCTGCCGGGTCTCCGATCACAGAGTTGATTTCACCTGAACACGGGTAGTTTTTAATCATTTCACCAACAAGTTCGCCAAGGCCTTTTTTCTCTTCTGACATTAACTGCATTACCAGAAGGAAGGGGATAACACCGCTGTCTGAGTAAGCGTTATCGCGGAAGTAGTGGTGCGCTGACATTTCACCGCCGTAGATAGCGTTTACTTCTCGCATCTTTTCCTTAATGAACGCGTGTCCGCTCTTTGACTGCACGGTTTCGCCTTTGGCGGCTTTAACCACTTCAACGGTGTTCCAGGTGAGGCGCGGGTCGTGGATAATTTTTTCACCTGGATTGGTTTTCAGAATTGATTTCGCGAGCAAACCTACTATATAATAGCCTTCAATAAAATTGCCCTGCTCATCAAAGAAGAAACAGCGGTCATAGTCACCGTCCCATGCCACACCGAGATCTGCCTTGTGTTCTTTAATTGCGTTGATGGTAGGTATGCGGTTTTCTTCATACATCGGATTGGGAACACCGTTCGGGAAACTGGAATCAGGATTATTAAACAGCTTGATCATCTTTACCGGAAGCACGCTTTCAAGGCGGTCAAGGATCGGACCCACGCATCCGTTGCCTGCATTCACCACTACTTTAAGGGGGGTAACTTTTTTCACATCATAGAAGCGGTTCAGGTTGCTCAGGAAGTCATCGGTGATATCCTTTTGTATATATCCCCCTTTTTTGGCAGCCGGGGCGGGAAGGTTCCCTGTTACGATCATCTTTTCCATTTCGCTCAGCCCTGAGTCATAACTGACCGGAACGGAATTCTTTTTTACGAACTTCATGCCGTTATACTCAGGCGGGTTGTGGCTCGCGGTAATCATGATGCCGCCATCCAGGCCAAGGTGGCTGGTGCCGAAGTAAATCATCTCTGTGCCGCAGAGTCCTATATCGGTAACATCGGCACCGCTTGCGCGAAGGCCTTCAGAGAGTGCTTCGGATATCGCTTCGGAGGAAGAGCGCACATCATGCCCGATAACCACCGAGCGCGCGCCGGTCAGCTGCACAAATGCCTGGCCGATCTTGTAAGCCAGCTCAGGATTCAGTTCACCGGGCACCTTGCCGCGGATATCATAAGCCTTAAAACAGGGAATTTTTTCCATTTTTGATAAATCTTTCGGATAAAAAAGTGAGAAAATAGTGCTTCAAAATAGGGAGATGGGGGGAATTAGGGAAACAAAGATGCAGAATTGAAATTTTAGTAAAATTAAAAAATTTTGAGGAAGAAAGAGGAAAATTTACCAGAAAGGACAACAAGGACAGGGAGGACAACAAGGACTGGAAAGGACAACAAGGACTGGAAGGACTGAAAGGACAACAAGGCACTGATGATTAAAAACCCGGAGCTATTTTATTTGATGTGTTAACAGTCAGTTACCGAGGAATTCTCGGTTACCAAATTGAAGTATGTATCAGAGAGTTTTCAGGGAATGAAAGTCACTAATTTTAAGAAAAATGCTTGCCATTTTACGTGAATCTCTTATTTTGTCAGGAAAGGATTTGATATCTTTTTTGGACGAAGTTTTTAACAAAGGAAAATTTTAATAGCTGGGCTGAAAACCAGAGGAGTAACCACATGATTTTTACAGAATGGGTATTACTTACCCAAATCAAACCTCCCAATGCATTTCATATGGTTTTGTAAAACATGAAACCATTGGGAAAGGGCGGAATCCCCAAAAACCTCAAATATTTCATTTTTTCTCTTCCGAATTCAGTTTCGATAAATAACTCGCAAATTGAGAATCCGGTTCAAAAAATCCTCTCATCTGACCAATCTAATAAATTTTCTCCAGACAAATGCTGCCCGGGTGGCAATTCTCTAATTCTTAATCAAATGTAACAACAATTAAAAAGGCACGGCTATGAGTATCGAGAATAAAAAAGCAAACTTTAAGAGTAAATCTGAAAAATTAAAAAGTTACTACGAAAAATATTCTCTGGGGTTAAATGATATTCAACAACTGATTGCCGGAATAAGTGATTTCTCAGTTGTAACGCCGGTAATCGGAGGGTTTTCATCAGGGAAAAGTTCGCTGATAAATGCTGTTCTTAGTTTAAACCTGATGCCGGTTGAAATAACTCCTGAAACCGCTATCCCTACTGAGATAAGGTACTCACCAAACGAGCAGTGCCAACGGTTAACTGAAGGCAAATGGTTAGCTGCGCAAGTCAAAGAAATCAGAGAAAATAAATTTCTTTACTCTGATACAAAGCTTGTTAAAGCATTTCTGAATGTGCCGTTTTTGAAGGAGATACCTTCGGTAACTCTGGTTGATATGCCCGGACTTGATTCCGGTATTGAGGCACATAACAGAGCGATTGATGATTATCTGCTGAATAGTCTGGCGTATATAATAACAGTTGATTCTGAACAGGGGCTGACCGAAAGTGTTATTCTTTTCCTGAAAGAGTTGAAGCTGCTGAGTGTGCCAATCCTGGTTGTACTGACAAAAACAGACAAGCGTTCGAAGTCTGATGTTGATGCGATGTTTGAGGATGTTAAGAATAAGATGGAGCAATACACCGGTGTTGGTAAATTTCAAATAACAACGGCTTCAGCAAGGAAGCAGGATGTTGAGCAGGTCAGAAAATTCTTAACTGAAATTCAGAATCAGGCGGATTCAATTTTCGAGAATGCAGTATCGCAGAAGCTTAATTCAGCAATTAGTGTCATTGAAAAATATCTTACTACCAGAGTCAATAAAGACGATTTTACGATTGAAGAAATTGCTGAAAAAGAAAAACTTCTTAAAAAGCAAATTGAAGAGCTGGAGATAAAGATAGACAAGGAGAAAGAAACACTCAGTTCCGATATTGAAAAATGTATCACGCTTGCAGAGGGGAAAATTAAAATGCGGCTTGAGGGGTCAACCGCCTCAATAGTTTCTGATTTATTGGCTAACCGTGACCCCAAAACGCAGATTAATTCGCTTGTGCGCGTTTCAATCCTGGAAAGCATTCAGACAGAAATTACCCCAAGAATTCAGCGCTTTTTTAACACGGTATCTGATTTGTCGGGTATTGAGTTAGAAATTAATTCTCATCTGGATTCTGACCCGATAAAAGGAAAAGTTAATGATCTGATGAAAGACTCAATAAAAAAGGTCACCCCGCTTATCCTGGCAGGTATAGGGTTTGCATTTGCAGGACCAATCGGGGCACTTGTCGCGGGTGTATTGTCGGTAATAACGGACATTTTCTTTGAAAAGAAAAAGCAGGATGATGCAAGAAGAACTGCTGAGGAAAAAGTAAGAAATGAAATAGTGCCGCAAGTATCCTCACAGGCAATAGCATCGTTCAGAACATCCATTGCGGCGCATCTTTCGGAAATTGTGGATAAACTCCACGAGTCAATAACTAAGGACAAAGAAATGAAAGAAAAGGCATTGGATGATTTAAGAGCGCAAAAAAATAAAGCAATTGAAGAGCAGAATTCAGTGCTTGCTGAGCTGCAGGAAGACTTAAGCCAGATTCAGGAACTAAAAAATTAGTGCAATATGGATTCTATTAATTATACAACCGCTTTTAACTTAGTCAGTAAAATTGTTCAGAACGGCGAGGGGGAAAGCTTTTTGCAGGATATTGCCGGTCTGAATAAGATTATTAATACCGACCTTCCGGAGGCAATGAAGGACTACGCCCCCTCAAATTTTGCAGAAATTTACTCGGATTTCAAATATACTTTTGAAAAATTTACGGACTTTATTCTTTTTGACAAACTTATTGGCAAAAACACTGTTACTCTTGGGGGTGGTTTCAGCACAGGAAAGTCCAGTTTTATAAATGCACTTCTTAAAAACCGGATGTTACCTTCAGAGATAGATCCTTCAACATCAGTGCCGACGTATGTGATTCATGGGGCAAAGGAGAGTGCGATAGGAATAAACGTTTTTAATAAAAAGGTAGATCTGGCAATTGAAGAGTTGAAAATCATTTCACATGGCTTTACTTCAGAATACAATGTGAAGTTCGGGCATTTACTGGAGACCATATTTGTTGAAACTCCGGAGCAGCCATTTAAGTCAATTTCATTTCTTGATACGCCCGGCTACTCTAAACCTGAGTCAGAAAATTACTCAAAGAAAACCGATGAAAATATTGCCAGAACACAGCTTAATTCAGCCAATTTTATTTTATGGTTCGTAAGTGCGGAAGAAGGTACAATCACCGATGAGGATATTAAATTCCTGCAATCCTTGAACAGCGGTATTCCTTTTGCGGTTATTGTAAATAAATCTGACAAAAGAGCAGAGTCAGATGTTTCTGACATTGTCGGGCTGGTAAAACAAAATCTTACTAATAGGGGAATATTTCCTCTTGATGTGATACCGTTTTCCTGCAGATACCCTGAGAAGTTTGGGAAGGAACAGATTCAGAAACTTCTTGCAAACTGGAATAAACAGGAATACGCCTCAACCTTTGCCAGGGATTTTAAGATTTTATTTGTAGAATGTATCGAATATTTCGAGGAACAAATAAGGAATGAATCCAGGCGACTTAACTGGATTAATACGGGAATGACGTTCTCTGATATTCCAGAGGTGAATGAAGCATTTACAAATCTAAGCAATGAGATAAAAATTTTCTTGAAAAACTACAGGGATAAAGAAAAAAATCTAAAAGAAATTAAAGATCTCTTTTTTAAGGAAATCAAATCGGTTGCCGATAAATATGGTATTGAGATGCCTGAACCATCAGAACTGGATTTACTTTCCTTCAAATCCCTTGATATCTTCAATTTAGTGCGAAAGAATAAAGACAAGAGAGGAATAAAAACCGGAGATTATTTCCATATCCTGCAGAACCAATTGACAGAATTACAAAAAAACGAAGAAATTTTAGTGTGGGGTCAAAAGTATTCAAAGATAATTGAAGATACAATCACTGAACAACTGGTGATAGAAGACGGTGCTTTGAATATGCATGTATCTTCTTCGGGAAGTATAAGGAGCAATCTTGGAGGTAATTTTCTGCCAGTAGAAGAAAATAACAAATTATTCACACAAACAATCAGGAAAAATTTAAGAAATACGATTAATCGTCAAAATCAAAAGGAGTATTAAGAAATGGCTGAATCTCGAATAAAAATTGATAATATTGATAAGGCAAGAGCATATTTCAAAGAAAAGAAAAATGAAGTCTATAAACTTACCAGGCATCCGTTAACAAAAGAGAGCGAATATCTTAAGGAATTATATGTGGCATTGTTATGCAGTGTTGCTGCATACGATGGTAAGTTGGCAGAGGGTGAAACCAATTATATTAAAAGAGTGATGTTAGGAATGGAGCTCAACTCTGAATTTGCAAAAGTTGTTAAAATGGGACTTGAAATAGATCAGAAAATGATTGATGAATTTATAAAGGCCTTCAGCGGTAACGACTATAGCCATTGCTTTTTAGCTGATTCATTAGTAGTGGCGGCAAGTGATGGCGTGCTGCATGATAAGGAAATTGAACTTGTAGCCGAAATATCGGAGCTGTTGCTGATTGTTAAAGAAGATGTTGATAAAATCTCAAAGCTCATTTCGGTAGTTTTCTTAAGAAAAATTGAGCTGATAAACAAATTCCTCGAATCAAATAAATTCGATTTGAATTTTGATTACCTGATTAAGAGTTTTGTGCCAAACTTCGTAAATCCGGAAACTTTTGAAACAATCACTGGAGATGTACTATATGAAAATGATAAAATATTCTTAAAGAAACACATTAGATTCGACAATGCAAAAATTTCCATTAAGGATAATGTTGCATTAAAATTTGAAGGACTTGAAACAGTAGAATTTATAAATTGTGAGATCGAAGGAGGCGAAAATAACCCAATTTTTGTTACTAATACTGGTAATGTTAAAATTCAGCAGTCAAAATTCTCTAATTTTAGCACAAAAGTGATGATTTTTGATACCATAACTTCTTTAATCGTTAAAGATTCGCATTTTGAAAATTGCGGTTATAAATTTTATAGTAGTTGGAAAAATATTCATAAGTCTGGAGGAATTTTTTTATTAACAAATACCACTTTCACAATGGAGAATTGTGTGTTTCATGAATGTTACATAAGGAACCATGAAAGCGATGATGAGCAATATACTCCAAGTGGCTTTGTTGCTTGTATTGTAAGATCTTCTGGAACAGTTCGGGGTAATCTGTATAAAGATTGTTATGCAAAATCAAATAACTACAGCAGGAATGGTTCGGCCTTGTTTTTTAATAACGATGGAAGTAAAATTTATGAATCTACAAATATGTTTCAATAAAAGGAGAAGAGTTATGAAATGGATAGTCCGAGGCACGATTAAAAAAGTAAATATTGTTTGCTGTGCAAATAGTTCGGTTGTTAAGTTTGAAATGAACTACAAAGATATTTACTTGAATGAAAATATTCTGGCTGTAAATAAGGATATTTCAGAAAATGATAATGCAAAGTTAATAGCGAAAGGAGAATACCTATTCGAAGCAACGGTAGATGCGGGATTTGTGCTCTCTGTTTTTGAGAATCGTATGATAGTGTCATTAATTTTTGAAACAGATAATATTAAAGATATCTTTAAGGAGGGCACAGCCATTCGGATTGATTCAATTGAGTTAGATCTTGAAAAATAAGTCACTCATATTTATTGGAGCTGGCGCAACAGCTCAAATAATGGGTGCAACAGAAGAGCTAAATCGAATTATTTATTCGCTTTTCAGCAGTAAGACAGAAGATTTTTACGAGAATTCTTTTGAAGATGATCATAACAAGGGATTCAATACTTTATTAAAATTGTTGGATCCTGCTAAAATGGATTCCGAGATTGAGCGGAAAGCATCTGAATATGCTAGTATCTACGATTTAAATCCTGAAGAGCTTAAGTTTAGCCTGCGTGGTTTATCTTCTATCTATGACTATGAATGTCTGTCTCATTTAGTAAGTATAACTGCCAATCAAACAGAAAAGAAGGTTGATTTAATGCTGCTCTACTCAACCATTGATCTCTTAATTAAAGATCAGGGAGGCCTACAAGCAGAAGCAAAATTCTTTGATTTGACCAGAATTAGGAAAGCGCGCAGTTTACTGAATGTAGTAATTCATACAATTTTGATGTGCCAGACAGCTAATGCCATAAAATCTCCGCAAAAAACTATACCGTACCTAAGTTTTGTTAATGAGTTGGTTGAATACACAAGATTAGAAAGTATTGAATTAGGAAAAAAGCACTCTGGTGATTTTACTGATCCTGATTTTGTAAATTTTGGATATTCTGTTGTTTCATTCAATTGGGAACCTTTAATATTGGGAATGATATTTAAGGCGCATAAAGACTTTAATCATAGTGGAATGACGCCTTATCTTGGGAATAATTGTTTGCGGCTCCGTTTGTTTAATGATTTTGGTCTGACAATAGGAAGTTTGAGAAAAGATAATAAAAACGATGTGGGGAAAGTCTGGTATCAGGGACATGAATCAATCGCTATCCGTGTTAATGATTCAGAATATCCCTCAAGATTAATGAGGGTCGGCAAATTTCTTTTTCCCCATGGCAGTCTTGCTTTTCGAATGTGCCCGGTTTGCCGAAAGACAAATTTTGTGGTTAGGGGGATCGACAATTTGCTGAATTACTTCGGACCTGGCATTCTCCCTGAATTCAACGATTTTTATTCTCAGGGACTGCTTACAGAAGCTGAATCCAAATCTTTTAAGAGGGGGCATTTTGACGCCCTTGAGTGCTATTGCTGCAAAAATATTATGAGAATGGTAGATACTCCGCTAATAATGCAAACTGCCTTCAAAGATAAATATCCGCCAATTCTTGAAGAATCGCTCTATGAATTAACTGTGCAGCTTATAAAAGCCAATCATTTACTTTTTATTGGATACAAATGTTCAGAAGATGATGTGGTTTATCGTTCAAAAATTCTGGCTGCAATTGCAAATTCAAAAGATAAAAAAGTAAGTGTGGTTTTATTTGATAGGGCTCTACAAGACCAGAACTGGTTTGAACGTGAAGAGTTAAAGCAAAAGTTAGAATCCCCTCTAGTAAATTCAGAAACAAAGAAGTTGATTCAAAATTTCCTCGATCTATTTCAATCTGAGGATATTAAAATTAGAATATCGTTCAAGGGTTTTCCGCAAGTAGTTACGGAAGGAAGCTCCCCTCAAAGAGGGCTAAAGCAATTATTAGAATACTAAGGAGAAATTACAAAAATGTTTACCAAAACTCAGGCAATTGAAAAGGTATTTGATGAATATGCATCAAAGATTGATAAGATAATAAATTCGCTTAAGAAGCATGAAGATTCTTCACAGTCGTTTGTTAAAATTAAGGATCATTTTGCAAATAAGACAAATGATTTTTACCGTGAGGACAGGAAACTTCGTATTGCCGTTATAGGGCAGGTAAAGGCAGGTAAATCAACATTCCTGAACACCATGCTTTTTGACGGACAGGATGTATTGCCAAGGGCTGCTACACCGAAAACCGCGAATCTTACGGTTATTAAATACGGAGATACCAACTTTCTGGAAATTGATTTTTATTCCAAAAGTGAATGGGATGAATTAGTTAAACTCGCCAGTTCTGCCGCAGAGATTGAAACTGATGAAATAAAGGTTGCAAAAGAAATTGTAGGGATGGTACAGAAACAAGGCATCAGTGTTGAGGAATATCTTGGCAAAAATGACTACAGGATTGAGTTTTCGACTTATGATGAACTACTTGGAAGATTAAACGATTTTGCCGGCGCAGACGGCAAGATAACGCCTCTGGTAAAATCGCTCCAGATGACCATTAATAATGAGAAGATTAAGAATATTGAAATAGTGGATACTCCAGGAATGAATGATCCGATAGTTTCCCGCACTGATAAAACAAGGCAGTTTATCGAATACTGTGATGTGGTTTTCTTTCTGAGCAGATGCCCAAAATTTTTAGATAAAACCGATATGGAGCTTTTAACCAGACAACTGCCTCAAAAAGGGGTCAGTAAAATGTATCTGATTGGCAGTCAGTATGATTCGTCAATAAATGATTCTATTTGGGAAAAAGGCAGTTATCAAAAAGCAGATGCGGATAACAAAAAGCGGCTTATGGAAAGGGCAAATTCCGAATTCGAAAAGTTAATTGAAAAAATGAAGGAGAGAAATGTTAAAGATTCAATTCTTGAGGTGATCGCTAATTGCAAAAAACCGATACTGATTTCCTCAATGGCTCATAACATGGCTAAAAAGGAGAGGGCATATTATAATGAGGAGGAGATGGTTGTGTTCGCAGGCATTTCAGAATATGAAAAAAAATTAAACAAAGAAATGCTGCATACACTGGGTAATTTCAAGACTGTGAACAGTGTTTTTTCAGAAATTGTCGAAAATAAGGACAAGACGTTAGAAGCAAAAGCCGTGCATTTTATCCCCACTTCAGTAGCAGAAGTTAACGGTGAATTGGATGCATTAAAATCTAAGGTTGAAAAGCGAATAACAATTCTTTCCGCTAATGATATCGCCAGATTAAAAGAGAGTAAAAAACACACGCTCTCACTCAAGCATAAAATTCAGGCCGATATAGAGAATATATTTGGCGGAGTCGCGTTAAATTTAGAGAAATTGAAAACCGAGCTTTTTAGTGACATTCGCAAGACCATGAGAACTTATTCCAGAATTACAGAAAGAACAGGCACCGAAGAAAGGACAGGATATAATGAGGTATCCGCTTCCTCGTTCTGGAGACCTTGGACTTGGGGGACCACTAAAATGGTGGCATATAAATATACCGCTACCTATACCTATCTGGATGTAAGTGATGCGATTGAGAACATCAGGAATTATGCGAATGACACAAGTACAAGTATTGAGGAGAAATTAAATGAATCGCTTAATTTAAGTAAAACTAAAAGAGAATTGCTCACTGTGGTTGTCCAAAATTTTGATACAACCGATGATGATTTTGACCCTGCTTATTTCCGTCTGCTGGTTGAAAAGACTCTGAATTCGGTCGAGATACCAGTGATAAAAATTGATATTAAGAATGAAATCAAGAATTTAACATCTTCGTTTAGCGGAGAAATACGTGATGGCTCAGAAAAAAGTTCTCTTCAGTTAGCTATGAATGATGCTTTGCACAGTATTTTTGAGTTTATTGAGGGGAACCTGGTTAAGGAGTTCGTTAAAATTAAAAGCAGCATACAAAATTTGAAAGATTCTCTGGCTGATCAGTTGCTGAAGGATATTACGGATGAATTGGATAACATTGAACAGTTGTTCAAGAATCGTGAAAAAGAGCTAAAGAATAATGAAGAATTGCTGAAAGTGATTGCTGATTGTAAAAAGCTGGTTGCTTGAGAGAATTGGTTTTAAGGACAAGAAGGACTAAAAAGACAAGAGGGACAGGAAGGACAACAAGGACAACAAGGACTGGAAGGACAACAAGGACAACAAGGACGAGAAGGACAGTAAGGATATGAAGGACGGAAAGGACAAGAAGGACAGGAAGGAAAGCAAGGACTGGAATGACAGCAAGGACTGGAAGGACAGCAAGGACAGAAAGGACAACAAGGACTGGAAGGACAACAAGGACAGAAAGGACAACAAGGACTGGAAGGATAACAAGGACTGGAAGGACAACGAGGATGAGAAGGACAGCGAGGATGAGAAGGACAGCAAGGACTGGAAGGACAACAAGGACAAGAAGGAGAACAAGGACAAGAACTGGAAGAACCGGAAAGAAAGCAATTACAGGTAAAAAACACGATTCTCAAAAAAGGTGAAAACTAGAAGGAATGAATTTTAATGGAAGACAACAATAAAAACCCGAAGGGTTTTATTCCTAAACATGGCGGGTACCGGAAACTGAAAAGCTATCAGAAAGCCGAGATTATTTATGACGGGACAATTTATTTTACCAAACGGTTCTTTAAAAGCTATGACCGCACAGTAGATCAAATGGTGCAGGCAGCCAGAAGCGGTAAACAGAATATTGCGGAAGCTAGCATAGCCTCTGCTACTTCCAAAGAAACTGAGATTAAGCTTACCAATGTTGCAAGAGCTTCTTTAGAAGAACTGAGAATTGATTATGAAGATTTTATAAGAAAAAATAATTATCAGATTTGGGATATAGACCACGAACTGGTTGCCCGCCTCAGAGAATTAAACAGAATTCCCGATGCTGCTTATGAGACTTTCCGTAAGGCAATTGAAAATGAAAATCCTGAAATTTGTGCCAATACTATGATTGGTTTGATAAGAGTGGCAAGCTTCCTCCTGAATAATCAAATTAAATCTTTAGAGGAATCTTTCATTAAAGAAGGCGGTCTTCGTGAAAGAATGACCAAGGTCAGAATAGATCACCGAAACAACAACCAGGGAAATTAGCGACGCAGTCGTTATTGTCCTTGCTGTCCTTATTGTCCTTTGAAGGCGTATATACAAAAAAACCCGGCCATTGCTGACCGGGTTTTTTGTTTTTAACAGGGGTGTTAATTCTTACTGAGCCTGTTTGTCGGTTTTGGTTTTGTCTGCCGGATTCATTTTTCCGTTCTTCAGTTCGTTTGCAAGGCGTGTGGCTTTGTAAACATCTGCTACGGATTCATATATACCGGAGGAGTGTACCGCAACGGTTCTGTTTGCTGTTTCATCAAAGATGAACTGTCCCGGCAGGCTTTCGATGTTGCCGTCGAATGCAATACCTACTACTTCACCTTTTGAGTTAATCATAGCTGAACCGGAGTTGCCGCCGATGATGTCGTTTGTTGCTACAAAGTTCATCGGGGTCTCAAGATCAAGCTCTGCGGGAGGATTTACCCACTTCTCAGGAAGATTCCACGGGAATTTGCCTTCATGTGAATAGTAACGGTCGTAGAGTCCGAAGAAGGTGGTGAACACCGGAGCAGTGGTTCCGTTATAGTTATATTTTTTCAGCACGCCGTCTGAGATTCTGAGTGAGAATGTTGCATCAGGCGGAATGGAGGTGCCGTACACTTCAAAGAGCGCGCGGCCAAGCTGCTGATTGTAATCAGATTCTTTTAAGTTGAGCGCGCGTGATCTCTGCATGAATGCAGTTCCCTGGTCGAATGTCGCAAGCACATACTGAATGAACGGGTCATTGCTGGAGAGTATTTCTTCAGGGCTCTTGTTTGCAAGTTCAAGCACACCTTCTTTGGTGGTGACTTTTGCATTTGCGAGTGCATAGTCTGCTGCTGCTTTACCGGTTTTGCCGCCGCTGAGTTTTGTAACGAGCGGATCATTATTGCCGAGCACCATCTGGAAGACGCGGATATTCTGCTGAAGCTGTTTGTCGCTGAGCGGCTTATCAAACTTTTCAGGCCAGAGGTTATCTTTATACTTCTGAAGCATATCCCCCTTGAACATCGGCTGACGTTCATCTTCCGGCTTCTTCATTTCTTTTGCGAGGTCAATCAGCGCTTTTGCAAAGAAGAAATATTTTGAAGTGAAGTTCGGGTTCAGATTATAAGCGAATGATTTTTTCGCGAACGTTCTCAGTTCTTCACGAACTGCTTTGATGGAATCCCAGAGACCATAGTAGGAAGAAAGCGCGGGCTTCTTCATTACTTCGTTTTTGAAATTCTTTTCAAAGTCATATTTTTTCTGCATCAGGTAGGGATCTCTCAGTCCGCCGAGGATTCCGTTGAATGCTTTCTGTGAGTTCATAATGCCGAAATACTGATCGGAAAGTTCAAGCTCTCTCTCTGGATATTCAGCAATCATTTCGCCGTATACAGCAGCAAGCGAGCCAAGCACTTCAAGCTGCAGCGGATAAGCTATATCACGGAAGTACTCAAGCTGAGCAACGGTTTTCAGACGGTTGGTGGTGCCAGGGTTCCCGACAACAAAAATCGGTTCGCCCCATTTCGGGCCGTCGGTGCTCCACTTGTAAAAGTGGGTTGACTTAATCGGTTCGCCTTTATCATCATACGCACGGAAAAAGGTATAGTCAAGATTATAACGGGGGTAGGTGAAGTTATCCGGATCGCCGCCGAAGAAGCCCATCTGTTCTTCAGGTGCAAAAACCAGGCGGATATCGGTATATCTCTTAAACCCGTAGAGGGAATATTTGCCGCCGTTAAATAGAGTGATGGTCTGATATTTCAGGCCGGTTTCTTTAGCGTATTTTTCTTCAAGTTCCTTGCTCTTTGCTTTTTTCAGGTCATCTTTTTCTTTCTGAGTGGTGCCTGCATCAATAGCTGCCTGCATTTCAGAGGTGATGTCCTTAATTTCAACGAGCTGATCAACATAAAGGCCTTCAATTTTTCTTTCATCAGCAAGCGTTGGAGCCCAGAATCCGTTGCCGTGAAGATCTTCACCATCCCGGGTAGCCGAAGTAATGCTCTGGCGCGCGCAGTGGTGATTGGTCATAATCAGACCGTCTTCCGAGACGAAAGAAGCTGAGCAGTAGTTGGCAAAGCGGAGGGCTGCCATTCTGACATTGTCCAGCCACTCGTCGGTTGCGTGAAAATCATATTCAGCTTTCAGGTGATCTTTCGGAGGGAAGTCGAAAGTCCACATTCTTCCGGTATCAAACTTGCCTGCCTTAACAGTATCAAGCTTTACCCAGGTTGGTGCGGTGTTATTGGACTCCTGTTTGGTATCCGGAGCATAGGTTTGTGTGTGGTGAGACGGCGAGCATCCGATGATTCCGGCCAGAAGCAGCAGGGTCATCAGTTTCATGCCGTTAGCCAGGGCTTTAGACATAGAGCGTATCCTCTTATATGTTATGGTTTTATAAAGAAATAAACATTAAAATTACGAAAATAATGCTTCAGGGGGGAGGTAAAATGATGAATGGTTAATTATGAAGTATGAATTATGAAGTAAGAATTGTGAATTGTGAATTGTGAATTGTGAAGAACGGCTTTATCAACAATCTCCGGAGATTTGTATTAACCAGGTAATTTATCAAGCTGGTTTTTAGAGGTGAGTTTAGGGTAGCGGGTTCCGTCCGGATCAGGCCGGGGTCTCTAAGTGGTTGAAAACAGGGGAGTTGCACAGATGCAGCTCCCCTGTACTGTTAAATGTATGAGTCTGGGAAATAGAGGGGTTCTATATTCCACTCATCCTCTACGGTGCCGCCGCAGTGGGAGCATTTGTCAACGTTGAAGGTAACTTTTTCCTCAGCGTCGGAAGCACGGACCATATTAACCACCGTGCCGCATGACGAACACTGTACCACATGGTGTGAGAGGGTTTTTTTGTTGCATCTTGGACAGATGTGCCCCAGTTCCCCGGGGTCTTCGGCCGGATCAACCAGAAATGTTGAACGGCAGCGGGCATTATTGCAAATTGCAAAATGCTTTCCTTGGTCTGTAACAGTCATTCGATAAAATGTCTCCGGACTTTCTGAGTGTTAAAGTACTAATCTGCTGTGAAAATCATCCCAAAGCAGAAGAGTTTCCCTGTCAAAATACAGGAAATTAACCTTTTGCCAAAACAAATTTTCAAAAACAGATATACTAAATAACCCGCTTTCCGGAGTAAAACGATTCAAAAAAAATCCCCTTTTGAGGTAAAATTCAGCACACCAACGGAAGAACGGGTCATTTTATGAACACTCAAAGGGATGCGGCTGACCTCCTGGCGTGCTTTCTTCATCCCGGCTAATATCCGCTCATCATTCTTTGCCGGAAAAAGAAACGGAAATAAGGATTTTTGTGTTCTTAAAGTTAAACCCTTCGGTGGGGAAATACATCTAACACCGTACACATTTTAATCAACAATAAATTATTCTCAGAAGATACAGATGACCAGACATATTGCAGCCCTGATGCTGATAAGTTTTTCGCTCTTTGCACAGGCCCCCAACTTTCAGAACTTTGAAGGGAAAATTACCGGCAAGGTGATTGACTCCCTGGATAAATCGCCGCTCGAATACGTTAACCTGGTTCTCACGAATCAGAAGGATGGTTCAATAGCCGCCGGAACCATTACCAGTCCCAAAGGCACATTTACCCTTGATAAACTGACTCCTGGAAAGTTTGATCTTTCTGTTTCTTTTATCGGATATCAGACCCGTGTATTCAAGGATCTGTTAATCACCCCGAAGAATCCTTCAATTGATTTTGGCACTTTGCTGCTTGTGCCAAGTTCGGTAAATCTTGATGAAGTGGTGGTTAACGCTGAAAAAGAACTGATTACCAATCATCTTGATAAAAAAGTAATTACGGTTGATAAAGACCTCACCTCGGCAGGGGGTACGGCAACTGATGTTCTGCAGAATGTTCCCTCTATTCAGGTGGATGCTGACGGCACAGTTTCTTATCGGGGCAACACAAATCTTACGATACTCATTGACGGGCGCCCCGCGGGAATGAGCGGCCTGAGCGCATCGGATATACTGGCACAGATTCCTGCAAGCAACATCGAGGCCATTGAACTGGTGACTAATCCGAGTGCAAAGTATGATCCTGAAGGCACAGCCGGCATTATCAATATAAAACTGAAGAAAAAAGGAAACAACGGCTTTAACGGTGTTGCCTCCGTTAACGCGGGAACCGGAGATAAATATAACTCATCGATCAATTTTAATCTGAAGCAGGGGGAGTTTAATTTCTTTGGCAATTATGACAACAGATTTAATTACATGAATTTTTCATCGGAAACCTTCCGAGAAAATTATCTGAGCGGAGGAACAACATTCCTTGATCAGTATACAGCCGGAACCAACCGTTTCCAGAATCATACGGCGGGTTTTGGCGCTGATTATTATTTCAGCGAACGGGCTACTCTTACTCTTGCATATCAGTTCCGCTGGTTCTCTCCCGCGTTCCGCAACACGCTTGAGAATGAAAATTTTAATGCTGCCAATACCCTCATGCGCTCATATATCCGCAAGACTACGGCAGACCGTGAGATGGAGTCAAACAACTTCACCATGACCTACAAGCGTACTTTCGAAAAGAAAGACCGCGAACTGCTTACTGACGTAATGTACAATTCATTCTCCATGGACCGGGATGAGGAGATATATACACAGGATACGGATGTAATGACCGGCACGGGCCTTGATCCCTTTATGACCAATGGTATATCAATAAACAGCAATAAACAGTGGGTTATTCAGACCAATTATATTGAGCCGTTTTCGGATAAAACAAAACTAGAAGCTGGTTTTAAGAGCCAGATAAAGAATCTTTCAACGAAGAATGATTCATATAATCTTCTCGGCGGAAGCTGGGTTGAAGATGCAACGCAGAAAAATTATTTTGATTACGACGAGCAGATTCATGCTGTTTACGCTACGCTGACCAGTGAAATCGGGAAGTTTAAATATCTGCTGGGTCTCCGCGGGGAGCAGCTTATTGCCGAGGGAAATGTTACCTCACAGAATCAGAAATTTGAAAGTGATTATTTTCAGGTATATCCTTCAGCACATGTCGGATATAACCTTGCGCAGGGGAATGACCTGCTCCTTAGTTACAGTAAGCGCGTTGACCGCCCGAATAACCGTCAGTTAAATCCCTTCCGCGATGTGGCTGATTCAACGTTTATTGTTGCCGGTAATCCGAACCTGAAAGCGCAGTATACCGATGCGCTTGAGTTTGAATATCAGGGTACGTTCGGATTCACCTCGCTGACAGCAAGTTTGTTTTATAAGCAGACGGGTGATATTATCTCCATGGTCAGCTCCATGCAGCCGGACGGCGCGCTGTATTCAACGTTTGAAAATATTGCTGATGGTAAAAACATCGGTACGGAACTGGTTCTTATACAGCCGCTTGCAAAGTGGCTCCGGTTAAGCGCAACCTATTCTTATTATCAGGCAAGCGTAAAGGGAGGCACTGCGGCTAATCCGATTGATAATAAAGGCAACAGCTGGACAACAAGAGTTAACGCAAACTTTGTTATATCTCCTGATTTCACCCTTCAGCTGGTGGGAATGTATAATTCACCATCAATTTCGATGCAGATGGGTTTTGGCGGCGGAGGAAGTACCGTGATGGCGCAGGGTAAGGTGAAGGAAATGTATGGTATTGATCTTGCCGGAAAGAAAGACTTTTTTGAAGGAAAGCTCTCTCTTACCGCGCGTGTGAGTGATATATTCAATACCAGGAAGTTTGCATCAGAGGGAACCGGTGCGGGATTTTATCTGAATACTACCAGGAAGTTTGATTCACGGGTTGTATATCTTGGCCTGAGCTACCGCCTTGATACCAAATACCGCGAAAGAAGAATTAAAACGACCGGCGAAGACGAAATGTAATTGAATTATGAATTATGAAGTATGAATTATGAATTGGAGAGCGGTTTAACCCCAGTGAGAGAAAGGCGCGGTATTTAACGCGCCTTCTCTTTTTAATGGCACACTGATCGTAAACAGATGCTATAGCAGCTCGGATATTTGCGGATCGAAAGTTGCTTCGGAAAGTTTCCCGCAGATTTCGCAGATAAACGCAGAGTATAGTCTTCTAAATGGGGTGCGGATTAAACAGATGCTAAAGCAGCGCTGATATATGCGGATCGGAGGCGCTCAGGAAAGTTTTCCCGCAGATTTCGCATATGAACGCGGAATTCTTTGTGCCTTAGGATCTTTGCGCGAGCCGTAAACAAAGGAAGACAATTTTTCCGCTGATCAGGTTCTTCCAAATAGCCCGCGGATTATACGGATGCTAAAGCAGCACGGATATATGCGGATCGGAGGCACTCAGGAAAGTTTTCCCGCAGATTTCGCAAATAAACGCAGAGTATAGTCTTCTAAATGGGGTGCGGATTAAACGGATGCTAGAGCAACACGGATATATGCGGATCGGATAAGAAGAATTCTGCATTCTTCATTATCCACTATCCATTATCAATTATTTCATCTTTGCCCAGGTATCTTTAAGAGTGACCGTCCTGTTGAAGACTAATTTTTCTGCTGTTGTGTATTTCGTGTCAACGCAAAAGTAGCCGTTCCGCTCGAACTGAAATGTTGCTCCCGGTTTGGCGTCTTTCACAAATGGCTCAGCCACTGAGCTGCCAAGAATTTCCAGCGAGTTTGGGTTTATATATTCCTTGTAATCTTTTTCTTTTTCGCTGCCCGGATCTTCCGTGGTGAAGAGACGGTCGTAGAGACGCACTTCAACCGGGACTGCATGTTTTGCTGATACCCAGTGAATAGTTCCTTTTACTTTTTTCTGTGAAGTACCGGTGCCGCTGCGGGTCTCGGGGTCGTAGGTGCAGCGGAGTTCAATGATTTCACCTGCTTCATTTTTTACGACTTCTTCACATTTGATGATATATGCATAGCGCAGACGCACTTCCATACCTGGCGCGAGACGGTGATATTTTGGGACGGGCACTTCCATAAAATCACCCTGTTCTATATATAACTCCCTGGTAAAAGGAATCATACGTGTGCCCATGGCGGAATCTTCGGGATTATTAATGCCTTCAAGTTCTTCGGTCAGGTCTTCGGGATAATTGGTCAGAACAACCTTAAGTGGTTTGAGCACTCCCATAACCCGCTGAGCTTTTTTGTTCAGGTCTTCACGGATTGCATATTCAAGCAGTGCAATATCAGTAAGGGCATCACGCCGGGCAACCCCGATAATATCCGCAAAGTTGCGGAGTGATTCTGGTGTATATCCTCTTCTTCTCATGCCGCTGATGGTTGGCATGCGCGGGTCATCCCATCCGTCCACATAATTATTTTTTACCAGTTCAAGCAGTTTCCGTTTGCTCATTACGGTATAGCTGAGGTTCAGCCGGGCGAACTCAATTTGCTGCGGATGATAAACACCAAGCTCATCAAGAAACCAGTCATAAAGCGGCCGGTGGTTTTCAAACTCAAGTGTGCAGATGGAGTGGGTGATGCCTTCCAGGGAGTCCTCAATGCCATGAGCCCAGTCGTAGGTCGGATATATACACCATTTGTTCCCCTGGCGGTGATGTTCCGCGTGAACGATCCTGTACATTATCGGGTCGCGCAGGTTTATGTTTGGTGATGCCATATCAATTTTTGCACGGAGTGTTTTGGCGCCGTTTGGGAATTCACCATTTCGCATTCTTGCGAAAAGGTCAAGGTTTTCTTCAACGCTTCTGTTCCGGTAAGGGCTGTCGGTACCGGGCTGAGTGAGTGTGCCTCTGGTGGCGCGGATTTCATCTCCGTTTAGTTCGCACACATACGCTTTTCCCTTTTTAATCAGGTCAACCGCATATTCGTACATCTGCTCAAAATAGTCGGATGCATAAAAGAGGCGGTCTTCAAAATTGCCCCCAAGCCAGCGCACATCCTCAACAATGGAGTCAACATACTCCTGCTCCTCTTTTTCCGGGTTGGTATCATCAAACCGCAGATTGAACTTCCCCTTATAATCCTCTGCCAGCCCGAAGTTCAGGCAGATAGACTTTGCATGACCGATATGAAGGTAGCCATTTGGCTCGGGCGGAAAGCGGGTATGAACCCTTCCGTTCCATTTATTGGTTTTCAGATCTTCGTCAATGATTTCTCTGATGAAGTTCGATTTTTTCTGCGGTTCAGAAGCTAAGCTCATGATATTATAGTATAGTAAAATTCATAAAAACTGGGATTTGGTTCCGGCCCATACCATGGGGAAATCGAAGGGACTCCCGCCATCAGAACTATGCCGTTAAAAACAGACTTCAAAATTACGCCAATGGCCTTATGAAAAAAAGCTGTTTTTCAGTGGCGGAGGTATTTGTTCCTGCTCACATTTTGGGGCCGGAAAGGCATTTTTGATGATAAAATGAACAAAAAGCGTTAAAAGAATTTGCTTTTACAGGAATTATTTATACTTTGCCCCCTAGTCTCCCCAAAATTCCTGCTCTAAGACGGCTCCAGGGATTTTTAACCCGGAGTCCCCTCTGAGATTCGATTTCGTGGTCGAATTTGTGTGTGTAAATCAAATTTTTCGAGTAAAATATAATTCTTCGTACAGAATTACAGGAAAGTACATGAAGAAACTAATTCTTTTGTGTTTGTTTATCGCTTTGTCCTCATCCATGACCGGACAGAGTTCACAGTGGTCGGCAGTTCTGAGCATCGAGCCATATCCCACATCATTCCTCACAGTCTGGCAGTCAAATCCAGGCACATCCGGCTTTACTGCTGTTTATACCGGTACAACCGCTGTTGACTACCGGCTTCAGGTGACGCTCAAAAATGACCGAAACAAGGAACTGATCCGGGGAAGGAGTCCGCTTGAAAGTTTTACAAGCGGCCCCGACACCAGATTCTATCAGAGCAGTGACCTGCTTACCTGGAGCGATATCACCTATGATAATACCACATTTCAGCAAATAATAAGAACAAACCGCTTTCCTGAGGGGGATTATACCCTCAATGTCAAAATCTTTGCTTCCAACGGCTCAACACTGCTGGCTGAGGCTACGGGGAATTTTACTATCATTTATCCTGACTCACCGGTACTCTTTGGTCCTCAGAATCAGAGTACTGTTGATTTTTCTGCTCCTCTATTCACCTGGGCTCAGGTAAATCTCCCGGTAACAATTACCGCAACGTATGATCTGCGGATCGTTGAACGGCTCAGCGGTCAGTCTCCCACTCAGGCACTCAGGGTTAACCCGGCTCATCACTCAGAGGATGTTTCTGTAACAGGCAGTTATTATGTCTATCCTGCCGATGCGCTTCCTTTTGTAAACGGAAAGGAATATGTCTGGAGAATCCGTGTGCTGGACGAAAATGGAGATCCGCTTACTTCAAATGACGGCAACAGTGAGTTCTGGACGTTCACCTTTTTCAGTCCGAATACTCCCGGTTCTACACTGCCTTTCAACTCAGTTGAAATTGAGAGAAACGTTGCCTGGTTCAGTGATTTTTCTCAGACGCAGATTACTGCTGATGAACAGAATTATATAGTTAACGGAGCAACCACTCTTAACATACGGCTGTCGGACGGAGTTACCCGCGAATTTCCCGCAATGGCAGTGAATCTTGCTTTCAGAAAAGACAGATACAGCCCCTTTATCTTCAGTTCAGGAAGCATTTCAGCGGATATACCCGAAGGCACACTTCCGGCTGAGTTAATAACTACCCACTTTAAGCCGCAGGGAATTGAATATAACACCGATGATAAACTCTTCCTGAAAGGGCAGGCACAGATACCAGGGGGAAGGTCTCCTATTCTTATCCCCGGCATCGTACGTATTAAACCGGGGGGAATTCTTGATGCAACAATCAGGCACCGCAGCGGCGGAAGCGGGGGCTCAGGCGGCGGCGGTTCTTCCGGATATATACAGTCACCTGATAACGGTCCCGGTGATGCTTTTGCGAGCATCGGCGGATTTGTTGGCATAGGCAGTAATCCCGTTACATCAGCCTCTCCTGTTCTGAATAACGGTAAGGACTTATTCGCGGGAGCTTTCTTAAAGAACAGGCTTGAAGGGGAGCCGATATATACTTTTGGCAACTCTGCAGTACGAATTAATATTACTGAATATGAACTTATTTATCCGGAGGCAGTTGCCAAATTCGCCGGTGAAGTAATCATCTTTAATAACCAGCTGGCAGCCAAAATAAGTAATATCCGCTTTAATGCTGCCGGAGAACTGACCGGAACCATCGATACAACCAATCCGCTCAATATGAATTTTATTTCCTCTGAAGCGGGTAAATATCAGCTGAGTATTCAGGGTGTAAGCGGAACCTTTAGTTACGAACCTGTTTCTCAGGTATCCTCAATTGATTTAACCCTCAAGAATGCCAAATTTGTTACGAATGTTGCTAATATATTCAGTCAGACCTTCACCGGTTCTGCAGCCGTAACAGCCAATCTGGTTCACTCTTCCACTTCTCCGGATCAAAACGGATTTCAGATTTCAAGTCTGGGCTCTTTCACCACCGAAGTCACAACTCTTACAAATCATGCTGTGGCATTCGGGCCGTCGTATCATTTAGGCATTAACAGTCTTACTCTGGATTCTCTTACCTATTCAGGCGGTAATTTTGACTTTAAGATGACCATGTCTCTGATACCGAAGCTGCCGGGGCTTCAGCTGAGCGCCGCCGCTATTGACGGCATCACATATACAAAACGCGGTATTGCCCTGCCGGGTATATATTCCAGAGCCCTTGGATCAGATGTTACCGGAGGAAACAACCGGAATATAGACGGATACAGTGTAACCTTTTCGAAAATTTCAGCGAGTGAGGTTTTATATAACGGAGGAACCACTAATCCCGGACTGACGGTTGAGGCGGGGATACGATTCCTTAATTTCCCTACAGGATCAAGCGAAGACCTTTTCACGCTTGATATACCGGCTAATGCAGAATTTTCCCGTACCGGTTTTTCCATTACAATACCCGCAAGAAACTTCACCAGTTCATTCATTGCCATTCCCGGCGGGCTGAGTTTTAATCTTGCCAGCATGCAGGGTACCATTGGCGGTACTCTGAGCAATGGAGTATATACATATACTTCAAATATAACAGCCAAAGGGAAGCTTTCTCTTCCTTCCGGAGTATTTGGTGCATCAGCGGAAGAAGAACTTGATCTTAGCGCTGCAAATTTCCGTCTGAACGGCAGAGGAATAGTTACAGGCTCTGCTTCAAATATCAGCAAGCAGAACGCACCGAAGGTTGGCTTATTCACCATTACCTCAGCAAATAATTTTGAAATCTTTTTCGATGCTGTAAACGATACCCAAAAGGTAACCATGGGGCGCAGCGGCAGGATGAATCTTGAACCGCTGACAGGGACCAGTACCGATGCAAGTGTTGATTTCAGATTTGACCTGATAGCCAACGAGTTTCAGTCACTGAGCGGAACGGTTTCAGGAACACTGAATATCAATCTACCCGCCAGCGGCTCCGGTTTTACGCTTAAAGCAACCGGTGTGAGAGTTGATAAAAACGGAATCTCAGTAACCGGCAGGCAGAACGTGCAGTTCGGATCTGAGACTGATCTGAGTGCAACTGCCTCACAGGTATTGTTTTCATTTACTGATGCTGCTCTTGCTTCAGGCAAAATTGTCATTGATAAAGGATTTGCCATCCGCGCTGATCTGAGAGGAGGCGATAATAGTCCGGTATTTACATTCGGGAACAAGAACTCCGCTGCTCCCGGATATGACGGAGTTAACATAAATACTCCGGATAATACCGAATATACATCCTCGGGAATCAATATACCTTCAGGCAACGACAGTATATTTGTAAGCATTGACGGAATAATATATAAAGGAACTGTTGTCTATAATCAGTTTGTGGGAAGTTTCTCCCCCTTAAAGGCAAAGTCAGGTAATGCTGAACTGCTGATACGCGGTATACAGTTCGGGACTATTACCAGCAGCGGACTGACCATAGACCGGAGTGCACTGCCGGTACTTCCTGAAAAGATCGCACTGCTGAACAACAGTATCGCGGAAATCAAGATTAAAGATGGCAGCAGCTATCTGGTCGACTATACGCATGAATCCGGCGGTATCAGAATTAAAACCAAGCCAAATACTCCGCTGAATGTTAACTTCAATGTAATGAAGTTCAATAACGATAATGTTGCTCCTGCAGTACCGGTAACGCTTGACCTGCTGCTTGACAAAAACAACTATGATATCATTGACGGAACCATCAGCGCGGATATACCGGGTAATCAGCTCGTTGCGTTTATGCTTTCGCGTAAGGAGATTCCTGCTTCGCTGAGGAATTTCAGATACGCAAAGAATGCTTCAGGACTTTATGAGCTGACGTTCGGCTCTGTCATACGGCTGTTTAATCAGGAGGTTAATGCCGGAACTAACCTTGTTAATCTGCAGGTTGACGGCTCTGGTTTACTGACCGGAGATGTAAGTCTGACCAGCACACGGAGAGCATCGTTCGGACATGACAGCAATAACGGAGCCCGTCTTGCTCTTAATATGGATACTGTGAGCGGTTCTTTCCAGACACAGCTCCTTAATTTTGCTACGCCTGATTATGAGTTTACTATTAAAGGCGGTCTGAAGTTTCTTCTGCGGCCAACTCCTTCTTTTCTCTACAAGGGAATAAATGCACGGTTTGTCGTAACCCACGGCAACATTCAGATTAACGATGTTACCACTGATGATTTTGGTTCAGACAAGCTGGATCTCGGCAGATTAAAAATACTCTTCTCTGCAATGAGAGTTCCTTCGCTGAATTACGTCAATAATAAATGGATTTTTGCAATTGAACTTGACGGAAGTTACCACTTTGATATATCGGGGTCCGAACTCAAAGTACCCTCCGTCAAGAAAATGACGTATAAGAGCAGCGGATTCACTCTGCCTGAAGTTCAGATTAATAATCTTGAAGAAAGCCCATCACCATTGAGCGTGAGCGGTTATTCTGTTCAGGTAAGAAACTTCAGATCAGGCTCGCTTGCAATTCAATCTTTTGCTCCGGCCCTGGTAAACTCTCAGCTGCCGAACGCAAACATGAAGTTTGATCTTACCATTTCATCATCACAATTCCCTGAATCATGGCCTGCGGATTTGCGCGGCATGAAATTCTATATGCAGAATGCTTCGCTTAATACGCAGGGTCTGCTTACCGGAAAATCGGATGCGCAGAAATTCCTGAATCCAAAAACGCTTACATTTGCTGCCAACCGCACCGGACTTCAGCTGGACAGTGTTTTTGCCCAGTTTGGTGCAACTTCAGCAGGTGCGCAGACTTTAGCAGCCGGTATCAATGGCGGGCTGATTGTGCCAAAGGAACTGAGAGGAGTAAACGCAGATGCAGTTGTACCTCTTGCAAATTCTCTCAATCTTGCGGCAAACGGTGACATTACCGGGGTCGTATTTGCCAAAGGTGTCGGCGCGCTTCAGAGCTTCCTGAGAATGGGAAGAATCGCAATTGATGTGGCACCGCTGCAACTGAGAATGAATTTTAATGTGACCTCTGATACTGCCTCGGTGTTAATGTGGAACTTTAACCGTGCCGGGTCAAAAATCTATTTGTGGGCGAAGAACGGACTCAGCTATTGGATTAACCGCACCGGCAACTTCTGGGTTTTCAATCTTGGAACAGAAAAGTTTGAGCAGGGGACTAATGTTTTATTTGGTAATGTTAATTTCTTCCTCCCCGTAGGCAAGGAATCGCTTACCCTCTTTTCACCCGGCGGCAATTCTGTACTTACCCATGAAGGTATAGAGGTAAAAAATGCCTCCCTTACGCTTGATGGTCGAAATGCACCGCTTACAGGTACACTTCGCGTTAGTGATAAAGATTTTTCCATTCTTGGAGGAAGTCTGACCCACAAAGGTGCACTCGCTGCAGAGGTGGCGGCAGGCGCAGGATGGACTTACTGGAAACTTCGTGATACTAATTACACTCTGACCTGGCATTCCTCTGCATTACTAAGAGTAAAGAGTTTTACTCTTTCTGCTGATGGCGTCCAGCTGCGGGATTCAATCTCAGCGGATCTCCGTTCCAATAATCAGACGTATAAATATCTTTCACTTTCAGTTAAAAATAATCCCGTCATTTCATTGCCGGCGTTATCACTTACCGAGCCGCAGCTATTCGATATATACAAAGGCACAACGCGTACTGCGTATATTGACCACAATGGTATAAACATAGTTGCTCTGCCTATCCCCCGGGTTCCTGAACGGCTTGTGCTTGGAAATGAGGCGAATGCCTATATCGTACTTAAAAACGGTACAAACGAACTGGTTAATTCCCAGGAAGTTTCAAACGGAGTGAGATATACTAATAAACCGGGGCAGACACTGCGTCTGGTGGTCCCTGGACTGAAATACGGCCAGACCACAGATCCGGAGTTTACCCTTACTTCTCTTGATGTAACAGTAAATAAATCGAGTTTTGCATTTGTTTCCGGAACGGTATCAGTTCAGGCGGCTGCTGGTCAGGTGCTGCTTGATCTTTCAGGAAGAGGCATACCATTCCAGGTAACAGGAATTAAATATACTTCAGGCCAGCTCGGATATACACTTACCGCTGACGGTAAAACAAAGCTTCCTGATGTGCTCAGTGCTATTAATGGTGATCTGACCAATATTCCGTTTAATGAGGGCAAGCTTTCAGGATTTGTGAGCAACGGTGCGGTTACTGAGGGTTATTCTCCTTCGGCTGGTTATAAGAAGTCTGCACTGATCGGAACAACATCAGTATTCAAACTGCAGGGTGTTGAATACACGTTCGGTGATCAGCCCTCTTACCGTGTGAGCGGTGCTATTATGAGCAAGCTCTTTAAGCATAATACCAGTGATACTTCAGGTATTCATTTTGTTGCTTCATATACTAACAACAATTTTGCATTTACACTTTCACCCGGGAATATAGACGGCCTGAATATGAACCGCCTGAAGATGGTTCCGCAGGCTGTGGGTGCAAGTCCTGCAATGGCAATTACTTTCACGCAGGCAGATTTCAGTCTGGTGATGAATGGTGTTATAAAAGCTTCTCAGATTTCAGCAAACTTCGAATCAACCATTCGCGGTTTGACTATCACGAAAAACAATGTAACCGCACAGAACTCAAATGACCAGCAGGAGTTTGAGATGTTCGGTCAAACCTTCCGTGTTCAGCAGTCGGGAACCGTTCCCGCGATCTCCTTCAGTTATCTGCAGGATATATTCGCAATGAATATGAACGGTACGATGAAATTTGCCGGACAGAATGCAGCATTCAGAGGCCTTCAGGTAAACAGCAGCGGAACACTTGCTTTTGCAGCAGGAGCAGGCAACGGATTTACGGTTACGCAGGCAGCCCGCCTTACTTTGCTGAATGACCGCCTCTGGGTTAATGGTCTTTCTCTGGTTACCGCGAATAATGCAACATCTTTACAGGTAACCGGAACCTATAAACTCCCCGCACCTGCAACTCAGACGGAGCAGGCATATACCTATTCTATACCTTCGAACCAGAGAAGTCAGGATGCATTTAATGCGGTTCTCCTGAATCAGGGGCCGGGGCTTGCCGGTACTGATCCGACCAGAACAGATTTCTGGGCAGGTAAGTACGATGTGTATTATGTGGGGCTTAATCTTGATTTGGAGGAACCGGCTAATTCAGAATTGCAGATGGTCTCCATCTTCTATGTTGACGGAGAACAAACGCAGAAAAATATTCAGTTCGGAAGTGTTTCAGGAGGCACGGTTGAACCGGGTCTTGCAATCGCGTTTAATAATTCGCATACATGGATTGATGAACTTTCCGTTTCACAGGCGTGTGACTTCAAATATAGAAATCTCAGATTTGATTTAGATGAGCAGGATATCGGTTTTGACACAACCACAAACGGCGGGTTCATGCTTACCATTGAGGGCTCTGCCACACTAGGTATAACCGGTTTCTCAGGCACGCTTAATTTTGACGGGCTGGAAGTTCTGTCCACCAACGTGGTCCGAAATCTTGGCAGTTCAATTACCGGCGGTTCAATTGAGGGAGGCGAAACGTTTTCTGCATCAATTACCAATGTCGGATTCAGTGCTGACCCGACCACAATATATATCCCGGATCCGAATGGCAGGAAAGAAACAACCGGGCCAAACGCAGGTGCAGTTATCACCATAGCGCAGCCGGTCAATTTCTTCCTCAGATTCGGCGGAAGCATGCGCCTTGGCGGTATGGGTGAAGGCTCACTTGACTCGCTTCTTATATATACGACCAGACTTCCGAGCGGAGCGACCGGCGGATCAAGCTTTGTTATTAAGAATTTTGAATTCAAGAAATATGACAAGTTTGAATTTAAGCTGAACATGACCCAGCTGAGCGGTCAGAATGGCGATTTTGTTGTTATAGTCGGCGGATTTGTAAAAGTTAATGAGACCGGTTTTGCAGCAGCCGGCAAACTTGCAAAATGGCAGGGTAAATTCTCAGCAGGAATTTTCCTCGCTGCGACAGAAGGTCTGAATATTAAAATCGGGCCGGTTGAAATTACCGGCGTGGGTGGTGGATTCTTCTATAATCCCACGGACGCCGATATTACTTTAGTAAGAAATCTTTGTGACTTTGATGATGAATATACCGCTCCGATACGGTCTAAAGTTGCCGGAGCACCTGTAACACAACCGCCATTATTTGCGGCATTTGTTTACGGCGCTGTGGCGATTGGAGACAAGGGCTTGCTTGCCGGACGCGCGATGCTGACAGTATCAAACACAAAACTGATTGTTGACGCACGGGTTGACGTTCTTGAGCGGAAGGAAGAGATATATGGTCTTCTTAATATAGAAATTGGCTTTACGCAATTTTATGCTGAAGGCACCCTTGCTGTTACCCTTAAAATGGCGGAAGGTTATTTGCTTGCAGCAAACGGCCAGACCAGTTTCTTCTTCTATTCAACATCGAACTGGGGAATGATCGGTTCGTTTGAGTTTCAGGTTCTTAAAGGAGTACTCAGAGGTACCGGCGAATTCTACGCGGGCAATAAAGGATTTTATGCAGGAGTTGCATTCAGCGGCGGATTCGATGTATGGGTCGTAAGTGTAAGCGGCGGAATGCAGCTTAAGGCATGGTATAAGCCTAATATATCATGGGGCGGATATTTCTCTATATATCTGAGGGCATCAGTACTCGGAGGTATAGCAAGCGCATCAGGCGAGGTAAAAGGAGTAATGCTTGGTAAACCGGAGTTTGCTCTTGCCGGCGGTGTATCTCTCAGAATACGCCTGCTCTTTATTTCCTGGAGCGGTGATGTATGGATACGTCTTAAGAGAGACGGCATAAGAGCCGGTTTTGGTAAAGATGATGCAGTGCAGCGCCTTATAGCAGAAGCAGAACGAACCAGCAATGATATGCTTGCCGCAGTTCAGGCAGCAAAAGCTGATATGGTAAATAATAAGCCGATTCCTACGCTTGGTGTTACTCCTGAAGTAATCAATCAGGCATCTGCTCAATTGCTCAAACTGCTGCAAAAATCACGCAGTATTCCCGAGAATAACCGTATGACGGCTGCAGAAAAAGACAGCCTGCGCCAGTGGCGGCTTTCAGAGTCAATTGAAAGCAACGGAGTGGTTACAAACTATATATCCAGACTTGAAGCAGCGATGCTGGATGAAGGGCGTGACGCAAGAAGAACCGAACTTGTAAACCTCATAAACGAAGTGAACACTGCAATCAATGAATATAAAACGGCAGTGTCAAATATGTCCACCGCCCTAAGCCAGTATACACTCACGGTTGAGGTTCCGGCTGCGGGAGCACCTGAGGGTGTTGAAGATCCGGTATCAGGCACTTCATTTGTATATCCGACCGTACGCTCGGTTGAGCCGCAGCCGAATGCACCTACATTTAATCTGAATGAAGCCACCTTTATTCAGAATAATACTTTGGTAAATGGTTACATGGCTTCAGCCGAAAATTTCCATGATATTCTTAAACGGAACATGGAAAAAATTGAAACTGCTATTACCAAATTTGATGAAATCTTCAAGCAGCAGAACAATACCTATCTGGCAATAGGAGATAAGTTTGTTGCGGTTGAACAGAAGGTGCAGAATTATTTCCGCAGATTAGCAGAGTATTATTTTGAGGATGTTAAGGGCTCACAGGATATACGGACGATGATATCGGACTCAACCAGTTTCCTGAATGCAATTGATCAGACATATCCTCCTAATAACAATCTGACAGAACTGAAGAAGAAGGTTTACCGGAGATGGGGAAGAATCCGCACGCTGAGCGGAAGTTTCTCAACACCGTGGGATCACAGCATGTTTGACAATGCATGGAACTCATGGGGAAATGACAGAAGAAGACAGGAAAGCAAGTCACAGGCAGGCAATCTTTACGTGAGCATTCCCGCTAACGCTTTCACGCAGTTTAAGCAAAACCGGCTTGATCTGCTGAGGGGCGTGCATACAGAGTTCAGGAATAAGGTTGCCAATATCAATGAGATGGCAGCGGCATATACACGCCTGCTTGACGAGCTTTTTGCAAAACGCAGAAAGATGTCTGAAAATCTTTTTGAAGTGACAGAACGCTTTATATACTGGAAGAACGGCGCCACAACCAATAATTATGACAGATCGGTTGATTACAGAACCATGGCGCCTACAATTACTACTCTTAATCAGAAGCGGACGGCACTGATTGCAAGCAACACAGCGCCTCAGCTCAGTATTTCCGGCGTGACAGTTGAAAACAAACGCTCACATGGCGTCTATACCGTAAACTGGTCTGGCAGCCATCCTGACGGAATTGCTGAGTACTCAGTAGAGTATAGTAAGCCGAGTGTTAATAATCCGGACTATGGCATGTATGCTCCGTTCCGTTCTATCAATAAAAGAACAACGATAAGCGGTTTTGAAGTGCCTCAGTATGGCGGAGAATACAACGACGGAAGAATTACCTTAAAAATCCGTGCACGCGCCGGCTCCGGCTTTACATTAGTCAAGCCGGTAAATGTGAGTGTACCCCTAGGCTTTACCGATACAAATATGGGCTCACTACCCGGGCCGCAAAATAACACGATTCCTGTAGATAATACAGGGCCTTATGTTATAGCTGTTACGGCACATAATATCTATGATACTCAAAGATCCAGAATGCTCTTCAGGAGACAACCTTATAATGAAAACTATATAAGGCACTACGTATCAAGCGAAACAGATAAAATAAAGATTTCTTTCTCCGCCTCTGACAATGAATCAGGCATTAACAGCTATGAATACCGGATCGTAAAAAGAAACAATCTCGATTCACTTGAAACAATAAGAGACTGGACGAATATCGGTGCAGTGAATGAGTACCTGATTCAGGGTCTCAATCTTAAGCATCTGCAAAATGTTATGAGCGCCTCGACTATCCAGTCGAGAGTTACAAGCCAAAATTATGATATGGAGAGGTATGTAATCTCCATCCGTGCAAAAAATGGTGCCGGTCTATACAGCTATAAAGAAAACGGCGTTGCGATTATCATTGATACAACCAAGGCTCCGCCAATAACCTTTATTAATCAGACTGTCAGTCATACTCTGTCTATAAGGCAATCCTGGCAGCTGGTCCTCGGCCGTCAGGTTACGGTACCGCTTGAAGCGCCGTCAACATTTAATTTGGGAGACTTCAAAATATGGTTCCCGATGAATTTTCCGACGAATGTTGGAGAATATATTTATAAAGTGTATGCAATGCCTGGTGATATACCGGTGTATGATGACTGGGTACGGGATACAAGGACATACTATGAACGGAGAAACAATATCTGGTATCAGATGAAAGAAGTGCTCATACCTTACAGGTTTATTAACTTCAAGAAATTCCGTCTGGAGATTGCCTATAAGACCATTACCGGGGCATATTCGGATCTGGCAGTAAGCGAAAATCATCTGGCACTTCCGTTTACCAATAGTGGCAATGATATATATGATGCGGGTCCAAGACGATTTAATGTTGACTGGTTTACCGGAATTCCTCCGGGACATACCGGATCTCTGCCAAACGGAAATATTAATCTCTATTTCAAAATTCTTTCCTGGCATGAAACCGGTATAGAGAGGTATGAATACACTATTAACTTCCCCGCAGCAAACGGTCTTCCTGCTGTTTGGACGACTAGCTGGCGTGATATAGGCCCGATTCCTGATGACAGAATAGTGCGTATGGGGCCGGATTTCTTTAGCGGTATTCCGGAAAGCGCACTGGTGCCAGGAAGAAGTTTTGAAGTGAGGATGAGAGCGGTCAGCCGTAATTTGAGAAGCTGGGAAATGGCTGAGTGCCAGAACATGATTCTGCCGCCGAAGCCGCCTATTGTACCGAACTTCAGCATTTCTCCGGTCAAAAAAGTAAATGGCCCATATGTATGGTTTGAGGCACGGGTTTCATTTAATATGAATGCAATTGTACCCCAGGGGCAGCAAATGAAGTATTACATGAAAGCTGAGGTATTCAGAAACGGCAGATGGGAGACTGATCCGGGCGGAGTTGAAAAGCTGGTCTGGACCCAGGTTCCGGGACAAACAGGCAATCTGCTTATATATGATACCTGGACCGGATATTTCACCAAACAAATGATACCGTTCCGGAACGCAAATTCCTCAGGTAATGCCCCTGTGAGCGGAGCTGAACTCTGGCGGGTATCAATAAAAATGGTAAATCAAGATGGTCTTGAGAGTCCTGTTGCAACCAAGGAGTTTGTATGGTAAGAATAATCCTGTTCGTTTTTGTAGCAAATCTTTTTTCAATCACTCTGTTTGCCCAGGAGGGGGAGCGTGATCTCCTTTACCTGTTTGACGGAAAAAAGGCGGGGCTTTACCTGACCTCGGCCCCGGAATACGATGAGCAGATATATATACTCCGCAAAAGATCAGGAAGTGCCAGCTATGACACGCTTAACCTGAATAACCCGCTGCAGCGGCTGAAGACAGATGCTGAAGTGCAGGAAGCTCTTGGCGGTGATAAAGAAATGCTGATGAATTATCTTGACGCTGATGATGAGAGTTCACTGGCCCGCGGCATCATGGGAAACAGCATACGGGCATCATTTGCTACTCTGATCTTTCCGAGTGCCGCGATTGCAGCTGGCCGGCTGTTTTATGACAGCACGGTTACAGCAGGTGCAGGTTATGACTATCAAATCATTTATATGAATGAGAGTGGTGACGTTACCGGTGAGTTCAGCAAATCCGTTACGGCAGTAAGCTCTCAGCCGGCTTCACCCTCCGGCCTCACGGGAAAGGTTAAAGGAACTTTGGTAAACCTCCAGTGGCAGTATCCGAAGTGGGAATCAGACCGCACCAATTTTGCCGTCAGATTCTTTGTCTATAAGAAAGTGCAGGGGCAGTTCCAGCGTCTGGAGCATCCTCTTATTGCGCGCAATGATGAAGCCCCGGGGTCTTTTCAGGAAGCGATAACCGGAAATGATGCCGAGGCAGAATATTATGTAACAGCGGCTGACCCCCTCGGCATTGAAAGCAGACCTTCACCGGCAGTTAAAGTGAAGCTGCTTTCTGATGAGCTTCCTTCTCCGCCAACCGGACTGACAGCAACGGTGCAGATCACAACTATTCAGTTAGTCTGGAATATCTCCGCTGAACCAAATGTGCAGGGATATAATGTATACCGCAGAGACTCTCCCCGTTCGGAGGCAGTGAAGATAAACAGACAGCTTCTTGGTATTGAATCACCGTTCTTTACGGATTCAACAATGCAGGCGGGTATTTCGTATAACTATTTTGTTACAGCAGTATCAAAAGCGAATAAAGAAAGCAAGTACAGCGGAATGGCAACAGCCGAACTGGTTGACCTTACACCCCCTGAACCGCCCACGGCACTCAAGACTTCCTTCAGCGGGGACTTTGTCCGTATTGATTGGAAAGCTTCCCGTTCGGGTGATACAAAAGTGTATAATATATACAGAAGCGAAGACCGCCAGGCATTCGCAAAAGTAGGAAGCAGCACGGGCACTTCGTTTATTGACAGCGGATACGGCGGAAAGCCCCTTACTCCTGGATTTTATTATCATTACACCATAACCGCAACCGATAAATTTGAGCTTGAAGGAAAAGGAAGCGATACGGTACTGGTGCGTTATGTTGACCGTGTTCCGCCTCCGGCACCAAGCCCTATGAAAGCGCTGCTGCTTGAAAACAAGAAGATTGAGGTGCGCGTCGGAATGACTCCGGTGAAAGATCTTGCAAAAGTTACCATTTTCCGCAGAACTGTAAACGGAAAGGATGAAGTAGTTGCAACAAACAATACGCTTCCTTTTACCTTCATTGATGAAAAAGGTAAACTGCTTGAAACCTATATCTATACAGCTCAGTCGGCTGACTCTTCCGGAAATGTAAGCCCGAAAAGCGAAACAGAACCGGTAACACTGCGCGATATGTATGCCCCCGGTGCGGTACCTTTCGTTTCTGCTGTAGTGCTTAAGACCGGCGGAACTGAACTCGCCTGGGTTGCAGTGGTTGAAGCTGACCTGGCGGGATATAATATATACCGCTCAGACCTCCCCAGCGGCACCTATGAAAAGATTAATGCATCTCCGGTTAAAACTGCCGGTTACAAGGATGCATCAGGCAACGCAAATCATTTTTATAAAATTAAAGCCGTAGATACATCCGGCAATGAGAGTGAATTCAGCCCCTATGCAGCAGCAGAGGTTCCGCCCGAGAAGGCACCAGAGCCAAAATCGCCGGATGAACCATTTCAGGACGGAGGCAATGAATGAGAACTTCATTGCTTGTACTCTTCTTTCTGGTTTTAGCTTCAGGAGTTTTGGTCGCCCAGAATAATGAAAACCCTGATACCAATACACAGACAGCCGATACTTCGCTGAGTGATAAGATTATTGATAATGTTCAGGAGAATATTAAATTCAGCGGTGAGATGGGGGCTTTCGGAGAATTATACAGTATCTCCGGCAGGGAAAGCAGAAGACCCGGCAGCTCAGGCCGTCTTTTCTTCCGTCCTTCAATGAGTATATATGACCGCATTACGTTAAGTCTGGATCTGTTCGTTTCCTCCGAAGGAAGTGCCGCACGGCAGGAAATTAACACGGTCGGCTTCAGCCCTGAGTGGAGCTGGGGTAAGCTTTACTACGGTGACTTCAATATGGAAGTTTCAAAGTTTACCATGGCGGATGTGAAGGTTAACGGATATGGAATTGATTTGTTCCCTGGTATATTCAAAGTGATGGCTTTCAGCGGAACAAGCCAGAAAGCGCTTGTTCTTGAAAGTTCGACATCCATGTTTCAGCGGACGATTTACGGAGGAAAGATAGGACTTGGAGAGCTTGAAGGTTCACATTTTCATATTAACTTCGTAAGAAGCTACGATGATAAAAAGTCACTCTCGCGCAGTATTTTCCTGCAGGTTGATACGGTGATAACCGGACAAGGTCCAAGGATTGACAGCTCCTATACAGGAGTTAAACCGCAGGAGAATATGATACTTGGTACTAATCTGGGGCTGCATATGTTTGACGATGCGTTTAAAATCAGAACAGAAGCAGCGCTGAGTTTGTTTACCGGTGATACCTATGCCGATGGCATTAACAATAAAGATGTTCCCGAAGAATTGGCAAAATATTTTTCCCCGAACATTACTACCAGTGCTGATGCAGCGGTTGCTACAGAGATGTCCATTACCACAAAAGTAATTTCTCTTAAGAGCGGATATACACTTGTAGGTCCTGGCTACACATCACATGGCTTAGGGTCATTGATTAACGACCGCCAGATAATAACCGGCGGAGTAGGAATGAATCTTTTTTCCGGAGGATTATCCATTCAGACTAACTTCCAGCAGCATACTGATAATACCGCAAATCAGAAGAAGTTTACTTCAGCGCGGAATACACTCGGCGTGGTGGTTGCAATGCGGCCATGGAAATCACTTACACTTACGGTACTCTCCAATACCAACACAATGGGTAACAGCGCTACCAACGATACGCTTAAAATTGATAACACAAACTCCACCTTCGGCGTTAACAGCAGCTATAATTTTTCAGCGTTTGACCTGAGACATATTTTAACGGTAAGTTATATGGGGGTAAACAATGTTTCCAAGAGCAAACTTCGCGGCGATAATGAAATTATCTCTACAAATATCAATGCCGGTTTAAGCACCATATTCAGTAAAGAGATTTCAGCAACCATCAGCGGCGCGGTGAGTGAGGTTGATCTTGGTCCTATTGGATCCAACAGCACAACCACCTTTAACGGAAAAGTAAATCATAAGGCGTTTGACGGAAAACTTACGAACAGTCTGACCCTTTCTGCTGTCTCATCTAACTCACACGCAACAAATGTGCTGGGTTTCCAGTCTTCCTATCAGCTGTTTCAGCAGAGCTCTGTTGCGCTGCTTTTCAGAGGAACATTCTTTGAAGGGAAAGGAACCAATAAGCAGAAGTTCAATGAGTTTACCACGACACTCAACTGGAGCTACCGCATTTAGTATTGTTTATTGCTGCATAATACGGGAGGCATCACTATGCCTCCCTGCAGCATGAAGCGCCTCGATTAAAAACTCCCGCAGCATCGAATTTTCCTTGTCAGTCTGATAGACATTCATCCAGTAATCACACACCGCGTTCATCTTATCTGCCTTGTAGGCTAAATCAATAACTTTCCTGAAAAGCAAGGGATTCTTGCGATTGATAGACCAGGCATTCAGATATGCTGTATAGGCTTTTGCTGAGCTGCCAGAAGCTTCATAAAACAGACCTGCCTCATACTGCATTTCCTCAGAATTCGGAGAAAGTGAAAGAGCCGTAGTGAAATCCTGTTCGGCCTGAGTAGTATTACCGAGCTGATGATAGATTTTCCCTCTTTGAAGATAGAGTATTGCTGCATTTGGTGTCTCGAGTATGAGAGCCGATATATCTCTGACTAATGCCTCTTGACCCATCAGCTCTTTCAGATAAACAAAACTTTGTTTCAGTACTGAGGAGACCGTATCAAGCGCGCTTGAAGTTTCCTTCAGCATATCCAATGAATCGGGATTCATGATATTGCTTCCGGAGGACTGTGAGGCAAGCTGCGACTGAAGCAGCTGTGAACTCTGAATGGCATATTTAACCGCGCGGATGAAATTAAACACTGCCCGTGAGGTATCCTGCTTTTGGATATATGCACGCCCGGAAAGAAAGGGAATTTCAGGATATGATTTCATTTCCTCTCTGACCGGATCCAGCAGTGCAATGGCATCATCAGCCCTGCTCTGTCCTATATATAAATCCGCCAGAAGAATGCGGAACTGCACCTTGTTATCGCTCCGCTCAATGGCAAGGGTGAGCAGGTCAGAGGCCTCCTTGATTTCATTCCTGCTGAGCCGGAGGCGGTAGAGTTCAAGGAATCCGTCACTGTTTTTCCCCCCTGAAGATATATAGCGGTTCAGCAGTTCAAACGCAATTTCCGGGTTTCCTTCCGCGAGCCAGGTTTTTGCGGTTAATACTGGTGCATCCCGGTACAGATCCTTTGCTTCAAGCCCGGCATACACCGTGCGGGCTGAGTCATAGAGCTTTTTGCGTTCGTACTGCTTCGCGAGACGCAGCATAAAGTCGGTATCGTCAGGATTATTCGCAAGGAACTCCCTATAGCGGCGGATGATGGTATCACCCGCTCCGGCAAGCTGCAGATAACTGATTTCGGCGGTATATACCTCCTTTGCTGCGGGATATTTGGAGCGGAGCTGAGCATACACTTTTAGGGCTTCATCTGCTCTCCTGCTGTACCGGTACAGAAGCGCAAGGTTAAGCTGTGTCTGCAGGTTATCAGGATCCTCTTTCGCCATTACCTGAATGACCTTGAGTGCATCCTCATACCGTTCAGCATAAATGAGAGTTTCAAGGTATATCTGCCGGAACTCTTTGTCTTTAGCGTGAAATTTATAGCCGGTCTCGGCAGTTTCGGCTGCTTTGTCAGGCTTGCCGAGAACCAGATACGCTGAGATGAGATTGCGCCGGATATCCTTATTGCGTGAATTGTATTTGAGCGAGGATATATATGCCGTTACCGCATCACTGAAACGGGACTCCTGATAGTGCTTGTTTCCAATAAGTCCAAAAACATCCGAGAGAAGTAAAGCCGGTTCGGAGGAATCAGGATATGACGAGGTAAGTTTCTGGAGAACGGATGCAGATTTGCTCAGATTCTCCGTCTGGGCGTAAAGCTGCCCCAGGGTAAGCTGATAACCGTAATTAGGACCAAATCTCTGCATCGTTTTTTCGATCAGAGAAATGGCCTTAGTAAAGCTGCTGGTCTTAAGGGCGCAGTCAACCGCACCTTCATACACTTCCTGTCCTGCATTTCCTTTCTGTATGAGCTGTTCAAAAATTGCTCCTGCCTCAGCGAATTTACCCTGCTGATAAAGCTGTACACCCCGCTGAAACTCACTCTGCTGGGCAAGCAACAGAGGTGAAGTAAAAATGAAAAGAAACAGCCAAAAAAGGAGATTTTTCAACCAAAATCCTGGATTTTTAAGGAAAAATGAAGCTATTTCGCAAGATACGGAAAGAGAAAAACCCTGCCGAAGGGAAAATTTGGCCCGGTCCGGTTTTTGATTTTTAGCCCCCAAAATGGTATATTTAAAATCTGTTTTGTAAAAATTGCTGGGATAGCTCAGTTGGTACCCCGACGTGTCGGGGCCGACAGGTCGGGATAATCAGCAGGCGGGAAAAAAGTTTTTATAAGCTGGGATAGCTCAGTTGGTAGAGCAGCTGACTTGTAATCAGCAGGTCGAGAGTTCAAGTCTCTTTCCCAGCTCCATAAAGGCCCGTCAGAAATGGCGGGCTTTTTCGTTTTAAATCTGACAGTTGACTTGTAATCAGTCCCGACGGGTCGTGATAATCAGCAGGCGGGAAAAAGTTTTTATAAGCTGGGATAGCTCAGTTGGTGAGCAGTCCCGACGAGTCGGGATAATCAGCAGGTCGAGAGTTCAAGTCTCTTTCCCAGCTCCAATAAACCCCTAATTTTCAATAAGTTAGGGGTTTTTTTATTTTCTGCATTGAACCTAAAAATGCGAGGGGACAAAAAGGGGACAAAAATCCCTTAAAACTACTCCCAAAAAGTGAAAAGGAACCGCGAAAACACGCACATTTTAAGCCCTTTAATCAGATTTGTAATCAGTCCCGACGAGTCGGGAAGAGTTTCCCGCAGGCGGGATCTCGCAAGCTCAACAATCTCTTTCCCAACTCAATAATGCCCGTCAAAAAAGGCGGGCTTTTTCGTTTTAAAGCAAGAGGTTCTTTAGCTATTTTACTGCAAATCAAATAAGGGATTTTCATGAAAATCAATTTTATCCGTTCGATTCTTTATACTATAGCCAGAATTCTGGGTGATGTTAATGCCGCCCAAAAAGGAAAACTGCCCCAGCGCATCCTCCGCAGAGCAGCAGGTAAAGCCGCAGGCAGGATTCTTAATAAACTGCCAAAGTAAAGGACGGGATTTTAGAAGAATCCCGGAACCTCACCCTAAATCCCTCTCCTTAAAAAGTAGAGGGACTTTAAGAGAATTGAAACCAATGTAGGGACAGGTCGCGACCTGTCCTGATGTGTGCTGTGTTTGGTAATCCATGTACACGATAGGACAACTCTCGAGTTGTCCCTACGGTTGATCGCTCCTGAAAAACGCGCTCAAAAAGAATTGAAACCAACGTAGGGACAGGTCGCGACCTGTCCTAATATGTGCTGTGTTGGGGAATCCATGTACGCGATATGACAACTCGCGAGTTGTTTCTACGATTGTTTACTGATGTTATTTAAAGCAACAAAGCCCTGAATTTCTTCAGGGCTTTGCTGTTTATAAGAAAAAGAGAAATGAATTACTTGAGAAGATTCATCTTCTTTGTGAGAGTAACATTTCCTGCAGTCATTCTGTAGATATATACGCCGCTTGAAAGCTTTGAAGCATCAAATACCGCGTTATAACTTCCTGCATCGCGGACTTCGTTCACCAGAAGCTCAACCAGTTCACCGGTAACTGCATAGATAGCAAGGCGCACGTGCGACTGTACCGGCAGTGTGAAGTTAATGGTTGTTGAAGGGTTGAAAGGATTCGGGTAGTTCTGGCTCAGGGTGAACTCAGCCGGAACGGTTACATCAGCTTCAACTTCGCCTGAATAACTGAACGTTCCGTCGTAATCAATCTGTTTCAGACGATAGGTATATACGCCTGCGTTCAGATTGCGGTCAGTATAGCTGTATGATTCAGGAGAGGTGGTTGTTCCTTTACCCTGGATGAATGCAACTGCACTCCAGCTGCCGTCAGCCGATTTTCTTTCAACGGAGAATCCGCTGTTATTGGTTTCGGTAGCGGTGGTCCATCCAAGCTGAACACTGTTGCCGCTCACATTTCCCGTGAAGGAAGTGAGTTCAACAGGAACAAGGTAGTCCCAGGTGGTGGAAACCCTGATACCGTCAATGGTGCCGGTAGGAGTGTTTGTACCCTGTCTGATTGCAATTGAGCCGATGCTGTTAAGGCCGTCAGCAACGCCTGCGCCAACTGGTCCGACGGTAAGCAGCGGAGTTCCCGGTTCAGTGCCGGGGGTAGCGGTATCATAGACGTACATGGTAACCAGGTCATCATTGGCTGCATCAAGATTAAGGTTATACTTCACGATAATCAGATACGTCTGGTTGAAGTTCAGTACGGTCGGGTCTTCAACAATCGGTGAACCGGTTTTGCTGAGGCCCATAACGAACCCTGCTCCGCTGCTCTTTGCATATACTCTTGCGCGGAATGTAGTTCCGAGAGTCTTAGGTCCGATATGGAAGAAGTAGTCTGCAGTGGCTCTTGCTGAAGTAAGATTTACCAGGAAGCTGGTATATACATTACCTGCTGTAGCAACGGAATCAAACGCGCGGTTTATATCACCATCGTTAACTGCTGATCCGCCATTGGTGAACGCAACAGAACCGCCGACACCTGAAGAAGGATAGCCAGGGAATGAAAGACTGGAAGCACTGTAAGCAGGTCCCATTGATCCGCTGTGGCGGACCCAGTTGGTTGTTATGGTAACAAGACTGGTATCGTTATTCGGACCATACTCAAAGTTTTCGGTAAAAGGAACGCCAAAGCTCTGAGTGAAGAGAGGAATTGAAGCTTCATCAGCGCCTTTGTAGGTCATAACTTCATTGCGGTCATCACCGTCAATATCAACAGTTATGTCTCCTACAGGAGGTGCACCAAGATCAGCATCACCGTTTGATGAGCCGGTTAAATGTAAATCTGTTCCTGAAACAAAGTTAACTGCTTTTGAAACTGAATTCACATCCTTGCCGGTTGCCTGCCACAGAGGCAGTGTTGCATAGGTGGTTCCCTGGAAGTTAACCAGATTCTGATTTGCCTGAAGAACATTATAATCAGAGGTCAGGACTGAGGTTGCCGGAACAAGTCCAAGTGCGGAAGACACAGTGCTGCCTGAGTGATTATTAATAACGATATTGTTTTTCAGGTCAATATTTACCGGACCGGTACCGTTGGTGTGGTTGCCGATAGCATGGCTCTGAAGGGTTGATGCATTATTATTAACGATCACGGTGTTGTGATATATCTTCATGTTGCCCATGTTGCCTGCTGAACGGAGACCGATTCCATAGGTGAATCTGGTTTCGTTTGCGGCACCGACATTAATGAAGTTGTTAACGATGCGTATAACATCCGTGCTGTCAAACGAATTGCCCGCGAATGCAAGTCCGATAAGATATGAGCTTGCGTTAACGGTCTTTTCGAGACAGTTAATGGTATTGCCTTCGATGTTAAGAGAACCGGTGTTTCCGGTAATATATATGCCGTGGTTATAGGCATCAGTTGCAGCAGCGGTGGTCGGAAGAATGTTTATTTCATTGCCGATGATTTCGCTGTTAAGCAGATAAATGGTTGCAACACCTCTTGTGCCAGCATACATTACATTGTTCACAAAGCTGAACTGGTTGCCGCCTGAAGCAGCAGCGCCCCATGGGGCAAGTGCATCACGGCGCACCGGACGTTCAGGCGTTCCGATCTGGCAGTTTTCAACTCTGAAATTGGTAACACCGCCCAGATCATTAATAACCGCGCCATAGCGGAAATTTGTCTGACCGGTTATAATGTTTTTAATCTCCAGATTCTTCAACGTAACATTATCTGCATCTGCATGATTAAGGGTGAAGGGGAGGTCAACAACAGGAGCAATCTGCTCGGTGGTTACAATCAGGTTTCTGCTGTCTGTGCCATTATTACTGCCGTCAAAGGTTACATTTCCTCTGCGGAAGCCGATCATATAAGGACCATTTCCGACAGAAGCAGCAGAACTCACCATAAGTACAGTGTTTCTTCCGGCTGCCGGTTTTACGGTAACCTTGCTGCTGTTATAAAACGGATTGTCAAAAATCATGCTTGCGGCACGCACGGTATCAGCATCAAGGATGAAATTTACATCAGCCGCGGCTCCGTTTGAATTGAGTGCTGCTACTGCATCATTCAGTGTGGCAAAACCCTGAGGATTTACACCCTGAGGGATATAATAATCACCTGCAAGCTGCTGAGCGTATATCATACCGGCCCAGAGGTCAATCTGCAGCGTCCAGCTTGATGGTGTGCCGTACTGAACAAAAGTTCCGTCGCTCCACTTTTCCCAAACGCGGGAAGGGTTTGCGCCGTTTGGAGACTGATTGGAAAGGAGGCCGAATTTATCATCTACGGTTGTGCCCCATTCAAATCCGATAAAGAAAGAGGAATCCGTATCCATATTGCCTTTTGCAAAGCTGATGACGGTCGGGGCTCCGGATGTGTCCAGGTCGGTGGTCAGTTTTGGGAAAGAAGCAACCAGATCACCGGGAGCTCCTGTTGCACTGACTCTTCTGATGACGAAATGAATGGTATCAGGTGTGCCGATTACTTCTTTTGCTCCGAAGTAGAAAAACATCCCATGCCCCATGACGTTGCTATAAGGGAAATCAAGGCGCTGGTATTTGCCAAGGTCGCCATAGCCGTTGGTGCCGTTTACATAGCCGCCCGGATTTCCGCCGATGGTGGCTGTGTAAAGCACTGATGGGGGTACAATATAGTGCAGAGTGTCAAATGCCTCTGTCTGCTGTACCGGTGTATATTTGTGTGTTCCGATGGCTGAAGCCTGCCAGCTGCGCTGCTGCGCATTGGTAAAATTCAGACACAGGAACAGACTGAGAAAAATGAAAAATAATTTTTTCATGTCAGCTCCGTTTAGTTATAGATATATATATGAGGAAATCTCTTGAGAGGGGATGTATTTTGAATAGTTCGCTTACGCCGTTTTTCTTCGGCATGAGTGACTCCGTAAATTGTGAATGATTATCCGCCTAAAAAAAGCGAATCAATACCTTAAATTCCAAAAGTTTTGCCAAATAATCAAACAAAACCGGAATAAAAAGGGCACTGCAATTTACCCGGCAGGCGATAAATGTGCTGAAACCAGACATTATTTCATTAAATTGAGCCAAAATGACAGGTACGACGCTTTTTTTTTGACGGATAGTTGTTGTGAGAAAGGACGCGGCAGTATTCTGCCGGAAAGAAGGAGGAGCATAGTCCGTAGTTCTGAGCATAGCAGATAACAGCCCGGGCAGCGTTATCGGGGGCAGCGCGGGTTAACAGTACTGTGTGATCTGCCTTCTCATTATATATACAATCTACTCCCTATAGGGAATGATTTCCACCTGTTCGCGTGTGATAAGCCCGTGGGAGCCGGCCTGCTTCATCATCTCTTTTACATTAGGGATGAAACGGTCAATTTTATCTTCCGTGTCTGCTATTTCAATCAGAATGGGAAGGTCTTCGCTGAGGCGCAGGATCTTTGCCGTGTGGATGATGCTTGCGTGACCATATCCCATGAATCCCTTGAAAACGGTGGCGCCGGCAAGTCTGGTTTCCCGCGCTTTGAGCAGCAGTGTCTCATACAGGGGTTTGCCGTGCATCATGTCGCTTTCACCGATATATATACGCAGGAGTGAATGTTTCATGGTTTATTTATACCGTTAACTTGGATATATATAAAGCCGCGATGATGGCTAAGAGACTAAGCACCACATTTCCGGTGATATTCAGCAGCGCGTAGAGGTATTCTGAACTTCGCAGCAGATTGATGGTCTCAAGGGAGAATGTTGAAAATGTGGTGAACCCTCCGCAGAATCCGGTGGTCAGGAGATTTTTAATGTGGGGCGGTGAGGCAGTCTTTTCAAATCCGATGAAGATAATCAGCCCGAGCAAAAAGCTTCCGATGACATTTACCAGAAGCGTGCCCCACGGAAACACCTCCGGCAGAAAGCGGAAGGAAACCCCTGACACATAGTACCTCAGCCCTCCGCCTATCCCCGCCCCGATGACCACAAAGAGGAGGTTCATCATTATATATTGCGGATAAACTCCAGCCTGATGGCGCGGTCAGCAGCACCCGGATACCACTTCTTGTTGCTGAGCAGATCGCGAAGGTCAAAGCCGAGCGTAAAGCCCTCGCTTACAGACCAGCGCACGCCCAGATTCATATATCCGGAACCGGAACCGAAATTCACAGACTGGTTATCATTAAAGGCAAAATCATATTCAGCCACGAGAGAAACCTTTGGACCAATCGTCTTTTCAGCACCGACCTGAAGATTTACAAAGTTATCACCGTCATAACGCTCAAGCGAATAGTTCAGGGTTGCGTGAAAAGAGAGAAAGCCGAGAAATGCAAAATTCTTCATTGAGGCAAGAAAGAGCCCTGGTGACTTGATAGCGTAGCGGTCATCATCATTAAAATACTCACCTTTGCCCTGTGTATCAAAGCCGAGCGTAAATGCCGGGAAGGTGACGCTCTCCCCAATGATCCGGTAGCGGATGGATGCAGCGGGGAGCTTATACCACTTGGGGCTTCCTGTTCCGATGAGGTTGCTGCCGCCATAGGAGATGCCGAAAGAGAGATCTTCGAACACGCCGACCTCAAGCCTTGCGATAAGCACTCCAAGCGGCTGAACATCGGAAGAAACCGAGAAGAATCCTTTCTTCAGGACTCCGGCTGTTGGCATATCTATCAGACTGCGGTACTCATAGCTGGCTGCGTCACCGGCAGTCCCCTGCGCAAATGACGGAGCAGTAAAGAGGCATAACAGAAAAAAAATCACAGACTTTTTCATATCCGGTACAGTTTTTATGGAAAAATGACTTCGGCAACTCTGTCTCAGAATTTACTTCAGGTTACCTGCGCTAAATTACCAATTTTAAGGGAGAAAGAAAAATTTACAATTATGAAGTATGAATTATGAAGTATGAACCGGGGAACTAAAGAATGTATTTATTAATGAAGAATGAACAATGAAAAATGAAAAATGCGTGAGGGGACTAAACTTTTAGGGGTGATCAATTCCGGGATGGGTTTTTTCGGTATACTTTAGATTGACAAAGGTACCAACTTCGCTTTTTCCGAATTTTTGGCAGAATTCAGGTTCCGAACCAGAATCCAGGATGATTTTGCTAAGTTGTTGTAAAATAAGGAGTTATGAAGGGAAATTAGTTGAGAATATCGATAAGCATAAAGTGCAGAAAAGCCCTAAATCTCTTTGGAAAGACAGGTTAATTATAACCCCCACGGCATAAATAAACTCTGTATTTTGTATATTTCTATATGGAAGATCAATAGTTAGACGTTACCAAACTCATTGAATTCTGGACAGATTCAGCGGGGAGTTATTTTCTCACGATGATAAATCTGTTTAATTCAAAAGATTATCACTGGTCTCTTTTTATGGGGCATCTGGTTATAGAAAAATTGCTTAAGGCGCTTTATGTAAAGGTCAAACGGGCACATGCTCCTTTGACACACGATCTTAAGCGAATTGCACAGATTATCCCCTTAGAATTGACCGATGAGTATTCTGACTGGTTGGATATTATTTCATCGTTTAATATAAACGCCAGGTATGATTCGATTAAAAGAGACTTTTACAAGAGATGCACACCTGAGTATTCGGCTGAGTGGATCGAAAGAATAAAACTGCTGAAAGAATGGATAAAGAAAGAGCTTTAGCTGTTGTTAAAGATTACTTACATGTAGTCATGACGAAGTACCCTGTAAAAAGGGCTTTGTTGTTTGGTTCGTACGCAGCCGGTAACCCGCATCCGGATAGTGATATAGATTTAGCAATCATACTTGATGATGCAGAAAATCTTTTTGATACTCAGGGGCAAATGATGATCCTCCGGAAAAATGAGGCGGTATATATTGAACCGCATCCGTTCCGTGAATCTGATTTTGTAATGGATGATCCGTTTGCGGCAGAAATAATTTGTACCGGAGTTGAACTCGAAGTGCCTGAGCGGTAGTTGAAAATGATGAAAGAAATCCTATCTGTACTTACCATTTTACAGAAACAATTTCCGAACCACGTGAACTGGTTGTTTTGCTAACTTATTATTAATCAATAACTTAAACGGCGGGTATGGTTAGGAAAGTTCGGAAATGTGGATTTTCGTAAAAAACGCCTCCGCATTTCCATTGAAAATCAATTCACTTAAAGACCAATCCAGAAAAAACATTTCCCCCTCTCCCAATAAAGAATCATTCAGCCGGATTATCGGGAGGGATATTCATTTCTGGATAAAATCACTTCAATAAAATCATCGTCTTTGTTTCAGAAAAAGCTCCTGCTCTCAGGCGGTAAACATACACTCCAGCGCTTAGGGAGGCGTTATTTGCGGTAAAATCAACCTCATACGTACCCGATGGTTTCTCTTCATTTACGAGTACTGCAATTTCATTTCCAAGGATATCATATACGGTCAGGGTAACCAACTGTGGCTTATTACCGTTTTGCTGCGGTATGGAGAATTTTATCCTGGTTGTTGGATTAAAGGGGTTAGGAAAGTTCTGTTCGAGTATATACTCTTGTATGTTTCCGGTGAATTCTGAAGTGACCACATCGCTGTATTTATACGATCCGTCAAGATCAGTCTGCTTTAGTCGGTAGTGATAGGTGCCGGGTTTATCAGGGGAATCGGTATATATATACTCCTGCGGCTCCTGAGTTGAGCCCGCTCCTTTTACAAAACCGATGCTGTAAAACGGGTTGTTGTCAGTGCTCCGTTCAATTTCAAACCCATGGTTATTGGTCTCTGTTGCGGTGCTCCATTTGAGCTGCAACGTGCTGCCGGTTTGTGATGCGGTGAATGATGTGATTTCAACCGGAAGCTGCAGGTTGTGGTTATAAAGCACCAGTCCGTTGCTTACACCCATACCGCCCACAAGCCCATCCTGATAGGTATAGAGATCAGCATCATCAAGAAAAATCACACTGCTATCAGAGAAGTATTTATCAGTCATCCAGCCGTAAACATCGGGTGTATTTTTTATAATCAGTGGTTTAAAGCCGGTGGCGGTTAGTGTGTCAGCAAGGATTATAGACATTGCAGACCAGGGGTAGAAATAATATTTTATCCGGTTAATAACTTTGCCTGCGCCGTTAAAGTTTACGGGTACCCACCTAATGGAATCAGGACTATTATAGTTATTACGATATATAACCGCGTTCGGAATATTCGGGTTCCTGTCCTGTCCGCCTGCTATTACATATCCAAACTCGGTAGAAGCCACGGTTGAAAAGGTCGAGATCTCTGCAAAGTAATACGTTTTCCAGATACCATTTTCATCTCTGTTGAGCACCACCCCGGTTGATGAGGATGAATCAGAAATATGCCCGGCCGCAAAGACGATTCCCCATCCGGTCATGGTAACATCATTTAGAATTAATCCGGGAATAAAAGGACTGCTTATCTGCCAGGTTCTGCCGGTATCTGCTGAGGAAATGATACGGTCTCCGCCGTTCATAGAGGCACATACATAGATTATGTTGTTGCTAATGTCAGTTCCTGTCACCATTTTTTTGAGGTAGATAACGGAGTCCGGCAACTCCCCGAAAAAATTCCAAGTTGCGCCGAAATCGGTACTTTTAAAAATCGCACCTTCGTATTGTTCATTTTCCCGAGGAAATTTGCCGATTTTAAGCTCCTGCATTGCGTGATAATCACCTCTGCTCTGAGCTTCTTTTAACTCGTGGAAAACATCAATTGCGGGGTTCTTAGAAGTAGTAAGGTTACGTGCCCCGGAAGCAATTAACCCGCCCCAGGGATAAATTCTTCCGATATCAACAATAACACGGGAAGAGTCAGGAAGTACGGAAACATTCCAGAGCGCACCGCCATTTGCAGTATAATATCCCCTTGCTGAAATATCGCTGAATGGGCCAAACCCCCAGCCACCCACTGCAGCTAAATTATAATTAAGCATACTCACCCCCAGAATCACTTTGCCTTGAGTCGGCAATTGCTGGGTAACCCATTGCCCAAACAAAACCTGAACAAGAACCAAAACCAAAAGTAGCTGTTTCATACTCTAACCCGCTGGAAACAATTGTTGAAGGAATGGGGAAAAATACGAAAAGTACCTTTATCATGATTACGGATGCATTTGCCTTTCGGTGATAAATTGTTTAATTTTAATCAAATAAAATTATTGGGGTGAACTTACGCCCGCCGGTAAAACAGTCCCCAGGAAAGAAAATCATCATGCGTTTACATTTTTCTGCTAATTCAAATTCCATAACTCCCGAAGGATGGACAAGAGCTATTTCTTTGGACCATGCTGCTGAATTATTAAACTCACCTTTAACAGAATTACGGGTAAAACTAACCTGCAACAATGAATCTGAATTTCTGGCATGCAGGGGATTGCTGAATCTGATAAAAACAAAAGTAAAAGAGGGGGGATTCGTATATCCTGAAATCGAAATTGATACTGCTGATAATGAACTTCGGGAAAACTTTGCAAAACCAGTCAAGCGCATTAAATTCTTTTTCAATAACCCTGCTCTGCTCGCCTCTGACAACCCTCTGAAAGTATATCTTGATGATGAGCGGCTTCCCGATGATGAAACCTGGTATCTGACCGAAACCCCGGAAGAAACCATTGAGCTCCTTAAAACGGGAAGGGTAAACGAACTTTCATTAGATAATGATTTGGGACTGCCCAATGATGAGGGTAAAGCAGAACGAGATGGCTACTCTGTATGCGTTTGGCTGGAGGAGCAGGTGTTTGTAAATAGGTTTACTCCACCTCAAGAAATGAAAGTGCACTCCGCGAATGCCGTGGCGAGTGAGAGGATGCGGGTGGTGATAATGAATCTTAAAAAAATATTATAAAATAACAATAAAGAATCATTCAGCCGGATTATCAGGAGGGGAGGTTTCCTCCATAATAAAATCACTTCAGCAGTATCATCGTCTTTGTATGAGAAAAAGCTCCGGCTCGCAGCTGGTAAACATAAACTCCCGCACTGAGGGATGTGTTATCAGCAGTGAAATCAACCTCATAGCTGCCGGGTGCTTTCTCTTCATTGACGAGTACTGCAATTTCATTGCCAAGGATATCATATACGGTCAGGGTAACCAACTGCGGCGCATTATCGTTCTGCTGCGGTATGGAGAATTTTATCCTGGTTGAAGGATTAAAGGGATTTGGATAGTTCTGCTCAAGTATATACTCTTGAATGTTTTCAGAGAATGCTGCGGTAATCACATCGCTGTATTTATACGTTCCGTTAAAGTCAGTCTGCTTTAAGCGATAGTAATAAGTGCCAGGTTCATCAGGGGAATCGGTGTATATATACTCCTGCGGCTCCTGAGTTGAGCCCGCTCCTTTTGCAAAACCAATGCTGTAAAACTGCTGGTTATCAGTGCTTCGTTCAATTTCAAATCCGTGGTTATTGGTTTCTGTTGCGGTGCTCCACCTGAGCTGCAGCGTGCTGCCTGATTGTGATGGGGTGAATGATGTGAGTTCAACCGGAAGCTGAAAATTGTTGTTGTAAAATATGATACCGCCTTCTGTTGAAGAGCCACTTACGAAAATTTTTTGGAGATGTAATAATTCGGCTTCATAGAGCCGGAGCGTATTTCCTTCTAAAAAGTAGTGAGATGTTACCCAATTGCCAAAGTAGGGAGTGTTTTTCATAACAAGAGGTATAAAGCCGGAGGAGGTCAGGGTATCAGCAAGGATAATTGACATTGCTGTGTAGGGCTCAAAGAAACATTTAATACGGTTAATAACAAGTCCGTTGCCATTGAAATCCGCTTTCTTCCATTGTGCCCCCCAACCCGGTGAATAATATACAACAGAGTTTGGGACATCAGTGGAAGATGTTAATCCGCCCGCAACAGCCAGTCCATCAAAATTACAATCAACAGTAGTGAAAGTGGTTGTCCCCTCAATTTGAGAAACCCTCCAGTCGGGATTTAGAAATGGTTTAACAAGCAATACACCTATTGGGCCTGAGGTGTCACTACTGATTTGCCCCGCTGCAAAAACATTACGACCCGCATCAACTGCCACATCATTCAGAGTCAAGCCAGGAATAAAAGGTGTGCTGAATTGCCAGGTTTTTCCGGTATCTAATGAAACAATCAACCTGTCACCACCTGGCATTGAAGCACAAATGTAGAAAGAAACAAAAGCAAAATGAGCAGCCATCCTTTTAAGATAAGTAATAGAGTCAGGTATTGTGCCAAAGTAGTTCCAGGTGGCGCCATAATCGGTACTCTTGAAAAAGGCACCCCTGAATTGCTCCGTGCTTAAGGAGGATTTTCCTAATCTCAGATCATGAAGTTTCTGAAAATCCCTGTCTGATTCTGCATTCTTAATTTCCTCCTGCAGATCGAAAAAAGAATTCTGTTTTACCGTAAGATTTCTGGCTCCTGATGCGAAAAGAATATCTTCATCCAGTGTCTTTTGAAGATCAATGATGCTGCGGGCAGAGTCAGGCAGGGATGCAGAGTTCCAGATGGTGCCAAAATTAGTGGAATAGAATGCCCTTGCTGAAACACTGCCTGATGGACCAAAGCCCCACCCCGAGGCAGCGGCGTCACCATTATAAAACAGACTTAGACCAAGAATTACTTCACTTTGAGCTGGAAGCTGCTGGTTAACCCATTGCGCAAAAGAGACCTGAACAAGAACCAAAAACAAAAGAAGCTGTTTCATACTCTAACCCATAGAAACAATTGTTGAATGAATGAGGAAAAATACGAAGAAATTCCTTTACCGTGGCTCCTGATGTATTTGCGTTTCGGTGGAAAACTGTTTAATTTTTACCATATAAAATTATTGGGGTGAACTTACGCCCGCCGGTAAAACACTTCCCCAAAATGATAAATCTGCTGCGGGATATTGGTGTGAAATATCTTTGCATAAAAAGAATTTTATTTGAATTTATATTAAATGGAGATTTTAAATGTTATTTGAAGAACTGCTAAGTCAAGCGATAATAAATGGAGAAGTGTTAGAGATAGTTTATTTGGGTGGAAGTCTTTCTGGTAAACCAAGAGAGATTATTCCTTTAAAAATTGAGAAGGATAAACTACATGCAAAATGCTTGCTTTCAGATGAAGTAAAAACTTTTTTTAAAAACAAAATAGTCTCTGCACGACTTGGTGAAGAAACCACAATTAATAATCAACTGGTAGAAAATGAGATAATATACGATTATGATAATATCAAGACATTTGTTGATAAGAATAAAGAGATTATCGAATCATACGGTTGGTTTATAGGCGAAATAGATGATGCTTGCATTTCTCTACATTCCTTTTTCAAGAATGGGAAACCAAAGAGGACAAAGGATATAGTGCTGTCATATTCAGAGTTTACTTATACTAGTGTATATGACCCCGAAAAAGGTGAATTTGAACGGGTTGAAGAAAAAATGCAAAAACCCTGGTGCCTTTATGCAAAGTCGCAGCCAACAATCAATTTTAAGTACTTAAAAAGTGCATTGGAGAAATTTATGTTTTTCGCTGAAAAATATTCGCCGAAGAAAGAATTATAATTACGGTTAAACATAGGTCCGCGATAACAAAAATTATCAGTGTAATTAAAAGTCAACTCTGAATGTGCCCATCTACTTGGAATAGATGTCTACCCCACCCCTCCCAAAAACTTATCTGATGAAATAATGCGGATGCCGTCCCGCAAGATATCAACGCCGCTCTTTCTGATGACCTGGTAGGTATAGGGGGTTTGCAGCCGTTCTTTAAAATAGCGCAGTTGTGGCGAGGGAGCAGTTTCGGTGAGTTTTGCTTCGACGGCGAACCAGGGCTTGCCGTCGTGGGTTATTAGGAAATTAACTTCTTTGCCGTCTGTGCCGCGCAGATAGAAGAGCTCGGTTTTATATCCTTCACTTTCTCTCAGGAAATCTATGGTCTTAAGCAGGTGTGAGGCGATAAGGTTTTCAAAACGGGCTCCTTCATCCTCAATCTCAGACCAGTCAACCAGATAGAGCTTGGGAGCTTTTTTTATTGAGCGCACCTTTGAGCCGGCAAAAGGATAAATGCGAAAATGATAATAAAACTGTTCAAGGATATTCAGCCAGTTGGTTACAGCTTTATGGCTCACCTCAAGATCTTCACGTATGGCATTCACTGAAAGAGGCGCACCTGCTTTCTGAGGAAGCATATCACCAAGCAGTTTCAGGTTTGAAAAATCGCGTATATCCTCAGTCTCCCGTATATCCTCCCTGAAGAGCCGTTCCAGTTTTTCAGCGTGCCATCTGCGGAGCGTGCGTCTGCTTTGGCTGAGGAATGGCTCTGGGAATCCGCCGAATTGCAGCAGGGAGTTGAGTGTATCGGCGGAATTGTTTCCGGTGAATTGTAGTTCCTGCCCTGGTTCAATAACCGGAGTGTGATTCATCAGTTCGCTGAATGAAAAAGGGTGGAGAGTGTAATAGTGATACCTGCCCTGGAGTGAGTCCCCGCCTCTTCTGAATATATTCAGCCGGGCACTGCCGGTCACCAGAAAACGGTAACGGTCTTTTTGTGTATCATAGATACCTTTCAGGAACCGCTTCCAGCCGCGGAGTTTATGAATTTCATCAAGGATAAGAAGCGAAGGTTCACCGGGGAATTCAAGTTTTTTTAATCTATTCCGGTCAGGGGCAAAATCCCAGTTGTAGTATTCCGAATTGCCGAAGAGGGGAGCAATAATTTCCTTTGCCAGGGTTGTTTTACCCACCTGGCGTGCACCTCCAATAAAAACCATCTTGGTCTTCAGGTTAGAGTCAATTACTTTTGAGAGGTATCTGTTTTTGTTCATAAATCAGGATAAATTGACAGAGCAATCTTACGTAAAATTTTGCCTATAAGCAAAATTTTACGTGTAATTTTTCGACTATAGGCAAAATTTTACAAGCCCGGTTTGGTCAGTAATTTTCAAATTCCTGCTGAAATTTGACCCTGTTAAACAATGGGATTATCAAAAATATTCTGAACATTGATAATTGTATAGAGATAGGTGGGGGAGAAATACGTGCACAAAGGAACAAATTATACCCGGCAATTAAAATGATTTACTATTTTAAGCCATTTAGACAATTGATCCTAATTAAACCCTCCGATTTAACTTGACAAATAAAGGAAAATACACTAAATTTGTGCCGAATCTGAAATGGTGCTAGTCGCTAAAGTAGGATTCCTCCGGGACTGGCAACAGTCCCTTTTTACTTTAAAGCTCAACGATACCAAATGGATTATAGCGGGAAGCATATTTGCACAAAACCGGTTCCAACCTGTAAAAGAAATTCTTTGCTCCTTTCTTTTTTATGTAGCTATTCGGATCGTAAAGTTGCTTTAAAAAATATGATGTGATATCAACCATTTGAGAGAAAAGAGAGTCTGCGGAGTCCTTGAAAAGTGGATCTTCAACAATGCATTTTAGTGTCAGATTTCTTGTTCCACCCGAATAGAGGGATTGTGTGTTTGGAATGGGGTTGTATCTTCTCATTTTGCGAATAATTTGCCGCAATTTCTTGTCATCTGTTCGATCAGGTAATAGCAGTCCTTTGTCATCAGCATTTTGAGGACCAGGAAAATTTCTGCTACGTATAGTATTCTCAAATCTTTGAGTTAACGCTGTCCATGCAATCTCAAATATATCTGTAGTTTTGCCTTGTTTGTCCACTATAATGCTTATTAAATTACAGTCTCTTTGCAGGGCAATCCAATCTAGGCATTTCTTAAGAATATCTAATCTGATATTACGAGGAATTCTAATTAAGTCCCCGGGAGAATTAATCATTTCAGCGGCATGTATTTCTTCACGCAATTTCAATCCAGTACTATTCCTTAACTGTCTCCTGAAAACAATCAATTCATCAAGTAGTGCTTGCCAGCGAAGTTCGTGGATTATAAGGCCAGTTAATACAAAATAACGTGTTGGACTATTTGAGATGCCAGTATCGCCACTTTCATCGACGTACATCAGGTACATAACTTTATCTTAAACCTTTTTTAATTCTTATTCTGTTTGTCTGTCTAATAACCTATGAGTAAAAAGTTCTAATCGTGAAAATGCAAATTAAATACTATATGTTTTTTAATAATATTAAGTCTTGAATATATAAAAATCATTCAAATTAAAGATTTTGATAAGTTCGTTTAATTGAACAAAATTTCCCCCCCCCTATGCCGCATTTGGATAAATAAATATCACCACTTCAGAAGGGAGGATTGCCATCCCGGGAATCACCCGGATGACCACTCGCCCGGTGGCGGATTTTGAGCGGAGGCGGAGGATTCCTTTTTCGTTATCCTGTGAGATGACTTCGATCAGTTCTGCACCCTCTTTTATTTCAAATTGTGCATTCAATGAACGGAACGGGGTCCGGCTGCCGAATGAGTTGAGGGGAATGACTTCTATGACCGCTTCAGACTGTCCGTCGGCAAAAAGACTCCGCCTGCTTACCGATATATCCGCTTCATATATATTAAGCAGGTAGCCAAAAAGAAAAAACAGCACAAGGGCTGCAACTACTATTCCTATAAACCACACTTCAGGCCTCCGCTTCATGATTGGTTCCGGTTAAGTTTCTTTTGTTTGATGATATAATCCCGCATCAGCCGGATGATGGTCTGGGCGGTGTTGTCCGGTATGCCGTCATAGTGTCCTGAACGGAACCGCATATCGCACTGGTCGTTGATGTAGTCAATGGCGAGGAATTTCTGCTGGTCACTGAGTACGATTTCCGTTGAGAAAAAATCAAGCCCGGTCAGGTTTGCGATCTTTTTTGTTATGGTAAGCAGCGGGCGCAGTTTATACAGGTCAAACTGATAGGGGAAAAGTTCTTCATACAGATGGGTCTGGTCATCCCACCAGGTTATAACCGGCTGGCTGAATGCCCAGAAACACCGGAACCAGGCACGGCGTCCGTCCAGGTAAAGAGGAGTAATTTTTTCCTGGATGAGGTATTTATCCTCACTCTGGTTCATCCGCTCTGTAAGAATATCGCTGAGTGACTCCGCCCCGGTCACCACCCCGATGCCTCCGCCGGTATTATTGCACGGTTTGATGATAAAGGGACGGCCAAGCAATGCAAGATCCTTGAGGGAGATATAAAGCTCCTCCTTCTCATCAAACGGCGGGATTATGATGGAATAGGGGACGTGAATGCCCGATGTGATAAACTCAAGGTGCATGGTAGCCTTGTCAATGGCGTGGGTAACGTTTTTGTACGGATTAAAAATACGGGTCCTGCGCCGGTGCAGCATATTGCCCAGCTCGGTAAAACGGTCATCCACATCCCATGCCCGGTCAAGATAGAACCTGAAACCAAGCTCACGGTTTGCTACTGCTTCTTTGACCTCGCCTATATTATGCTCACTGATAATATAGGTGGTCAGACCTGCTGACTGAAGCATGGCCTCGGCGGCGCGGAGAAAATCTCTGTCGTATTCCCACACGTAGGCCAGTCCAAGGTCAAATTTTTCCATATTTTTTCCTTATTTTTACAAAAATATATTTTGATCTGAACTCTACCAAGTTTTACCGGAATTAATGAAAATCTTTCCAATTATTGTCCTGATTTCCGCCGGACTTTTCCTCGCTGGATGCTCCGGAGGGGGGACGATGGAACAACATACGTCCAAACCTGCTGATACCAAAAAGCGTGACCAGAAGAAAGCGCTCAGTTATTTCCTTAAGGGGGTTGCCCTTGAGCAGAGGGGGGATCTGGCTGCCGCAATCCTGGAATATCAGGAGGCGCTGGAAGCCGATGAGCAGGCGGGCATTTATTACTCAATAGCCAAAAACTATTACCTGCTCAGCAAGTTAAGTTTTGCCAAACAGAATGCCATGAAAGCGCTGGAGATTGACTCCGCGGTGGCGGACTATTACTTTCTGCTGAGTGATATATACAGCTCGTCACGGAAGCATGATTCTTCGGCCATAGTTCTGGAAAACTTGCTCCGGCGGGACTCCTTGCAGCTTAATGCTTATTATAAACTTGCCCGGCAGTATGAGCAGAGCCGCCCCAAAAAAGCAGCGGAAATTTATGAAGCGCTTTTAAGGAAGACCGGAAAAGAGTGGACGGTGCTGCTGCGGCTGGCCGAGCTCTATGAGAAAACCGGAGACGCGGAAAAAACCATCTCCTCAATGGAGGCATTGCTGAGCATTGACCGCGATAACACGCAGATTGTGAAGCTGCTGGCGGATTATTATATACGGTTTAACCGGAGCGATGACGCTCTGAGGCTGGCTGAGGAATATCTGCTCAGCTATCCCGATGATATCGGGTTTCAGGAAATACGGGGGAGGGTATATATAGCACAGAAGGATTACCGCTCCGCAATTGCGGCCTACGCGGAGATTATCGGTAATAACACGCTCCCTTTTGGCACGCGGATTACAATCGCGAATGATTTTTATGTTGCTGCTTTGCGGGATTCCTCGCTTCTTGAACCGGTAAAAAAACTGTTTTATCAGCTTGACCGTGATACAACTGCCTGGGAGGTTAAGATGTATCTGGGGGCAATTGCCATCGAACAGCGTGATGACAGTTCGGCCATTAAGTATTTTGGTCAGGTAACCAAACTTGATCCTTCCAATAAAGAGGCATGGATTCGCCTTGGAGGTCTGCTCTTTGATAACAGAAAGTATAAGGAAGCAGCAGAACTGCTTCAGAGCGGCATAGCATCTTTTCCTGAAGATTTTACCATCAATCTTATACTGGGGCTTTCTTACGCCCAAAGTGATAAGGACAGCACCGGGCTCCCTTATCTGGAAAAAGCGGTAAAACTGAACCCGATGGATGTGACTGCTTTGTCGGCTTACGGATATTCACTCAGCAAGCTGAAACGTAATGAAGAAGCGGCAGAGTTTATTAAAGCTGCACTGAATAATGATCCTGATAATCTGAATCTGCTTGGCACGCTCGGGCTTATTTATGATGCACTGGGGAATTTTACCGCATCAGACTCAGCATATGGCGCTGTGCTTAAAAAAGATCCGGATAACGCGCTGGTTAATAATAACTTTGCATATGCCCTTTCCAAGCGGAATGAACGGCTCTCCGAAGCACTTGAAATGGTGACCAAAGCTCTTGAAACTGAACCGGCCAACTCAGCGTATCTGGATACCAAAGGGTGGATATTATATAAAATGGGGGACTATAAAGCAGCAAAAGGATATATTGAAAAAGCCATTGAAATAGGAGGTGCGCGTCCGGTTATAATAGACCACCTCGGCGATGTACTTTACCGGCTGGGTGAAAAGGATGCCGCGGTTTCTGAGTGGAAAAAAGCATTTGAAATTGACCCCACACTTCAGGGTTTAAGAGAAAAAATAGAAAGAGAATCACTTGATTAAGAAACATATATATACAGGAGCGCTGCTCCTGATGCTGCTTGGGCTTCAGCCGGGCTGCGTTCCCTCAAAACCTGTGGATGAGGTTGAAATCCTTGCTGCCGACCGTCTCGTGGTAAAACTGGAAGCAAACCGGAGAAAGATTAAATCATTCGAAGGAAACGGAACAATTTCGGTGGAGTCCCCTCAGTTCAGCAATAGTGCATCATTCCGTGTGATTGTCGCAAAGCCGGACTCTGTCTTCCTGGCGATAAATGGTCCTTTTGGCATTGAACTGGCCACAGCATTAATTACTAAAAAGAATTTTCAGTTTTATAACGCCATGGGTAACACGCTTTACCGCGGTGAGACAAATAATGATATACTCAGAGAGATTTTTCGTGTCAATATCAGTTTTACTGATCTGATGGATGCGCTTGTCGGCTCGGTCAATCTTACAGAGCGGTTATACAAAACTCCTGATGATTACCACTATAATCAGAATCAGTATGAAATTTCCTATAATGATGCTGAAAGTGAAAGCCGGATTTCATATGTAGTAGATATGAGAGATCTTGGAATACGCGAATTTGTTATCAATAGCAGAGACGGCAATGAACTCCTGAAAGGGATTTACAGCAGTTTTAAACTTTTCGAGCAGGTTCCTGTTCCTGAAAAGATCAGGGTGATAAATAAAAAAGACCGGCAGGAAATTACCATCGAATATGATGAGATGAAGGTTAACCAGCCCGGCGCGGGAATACAGTTCAGCTATCCGGAAGATGCTGATATAGTTGATCTGTGATAAGAATGGTATTCTTCTTTCTCATTCTTCTGCTGGCGGGGGGAAGTACTTCTGCTCAGTCAGTTGATGCCAAAAAGCAGGAACTTGACTCTCTCCGGTCACTTATCAAAGTAACTGAGACGGAGCTCCGTCAGAAGCAGAAGCAGGAAAAAGAGACGCTCAGTACCATTGAACTCTATACAAAGCAAGGTTATTTGCTGAATAAACTGGTTGCTGAGCTCGGCGGGGAAATAAAGAATAAAACCCAGGCGATTGAACTCCTTTCGCAGCAAAGTGTAAGAATAGCTGCCCGGATTGACTCCCTCAGAGACCGTTACCGCAGCTATGTGGTCACAGTTTATAAAGGTATTCCGGATAACAAGTGGGTGTATATATTTTCATCCTCTTCCCTTACGGAGGCCGCATACCGTTACCATGTTCTTAGGCGGGTTACACGTTCAGGAAAACTGCTGCTCGCCGGGCTTGAGCAGGAGCAGAAAAATCTGAGTTCAATTTCCTCCCGTCTGGCTGATGAAGTGAAGCTGAAAGAGACTTTTCTCACTGACAGGAGCAATGAAGAGAAGGAGCTGAAAGAAAAAATAAAAGAACGGAAAACACTTCTCGCGAAGATAAAAAAGGATAATGCCGCCCTTAAGAAAGATCTTGAGACCAGGAAGCAGAATGAAAAACTGATTGCGCAGCTTATTGACAAACTGATCGCCGCGGAAGCAAAACGGAAAAGGGAGCGTGAAGAGGAACTTGCACGGAAAAAGAAGGAAGAAGAGTTAGCGGCTAAAAAGAATACTGAGAAAAAACCGGATACCAAACCAAAGGAAACCATTACCCAAAAGCCGGTTCCGGAAGAAAAACCTGACTATTACAATCTGCCGGGGAACACGGAATTCACAAAACTCAAAGGGAAGATGATGTGGCCGGTGAAGCAGGGGACAATTATCAGAAAGTTTGGCGAGAACAGAAACGAAAAGCTGAAAACCGTTACGCTTAATTATGGTATTGATATACAAAGCAGAGCCGCTGCCGATGTGATGTCAGTGCATGACGGAGTGGTTTCCGTGATTGACTGGCTTCCGGGTTACGGAAGCGTGGTTATCATCTCCCACTCGCAGGACTACCGCACGGTTTACGGGCATATGAATAATATAAGCGTAAAAGAAGGAGAGAAAGTAAAAAAGGGTACAGTTCTGGGCAACGTGGGAGAAAGCGCGGAGGGTTATATACTTCACTTTCAGGTGTGGAATGACCGCAGCAACCAGAATCCCGAGCTCTGGCTGGCAAAAAGGTAATTTTTCTCCATGGCCCGCATGAACAAAGCTTTTTCTGATTCATTTTATGTACTGCTTTCGAATATCATTGAGAAGATAGTATTCTTCCTCCTGTTCGCTGTTATGGCCCGGGGTTTTGAAAAAGAAGTATATGGTTTTGTGGTCTCTGCTTTTGCTCTGGGGAATATAGCCAGTTCATTCTTTGACTTCGGATTTGTATTTTATTTTCAGCGTGAGGCGGCGGCCGGCAGCAGGGAGTTTTACAGCCGTCTTTACAGTGCAGTTGTGTTCCGTCTTCTTGCCTGGATGCCCTTTACCCTTATTGTAACAGGATACGGCTATTCATTAAACGGCAGCATGATATCACTTCTGCTGATAACCTCATCAGTTTTTCTCTTTGGAGTTAATAATGATCTGAGCGCGGTGCTTTACGGACGGAAGGAATATAAAAAATCAGTAATCTTTCTTGCCAAAGCCAGGGCTCTCCTGCTGATATTTTTTACCGGAGCATATCTCTTTTCTGCAGATCCTGATCTGCTTGTAAGCAGTTTTTTTGTTTCCGGTGCGGCACATTTTCTTCTCCTGGCATCGTATGTAAGAGCGATAAGAGAGACGCCGGCTAAATTTTCTTTTGGTGACGCCAAAACAATAATACTTCTTGCACTGCCGATGAGTCTGGGCTTTATTGCAAACTGGGTGTATGATAAAATTGACGTCCTGGTCATAGGAAAACTCCTTGATCTTGAAAGTGTGGCTGTATATGCCACGGCCTATTCGGTTTATAAGTTACCGCAGTCGCTCGGCAACAGTATCGTAAACCCGCTCTACTCCGCTTTTTCGTCCGATTTTGCTCTTCATGGAAGGATTAACTTCAGGAAGTATAAATGGCAGATTTATCTTTTGCTGATTTTCTCGGCGGTGATGGCGGGAGCATTTTTCTTTCTGAGTGAACTGATTATAACCTTAATATACTCTGTTAAATATATTTCCGCGGGCGGGATACTGAGTATACTGGCATTGGGAGTCCCTTTCTTGCTGCTGAACAATGTAACAGGAATAGCACTCAATGCTATGAGAAAGGATTTACATGTTACATCCGTGGTTATGCTTGCGGGGCTGCTTAATATCGGGTTGAATCTGTATTTTCTGCCTCAATGGGGTATTATGGCAGCGGTATATGCAACTATCTTTACTGAGGGGATGATTCTGCTATTACAGGCAGTGATTATCTTTACCGTACTCAGGAAACATCCATGAGAGTTGTCTTAACCGGAATATATAATGCATCTGATATCCGCACAGGACCTGAAGAGGTTGCTGTCTCCGTATTCCGCGAGATGCAGAAGATGGCAGAAACTTTCTTTTTAACAAAGTTTTCAATGCTCAAGCCCCATTCATTCTGGCAGAAATTGTTTGGACTTAAACAGGAGGGGAACCTTTATTACTGCGGATTTTTGCGGATGCCCTTTCTGGTGAAAAAGTTAAATCCGGATATCATTCATGGAATAAATTACCATCCGTTTGTGGGGTTGTTTTTCCTATTGTTTTCCGGAAGTAAAACCAGATTATGTTATACCGTTCATGGTGTGGTTGCCTATGAAAACAGCCGTAAGAAATATTTGACGGCATATTTCAGATTTTCACGGAGAGTTACTGAATACCTTGTTTTCAGATATGCCAAAACGGTATATCTGCTTACAGAATATACCAAGAAGCAAATTCTGGACTACTATCGGAAATCGGAAGCAGAGTATATTTATACCATTAACGGAATAGATCCTGAAACCAGGAACGCGGGTACCCCGATGAGATTCCAGGAAAAAAAAATGCGTATAGCTGCTGTGGCCGGACTAATGGACAGAATTTACGGAATTGAAATTTTGTTTGACGCCCTGATTGGGACAGGGATCGAATTTGAACTGAAAATCTTCGGAGAGACCGAGCACCTGATCGTTCCAGCACCGTTAAGGGGTAAAGTAAAAATAATTGCAAAAGTATCTCATAAGGATTTTATTGAAGAACTCAGATCAACAGATTTATATGTCTGCTTATCTTTGTTTGAAACGTTTTCGATTTCGACCGCGGAGGCAATGGCCTGCGGATGTGCTGTACTGGTATCAGACAAGGCGGGTATAAGTAATTACATAACGCATAATGAAAATGGTTTGATTGCTTCTCCGGAGAATCCTTCTGAAATTAGAAAACTGATACTGCATTATTACGAAAACCAGGAAGAACTCATGAAGATAGGAGCAGCTGCAAGGTCTCTGTCTGAAATGTTCACCTGGGGTAAAGTGGTTCGGGATTATATATCCGGATATAAAATGGTTTAAGATATGCCGGATAAAAAATTATTCATTCTGGTGAACAGGTTAAATATAACCTGCGGGGTATCATCACATCTCTTTTATTTCCTTCAGGCAATGGGTGATTTTGCCAAAGATAATATCATCCTAATCACGGGGGGCGGGAATGCTGTGATGAAATATGAAGTTCTTGTCCGGCAGGTAATTGTATTGCCGGAACTACAGCATGAAACCAGAAGTGGTGCAGGGTTTTTAAAAGGAATTGTCAGACTACGAAAGTTCATCAAAACATATAAACCTGCAATTATTCACTCGCATCATTTTTATTCGGCAAATATGGCTGCGTATGCATCAGTTGGATTGGGTATTTATCGTATTCAGACGGTGCACGCTCTGATACCTCCGGAAGGATGGCTGAAGCATTATAATGCGGATACTTATATCGCCGTAAACGAGCATATCCTTGGGGGAATGATGAATTCACAAATTAATCCTTCTTCAGTAGAGTTAATAAGATGCGGTTATCATTTTAAGAGGGTAACCCGCAGAACTTCTGCGGAGGGACTTAAAGTAATAACTGCCTCACGCCTTATCCGGGATAAAGGAATTGATGTATTGATAGCTGCTGTGAGACTGCTTGGCAAAGACGCGGACCTGTTTTCGTTTACTGTTGCTGGTTCCGGCAGGGATGAAAAAGAATTCAGGAAACAGGCTGAGGGTTTGCCTGTTACGTTTATTGGTGAAGTATCAGATTTGCCCGGTAGACTGGAGGAGTATGATATTCTGGTAAATCCAACCCGTTCTAAGATGGAAGGCTTTCCCACAATAATCATTCAGGCAGCAGCGCAAATGCTGGCTGTTATTTCTACAAGATTTTTTGGTTACCAGAGCCGGCTGAATGACGACAATTCTCTGCTTACAGATATTGATGATGCTGCCGGGGTAGCTTCAGCTCTCATGATACTGCACGAAGACAGGGAATATCTTCAGCAGAAACAGCATCGGATCTTTGAAGAATTTCAAAAAGATTTTGAATTATCAGGTACTTTAGAACAGACGAAGAAGCTTTACATTAAATGCGGAGGCATTACATGGTAACTGTTCTGTTGCCAACATATAATGCTGAAAAGTATATCGCGCAGTGTATAAAAAGCATACTTAATCAAACGTACCGGGATTTTGAATTACTCATTATTGACTCTGCCTCGGATGATAATACCGTAAAGATTATAAAATCCTTTGAAGATCCCCGGATTAATCTGCATCAGATTGAGCGCTGCCCGCTTGGAAGGTCGCTAAACTACGGACTTAAAAATGCAAAGTTCGACCTTATAGCAAGAATGGATGCAGATGACCTGATGGTACCAGAACGGCTTGAAGTACAGTTAGCCTATCTGAAAGTGCATCCTGAAGTTGATGTGCTGTCGTGCAACTCAGCATATTTTTATAATAGTCGGATTCTCCATTTAATAAAATTGCCACTAAAAGATAAAGAAATTAAGGAACTAATGCTACTCCACAATCCGATGTGTCACCCGGGAATTATTTTTAAGAGAGACTTTATTCGGCAACATGGTGGCTTTTCGACAGATTATCAGATTTGTCAGGACTATGAATTATGGATGCGATTGAAGAATTTTGCTAAATTCTCTAATGTGGAGAGAATTTTAGTTTTTTTAAGATTCAACAAATTGTCTCTTTCAAGAAAATCCAGGGAAATCACAAAATCTGAGGTCTATAAGTTGCATAATGATTATTCCTCACATAAGAACGTGGAAGAATTAAGCAATTCAATCAAGATTAATCTTCAAGGCTGGAGAGAATTGTTTTATGGTGACAGAATTCAAGCAAGAAAACACTTTGTCACCAACTTAAATTCAGCTAAAGTATGTATCGCTTTCCTTCTAACATTTCTCTCTCAGAGTAAGATTGATTTGCTGTTGGAGCGGAATTTATTTGCGCGCTTAAAGTATGTTATACATTATTTTGATCCCGAGATGGTAGGGATCCGTCACACTTTAAAGCAGCTTCTGAAATGACTTCAGGTAAAGTAACCAAGGTTTTGCATTTGCAGACATCCTTGAATTTAACTTGCGGAATTACGCGTTATCTCCAAAGTTTGCACAATAATCACGTGGATGAATTTCATATGACTGTTCTCTGTTATGATGGTGATGCAGTTGAGAATCTGCGTGAAAACGGAGTTGATGTTAAGTTATTCAATTCCTCTTTAACCTGGTACTATCTTTTATCGAATCTTCTTCAAATTATTAGAATTGTTAAAAATTCGAACATTTCTATTATCCATAGTCATCATAGATGGCTTGATGTTCTTGGTTCAATTTCTGCGAAACTATGCGGTATTAGTTCTATTATGACCTGCCACAGTATAGTTTCAGGCAAGAAATTTCTGAGTTATAGGTCGGATAGAATTATTGCCGTAAGCTCTGCGGTTTATACCAACCTTACAGAATACTTTGGAGTTAATTCTTCACGAATTATATTGCTTCGGAATGGTATTGATCCCTCAGTTTATAAAAAGGATAATCTTTCTTATACGGGAATAAAGAATAACGCTATAGGATTTGTTGGACGATTAACCAGAGATAAAGGATTCGACATTTTTCTTTCTATCGGTGAAAGAATCTTAGAAATTAACTCCGAAATTAAATTAATTATTGCTGGTGATGGTGAACTCAAAGAAGCTATATCCAGTTTGTCAAGAAGGTATCCTTCGCAAGTTATTTACAAAGGGGTGGTTAAGAATATTGAGTCAGTATACAGTGAGATAAGTTTTTTGATCATGCCTTCTGAACTTGACTCATTTCCTTATGTAGTTTTGGAGGCTGGACTTTTCTCGCTGGTTGTGATCGCATCTTCGACAGGGGGGATACCTGAAATAATTGAAGATGGTATTGATGGCCGGTTAATAGGTACCCGAACTCCGGATGACTTCTTTAAGGAAGTGTTGTATGTGTTAAATAATCGTGCGGTTGCTGAAAGATGGTCTGTTAATCTATTTAAGAAAGTTTCGCAGAATTTTTCTTTCTCGTCCCATGCAAGAAAATTAGAATCTATTTATAAGAAGCTAAATGTTTTTAAATGACGTTTTAGGATTTTCCGTATACGGGGTTGACAATAGAATATTGATGAAAACAATTTGTAATGCAATTGATACTTATGAGAAGACCTGTATTACATACGTAACCGCTGCCAACTGCATCATCTACAAAAGAGATTTAAGCTACAGTGTTGCCCTCAGGAAATTTTCGATAATCCACCCAGATGGAATAGGCATTTATCTGGCGCAGAGGTTTTTGTATCCTGATGAGAGATGGAACCGAATGACCGGTTCGGATTTTTACCCGATTTTGGCTGAAAAAGCCATTGAAAAGCAATGGTCTCTATTTATTTTTGGAGATAAAAAAGAGACATTAGAGAGTATTCCCAAAAGATATCCAAAATTAAAGATTGCCGGAATGCACTCCGGTTTCGGTTTTCCCGATAATCTTTCGGAGGATATTTCCGCCTCAAAACCGGATTTGGTACTGGTCGGACTGGGGGTGCCAATGCAGGAAAAGTGGATCTCAGATAATTGGGAGAGACTCCCCTCAGCTGTTTACTTAGCCGTAGGCGATGGACTCAAGGTACTTTCGGGTACGAAAAGAAGGGGAGGAAAATTTATCCAAAAAGCCGGTCTTGAATGGGTGGTTCGGCTTTTGTCAGAACCTTTCCGGCTCTGGAAGCGTTACCTGATATGGATGCCCGTTTTTATTATTTTGGTGGTATTGCAAAAATTTCAGAGGAAAAAGTGAATAAATTCTATAACATACTTTTAGTTTTTCTAATTTGTCCGTTGATGTATGCAGCGGAGAATGATCCGGTTAAGATTTCTTTGCATGAAGGTGGTTTTGCGCTTACCTTTAGTAAAATGTCTTATGCAGTAACAGTTTCCGCAGAAGGGAAATATTCTATACGGGAATACACTGAGACAAACGATTATTCAAAACCGGGCAGTCCGTGCCTTCCCAAATTATCATACACTATAGCTTTGCCATCGGATAAAAAACCGCTTGTCAGTTTTTTGCCGGGAACTTCTTCTGAATATACAAATACCATCCCTGCTTTTTATCCAAATCTTAAAGCTTTGGGCGACACGGCATATACCTCAGAAAAAATTTTTATGCCGGAATCAGCTTCTTTTTCTATTGAACCCAGAGTAATTATTTCGAATGTATACCGTTTCCGCGATTATTATTGTGCAGATATAACAGTTTTTCCTGTTGAATACTTCCCTCACGAAAACAGGATAGTTGAGCACCATGATTTTCAGATTAACATAGCAGTTGAGGGACTACTTAATCATCCGATACAGCGCATTGAATCTGTCTCCGGGTTCGATGAGTTTGCCTCTTCAGTAATAGCCAACAGTGAATTTGCCGGCGGATTCCGGATTACTTCGCCCCGGGTCTTGACTGATACAACCGGCAGCTGGATAAATTTTGGCGGCACATACCTTAAGTTTAAGGTTGGTAAGGATGGCGTCTATCGCATTACACCGGCCGATTTATCATCCCTTGGGGTAAGCACTTCAGGCATCAATCCAAATACTTTTCAGCTTTATACATCAGGGAGGGAGTATCCCGTATATGTAAAAGGAGAAGCGGATAATTCGTTTGATGCAGCTGATTATATAGAATTTACCGCGACACGAAATTATAACAAGGATTATCGTAAACCCAATACTCAGAATGATATGTATGTTGATTATCTGAACAAATATTCAGACTCAACAGTATTCTTCCTTACCTGGGGAGGGAGCAACGGCAAAAGAATAATCGAGAAATCAACCGAACCGGGATTATCTGATACGGTTTTGCACTATACGTATTTTGAGCATCGTGAAACAAACTCATTTTTTCAGCAGCTTGGTGTAAATGTAGTTGATAATCAGAATCCTGAGTTTATGCCTTTTAAGTCTTTTGTGTGGGGATGGATATTTCCAGGTACGCTGCAGCAAACATTTACCACAGCCGATTTGATTCCCGGAAAACTTGCCTCGGTTTTTTTTAAGGCAGTATCTGTTGGATCTCCGGTGACTACCAATTCTCATAATATAGCTGTTAAAATCAACGGTATTAGTATAGACACACAGGTGGTCAACAGGAACGATGTTGTGGTGGCAGGGGGATATTTTAACTCATCATTGCTGAGCAGCGGAACGAATAATTTCGGTTTCACTAATTATGCCAACGGTCTGAACCCGAATTTTTTCTCTTATGACTGGACAGAATTCGAGTATCCGCGTGCGTTAAAAGCAATAAATGATTCACTTACTTTCAGAATCCGCGATACATTTGCTCTTCAGTCACGCCTGCTGAAAATTGAAAATGTTACTTCATCAGATATTGTTCTTTACAGACACGGGACATCCCCAAAGAGATTTTCGGGATTTCAGTATACGGGGGGAGCAATCCTTATATCCGACACCGTATCATATTCAGATGAATACTACCTTGTAAGGAGTGACAACACGCTGAAGCCAAAATTTGAGTATGTGAAGCAATTCAGAAATCTCAGGTCAGATTTGGTTAATTACCAGTATATTGCAGTCACTCATCCGTCCCTGCTCTCATCCGCAACGGAATACACCTCATTTATCAGAGAGGAATACAATACGGAAGCCGGGTTATTCCTGACAACAGATATTTTTGATGAATTCAGTTACGGTTATCCTGATCCAGAAGGTTTAAAGAGTTTTCTTAACCATCACGCGCGTAAGTCAGTTCCACAGGCACTTGATTACGTAACCCTTATCGGTTCGGCAAGTTACGATTTCAACCGGTATGTATATAATATCAGAGGTATAGAAGTAAACGCAAATCTGGTTCCGTCTTATGGTGAACCTGTCAGTGATACGTGGTACGCAATGCTGGATTCAGGGTCCTATATGCAGCATTTTTATATCGGAAGACTGCCCGCCAAATCAAATGATGATGTTGTTAATTATCTGAACAAACACAGGAACTATATTAACCAGAGGTATGATCAGTGGAACAAACGGGCATTGTTCTTCTCATCCGGAGACGGGAATAACGAACCGGAACTCCTTGAAATAAGGCGTTCTAATCAGTTTATCATAGATAATTATACAAATATCAATCCGTTCAATCTGGCGTATGATCATTTTTACAAGACAGTAACACCCCCTACGGATTTCGGACCTTATCCTCCGTCCTATATCAGAAGTTCAATAGCCGAGGGCGGGTTATTTATTTCCTATCTCGGACATTCGGGAACCAGAACATGGGATAATTCAATTTCTGACCCGGACCATTTGCGGAATAAGTATAGCAAAAGCCCGCTTGTTACTGACTTTGGATGTTCCACAAATAAATTTGCTGAACCTGATGTTGAGGCCTTTGGTGCGCTCTTTATTAATGAGGGGCAGTCAATTGGGTATATAGGCAATTCGTCCCTTGGTTTTTCATCAACAACGCTGAACGTGTCTAAATATTTTTACGAATCAATATTAAAAGACAGTATAACCAATCTGGGAAGAATGCACGCTGAGTCAAAACGGAAAATGTTTAACCGGCTTGGCTCCACAGGAGTATATAAGGTATTCGCGCTTACCAATCTTCTTTCAGGTGACCCGATTGTAAAGCTGGCTTTGCCGACAAAACCCAATCTGTTTCAGAGCAGCAGTCAGATGTATCAGATTACACAGTTTCCCGATGAGCAGGGTGATTCAGTTTCTTTTCTCCTTGTCTATAATAATCTGGGAACCGTTCCGGCAGATACTTTTTCGGTTCGTATCTCGTACTTTTATAACGATACACTTGCAGGGCAATTTTTGTATAAGAAGAGTGTTCCTGTACTCAATGATTCTATAACTTTTGCGGTTGTATCCAAAAACCGGCCAGGAGAGCACAGGATCGAATCTGTACTTGATATCTATGGCAGTGTGGATGAAATTTATGAAGATGATAATGTGCTTACGTTTAATTATTTTGTGGCATCCCGGTCAGTAAAACCGCTAAGTTCAGGTGAGTTTTTAGGATTCACGAGTCCCGCTGTCCGGACACTAAATACTACTTTTTCATCAGGGGCTTCCTCAATGCTCTTGCAGTATGATACTGTTCCGGCTTTTACCTCTTCCAGTTTCTGTCAGTCACCATTGGATACTTTTTTCACATCATTCAATCTTGCAGAACTTTTATCCGGAAAACGGTATTGGCACCGCAGCGGTATTGTGACAGATGATACCCTCTGGAGTTCGGCAGCATCATTTTATATCGGAGATAAGAATGCAGATTTTCTCCTGGAAGACGCTTATAGTTATAGCCAGCAGTCTCTCTCGGGGCTGAATTTTAGCAGCGGACTCAGGCTTAATATTGATACGCTGAAGTATGAAATAATTTCAGGAGGTGGGAATTTCAGTAAATTCGGAAGTATTACTTTAAATGGAGTGAACCTGCTGAGCAATACTTTTGGATGGGGAATGGGGTTTGCGGTAATTGATTCAATTACGCTAGCGGTTGATACTGCTAAAACTTTTAATTATGGATTTGATGTCAATGAAGCAAATGCAATGGCTCAGTTGATTGAGAATCTCCCTAATGGAAAATATGTTGCATTATGTGTCATTGATGACGGAAGCAGTAATCTTGTTTCTCGTTTGAGAACTGCCATAAGAACGCTTGGTTCAGTAAAGATAAACAATCTGGCATTCCGCACACCTTTTGTTTTATTCGGACGCAAGGGAGCGGAACCGGGAACGGTTTTTGAGCGAATTGAATCTGCCAACTTTACGAATTTGCTGTCATTTGACACTACTTTCTACAAGGGGCAGGAAAGCGGATCAATTACAACACAGAAGATTTCATCAGGCAGAAAGTGGATTAATGTAGTCAACAATTCAAGTTTAGCCCCCGGTTCCTCACTCATGTTTACCGGATATGGGATTAAAGTTGACGGCACTAAGGATTCTCTGTTTAGTTTTACGGGAGCGGTTACGGATTTTCCGTTGAGCGGTATTAATCCGGATGTATATCCGCAACTGCAGATAAGGGCTGACTTCACCGCCGCACCGGATGGTTCTTCTCCTGTTCTTGAGTATCTCGGTGTGAACTGGGATGATCTGCCCGAAGTTGGTTTGAATTATCAGACCGTCTCTCTGGCCAAAGATACACTGCGCATCGGAGAACCGGCACCAATCAATATAACTGTTGCCAATGCCGGCGGGGCTGTGAGTGATACTTTTTATGTGGCTGTTGTTATCCGCTTTCAGGATAATTCAACCGATACGGTTTCTCATTTCCCGGTTTATGGTATCGGGGATGGAGAAAGAAAAAAGTTCGTTATCAATTATTCCGGTTCAATAGGTCCACAAAACAGAGTGCTTCAGGTAACGGTTGATTCAAAGAATTCTCTTAAAGAAGTTTATGAGGATAACAACGTCTTCAGTATCCCGTTTTATATAGAGCCGGATACCACTCAGCCGTATATAACAATCAGGCAGGACGGCAGGGATTTCTTCGAAGGGGAACTGCTCCCGGCAAATCCTGAGTTCGAAATCGGACTTTATGATGCGTCCCTGCTGCCGGTAACTGACCCGGCATCTATTAAGCTTTATCTTAATGATGAACCAGTCGCTTATGAAGCAGGGGTGCTCGAAGCGGTTTACAGTACTGCAAATCCGAAGATGAAACTCGTGTATACGCCATCCCTTTCCTCCGGAGCGTATTCGCTGAAGATTGAGGCAAAAGATGCTATCGGAAATCCGGTTGTTCAGGGCTCTGAGACGAGATCTTTTGTCATTTCTGATGAACTGCGGATTGCCGATCTTTATGCATATCCAAATCCCTCATCCGGCGATTTGCATTTTACCTTTATGCTCGGACGTATTCCCGAAGAAGCCGAAATTCAGGTATTTACTGTTGCCGGAAGACTGGTAAGAACGATAAAACTGACGGCAGTAGATTTAAAGTACGATTTTAACCGGATTTATTTTGACGGACGCGATCAGGATGGCGACCCGCTGGCAAGCGGCACGTATCTTTACACCATGAAAATAAAATCTGGCGGTAAGACGGAGCGCACAACCAAAAAACTGGCCATCGTCAGATAGCCGCTTCTATCACTATAAATGTTAAGTTTGCAGTAGCAAATTCTTTATTGTCTGTTTAAGGAGAATTATATGAAATCCAAAATAGTTATTCTGGCGCTGCTTTTCTCAGCCGGCGTCTTTGCTCAGAAAACCAGCAGCGGTAATTTTACCGGCGGCGTGGGACTTAATTTTATAGACGGAAATGCATTTTACTCATTCCGTCTGGCACCGGATCTATCAATAGGAAAGTTCGGTGTCGGGCTTGATCTCCGGCTGGATCTTGATTCCACAGGAAGCATCAGGAAGGAAAACTTTAACGAAACCTCGGACTTTCTTTCAATCATCCGGTATATACGCTACGGACAGAAAAAAGATCCTGTTTACGTAAGCGCCGGAACGCTGGATAACTATTCACTGGGTCACGGTACTATTGTAAATCAGTACAATAACAGCCCTTCTCTTGATAAAAGAAGTCTGGGTCTTGCACTGGATCTTGATTTTGAAAAGTTCGGATTTGAATCCATGTACAGCGATTTCAGCCAGGGGGGCGTACTTGGTGTTCGCGGATACGTCCGCCCGCTTCAGTATACTACGCTGGCTAAGGTCCCGCTGATCGGAAAACTTGAAGTCGGTGCATCATTTGCGTCAGACTTTAATAAATATGCCGGCGTGCTTTCGGGATATGTTGACCCGGTTACCAATGAATTCGTTGCGTTAAATGACCAGAAAGCCACACAGATTTACGGTATAGATCTCGGGCTGCCTGTAGTAAGAACATCAATTTTTAATATTGATCTTTATGCAGATTACGCAAAGATCATGGATTTTGGCGATGGCGCATCAACCGGCGCACTTTTTACGTTCAACGGACTTGGAATGCTTTCTGCTAATGTCCGTCTTGAAAGAAGGTGGATGAATGATAAGTACCTGCCGGCATACTTTAACTCACTTTATGAGATTGAACGCTTTAAGGTTGTAGGCGGTGGCGTGGTAAGCAAGATCAAACAGCTTTCTGCTGTAACCTCAACAGACCGTGGTATATATGGCTCGCTTGCCGTGGCTGCGGCAAATCTTCTTTCTGTCTCAGGCAGTTACCAGAGAACTGATTTTGATCCGAAAAGCGGACAACTTCATATACGCGCAGAAGTAACCAATGAGCAGCTTCCTTTTACCGTCCGTGCCGGATATGACAAGGTAAACATTGAAAATGAAGGCGCGCTCTTTACACTTGATGACCGTTCATATATGTATAGCGAAGTAGGTTACAAACCATATCCGTATCTGCTGGTCTCAATGGTATATCACTGGACTTTTGAGCCGGTGCGTGACGGAAGCGATAACATCCTTTCTTATAAGAGCCAGAAAAGAATTGAGCCCCGGGTTTCATTTTTGATGCCTCTGAATTTCTAAATATGAAACGGATTCTGGTTGTTGATGACGAGCCGCATATGCGGCTCGGTCTTAAAGACAATCTTGAACTTGACGGATATACTGTCGAAACAGCCTCAGACGGCGAAGAAGGGCTGGCTAAGTCGCTGGAGGGGGATTATCATCTCATTCTGCTTGATGTGATGATGCCAAAAATGTCAGGGCTTGATGTCTGCAAAAAGCTTCGTGCTGCTTCGGTTCAGACTCCGGTAATTTTCCTGACTGCCCGCGGTGAAGAGATTGACAAGGTGCTGGGACTCGAGATCGGCGCTGATGACTATATTACCAAGCCATTCGGACTCCGCGAACTTCTTGCCAGGGTAAAAGCGGCGCTAAGGCGAAGCAGCGGCACGGCTAGTGATGAAGAAGAAATCTGTCAGATCGGCCACCTGCGCATTGATTTTTCCGCCTACCGCGCATCAGATAAAAAAGGAAAAGAGGTGTCTCTTTCTCATAAGGAGTTCGAGATATTGAAGTTTTTATGGGAGCAGCGCAATAAAACTGTTTCGCGTGATGATCTGTTAAATAAGGTGTGGGGATATGAAGAAACCCCGTCAACCCGCACGGTGGATAATTTTATCGTCAGGCTGCGGCAGAAAACGGAAAAAGACCCCAATCATCCGCAGATTATCCTGACGGTGCATGGTATAGGATATAAACTCATTGCAAAGTAACCGGACGCGGAGCAGTATATATTATGAATTATAAGAAGGAGTTTGAACCGTTTTTCCGTCTGCTCGCTGAGGAAAGCGGTGCCATCATCAGGAAATATTTCAGGACAGGGGTACAGACAGAAACAAAACTGGATGATTCTCCGGTAACCATTGCAGACCGTTCAGCCGAAGAAAAAATCCGTGAACTGATTATGAAAGAATTTCCGGAACATGGAATTCTCGGGGAGGAGTTCGGAATTCATAATGACGGGGCTGAGTGGCAGTGGATTCTGGATCCTATTGACGGCACTAAAAGTTTTATCTGCGGTACCGTTACATTCGGAACCCTGATTGCTTTAACCCGCAGCGGAAAACCTGTGCTGGGGCTTATCAATCAGCCCGTGCTTAATGAGTTTCTGATCGGCGACAATAACTCGGCTGAGTTAAACGGGATTCCCGTAAAAGTCAGGAACACCGGGAATCTGAATCAGGCAGTTCTGCTGACGACCGACCACCTGAATATTGCAAAGTACAGAGACATTACCGCCTTCGAAAATCTGATGAAAAGCGTTAAAATCTACCGGAACTGGGGAGATTGCTACGGCTACTATCTGCTGGCAACCGGATACGCTGATATTATGATTGACCCCATTATGCATCTGTGGGATACGATGGCCGTGATTCCGGTGGTAAGAGGTGCTGGCGGAGTGATAACCGATTATTATGGAGGAGATGCTGAAACCGGGGATAGTGTTCTGGCTTCTTCGCCGGCGCTTCATCCTGAAGTTCTGTCATACCTTCGTGCCGGTATATAAAACCGGAAGATTTTTCGTTCGGCAGCCAGATTAAATCTTTTACATGTTTCACCGGTAATCTGTAAAAATTATAGAATATCGCCACTCTTACCTAAATAATTACGATATAAATCCCCAGTACTTAAAATACTAAGGAAGAAGAAGTTTCCCGCCGGTTCTGCAGGTGCTTTTACCTTGCCGAAATTCATGGTTTGTGATGGAAATTTTACTTAAGTTTCTTAAGTATAAAAGATTTTTCAAGAGGAGTGCTTTGATCAGAAAAAGAAGAAGGAAACCTGTTCCTTTACCTTGCTCTGGCCTGAATTCAGGCGCATCCAACTCTTATGCCCTCTCTTTAAAAGACACATCAAAACCAATCCAAAATTCACAGAAAACATAGTTTTAGAGGTATAATCATGTCCGAATATATTCATAAACTTATCGCTGATGTAAAAGCCAAAAACCCGGCAGAACCGGAATTCCATCAGGCGGTAACTGAAGTAGTAGAATCACTGGAAATCGTGCTGAAGAAGCATCCGGAATACCGTTCCGCAAAAATTCTTGAAAGAATGGTTGAACCGGAGCGCGTAATCATGTTCCGCGTTCCCTGGGTTGATGATCAGGGTGAAGTTCACGTAAACCGCGGTTTCAGAGTACAGATGAACAGCGCAATCGGGCCTTATAAAGGAGGTCTCCGTTTCCATCCGTCAGTAAATCTCGGCATTCTTAAATTTTTAGCTTTTGAGCAGGTCTTTAAAAACTCCCTGACCACCCTTCCAATGGGAGGCGGTAAAGGGGGATCAGACTTTGATCCTAAAGGAAAAAGCGATAACGAAGTAATGAGATTCTGCCAGAGTTTTATGAGTGAACTCTATCGCCATATTGGTGCAGATACGGATGTTCCTGCAGGTGATATCGGTGTTGGCGGCAGAGAAATAGGATATCTTTTCGGCCAGTATAAGAGATTAGCCGGAGAATATACCGGAGTTCTCACCGGAAAAGGCATCAACTGGGGCGGCTCATTAGTAAGACCGGAAGCAACCGGATTTGGCGCTGTTTATTTCGCAAAAGAAATGCTGAAGACCAAGGGACACGATATTGAAGGAAAAACATTCGCAGTCAGCGGATTTGGCAACGTTGCCTGGGGTGCAGTTATCAAAATCAATGATCTTGGCGGTAAAGTAGTTACCCTTTCAGGCCCTGACGGATTTATTTATGATAAAGACGGTGTAAAGGGAGAGAAGATTGATTTTATGCTCAAGATGAGAGCAAGCGCAAAAGACAGCGTTAAGGATTATGCAGATAAATTCGGAGTTGAGTTCCATGCCGGCAAACGTCCATGGAGCGTAAAGGTTGATGTTGCAATGCCATGCGCAACTCAGAATGAAATATTTGTTGATGATGCAAAAGAACTGCTGAAAAATGGCTGTATGTGCATCACCGAAGGTGCAAATATGCCCACCACTCTGGAAGCTTACAAGGTGATTGAAGAAGCCAAAATTCTCTTCTCTCCCGGAAAAGCATCAAATGCCGGCGGCGTGGCAACCTCAGGACTGGAAATGTCGCAGAACAGTATGCGCCTCCCATGGTCACGCGAAGAAGTTGACCGCCGTCTGCAGGAAATCATGAAGAATATCCATGATACCTGTGTGCGCACATCAGAGAAATATGGCATGCCTGGCAACTATGTTGCCGGTGCAAATATTGCCGGTTTCCTTAAAGTGGCTGATGCCATGATGGATCAGGGTGTTGTCTGACCATCTGTTGGTTTAAAGAAGAGGATGCAGAGATGCATCCTCTTTTTTTTTATATTCGATAATGGATTTTTTGCTGATTAACAGGATACGGATGCATGGATAAATTTGACAGCCACCAGCTTGAAGATATATACCAGAACAGGATAAAGAGGTTTCAGAAACTAATGCGCTTTAAAGTGCGCGAAATTCTTCTGATTTCTTCTCTTTATGACAGCTATCTTTTTGAGGAGGACGGCCGGCTGTACGAACTGATCCGCGAAGAGTATCAGGTGCTTAACCTTTCTCAGGCGCCGGAAATCACCCATGTGACCACAGGGGCTGAAGCGCTTGAGGTTGTCGGGGCTGAAAAGGAATTTGACCTGATTATTATAACCCTCCACATTGAAGATATGCACCCTGTGCGGTTTGCCGAGACCATGAAAAAATCGGGCTCAGATACTCCGATTGTGCTGCTCGCTTACGATAACAAAGAGCGCAAGGAACTTACCAGCAATTATGACACCTCAGTATTCGAAAACATTTTTATCTGGAACGGTGACTACCGCCTGCTCATAGCAATCATTAAAAGTGTTGAGGATAAGCGCAACGTAGAGAATGACGCAAAAAATGTGGGGGTGCAGGTTATTATTCTTGTTGAAGATAACATCAAGTTTTACAGTGTGTACCTCCCGCAGATTTATCAGGAAATTTTCAGACAGTCCCAGCGGCTTATTCAGGAGGGGATCAATCTCACTCATAAGTATCTGCGTATGAGAGCTCGCCCCAAGATTCTGCTCTGCACTACCTATGAAGAGGCGTGGGGGTATTACGAAAAATACAGTGAATATATACTCGGCATTATTACCGACAATAATTTTAAGAAAGGGGGAGTGCGCGACCCTCAGGCAGGAATTAAATTCGCGCGGGCTGTTAAGGAACGCCACCCGGATATATCCATTCTGGTGCAGTCCAGTACCAATGACTATGAGCAGACAGCGTATCAGATTGGAGCTGCGTTTCTCTTAAAAGGTTCTCAGCGGCTGCTTCATGACTTAAGCGACTTTATGCTGAATAATTTCGGATTCGGTGACTTCGTCTTCAGAACTAATGACGGCAAGGAGGTGGGACGTGCCTCCAATTTGCAGCAGATGGAGGATGTACTCCGGACCGTGCCGGATGAAGCGGTTAAATATCACGCTGACAGAAATCACTTTTCGAACTGGCTTAAAGCGCGCACTGAGTTCTGGCTCGCAAGCCAGCTCCGTCCGAAAAAACTTTCCGATTTTGCTTCGGTTAATGATCTCCGTCTGAAACTGATAGAGACGATGGAGATATACCGTGAGCTGCGTCAGCGAGGCGTTATTACCGATTTCAGCAGAGATTCTTTTAACCCGAAAAACAGTTTTGCGAGAATCGGTTCCGGTTCACTTGGGGGTAAAGCCCGCGGACTCGGGTTCATTAATAATCTTATTAATAATCACCATATACGAAACAAGTTTGAAGGCGTTGAGCTGATTGTTCCATCGGCGGTTGTGGTTGCCACCGGTGTATTTGATTCATTTCTTGAAATGAATAATCTTGAGCAGTTTGGTCTGAATGAGCCTGATGATAAGGTGATACTTGACCGCTTTTTGAATGCACCCCACTTTCCTCAGGAGACTGTTGAGAAATTGCGGGAATTTCTTTCGATGATGAAGATGCCGCTGGCAGTACGTTCATCAAGTCTGCTTGAAGATTCACAGTTTCAGCCCTTTGCGGGAGTATATGAAACCTGCATGATACCGAACAACAATCCCGATCCGGATATACGGCTTGATGAACTGCTTAAAGCAATAAAATTCGTATATGCATCCACCTTCTTTAAGTCATCTAAGGATTATATGAAAGCCACTTCATACCGACTTGAGGAGGAGAAGATGGCTGTAGTGGTGCAGCGACTTGTCGGGGCTAAATTTGAAAACCGTTTTTATCCTCATTTTGCCGGAGTAGCAAAATCATATAATTTTTATCCGGTAGGTCCGCAGAAGGCATCGGACGGCATTGCATACGCTGCGCTGGGGTTAGGAAAATGGGTTGTTGAAGGGGGCAATACCATCAGGTTTTGTCCTAAATATCCAAAGCATCTGCTGCAGTTTACTTCGCCAAAAGAGACTATGAAAAACTCACAGCAGGCGTTTTTTGCTCTTGATCTCAACTCGATCGCGCGGCTTAGTCCGCAGACTGAAGCTGAAGTATATGTTACAAGCCATGATCTTGAACAGGCGGAGCTTGACGGAACACTTGCGCATGTAGGATCAACCTACTCACCGGAAAATGAAGCGGTATATGACGGTCTTTCACGCGGTGGTGTAAGAGTGGTTACCTTTGCTCCGATTTTAAAGCATAAGCTTTTTCCCCTTTCAGAGATACTCAATCTTCTTCTTTCCATGGGTGCATGGGGAATGGGTGCGCAGGTTGAAATAGAATTTGCGGTTAATCTGGAACCTGATGGAAATCAGCCGGCCGAGTTTGCCATGCTGCAGATGCGCCCGCTTGTTATCAACAGCGAAGCTGAAGAGCTGAAAATTGGTCATGTGAAGAAAAGTGAAATGATTGCCTACAGTGAGCAGGTGCTTGGGAACGGACTGATAACCGGTATTCATGATGTGGTGCTGGTGGATCTTGAAACTTTTGACCGGGGGAAAAGCCGTGATGTGGCGATGGAAGTAAGTAAATTCAATTCAAAACTGCTTGCTGAAAAGAAACCGTATATACTTATCGGAGTAGGGCGCTGGGGCAGCAAGGATGAATGGCTTGGGATTCCTGTTACCTGGGATCAGATTTCCGGGGCGGCGGTTATTGTTGAATCTGATTTTAAGGATTTTACCGTCACGCCCTCGCAGGGATCACATTTCTTCCAGAATATAACCTCTTTCAGAGTCGGTTATTTTACCGTCCACCCAGATCAGAAAAGCGGATTTATAGACTGGAACTGGCTGCGTTCAAAAGTACCTGATGAAACAATGGTATATACCAGGCACATCCGGTTCACAAACCCGATTGAAGTAAAAATAAACGGACATAAAGGAAAAGGAGTAATCCTTAAACCGGAAGAAGCTTAGTCCGCGAGAGGAATAAAAAATCCGATTACTGCTGCCTGATAACCGGGAAAGGTATTCTGCAGCGTGAATGCGGAAGACAGGCCGGCTGTAATGCGGAAACTGCCGCGGCTGAGTCCGGCCTGTTTAAGATCAATACCGGCAACAGCTCCGAAGCTGAGTCCCGCTGACCAGGAACCAATATCCGGCGAGCTTTTGTCAAGCAGATACGCAATGCCGCCGGAGCCCTGTATATATAATGACCGGGTGATAAACTGCCTGATCTGAAGTTCCGCGAGTATTCCGGAAACCGATCCGTAATATTTTCCGGTGCGGTCTTCCGGAATAAGAATGCCGGTATTTCTGATGCTGATATAGGATGCTGAAATAAGATAACCGGGTGAGCCCCTGAACCCCGCTTCAACAGAGGGCATAAGCAGAAAGCCGGTCTGACCGGTACTCAGTCCGGAAAAATTTCCAAGCCCTGCTGATGCTCCCGCGGATGATAGGTATATCTGGCAAGGTAAAGAAAAATTCAACAGCAGAAAAACTGCAAGAATTCCGGAAATCAGCATAACAGTATTTTATTAAAACATCTGTAAGAAAACATGAACAAATATATTATAATTTTTCTATTCCTTCTCTCGTCTTTGTTTGGGCAGGAAAGCGGAAAACCCTATGTGCTCCTTATTTCCTTTGACGGTTTCAGGTGGGATTACCCGCAGAGAGGTATTACTCCGGCCCTGGATAAAATGGCCGCTGAAGGTGTATCGGCTCTATCATTAAGACCGATTTTCCCGTCAAAGACTTTTCCGAACCATTACACAATTGTTACCGGCATGACCGCTGAAAAACATGGATTGCTTGCAAACTCCTTTGAGAATCCTTTTACCGGTGAACGATACCGGCTGGGTGATACCAATGCAGTACGTTCCGGTAAATGGTATTGGGGCGAGGCAATATGGGAGACGCTTGAAAAAAATAATATTGCAACGGCGAGCTATTTCTGGCCGGGTTCTGAAGTCCGCGAAGAAGGGAGACATCCATCCCGTTTTATGAAGTATGAGCATGAGAAACCATATATAGACCGGATCAATGGTGTGTTTGAATGGTTTAATCTGCCTTATGAAAAACGTCCAAAATTTGTAACCCTGTACTTTGACCGCTCTGATACGAAGGGACATGAATACGGACCTAACTCTCCCGAGGTGAATCTGGCGATCAGGGAACTTGATTCACTGCTGGGAATAGTTCTTGCTAAAAGGGATGTTTCACCGCTGAGGGACAGTCTCAATATCATCGTTGTCTCAGATCACGGCATGGCGGAAACCGCACCGGAGCGGGTATATAATGTTGAATCACTGCTGCCGGAGATCAAATGCAAGTTTCTGGATTCCGGTCCGGTTATGCTTATTGCCGCTGAGCAGAAGGATATTCCCGCGATAATGGAGATATTATCCGCTCCCGGATTGCCGTTCAGAGCATATAAGAAAGAGGACATTCCTGAATATCTTGGAATAAAGAATCATCCGTATCTGCGTGATATCCTCATTGTGGCTGATATGGGATGGTCGCTGGTTTCAGAGGCAACTAAGAACTATAGTTATGTTACCCGGAAGGGAGGCAATCATGGTTATGATCATCAGCATACTGATATGCATGGCATCTTTTTTGCTCAGGGGCCTGTCTTTAAAAAGGAACTGAAGACCGGCACTCTCTCGAATCTGGATGTTTATCCTCTGCTCTGCCGCATCTATGGAGTGGAGCCCTCACCCAAAACTGAAGGTAATCTGAAAAATATTGAGTATATACTGAAATGAAAAAACTTAATGCCGGATCCGGCGGAGCCCGGTTACGTCACAGCGCGGTATTCATCCTGCTGCTCATTTGTATTGTAATATCACCAGCATCAGCCCAGAATGTGCAGCGGTTTGCTGATATTGGAAATCTGGTACTGGAATCAGGAGACACGGTTTATAACTGCAGAATTGGTTACCGCACGGCCGGAGCGCTTAATGCGGATTCTTCAAATGTGATTGTGTATCTCACCTGGTTCGGGGGGATGAGTGAAAATCTGTACTCACTGATGGGGAGCGGCAGGATTCTTGACACCACGGGACGGTTTGTTATCATGATTGACGCGCTGGGCAACGGAGTTTCGACATCAGCTTCTCATCCTAATGAGAAAAATGCAAAGGCATTTGCAGCACTCAGCATAAGCGATATGGCTGCTTCTCAATATATTCTTCTTGCAGAGCATCTTGGCTTTAGAAAAATTCATGCTGTTATGGGGGGCTCAATGGGCAGCATGCAGGCGCTCCAGTGGATGGTGCAGTATCCGGGATATGCTGAAAAGTGTATTGCTTACGTGCCAACTCCCAAACCATCGGTGTATGATCAGCTTTACTGGAATCTGATGCTGAATGTGATGCAGTCGGGTATTGATTACGGTGTCCCTTCAAAGGTATATATGAAATCAGTGAATCTGTTTAATCATCTGACCGGCAGGACTCCGGATTATTTTGTTGAGCATACAACACAGGAGCAGTTTGATACAATTCTGGCAAGGTCTTACCGTGAGCCCTCCGCGGTGTTTACGCCGCAGAATCAGATTTCCCAGCTAAAAGCAATGCTGCGGCATGATATATACAGATACACGGGAGGGAAACCAATCACGGATTTTATCGGCGGCAACACCCTGCTGATTGTTTCGGAACAGGATCACATTCTGCATCCCTCAACATCCGTGAAACTGGCTGAGGAGACGGGGTGCCGTCTGCATTTATTTGACAGTGACTGCGGGCATCTTGCAGTAAATTGTCTGATGGAGGAAACAAGAATGCTGATAGAAGATTTTCTTGGTCAGAATCGTAAATGAGAATAGACACAAAATAAAAAAGGGCTGCCCAATGAGGGGCAGCCCTTTTCATTTTAAATGCTGCTGATTATCTGACCAGTTGCCTGAGGCGCTTGATTCTTTCTTCCATCGGGGGATGGGTAGAAAAGAGTTTTGCAATCCCGCCGCCCATTAGGGGACTGACAATAAACATGTGAGCTGATGCCGGTTTTGCATCATGCATTGGCTGAATCTCGTTTGCGCGTGAAAGTTTATCAAGCGCGGAGGCAAGTGCCAGCGGATCACGGCAGATAGCTGCACCGTCAGCATCTGCTGCATACTCTCTTGAACGGGAAATTGCCAATTGTAAAAGCGTGGCCGCAATAGGAGCAAGAATAATCATAAAGAGACCTCCGATGCCTCCGCCATCTTCCCGGTCATCACCGCGTGAAAACATTGCTGCCCATCCTGCCATCTGAGCCAGGAAGGTAATCGCAGAAACAAATGCGGCAACAATGCTGCCGGTCAGAATGTCACGGTTTCTGATATGCGCAAGTTCGTGCGCAATCACGCCGGCTAATTCCCTCTGATCAAGAACCCGGAGGATTCCTGTTGTCACAGCAACAGCTGCATTTTCCGGATTTCTTCCGGTCGCAAAAGCGTTTGGGGTTGCGCTATCCATAACATACACTTTTGGCATGGGGAGTCTTGCATTCTGCGCCAGTTCCTCAATCATCCGGTAAAGCTGCGGTACTTCCTGCGCGCCTACCTGACGTGCACCGTACATTTTTAGTACGATTTTATCTGAAAACCAGTAGGAACCGAAATTCATGACCATAGCCATGATAAAGGCGAAAATCATTCCGGTCTGGCCGCCAAGCATCCCGCCCACCACAATGAACATCACCATCAGGGCGGTCATTAAAAAAACTGTTTTAAGGGTATTCATATGATTCTTTTCTCAATTTATCCGTGTTAATAAGACGATAACAAATTAATAAGGTTTCAGGGTTCCTGACCGCTGCTTACTACCTTCAGTCCGATAATTCCGACACAGATCAGCCCCAGGAAAAACAGCCGGGGAAGGTCTTTGGGATCATTAAACAGGATGATTCCCAGAACTGCCGTCCCGACAGCTCCGATGCCGGTCCAGATGCCATAGGCAGTCCCGACCGGAAGGAATTTCATTGCATACGAAAGGAGCGCAAAACTGATAATCATGCTCACAATGGTGAACACAGCCGGCCCGGGTTTGGAGAAAGAGTCGGAATATTTCATCCCGAGAGCCCAGGCAATTTCAAAGAGTCCGGCAATAAAAAGGATAATCCAGTGCATAGTTTGTCAGTCAGAAAGAAATTAGGTTAAACCCGATATTCGGGGGAAATTATCAGACAAATTTACAAAATTGATAAAGACTGCCGCACCCCAAATGCAGGTATCCGCTGAACGAAAGAGTGAACGCATGGAGGCTGTTGACTCAGGTCATGGATATGATTTTCAATGCAGAGAAAATCTCGGAAATGGAGCGGCGGGCACATATATTTGATAATTAAATTTTTACAAATGATTGCAGAGCCGCAAAAATGAAAGTACCACTCCTCGACCTTAAAGCACAGTATCAGACTATTAAAAAAGAAATTGACGAAACCCTCATCCGCGTGGCAGAGTCCCAATATTTTATTATGGGGCCGGAACTGGAAAAAATGGAAAAAGCCATGGCTGATTATCTTGAGTGCAAATATGCCATCGGTGTTTCATCGGGCACGGATGCTCTGCTTCTTGCCCTGATGGCGCTGGATATACAGCCCGGCGACGAGGTGATACTGCCGACCTATTCATTTTTTGCAACGGCAGGAGTTGTGGCCCGACTGAATGCAGTACCGGTTTTTGCCGATAGTGATTCTGTTACCTTTAATATTGATCCGGCAGATATTGAAAAGAAAATCACTCCAAAAACAAAAGCAATCATTCCGGTGCACCTTTATGGCCAAAGCGCGGACATGGATGCTATTATGGCAATAGCAAAAAAGCATAACCTGTTTGTAATTGAAGACGGCGCTCAGGCAATTGGTGTGCAATATAAGGATGGCAGGAAGGTTGGAAACTTTGGAGATATCGGCTGCTTCTCATTCTTCCCTTCAAAAAATCTGGGCTGCTTTGGGGACGGCGGACTTGTAACTACCAACAATGAAGACCTTGCAAAGAAACTCACCATCAAACGAGTGCATGGCGGGCAGCCGAAGTATTATCACAAGGTGATCGGCGGAAACTTCCGGCTTGATGCCCTGCAGGCTGCAGTTCTGAGCGTGAAACTCCCTCATCTTGACGGCTGGAGCGCGAAGCGGCGGGAAAATGCAGCACTCTATACAAAACTTTTTACCGGTGCAGGACTTGCTGTGCGTGAGGGAGTAACGGTATTTGATGATAAAAACAAAGTACTTCTGCCCGCGGCTGTATATAAATCGGACTCGGTAAAAAATTATCATATTTACAATCAGTATATTATCAGGGTTGAAAAGCGGAATGCATTGCGTGATTTCCTGACGCAAAAAGGTGTGGGAGTTGAGATATATTATCCGGTACCATTCCACCGTCAGGAGTGTTTTGCCTACCTGAATTATGATGTGAATGCTTATCAGGTCGCTGACTGCTGCGCGAATGATTCACTTGCTTTGCCAATTTATCCGGAACTTAGCACTGAGCAGATTACCTATGTGGTGGATATGATAGCTGAATTTATGCGTACCTCAGATCATCTGCCGCTTGAATGTAAACACTGTGATTGCATGAAGAAATAAATTTCAATGTACAATGTACAATTTACAATGTATAATGAGGAACAGGTCTGATTTCCTTGTGTTTCGTAAAGAGAGTATATTCTTCGCCAATTGGACGCGGATTTTACGGATGCTTCGCAGCACGGATTTAAGCGGATCGGAAATAAATTTTCGTACAGACAGAAGACAATCTGTCTTTTGCAATGAATAATGAACAATGAAAGAATGAAGAATACCTCTGAATTCTTTTTTCCGTACAGACAGATGACAATCTGTCTCTCAGCCGAGGGGTATATACTCCGCTGATGGGACGCGGATTTTACGGATGCCTCGCAGCACGGATTAAAGCGGATCAAAGAAATCCTGTTGATCATGTTCCTCCTTTAATCGTGTTCTGAATTGTACATTGTTCATTGTAAATTGTACATTGATCACAGGTAGTTCCTTTCTCCCACGCTGTACCACTCCGCGAACTTTTGCTGATACTGTATATATGATTGATACACCTTTTTGCTGAAAGGATCAGACGAGGTAATCTCTGCGATAACCTCAGCGGTTTTTTCTTTAAGAAAAGAAAGCACTTCTCCGGGAAAGGGGAGGATATTCACTTTTTCTTCATCACGGAGCTTTACGTAGTGCTCCTGGTTCCGGATAAATGCTTCAGAGATGCTGTCTGACAGCAATGACTGGGAGGCATATCTGATTATCGCCTGATATTCTGCGGGGAGCTGTTCATAGGCCTGTTTGTTCACGATCAGTTCTATTACTCCTGTGGGTTCCTGCCAGCCGGGGTAGTAATAGTATTTGGCGATTTTGTGAAAGCCCATCAGGTAGTCATGGTATGGGCCCACCCATTCAAGTGCATCAATAACACCGCGTTCAAGATTGGTATAAAGCTCGGCTCCGGGAGAAAGCACTGTGGTTGCACCGGCTTTTGTGATGATACGTCCGCCAAGTCCGGGGATGCGCATTTTTAATCCTTTTAAATCTTGCACCGATTCAATTTTCCGGTTAAACCAGCCCCCTGTCTGTCCGCCGGTATTGGCAATCAGGAAGGGGATCAGATTAAATGAGCCATAGACTTCCCGCATCAACTCAAGACCTCCGCCATACATGAGCCAGGAGTTCGCCTGTGTGGTATTCATTCCGAACGGAACCGCGGAGAAAAAGGAAACTGAAGGTATTTTACCTGCCCAATAGTAGGGGGCACTGTGGCCCAGTTCGGCAATTCCCTGGCTGACCGCATCAAATGACTCAAAAGCCGGGACAAGCTCCCCCGCGCCATAAACATGAATCGTAAAGCGGCCGCCCGAAAGCTCGCTTACTGCCCTGGCGAATTTTTCAGCCGATTCCCCAAGCAGAGGGAACTTTGGAGGCCAGGCGGTCACCATTTTCCACTCAATCTTTTCCCCGGTGTGGACTGCCGCGGAATGCCCCTTACGGTCTCCGCAGCCATATATCAGCGTACCGGCTCCTGCCACAGTAGCAGTTTTAAGGAAATTTCTTCTATTCTTGCTCATGCCTCCTCCTTAAGATTTTTGAGGTGATTCAGGTCTCATTAAGAAATGATGAATATTTTTCTTTTTACGGCTAATTGCCGAAATTAAACATTATATTTTTATAAATTACATCAAATTTGAATAATCTCCTGTAAGGATATGCCGGAAAAAAGCAGCACAACTCTGAAAAAACTCCTGCCTGAACGAGGTGCTGTTGAGGAGTTCTTTATATCCATAGGAGGATTGTTTGAATTCACCATAAAATTTTTCAAGTCTGTCTTTTTACCGCCGTACGAGTTCGCTGAAGTTAAAAAGCATATGGATGAGCTTGGGGTTAAAACGCTCCCTATTGTAAGCATTACCGGTCTGATTATCGGTTTGGTGCTGGCATTGCAGAGCAATCCGGTTCTGGCGCGGTTCGGGGCGGAATCATTCCTCCCTGCAATGGTTACTCTTTCGGTAGTGCGTGAACTTGGCCCTGTGATGACGGCTCTGCTTTTTGCCGGCAGAGTAAGCAGCGGAATAGGCGCTGAACTTGGTTCGATGCGTGTAACAGAACAGATTGACGCGATGGAAGTTACCGCTATCAATCCATTCAAATTCCTGGTGGTAACCCGGGTGGTTGCCTGCACGCTCATTCTGCCGATGCTTTCGGTGTATGTGATTATCCTCGCGGTTTTTGGCGCATATATAGCAGTCGTAATTGTTCAGGATACCACCTTCCCGTTGTATATCAACGCGGTGATTGATTCGGTGCGTTTTTCGGATATTATCCCCAGCATAGGCAAAACCTTTGTTTTCGGATTTATTGTGGGTATTGTCGGCTCCTTTAAGGGATACAACGCAACACGAGGCACTGAAGGTGTGGGCAAAGCATCAACCACCGCCGTGGTGATGTCATCACTGCTCATCGTGATTTTTGATATGGTTTTAGTAAGGATTACCCTCTGGTTATGGCCGATGTAATTGTTGATATACGTGATGTATATAAGAGTTTCGGCCCGGCTGATATTCTTAAAGGTGTTTCCCTTACGGTCACCGAGGGTGAGAATCTGGTAATATTCGGCAAAAGCGGCACAGGAAAAAGCGTATTGCTGAAATGCCTTGTCGGGCTTCTGACGCCGGACGCAGGTGATATACTGGTCTGGGAGAAGCATGTGACACAGCTCCCGGCAAAAGAACTGAATGCACTCCGGCTGCACATGGGATTTTTATTTCAGAGCGCGGCATTGTATGACTCCATGACCGTGAGGGAAAATCTGGAGTTTCCCCTCAGAAAAAATTATAAATTTACCGATGGTGAAATCACCGCAAAGGTTGAGCGTGCGCTTGATATGGTCTCTCTGAGTGACGCGATTGATAAAATGCCTTCTGAACTTTCCGGCGGAATGAGAAAACGGATCGGTCTTGCAAGGTCCATCATCACGGAACCAAAACTGATGATGTATGATGAACCGACCACCGGCCTTGACCCGATTACCACAAAGGAGATCAGCAAACTTATCCGTGATCTTCAGACGGAGCTGAAAATGACTTCAATTGTGGTAACGCATGATATCATCTGCGCGACCATTATTGCGGACCGGACGATTGTATTAAAAGACGGCGTAATCTTTTTTGAAGGTAATATGACGGAACTGGTGAACAGCCGTGATCCGTTTCTGGTTAATTTTTTTAGTCCTGATTTGATCGAGGAAGAAACAGGTATATAATATGGCCCAGGGTGCAAATAAACTCCGTTTAGGTGTATTCGTTGTTATCGGATCAGCCCTCACGATTTTAATCGTATTTCTGGTCGGAAGCAAGGAATCCCTTTTTTCCGAAACTTATACGGTCTCAGCATATTTTTCCAACATAGGCGGGCTTCGTAATGGTGCTCCGGTGCGTCTGAGCGGTATATCAGTCGGCTCTGTTTCCGAAGTTAAGTTTACCGGCGAATCGTCAGGCCGGGTTGAAGTAAAGATGAAAATTTCGGAAGATGCAATGAAATATCTGAGTACTTCAACCCGCGCTACAATAGAGTCTGAAGGTCTGGTCGGCAATCAGGTCATTGTTCTGCAGATTACCTCTGACAATGCAGCTAAGGTGGAAAACGGAGGAGTGATTATCGGGGTTGATCCGGTCGGATACGGGGCGATTATAGATGAAACACGAAGCACGCTTGAAAACACCAAAGAACTGACCCGCTCTTTCGCGGAAATTGTCGAAAAAGTTAATCAGGGAGAGGGAACCGTAGGAAAACTGCTTAATGATGATCAGCTTTACCGCAGTACCGTGGCGCTGATGACCACAGCGGAGAGAAGTCTTAACTCCATCTCAAATAAACTTGACTCAACCACAGTGGTTGTTACCTCCATGATTACCGGTATTGAATCGGTAATCAGAAACGTTGATAATATTGTGGTGAAGGTGGATGATATCGTTCAGGAAGTGAATGACGGAAAGGGACTGCTCGGAAATTTACTTAAGGACTCAAGCCGTGTGGCAAACCAGCTTGATGCGGTACTTTCAAATGTTATCTCCATCACCGAAGACACCCGCCTCGGAACCGCGCGCTTTGCTGAAAACATGGAAGCACTTAAAAGGAACTGGCTCTTTAAGAGTTATTTTGAACAGCGCGGATTTTATGACAAGCCGGGTTATGAAAAAGAACTTGATGAGCTGCTGAAGCAGATCAATAACAGGATAAAAGTACTGGATGAAAAGATTGAAGTGCTGAAAAAAATGGAGAAATAATTTTCAATGTACAGTTTACAATGAACAATGTACAATTGAGTTCTGAAAACTCTGCGTGACTTTGCTTAAGCTTCTTTTACTTTGCGTTTAATCTTTCGTTAACTTTGAAAAATTCTTGCGGAATTCGCAATCTGTCACCAATTCATACTTCATAATTCATCCTTCATAATTCATCCTTCATAATTCAGTATATCGGGTCCATCCCGTAGCGGCCGCAGGCATACATCATCAGCAGGGAGGTAATATCTATCAGGACTTTAGCCTCATCCTTTTCGTATATACGCAGGTCGTAGACATCAGCAACAAATTCCATATTATCTAAGATTTTCCTTAGTTCGCTGTGCTTCGGGTCACCGTGCCAGTGAGCAACTCTTTTAATGAGCAGTTTTTCATAGCGGCGGAGGAACTCGGTAAAAGAATAGGAAAATTTTGAATTGCCTGAGAGGGGGCGGCAGATATCAATCAGGTCATTAAAATAGATATCCCACTTTTCAGCAACTTCCTTGTTTTTTTCGTGCATGACTTTGCGCGCCACCTCCAGAGAGAACTTTCCTTTTGTGGCGGTGCGGAATTTCGGGATGATGGCGTAACCGTCATAACTGATATGATGAGTTTCTTCATCGGTATATTTCCATCGTTTAAGAAGGGCTGCGGGGGAATATATCTTTATTACTTTCGGCAGTTTACTGTCCACCACCACATAGCGCCCAGACTGATGATTAATAACGGTAAACCAGTGCTCCCAGTTATCAACCGAAAGGATGCAGGGGTGCGACTGCTTAAGATGGGCATTAAGGGAGCGGAGGGCAATTTTGGGATCACGTCTGCGGAAGTATTTCATCTCACAGTCACTTGCCTTAGCTGCCTTGGCCAGACCTATCTCGTCGGTGCCGTTCCACCAGTTGCTGCCGGCGATACGCCCCAGTTCTTTTTCACTCCGGAACTGACCGAGGGTCACCAGAGCATATTTCAGGGCAAACGGGCCGCACTCATAGCTTGACGGCTGGGGATAAAAGCTCATGCTGAACGGTTTTAATTGGCTGTTTTACTTTGTAAATTTATTTTCAGGAATCGAAAAAATAAACAATCAGCCAATAAATCAAACAGAATAAATGGCAAGGAAGAAAAATAAAATTAAGGTGGGGGTTATTTATAATGAATCAGCGCCCGAAATGTACGGTTCGCAAACCAAAGCGGATAACGGCGAGCTGAAGTTTATCCCCTATTTTGAGATTGAACATCAAAGTCCGATTGATGAATTTGAAGATATAGCCGGACATCTCCGGAAACAGGGCTTTGATGCATACGCTTTTAATATCCACGACAGTCTGGATAAACTTCTTGATCATCTGACTCAGGAAAAGCCGGATGTGGTCTTTAACTTTATTGAGGTTTTTGGTGTCAGTTCGCGCTATGAAATGAATATTGCGGGGATATATGAAATGCTGGGTATTCACTACACAGGAGCACCCGTCCTGACTCTTGCAAACTGCCAGGATAAAATTCTGACAAAAAAACTGCTTCGTGCCTCAGGAATTCAGGTTCCCGATTTTGAAATGGTGAGCGAACCATTGCTGCATCTCCCGAAGCATCTTAAATTTCCCGTGATTATTAAGCCTGCTTATGAGGATGCATCCGTGGGGATTGAGCATGACGCTGTAGTGAGAGATGAAAAACGGATGCGCGATCGCATTGACTATATTCTTGAACACTTTAAACAGCCTGCTATTCTTGATCAATATATTGACGGCAGGGAGATGAATGTTTCGGTCGTGGGGGATGAAAACCTGGAAGCCCTGCCGATAAGTGAAATTGATTTTTCAGAAATGCCGGGTCATCTGGACCGAATTGTGAGCTATCAGGCCAAATGGGATCCTCATCATGAGGCGTATCACCGTACCATCCCGATATGTCCGGCTCCTCTGACGGCCAATATGACAAAAAAGATTCAGAAGATTGCGGTTAATGCATTCCGGACCATGAACTGCAGGGATTATGCCCGGATTGATTGCAGATTGAACAAAAACGGGGATGTATTCGTCTTAGAGGTAAATCCAAATCCCGACCTGACAGAAGGGGCGGGGTTTATGCGCTCGGCTGAGGCCGCTGGTTATAAGTATGGTAAAATGCTCGCAAGGATTGTTGATTCAGCAGTACAAAGAAAACTAAGGAGTAAGATATGAAATGTCCCGTTTGCAGTGTTGATCTGGTGATTTCAGATCGTGTAGGAATCGAAATTGACTATTGCCCTAAATGCCGCGGTGTGTGGCTTGACCGCGGAGAGCTCGATAAAATTATTGAGCGCAGCGCCGCCTACGAAGCGGCGGCTGTTTCATCGCCTCCTCCTCCCCGCGATGACAGGAGGGATTATGACCGGAAAAAGGATGAATACTACAAGAAAGATGATGATTACCGGAAAGATGGCTACTATAAGAAGGATGATTATTATTACAAGAAGAAAAAAGGGGGATTCCTCGGAGAGATTTTTGACTTTGACTAAGAGTCAGGGATTCACGAATAATAAAAAGGCGGTCTTGTGACCGCCTTTTTTTATTTAATGATAAGAAAGCTTATGCCTGCTGAGGAACTGCCTTCAGGACTGTCCTGGTAACCAGTTCATAGCTACCGAAAAGCACAGCGGTGAAAAGCAAATCTCCGGCCAGGGTATTGCCGAAGAAAGGAACTGCCATAACATAGCAGGTGCCGAGTCCTTCAAGGGTTTTCGGATACATGGTTCCGGTTACCCATACTGAAAAATTGGTGATGATGAAAAACAGGACTGAACCGGTTACTGATGCAGCCGCGGTTGTCATAATTCCCGGCTTTCTGCTGACGAGCATTCCGAGTGCGACAATCAGAACAAAAGAGAAATACACCGCAAAAAGATCAGCGTGAAGGCCGATTATCAGGTCGGTTATGAAGAGCGCGGAAAGGGGTACCAGAAAAGCCAGATTACGGTTTTTCAGATATGCACCGCTGAAAAGCGCAACGCCGCCGATTGCGGCAAAGTTTACGGGAAGCTCTGCAAGCCGCGAAAGGACCGCAACCAGAATGAGAGAGACTGCCAGCCAGGTTTTCATATTATTCAATATTTTAATCATTACATTAACTCCTGTAAGAACACCATTTTTCAATGGTCAAATTTACTATATTTTTTGGCAATCCGGACTGAAAAAATTTTGGATTTTTCTTCCGGTTTGCCCGTGAATTAACTAAAAATCGAGCCGGAATCCGCCGTAGAATGACCTTTCAGGATGTCCGTAACCCAATACTTCCTGATAGACAGCATTCAGCAGATTTTCAGCTCTTGCAAAAAGGGTGATATGATTGTATACTTCATAGGAAACAGCCGCATTAAGAAGTGTATAGGCTCTCAGCTCCCTGCGTGCGGCAGGCCAGGTGCTGAAATCTTTATCCTCACGGCTGCCGGTAAAGACGGTCTGCAGATTGACCAGCACTCTTTCGTTTGCCTGCCAGGTTGCGTTAATACCCAGTTTATGCTCCGGCCTTCTGAGAAGCGGCTTATTTTCATCATCTGAACCGGGGCTTTTGTCTGCTGTCTTCATCCAGGTGTAGTTTGCCTTGATGCTCAGACCCGGGGTTATATCTCCTCTGAAATAGAGTTCTGCACCGTAAGCCTCTGCTGAATTCACATTCACTGCCCGGAAGGAGGCATCAAACCCGAAAAGCTCTTTATAATCAGTACGGAAATAAGTCAGCCCGATGTGTGATGAAGGGGAGCTGAGATAATGCTCAAGACCGGCTTCCCACCCGCTGCTTTTTTCCGGTTTCAGATCTGCATTGCCGTAAGCCGGATCATACAGATAAAACAGTGACGGTGCTTTGTAAGCATTGCCGTAGGTGAATTTCAGTTTGGTACTGATAGCTTCAATCAGATACCCCTGAGCTATGCGGAAAGTAACCGCATTGCCGAATCTCTCCTGATTATCCAGCCGGATGCCGTAGCTTCCGCTCAGATTTTTATACAGCTCCGCCTGAGCCTGCAGAAAACCTGAAGCTGTCAGAACAGATTTCTTCGGAAAGGTGCTGCTGTATATACCAAAGGGGCCGTTATAAAAATAGTCGGATATTGCTTCCTCTTTTTCCGTCTCCGCACCGGCGGTCAGACGAATCGCATCGGTCAGAGTGAAATCTCCCAGCACTTCAGTGCGGAATTTGTTTCCGTCATAGCTGCTGTAAGAGCTTGCCGGGTTATAAAGGGTGCTGTCAAATTTATATTTTCTGAAATTCCGTATATATGAAGCGGAGGCAGTGACGCGGCTTCCTTCATTCAGTTCGTACAGAAGACCGGTCTTTAATCCCATTTCCTCAAGATTAAAGAGATAGCTGGGGTCATCACCAAACTTGCCGCCGGTCTGGTCAAGATCAGTATCAGCGTCAGTATATTTGCCGGTAAAGCTGAGTTTTAAAGCCGGCGTGACATGATAATTTAGCGTTGAGAGTAAATTGAAATTCTTTGTGCCGTCTTTTTCCGAGTTACCGTCAGACTCAGCGGCGGATGAAAATCCTTCTGTTATATAGCGTGAAGTCTGCAGTGAATACGTGAGATTGTTATACGCTCCGTTAAGTCCGGCTGAGGCGCGGTAAGAGGAGTATGAACCTCCTTCGGCAGCGGCATAGTAACTGTTCCCGTCTTTGTTTCCGCTTTTGCTGAAAAGATTTATGATGCCGCCGAATGCTTCAGAACCATACAGGGTGCTCTGCGGGCCGCGGACGATTTCAATCCGTTCGATGTTATCAAGCATGATATTGGCAAGATCAACGGTATTGGTCGGGTCGTTCACCATGTTCAGTTCGATGCCGTCAAGAGTAATAAGGGTCTGAGAGGCCGCGGCTCCGCGTGTGTATATATAAGAAAGCTGGCCGGGTCCCCCGTAGCGGGCAAGTGTCAGGCCAAACTCATCCTTAATCACATCATAGAGAGTGAACGCTGATTTAGCCCGGATTTCGGTCTGCTCAACAGATGAAATGGTAGATGATACCTGAAGCGGTGAAATAGCCGTTTTGGTGGCCGAGATATAGACCGGAGGCAGCGCGTAGGAACGGACGGAATCCTGCTGTGCTGCAAGAAACGGCAGAAAAAAAAGCAGTGAGAGAAAAGTTTTAAATAACATTGAAGTTACTCCTTATATATAGTGATAAAGTAAGTGTAACTTCGTGGGGAAGACGGTTGAAGATAGATTTGATGATCAGCCGCATTACCTCACCCGCGAAGGTAAACGAGTTCATTCACGGCAGGTCTCCTGGCTTAAGATTCGTCTTTGGGGCGGTCTTCCCGGTGAAAAACTCATCAGTGACCTGATTGCCCGACTTACCTGTTTTGTCTGACAAAACAGGAACATCTAACACAGTTGCGCGACAGCACCGGAATTGAACCGGTTTCCCTATTCTCGGAGGTTGTTGTTTCCTCCGCACCGCGAAATTTAAAAGAACGTTGCTTAAAAGTTAGGTCAGAGAGAGGAAACTTTCAAGAGGTATTTTGTCACTTCATCAGCGGGACTCTTTTTTTCGCAGAATTCCCGGATTATGATGGAATTCTTCTCATTAATCAGAGTAAATTTTTCATTTACGATTATTCGCGGAAAAATTTATTCTTTTGTGGTGGATGTTTCCTTCTCCAATTCTTCTTCCGGTTCAATATGAACCAGGACATCGGTAATACCAGGAACAGATTGCAGTATCCGGTCTTTCACTTTATGACCGATTTCGTGGCTTTTTCTTACGCTCAGGTCGCCTGAGACGATGACATGCAGATCAACAAAATGGTCAAAACCCATTTTTCTGATAAAGCATTTATCGAGCCCAAGCACCCCTTCCACACCTAGTGCCGCATCCTTCACATCTTTCATCAGATATGGAGGCGGGGCGGCATCCATCACCTCATTAATTGCTGGCTTGAAGAGATGGTAAGCGTTATATATAATAAATGCCGAAGCAAAAAGTGCTGCCCAGTCGTCTGCCTCTTCCCACCCCTCGCCTCCTGCAAGTGCGATAACGATTCCAACAAATGCTGCCATGGAGGTGATAGCGTCACTCCGGTGATGCCAGGCATCAGTTTTTACTGCTGTACTTTTTACCTCTTCACCAACACTGAAAACATACCGGTATAACAGCTCCTTGGTAACAACCACAAGCAGCAGCACAATGAGGGTGTAGGGTTCCGGTGCATGATGTGGTGTGATAATTTCCCTTACACTCTGAACAGCGATCATGATAGCTGCTCCGAAAAGGGCTGCTGAAACCAAAACAGCCGCAAGGGGCTCTGCTTTTCCATGACCATAGGGGTGGTTCTCATCCCTTGGTTTAACGGCTATTTTCAGTCCGGCGAAAACCACCATAGAACTCAGCACATCGGAGGCGGATTCAATGCCGTCGGCTATCAGGGCGTATGAATTGCCGAAAAAACCGGTGGTTATTTTAACAACTGCAAGAAGAGCATTAACCGCTATACCGGCAGCGGCTGATCTCATCCCTTTGCCAGCTTTTTTATCAAGGTTATTACTCAAGAGCTCACCGGAATCGGGATTCAGGGGCAGGATTCTGACCGCACAACGGTAATAATGAAAAATTTTTCATGCACAAAATTAGGAAGAAATCAGGTCTGCTCACCGCGCGGTAAAGTTGATTTTTCAGAGATTTACTCTTACCCGGGGATTAGATAGCAATCCTCAGGAAATGAATTTCACCCCTGCTGACAGGGCATTAATTCGTAATTTTGCCAGATATTTATTAAAAATTCAGGATACCATGAAAACAAAAAGTGTTGCACAGACAAGAAAATACCGCCTGGAAATGAATGACCGGATTCTGAACGCCGGACACAAGGAATTTAACCGCTTTTTTGCGCTCGACAGCCGTGCCTATGAAGAAGGCGCCATACCTGTTAAAATGAAAGAACTGATGGGGCTGGTCGGCTCAATGGTGCTGCGGTGCAATGACTGCATTTTTTATCATATTGACCGCTCTATTCAGGAGGGGGCTTCAAAGGAAGAACTGCAGGAAGCTTTCAATATCGCGCTGATTGTTGGCGGGTCTATTGTTATCCCGCATCTCCGTTATGCGTTCGGGGTGATGGATGAAATTTTTGCTGATATTGAACAGGAAAAAGAGAAAGCATGACCGAGGTTCTTCATCCGGGGGTAATTGTTACCTGCAACAGCAGTTTTGATATTCTGACCGGACACGCTGTGGTTGTTGAAGGAACATATATAAAAGAAATCATTCCTTCCGGAAGGGCAGAAGCTGTATATGCTGAAGCGCGGCATATATATAAGCCGGATATGGTAATGACTCCCGGATTCATCCAGACGCATATCCATCTCTGCCAGACGCTGTTCCGCGGGCTTGCCGATGATCTTGAACTGCTTGACTGGCTTCAGCTCAGGATTTTTCCCTATGAAAATGCGCATTCGGCATCATCGCTCCGTGCATCGGTCCGGCTTGGTATTGATGAACTGCTGCGCGGCGGCACCACAACATTGCTTGATATGGGAACGCTCCGCCACACTGAAGTGATATTTGATGAGCTTGCTGCTTCCGGTATCCGCGCGTTTGCGGGGAAGTGCATGATTGATGAGAATGACCTGTTCCCCGGCTTTAAGGGAAATACCGGAGATGAACTGCGTGAATCATACGACCTTGCTAAAGCATTTCATAATACATCCGGCGGTCGGGTTAACTATGGCTTTGCTCCCCGTTTTGTACTCTCCTGCAGCGACCGGCTGCTCAGGGAAACAGCAGAGATGGTTAAGGATATCCCCGGTGCATTGATACATACCCACTCGTCAGAAAACAAAAAAGAAGTGGAAGAGGTGCGGAAGAAAACGGGAAAAGAAAATATAGACTATTTCAATTCCATCGGAATGCTTGAGCAGAAAACGGTTCTTGCCCACTGCATCCATGTTCATGATGGAGAAGTGAAAACCATGGCAGAAAAGGGGACATCGGTTGCGCACTGTCCGTCATCCAACCTGAAACTTGCTTCGGGTATTGCAAATATTCCTCATCTGTTAAAAAGCGGAGTAAATGTATCTCTTGGCGCAGACGGAGCTCCGTGCAATAACCGGCTTTCAGTATTCCGCGAAATGAACATGGCGGCACTGATTCAGAAACCGATACACGGCCCCACCTCCATGAACGCAAAAGAGGTCATGAAACTTGCAACAATTAACGGGGCAAAAGCACTCGGCATTGAACATCTGACCGGAAGCATTGAGCCGGGCAAAAAAGCGGATCTGGTACTCCTGAATCTGAATAAAAACGGCTTTGCGGCAAAGGATGATCCGGAACTGGTGTGTTCCAAGATTGTTTATTCAGCCGGTCAGGAGGATGTGGATACGGTCATTGCCGACGGGAGGATTCTGGTTGAAGGGGGAGTCTCCAGAGTGTATGATGCCGGGGAAGTGTTCAGCCATGGCAAACGGGAACTGAAAGCACTGCTGGGGAGGTTGTAATTTTAGTCAGTCAGACTTTGCCCGGGCAGGGTATCCCGGCAGGAACCAAAAGCAATAACCATGAAAATAGTCATAGCAACCAATAATAAAAAGAAACTGGCGGAAATTCAGGCAATCATGCAGGATGAGCGGATTGAACTGATCTCTCTTGACCGTTTTCCCGGTATTAAGGATATCCCCGAGACCGGAACAACATTCCGCGAGAATGCAGTTATTAAGGCGAAGGCAGTATATAGTAAAACCGGATTCCCGGCGATTGCGGATGACTCAGGCATCGCGCTTGACCAGCTTGACGGGAGACCCGGTGTGTATTCAGCCCGCTACGCCGGAAAGGATGCTGATGACCGGAAGAATAACGCAAAACTTCAGGAGGAGCTTTCTGCGTTCCCGGAACCCCATACAGGACGGTATATATGCGCCGCGGTTTTTTATGACGGTGCCAGACTGATTGCCTCTGAGGGAAAACTGGAAGGCCGGATCTTAACCGCACCACGCGGTAATAACGGATTCGGTTATGACCCATATTTTCTTCCGGACGGCTATACAATTACCACAGCGGAAATGGATCCGGCTGAAAAAAACAGGATAAGCCACCGTTACCATGCATTTCAGAGTTTAAAGGAAAAAATCGTTAATGAAATTCTTACGAAGTAAATTTTTATATATAGCACTGCTTTCAGCGGTAATCGCGTCCGGCTGTAAGGAAGAAACTGTCGCCCCGCCCCTGGCCGCTGAAACATATGATTATCCTCTTCAATCAGGCAGTAAATTTTATTACCGGATTGATACACTGTCAGCAGACGGGTCGGCGGGACAAACCGGTACCCGCATTATCACAACTGGCGGCAGTTCAGTTTTTTATAATACCCCGTATGTGAACAGAAGGGATTCTGTGAATCTTGACGGTCTGCTTACGGTGTCTGACCTGTATCTGCGTAAAACCGGTGCGGGTGTATATATTTATGTTGATACATCGGCGCTTGCATCATTCATCCCCGATTCACTCCGTCCGCTGATTGATATTGATAATGAGATAACATTTATATCATATCCGCTGGACAGGCCCCGGTTCTGGCCGGCATATAAAGTCCTGGTTGACCTGGTAGTGCAGACAATCTCCTTTGTGGATTTTAACGGAAGCTATCTTTTTGCAGAACCACTCGCGCTCAATCTGAACGGACGTGATACCACCATCACGGCAAAAAAGATACAGTATGATCTGACGTTAAGCGTCCCTGATACTGAAGGGGAAATAACGAAAACCAGTTACCGTGCATTCGGCTGGTTCGCGAACGGGCTTGGCATGGTTCGTATGCAGGGGAGCAATACAATATTATCACTCTTCTCCGGCGGCACTGTCACCGGCCTGAGCACCGATGGAGAGTCACGGGAAACCATGACGGGGTATAGGTTTTAGTGAGGATATGAGAGGTGAGCCGCGTTATGGTGACCTATCAATGGCAATGCGGCGAAAACAGATTATTGGATCGAGCCGTGGTTTGGTATGATTAGTGAACATATTCACTCGTGTTTTATAAATTCACTTTGTGCTTCGTGAACAGTACTCACCCCCAACCCCCTCTCTCTCCGACAAATGAGGATTTTGTGTTTGTTAAAATTCATTGAAATATAAAGCCGCTGCATTAAGTTGTATTCTGTACGGAGAAAGAGGGGGCTCCGGGAAATATGATTTTTTGGTTATATCGATTATACGGTTTACATAAACCGCGTTAGCGGTGACCTGTTAGTAGAAAGCATAATCAGTTTCCTCCCTGAACCCGCAGAGCGGGTGACCCATGAATTGAAAAGATAAAGCAAACATCATTAATAAGAAAAAGAAAAATTCATGCAAGCCGCGAAAAAATTCCCTGATATTACTTAGACCCAACCTTTCTTTTTAATTTATTCAACAAGGATTCTTCATTGGGTGTGAAATCACCAGCCATTTGTTTTTGCAGCTTTCCAATCCTCCGGTAAAGCCAGAGTATCCAGAGCATAAACCAGATAAGAATTATCGGAAACAGCAGATAGAAAAGGAAGATATTTACTTCAAAATAGTCCATCCCAAGCAACAGCACGAACCAGACCAGCAGTCCAACCCGGATGTAAAAACTCTTATAAACATATGTATTCACCTTCCGGTTAAGCATGGCATAACCGGGAACTTTGAGGAGCAGTTCGGGAGATGCCTTGTCTGAGTACTGAAGAACAATATCGCCATTTTTCTCCGTAACACTCTTCAGGTTGAGCGTACCGTGAATGCCAATGATGATGCAGATGGTAAAAAGGATAAGCACGATAATAAGACTAGTCTTCACTGATAATTCTCCACATTTGCAATTCAATCTCTTAAAGATAACCTGTCAGTGTTACATAGAAATGAAATTTCAGTTAATGAAAGTTGTTAGCGGCAGGAAAGTTATAGATACACGCCGCGGCGTGTATCTGCGAGAATGGATTAAAGCTGGTTATTTTCAGATGAAAGTAATATTCGCTATCTCACCCCAATCACCACTTGTACCAGACCAAAGGTAAGATTATGACGGACAGCGGTCTTAAATCCGGCTTCTTTAAGCAGTTTTACCAGATCTACATTCTTGTCAAAATCTTCTACAGATTCAGGTAGATAGGTGTATGCGGATTTATCCTTGGACACCATTCTGCCGATAAGCGGAAGTATGTACTTGAAATAGGCATTATATAAAATCCGTATCAGTGGATTTGTAGGCATCCGGAACTCAAGGATGGTTACCTTGCCTTCCTGTTTAATTACTCTTGCGAATTCTTTGAATGCCATCGGTATATCATAAAAATTGCGCACACCGAATGCAACTGTAATATTGGTAAAATATGCATCCGTAAAGGGGAGATGTTCGGCAGCGAGCTGAACATTTTTTCCGATGATCCAGTCGCTTTTTTTATTGAAGTGGCGGAGCATATTCCCGGAGAAATCGGCGCCGTATATATGTTTAACTCCCTGCTTGCGTGCTTCGATGGCAAAGTCACCGGTGCCGCAGGCGACATCGAGCAGGATGGCATCTTTCCCCATAGCGGTGAGTTTAAGCGCTTTTCTTCGCCAGTAGAAATCCACTCCGGCAGAAAGCAGGTGATTGAGAAAATCATAGCTTCCGGCTATGGAGTCGAATATGCGCTTTACTTCAGTTTTTTTGTCCGAATGAGCGGGTATAGTCTGCATTGGTATAAGAATTCCAGTATTTGAAAATATAATGACCGGTTATCAGGGAAAAGACCATAAAGCCAAGTCCGGCGATCACATCAATAACATAGTGATACCTCAGATAAACCGTTGAAAAGATGAGCAGGGTTCCGCAGACCAGCAGGAAATTTCTGCTTTTGGCGCGGTACACTACTGATAGATACATGACGATTGCTGTCATCATAGTATGCCCTGATGGAAACACATCCCGCTGAACCACTTCAGCCGGATTCAGTGTGCCGGCAGGGACTGATTCGCCGGTGTTGATGATTTCCCGTAAAAAGTTCGTAAGAAACAGCCCCGGCAGTTCGCTGTTGGTTGTCTCAAACACATGAAGCGTAAACCGTGGTCCTATTGCCGGGACGAGAAAATATCCAATATACGAAATAAAGAATCCGTACACGGTAGCAAAGATTACATACTGCCCTTCGGTATATCTCTCGCGCCGGATCAGTTCCGCTGCAAGAATCATCGGCAGGAAGTAAAATGTTGCATACACAATCTGCAGAAACTCAGTCAGCAGGGGAGTTGCAATTGCATAAAGAGCATGGGTCGGGTCGGTGCCAAACATCCAGCGGTCGATCTGAATCAGGATATCATCATAGTCAATGCCTCTAATCGGCTTGATCATCAGATAGAGTTCCTTAAAGGTCAGCAGGATCATCGGCGCGGGATACCAGTACCGGATATGTCTGATTATCAGGGAGTTATTTGCCGAATGTATATGCGCAAGCCATATAACAGCAGCGATCACGGCAAAGTTAACAAGGATGAGGATCAGCCACTCATCTACTCTGCTGTGATAAATAAGGTTTAATGCTGAAAGAAAAAGATAAAACCAGACGACTGATATATCCGTCGGGGTAAGCGGCCTGAATAATTCTTTAATCTTTTCGCTCATAGTTATAATTGTTTTTTCATTCTGAAAAAATGATAGAGATTTAAAAAGTCCTGTATGGTTAATTGTTCCGGCCTGTCAGACATTTTTACCGGTGCATCTGAAAAATCACTGAGTTCAAATTCTGTTCCTTTGAAAGAATTATGAAGCTGTTTTCTTCTTTTTGAAAACGCTGCTTTTACCATCCGGCGGTAGAAATCAAAATCTATATCACTGTTCCTTCCGTCAAAGGTAAGCTGAATAATGGCAGAGGTTACTTCCGGTTTCGGATAAAAGCAATCACGCGAAACTTCAAAGCAGAACGCTGCATCGCAGAACGTCTGTGTTATAATCCCGAAAATACCGGAGTTCCGGGTGCCGGGCTTTGCGGTGATTCTCTGCGCCACCTCAAGCTGCACCATGAGAGTTGCCTGCAGAATAATATCCTTCTCCTCAAGCAGCCTGAAGACGATAGGAGAAGTAATGTTGTAGGGAATATTTCCCGCAACTCTCAGCTTTTGACTTCCTGACTGCTCAAAGAGTTCTCTCAGATTAATTTTCACGAAATCACCCTCAATCAGATGCAAATCAGGGTAGGCAGTTCTGAGTTCCTCGATAACTCTCCGGTCAAGTTCAACGGCAATATACTTCTTTACTGAACCATAGAGGGCAGAGGTTAGTGCCCCTGTTCCCGGACCAATTTCAAGCAACAGGTCATCCGGCGCGGGACTGATGGTCTCGGCAATTCTTTTGAGCACACCGGTATCGCGGAGGTAATTTTGCCCCAGTTTTTTTAGTGGGACAACTTTTATATTTTTAGCTATTATATTTCTCCTTTTAGAAACCTGATACCGGAGGTACCGTGAGCGACTATATTGTTACAATTGATATGGGAGGCACCAAAATTCTTGGTGCTTTAGTAAACTCCAAAGAAGGAATCGCCGCCACAACCAAAAAAAGCACAAAAGTTACCAAGGGCAAACCGGGTTATCCTCTCGCTCTTCATGAGACCGTGCAGAAGCTGATAGCTGAAAACGGCATAAAGGAATCTCAGATCAAGGCGATATGCCTTGGGGTTCCTGGCTTTGTTGATCCTCCGTCAGGAGTTATCGGAATGGCGCCGAATCTCGGACTAAAGAATTACCATATCAAAAAAGAACTACAAAAATACACAAAACTTCCCGTAATCATCGAAAATGACGTCAATCTGGCGGCTCTGGGGGTGCTCCATTTTGACAAAGCAAAAGGGAAGAAAAATGTGCTGGTGGTTTATGTGGGTACAGGAATAGGCGGCGGACTGATCTTTAACGGCTCGGTTTATCGCGGAGCCCATAATTTTGCCGGGGAGATTGGTCATATTACGTATGATGTCACAGGACCGGTCTGCGGCTGCGGCAAAAAGGGATGTTTTGAAGCATTCGCGAGCCGCACTGCCATGGTACGCGATATTGTAAACGATATCAAAAAGAACAAAAAACGAAGCCTGCTCAGCAAACAGGTAAAAGACGGAATTCAGATCAAAAGCAAAATCCTCTCTCAGGCGCTTGAGGCAGAGGATAAAGTGGCGGTGAAACATGTTTCCAATGCATGCTATATTATAGGCAAAGTTCTTGCCGATCTGAACAATCTTCTGAATCTTGAAATGATCGTTCTTGGCGGCGGAGCCATAGAAGCAGGACACAAATTTATGATGCCTCTGATCCGTGAATCGTTTAAGCAATACTCGCTGCCATTTCTCGGGAGCCATGTTAAAGTGGTAAACTCTGCGCTGGGTGATGACGCGGCATTGCTTGGAGGCATTCCGCTTGCTCATGAGTTTCTGGGGATAAAGGTTTAACCGTTGCCGGCCGGCTCCTGATTAAGGGCGCAAGGGGTGCAGAAATCAAGGCAGTATTGCCGCAGGTTTGTTTTTCTTTGACATTAGGCGGAAAATAGCGTAAGTTTCCTCCGTAATCCGTTCAAAACATTTTTTGTAAGGGTTCAGCAGGTGTCAGCAGAGAATTTGCGGGGAAGAACATGAGTGTTCTCCTCCGGTTGATGGCAGTAATCCTGCCCAATGTGCATGTTCTGATAATATGCCTCACCAGAGAGGGGGATGAATGTCTGTGCCTCCCTGATACTCATATATACTGCTCTTTTTGTCTCTTTAGCCCCTCTCCTTTACTGTTCCTGATATCTTTTCATTTTCTTCTCTCCCCGAAATTGCTGTCAGATCACATCACATTGCCCACCATTTTAAAGGAACCAGCGTCATGAACAAACTGCTGTTTTTTTGTATCCTTATTGTTTTACTCCCCGCGTATATACACAGCCAGACCGAACCGGTTGATACCGACAGTGACGGCAAAAAAGAAGTATCCACATTAAGCCACCTTCTCTGGATAAGCACTAATTCAAGCGGGTGGAGTTATTCCTATGAACAGACGGCGAATATAGATGCATCTGTAACATCAGGCTGGAATGGGGGAGAAGGATTTTTACCGATTGGAAACAGTTATCCATATTTCACCGGCATATATGACGGTCAGGGATTCACTATATCGAATCTTACCATTAACAGAAGCAGCAGCTATAACATAGGAATGTTCGGGATAGTCAGCGGAGGTACTATCAAAAATCTTGGATTGGAAAGTATTTACTCTTATGGAAAGGGAACAACCGGAGCGCTCGTTGGATATGGCAGTGATATGACGGTGCAGAATTGTTTCTCAACAGGTCTGGTCAGATGTGAATATGATAAGGCCGGAGGTTTGATCGGGGAAAACTACTATGGAAGTTGTTCGGTCACAAATTCATACAGCAGTGCAACCGTTCAGGGTGCGTATGCCGGAAGTAACAGTTCATATGCCGGAGGGTTTATAGGGAACAATAATAGCGGCAGCATCAGTCAGTGTTATTCCACAGGACCCGTTTCCGGCAAAGTATATACAGGCGGATTTGCAGGAGCCAACCTTGCTGGATCTATAACAAATTGTTATAGCCGCGGCAGTGTGAATGGTCTTGATGCATCCGGATTCGTTGATGCAAACAGGACGACGCTTTCCAATTGCTATAGCACCGGGGCTGTTTCCGGCACAACACCTGCCGGTTTTGTGAGAGACAATACAAGCACGGTATCCAATTGTTTTTGGGACAAAACCACATCAGGACAGACTTCCAGTGCTGCCGGAACCGGACTGCTGACCGCAGATATGAAAACGCAGTCAACATTTTTGAATGCGGACTGGAGCCCGGAAATCTGGAACATGGATTCAAGAAACGACGGTTACCCCTATCTTGACTGGGAGAATCCGGGCGGATCACCGCTCCCTGTTGAGCTGGTTTCTTTTTCAGCCCGGGCAAACGGAGATGATATCATACTTTCCTGGATGACCGCAACAGAGGTTGATAATTATGGCTTTGAGATAGAAAGAATCTTTTCAGAATCCGGTGAGTTTGATAATCCGACAGAAATCTGGGAATCCGCCGGATTTGTCGGCGGAAACGGGAACTGCAATTCACCACGCAGTTATTCATTTGCAGATAAAAATATGAAAACCGGATTCTATCAGTACCGTCTGAAGCAAATTGACACTGACGGCAGTTATGAATATTCCTCTGCAGTTTTGGTCAGGTTTAATAATATACCGGTGAGGTATTCACTTGATCAGAATTATCCCAATCCCTTTAACCCCGAAACAGTCATAGGATTTGCGCTGCCTGAACGATCGTTCATTTCGCTGGAGATATTCTCTGTGAGCGGAGAAAAAATTGCAGTAATTGCTTCAGGTGAATATGACGCAGGAAGACATAAGATAAAAGCAGATGCATCAGGCCTGCCAAGCGGAATATATATGTATGTTCTCAGATACGGGGGGAATACATTGCTTAGCCGTAAAATGGCGGTAGTAAGATAGAAATTCGAATTATCATCTGAAAGCCGGGCTGCTCTGGCCCGGCTTTTTTTATGTATTAGCCTGCAGCAAGAGAGGAGCCGCGCTCCTCAAACTCCCTGTCAATTTCGTCCAGTTTAATGCTGACGGTTTCCCAGTCACCATATACTTTTGCCAGTTTCTCTTTTATTTCTTTATACTCAGCATTAGCGGCTTTCAGTTCATCCGGTCTCTGATAAAGTGTGGGGTCAGCAAGCCGGTCTTCAATTGATTTCTGTTTTCCTTCAAGCAGAGCGATTTCAGATTCGGATTTCTCAAGTTTCTTTCTCAGGTCTTTGGTCCGGTTATACTTTTCCTGCCGGAGTTCTGCTTCAAGGCGCTTGATGTCTTTGCGGGTTGTGTCCGCTGCTGATTTTTTTGCCTGTGCGGCAGTCTGCTGCACTGCTGCAGATTCCTGATTGCGTTTCAACAGATAATAATCAATTCCATCCTCATACTGGCGGAAGAGTCCCCGTTCAATGCGCACTACTTTATTGACAATAGGACGAAGAAAATCCACATCATGAGAAACCAGAACCAGCGAGCCTTCAAAATCAGAAAGTGCTTTCTGCAAAATCTTCTTTGAGGATATATCAAGATGGTTAGTCGGCTCATCAAGAATAATAAAATTAAACTTCGCTGAGAGTATTTTCGCCAGGCAGACTCTGCTTTTTTCTCCTCCTGAAAGCACTCCCACTTTTTTAAACACATCATCACCCGTAAACAGAAATGAGCCAAGCAGACCGCGAAGATAGGGAACAGTTGTATTCTCTGAAACCTGCGCAATGGTTTCAAGGATATCAATATCGGGATCGAGACTTGCTGTAACATCCTGAGCGTAGTACGCGGTCATTACGTTGTGTCCGGTTATTACCTGCCCGTGTGATATATCAGTTACTCCGGCCAGAATTTTAGCCAACGTGGTTTTACCTGCGCCGTTTGGCCCGACAAAAGCAATTTTATCCCCTTTCATGATCTCGAAATCAAGATCCCTGAATATCTGTTTTTCTCCGTAGTATTTATGCACCTTGCTGAGCGTCATAACAGTCCTTCCTGATGGCGGAGCCGGAGGAAAGCGGAGATTAATTTCTGATGTATATTCGGGAAGTTCGATCAGCTCAACTTTTTCGAGCTGTTTAACGCGGCTCTGCACCTGGCGTGCTTTGGATGCCTTGTATCTGAACCGTTCAATAAAGCGTTCAGTCTCTTTTATCTTTTTCTGCTGGGTTTCGTAGAGCGCTTCGGTCTGGCGGTCGCGCTCTTCCTTAAATTTCAGATAGTCATCATATTTGCCGTTAAATATGTTGAACTTGCCAAGATATATCTCAAGAGTTTTATCGGTTACATTATCAATAAAGGTTTTATCGTGTGAAACAATAAGGAGTGAACCCTTGTAGCCCTGTAAAAACGAGGTCAGCCACTCAAGCGAATCAATATCAAGATGGTTGGTAGGCTCATCAAGCATGATCAGATCGCTTTCGGCTATGAGAATCTTTGCAAGCGCCAGACGCATCTGCCAGCCGCCTGAAAACTCATCCGTCATGCGGACCAGGTCTTCTTCCTCAAATCCAAGTCCCCGGAGGACTTTACTTACCCGTGCTTCAAGGGAGTAGGAGTCATATTCCTGCAGTTTCTGGTGAACATCACCGAGAGCATAAATCAGTTCATCACGCTGAGCTTCATCAGTAACGGTTTCAAGCAGGCGGGTAATTTCCGTTTCCTTTTCCCTCTGCGCAAGAATGCCGGGGAATGCTGATGATGCTTCTTCAAGAACGGTCTTGCCGCTGTGTGTTACATTTTCCTGAGGAAGATAGCCGATGCTCAGCCTGCGCTGCTTGTATATATTTCCCTTTTCCGGCTGAAGACTTCCGTTCAGCATCCTCAGCAGAGAGGTTTTGCCGGTGCCGTTCGCGCCGACCAGAGAGAGTTTATCTCCGGAATTGATTTTAAGATTTACATCGCGAAAAAGATACCTGCCTCCAAACTGCAGGGAAACATCAATCAGATCAACCATTTATTTTCGGACGACTGCTGCTTTTACTGAACCCACCGTGTTGCCCTCCTGATCCGATGCGGTGATGATATATACACCGGAGTTTACGAGTGCGCCGCTCTTATCCCTGCCGTCCCACTGGGCTATTCTGCCCCCAGGGGAGGAGAATTCACGGATGACATTGCCGCTGATATCTATTATTTTAATTTCAGCATCCTGCACCAGTCCGTCAATGGTAAGTGTTTTGCCCGGTGTTCCCAGCAGAAACGGGCTCGGATATACCGTCAGACCGCTCAGATCACGCTCCGGTTTTGCTGCCAGGGTTGCAACGGAGGTGAGCCCGGCATCAGTGCCTATATATGCGGTTCCGGTCCGTTCATCAAATGCAATGCTTTGAACAGCATCTGAAAGCAGCGGACTGTTACGGCTGTCAAACGCGGCAATGAGTGTTGATCCGTCAGGGGAGAAAACCAGAACGCCCTGGTTGTTTGTGCCGATCCATTTTCTGTTGATCGGGTCAACCGCAATGGCGGTAACCGTATACTGTCTCAGAGAGAAGAGTGATGTTACACGTACTGTGGAATTAGTGTTAAGTACCGTTGATGGATTTGCAATCACAAAGGTTCCGAGATTAGTTCCGAGCCATATTTCACCGCGGCGGTCTATTGCCATTGCGTTAATGGTTTTACCCTGCAGTTCAGAAGCGGATGAAGCATAGCCGTATTTATCATCGGATTTTACTCCGAACGTTTTGTTCTCGTTAAAGAAAAAGAGCCCGCTTTTCTGTGCATCCGCGGATATATACCACTTGGTATCGTTCCGGTCAATGACCATGCTCATATACTGTGAAATAGAAGAGTCGGCAGGGTTTGCGTACTGATGCCAGGTACTGTCAGGAGTAAGAGCAGAAAGAATTTTCCGGTCAGCCGCATCATGGTTTAAAACCCAGAGATTTCCCCGTGAGTCCTGCTTTACAGCGGGAATTACGATAAAGTCTACATCGTTTGCGATGCCTCTGATTGGGGTAGTCTGTGCATTAAACAAGGTCCGTGTTCCGTCCGGTTTTATCCTGAGAAAACCTTTGCCCCAGTTGCCTGCGTAGAGAGTGTTGTCTGAACCGGTGGTGACGGAGAAATAGGAATTACTGCCAATTGAAGGATCGGCGGAAAGATCGAGGATGCTCCAACTGAATCCGTCAAACCGGTATAAACCTTTGCCGGTAATATCGCGTCCGGTTGCAGCCCAAAGAGTACCGTTGTTGTCAACCGCAAGATCCAGAAACTGATTTGAGCCGGGTCCCGGCGGATATATTCCTGTAACCGTCCGGGTGGCGGTAATAAGTATAACACCTCTGTCGCTGGTGAGCACTATATCACCTGAAACCGATAAGGTTAACGAACTGAGTGTGCCAGGGGATGGTGAATAGATTTCAGTACTTGTACTGCCGTTATAGAGCCAGAGGGAGTTTGCCGCTATATAAAAGAGGGAATCGCCCCTGACTGCAAAATCAGTAACCGGAGTGGTGTTCAGAGAAGGGATAAGGGAGCTCCACGCGGCACCGTTTCTTACGGAGAATCCGCGGGATGTTGAGACGATAAGCCTGCCCTGATAAGAACCGGCTTTATAAACATTATTGGACTGCAGCCCGTCCGCGGTTGTATATACACTCCAGGAAGATGGCGCGGCCAGATTGGTGCTGCCGGGCTTTTGTCCGATCAGACCAAAATCTGAACCGGCGTAGATAAGACTATCCCGGTAGGAACTGTATATCCTGCTATTCGCGTTCAGTGAGGCGAACTTGAAGAAGGTATCAAAAAACACGTAATTCCGGGCATCAATAAGTGAAAGGCCGAATTCCGTGCTTACGAAAACCGTATCACCTCTTACGGTAATCGAGTTAATCCGTTTGTTGGGAAAATTAGAATTGGCAATATCGGAAATCCGCTTGGTGGTTTTTGTGGCGGGATTGTATATCTCCAGGATTCCTGTGAGTGAGCCCATCCAGACTTTTCCATCTGCATCTATTGCCAGGGAATTCAGATTTGAACCGCTCAGTCCGTCTGCCTTATCAAGGGTAAAAAACGAGGTAGTAACCGTATTGTAATAAAAAAGGCCTCCTGAGGTGGCCGCCCAGATCAGATCACCCGATACCCCCGCACTACGGACCACTTTTTTATCGGAATAGTTTTTCCAGTTATAAAACTCCTGCCCCGTCAGAGGTGCCGCGGTCAGAATGGTAAATGTAAGACAAATTTTTGCAATGAGCAGTGAGATTCCTGCTTTTTCTTTCATGAGCCGGTTTTTTTTATTATTTATCCTGCTAAATTATTAAAGTTATGTGTAATCTCTACCCATTGTAAGGGCAAAATTCATTGCATAAGATTCCTGTAAAGCATCTTATATTTCTGGCAGCGCTGGTACTCCTGAACTGGGGGGCTGGACTGAAAACGGGGTTTCTGAATGATGACTTTCAGATTATCGGGAGGAGCATTCCGGAGAGTATTGGTGAGATATTCTCCCCCCTTGTAACCGGTCACGTTTGGGGTGTTTACTGGAGGCCTCTGATCAGAATACTCTATAATATAGTACTATTCTTTTTCGGGCATAATCCGTTCGCTTTTCATGCGGCCGGATTGGTTCTGTTTCTTGGCGTCCTCCTGGTTGTCTATCTGACGGCTTTCCGGCTGAGTAAATCTCCTGCGGCGGCTCTGATTACTTCCTCGTTATTTGCGGTTCTTCCGTCAAGGGAGCTGCCCGCGCTGTGGATTGCGGATCAGGTAGAACTGCTTGTTTTCTTTTTTACCGGATTAGTTTATCTGACATCGGACAGCTATGCAAAGACCGGGAACAGGAAATATCTGATATTGTCTTCATTGATGATGACCGGAGCGCTGTTATCAAAAGAGCTTGCGTTCTCTGTCTTGCTTCTCCCCGCGCTGATGTGGCTGGGATCAGGAGCAGAAAAATCTTCGGTCAGCCGCTACCTTGCTCTCACCGGGGTATTTGCAGTTCTGACCGGTGCCCTGCTGAGTTACCGTGCGTTTGTCATTGGAAGCAACCTTTTTGCGGCGGAGCATCTTTCCAACACCGGTGTGCTTCATTTGCTCCGTAATTTTATCTTATATATCCCGACGGTCTTTGCCGGTCCTGATCAGTTTTCATTTATCATGGAGTGGGGCTATGCCGGGTATGTGCCTGCGGTGCTGATGATGATGTTTCTGGCCGGTATCATGTATTACGGAATCAGGAAAACGGGAAGCGATCAGCGGGCAAGACTTATATATCTGACCGGAGCAGGGTGGTTTATCCTGTTCCTGATCCCGGTGCTGCCGGTATATATGCGGTGGTATGTATTCACAGCATCATTCGGTGTGATACTTATTCTTTCGTGGATACTGACCAGAATCTACGAAGGACTGAAACAGCCGGGGAAGGTGCTGCCCCCCGCGGTTATCATTCTGCTGGTTCTTGCCTCGCATAATATTTTTATCTCACACAAATGGAATGAAGCGGCAGAACTGATGGAGCAGATCGGAGTAAACATCTCGGCCAACAGCCGGTTTGTAAAAGAGAAACCTTTGGTTCTGTGGGGTGTGCCTGATAAGTTAAACAGAATTCCCGTAATGAAACTGGGGCAGAAAGAGGTATTTGAATATTACAGCGGCGCGGGCTCTGCGGAAATTTATTCTCCGCTCAGAGCTGAACTGACCGGAAGCAGCCCTGAGATTCAGCTTCTTTCTGCTGATTCCTCAGGCTTTAGTCTTATTCTTTACGGAGGCAGGTTCCTGCAGGAAGGAGCCGGGTCTAAACTTCTTCCCGGCAATGAGGACTTCATCTTTAATTATAACGGGTATTCCGTGAAGGTTGAAACGAAGATAACCAACGCGTATCCCGTTTCAATTGCATATATCAGCGGAGATATCAGTCAGTCAGAAAAACTGCATCTCTGGTTTAACGGTAAAGAGTTTAATAAATTAAGAATGATTAATGAAGAATGAAAAATGAAGAATGAAAAATGGAGAACCGGGTATATAATTCAGGAGGATGAGGTGAATAGTGATTGTGTTTCACTTTTCACCTCTCACTTCTTAACTGTTTTTACAGTTGTTTAAACAGGTTTGCCATTTCAATTGCGGAGAGAGCTGCATCCCATCCTTTGTTGCCGGATTTGGTACCCGCGCGTTCAATTGCCTGCTCGATGGTATCGGTAGTCAGCACGCCGAATATAACAGGGAGCTTATGATTCATCGAAACAGCAGCCACTCCTTTTGATACTTCTGCCGCAACATAATCAAAGTGTGGTGTTGCTCCGCGGATTACCGCACCGAGGCAGATCACAGCATCATATTTTTTCGATGCGGCTAATTTTTCAGCCACAAGGGGAATTTCATAAGAACCGGGCACCCATACTTTAGTAATATCCTCATCATCGCAGCCATGTCTTATAAGGCAGTCATACGCGCCTGATGAGAGGCGTGACGTGATGAATTCATTAAAACGGCTTGCTACAATGGCAATCCTGAGTCCTTCTGCTGATAATTTACCTTCTATGAGATTCATATATACTTCTTTCTGCTGTCTGGTTATGCAACAATATTAGTTAACCGGCTTTTCATGGCGCGCACTTCATCGTACCGCATATAAAACCGTCCGAAATTTTCATCATCCTTCTTTTTTCCGCCGTGGAAATCGGAACCGCCGGAACGGAGAAGAAAATAGTTGTTCGTTAATTCATGTAAAAATTTAATCTGCGAGTTATTCAGCGAGGGATGCATCACCTCAACGCCGTCACAGCCGGCGTCAATCAGCCCCTTAAGCACCTCTTCCGGCATATTACCGGGATGAGCTATAAAGGAAAGTCCGGAAGCAGCGGCTATTAGTCTGAAAGCGCTTTCGGGGGATATATACACCTTTTTCTCATAAGCGGGTGAATTATTCCCGAGATACTGATAGAATGCTTCTCCGAACGTTTTTACATATTCCTTTCTTATCATCAGATCGGCAATATGCGGCCTTCCGATGGGGAGTCCCGGGTAGAGGTCAGCTATTTCATTAATGCTGAGGTCAAAGCCCATTCCGTTTAGTTTTTTTATAATCCTCTCGGCACGGTAGTACCGCTCCTTGGTAAAAAAATCCAGTGCTGCCTGAAACTCAGCGTTTTCCGGGTCAATAAAATAAGCGAGGATATGAACTTCTTTCCCCTGATACTCGGAACTGAGCTCAACACCCGGAATAAGTTCAATGTTCATTTTTTTCGCGAAAGGGAGGGCTGCCTTGTAACCCTCAAGTGTATCATGGTCGGTAATACTGATTGCCTGAAAACCGGCGCGGGCGGCTTTTTCTATAATCTCTTGCGGGGAGTAAAAACCGTCTGATGCTGTGGTATGTAAGTGAAAATCAACCCTGCCGGACATTCTTACTGGAACATTTCTTTGAACTTCTCATAGTCACTGATAATCAGTTTGCTCCCTTCAAGTTTGATGAGTCCGCGTTTGGCAAAAGAGTGCAGTGAGCGTGAAATGGTTTCGCGCGAAGTGCCTGCCATATTTGCCAGGTCATGCTGATAGGGGAGTTTTTCTATTTCAACAACGCCCTTATGGATTTTACCTATGTCATCAGCAAGCTGAATAATTACCGTGGCAACTTTTCCTTCCGCGTCTTTAAGCGAGAGGGATTTTATCTTCATATCCGCGGAGCGGAGCCGTTTGGTAAGTTCCTGAAGCAGGGAAATGCAGACTTCCGGATGTGCATAGAGAAGGTCTAAAAAATCCTTGCGCTGAATGATAAAAATCTCTGACCGTTCAAGAGCGGTCACGTTGGCAGAACGGTTGAGTCCGTCCAGAATGGCCATTTCCCCGAAGAAATCGGTTTCTGACATGATGGAAAGGATAACCTCCCTTCCGTCCTCACTGACCCGGAAGACTTTTACCTTGCCCGAAATGATAACAAAAAGAGCAGTCCCGGACTCATTCTCCATGAGAATAGCTTCATCTTTTTCGAAGGTACGGGTTTTGCCCAGTTTGGAAATCATTTCCAGGGCTTCATCCGCCAGTTCAGCGAAGATGGGAACGTACTGTAAAAAGTTTTCATTCTGATTCATCGGAAATCCGGATTTTTATGAATCCTCAATATACGTGTGACGGCTGTCAAAGTCAAAAAAATAAGTATCCTGCCCGGCGGAAGGCCTGAGTTTTACGCGGGGTGTATGCAGACACCGTGCGGTCAATCAGCCAATGCCCGGCTCCGTGACGTAAAACCAGGCTGACAGCCGGGCCATTTTCCAGGTCTTTTTGAATAAAGCAGGTATTTCTTATATTGATTTTCAAAAAAATCAGAGGGACTATGAAACTTGTTCCGGTGCTGGTTTTGGCGCTGCTGTTCCATGCCGCGTTTTATGCGCAGCAGGCCTGGGAGTGGGTAAATCCGGCCCCAAACGGTAAATCGGTTAACGATGCTATATATACCGATTCGGTTATGTTTGCCGCTGGCAGTCAGGGTCTTTTTATGCTCAGTTCAGACAGGGGGGTTACCTGGGCTCTCCGCGATCTGAATCATACCTTCAATTTTAACTCATTGTACTTTTTTGACCGGATGAACGGATGGCTTGCCGGTGACGGAGGAGTTCTGTTCAAAACCACGGACGGCGGGGTTTCATTCATCGCTGTGCCTTCCGGTGTGACGGACAATATATACTGCCTGCGTTTCCGCGATATGCAAAACGGCGCAGCAACGGGGACTGACGGTCTGCTGCTGCTGACCTCAGACGGTGGTTTAACCTGGAATGTTTCCAGAATAAACGGCAGTCCGTCCCTGAGAACCATTACTTACCTGCCGGATGGAACACTCATTGCCGCGGGTGAGAACGGCACTATAGTAAAATCTACTGACTTGGGGCTGCAGTGGCAAACGGTACACACCTCAGCCGGTTCGCTTATTACCGGTATCCGTTCTAATGGAAACTTTATATATGCCTCCGGATTTCCGGGAAGGGTGTACCGCTCGGCAGATAAAGGAGAAACCTGGACAACGTATCAGACCCCGGCATCCGTTCTGCTGAAATATATACTTCCGGCATCTGAGGATGTGCTTTACAGCGGAGGAGTGAATGGTCTGGTGGTGGTATCTAAAAACGGCGGTCAGAGCTGGGAAGAAAAAAACATAAGCAGCCGCAGCTCTGTGCAGTCCGCGGTTCTTCTTGAAAATAATGAAGTATTCTTCTTCGGAGAAAACGGATTGATATTTTCTTCAGCCGATACCTGCGCGACTTTTACATTACGTTCATCTACCATAACAGAGAATCTGCATTCTGTCAGGTTCACCAGCCGTGATACCGGCTGGATTGTGGGTGCCCGCGGTTTGATCATGCGCACAACGGATGGGGGAGATACATGGGTCAGGCAGAACTCAGGTACCACACAAAGTATCAATGAAATATACTCTCTGGATGGAATAAGAGCGTGGGTAGTGGGTAATTACGGAACGTATAAATATACAATGAACGGCGGAGAAACCTGGATTACCGGTCACCTTGAAACGTATACTTCGAATGACCTTTACGCAATTGATATTGAAAAGTTCTTCAGCAGAGTCGGCGGACAGGGGGGAATGGTTTTTGAATCACTTAATAACTTTGGATATAATCCATGGTATAGTATATCATTACGCACGGTTGAAACTCTGCGTACCTTTGGTTACTCCTGGCGGCTTTCAATTTTTCTGGCAGGTGACGGCGGAAAACTTTACAGGGTGTACCGTTCGAATAAATCAACCAGTTTTGAAAATATATCACTCCCGGAAGTGTTTGATTTGCGCGCAATGAACTTTACTGATCCGAAATATGGCTGGATTGTCGGTAAATATGGAGTTGTGTTCAGGACGATAGACGGAGGGCACTTTTCACAAATTGCGCTGCTGAATATCCCCTTTCTTAATTCGGTGCAGTTTATTGACCGCAATCTTGGATATACGGCCGGCAGTAACGGCAAGGTATTCAAAACGTATGACGGGGGACTGACCTGGAAGGAACTGCCAACCAATATCAACAACACATTCACGCGGGTCTATTTTAGTGATGCTCAAAACGGATGGGTGCTGGGCTCCTATGGTGCTATTCTTAAAACAAAGACCGGAGGTGAAACCCCTGTACAAAATGAAGAAGTATATACCGCGCAGCCGCCGGAGATTTTCACGCTCAATGTTAGCTTCCCCAACCCCTTTAATTCTCAAACGATGATTACGTTTACTATGCAAAAGCGGGGATTTACGGAACTTATTATATTTGATCAGCTCGGCAGGAAAATAGCAGAGCTTCTTGATGAAGAACTGGAACCGGGCAGCCATTCAATCCTGTTTGATGCAGAAAAGTATGGTCTTGCTTCAGGAATATATTTCTATTCACTTACCTCTTCAGGAAAAACGGCAGTGCGAAAAATGATATACCTGAAATAAGAATTATGAATTATGAAGTATGAAGTATGAATTGTGAATTGTGAATTGTGAATGGTGAATGGTGAATGGTGAATTGTGAATTTTGATATAGTTTAAAGTAGATTGTGTAAATGAGTATCCCCCCCTCCCGGCCTTTTAAGGACCAGCCGTCAGATGCAATTAACTGACCAGCACCAGGATGAGACAAAGTAATTCCGGAATTACTGTGACTGCTTTGGGGATGAGCAGACTCAATTTTAAGTTACACAGAAAGCGTTGGGAAACCACCTTTTCCGGTACTGCGTAACCTGTGTTCTGAACTGCCTTATAGACCGCTATTTTCATCCGGTATCTTCCGCATAAAATAAGAAGGGCGCATTCATTTTAGGGCAAATTTGATTATTTTCCGGTTATGATTCATAATAGTTCAAACCAAACCGGCAGCCACCCCGGCATTGTTTCAGGTAATTTTTTTCTCTGGCCAACATTCGTGAGAATTTTTCGATTTTTATTGTTTTTCGCACTTTTTTCCATACTGCAAGGGAGTGCTCTAGCCCAGTTCCGCGGATCCATGCAGCTGGCGGCAGCGATTCCGGCAGGGTATTTTGAGGATGTTGCCGAAGTAGGCGGCGGCTCAACCCTTAACCTGGTTTATTACCCCCTGAATGTTGATCTTGAGTTTTCTCTGACCACAGGTTATTACACCCTTGGTTTTAAGGATAACCTGCCCGGATATACGTTCAGATATACGGGTATTCCGGTTCTTGCCGGCGTTAAATTTAACTTTTCCTCTTTTGATTTTATCCCTTATGCCGGGCTTGAAGCAGGGGTTTATTTTGACCGCTACTTAGTGACCATTGATTACGGCCTGCTGGGCAAATTCACTACAGAGACTACTGATATCAACCCGGGAATTTCCCCCTATGCAGGTTTCAGGATGAATCTTTCCCCTTCGCTTGATCTGGATGTGAATGCACGTTATAACAGAATTAACACGAAATACTATGCACGGGCATATATAGTCATACAGACCGGTCTTGCGTACAGGTTCGGAGAATAAGAAAACATGAAAATGATGAGATTATCAGCTGTTCAGTTGTTAGTAATTCTGCTGCAGTGCGGCATAACGGCACAGCCGGCCTGGGAGTGGGTGAATCCCGCACCAAACGGAAAATCCGTGAACGATGCCGTATATACGGATAGCGTAATGCTTGCGGCAGGAACCGAGGGTCTTTTTATGCTGAGCTCAGACCGGGGCGCAACCTGGCTGCTTCGTGATATTGAGAATATATATAACCTTAACTCCCTTCATTTTTTTGACCGCGGCAACGGCTGGGTTGCCGGAGACGGCGGGGCGCTCTTCAAAACCACAGATGGCGGACAATCCTTCAGTGCGGTTTTATCAGGCACGCAGGATGATATTTATTGCATCAGATTCAGAGATACGCAGAATGGCGCGGCAGTCGGTGCCGATGGCCTGCTTCTTCTTACCAATGACGGGGGAGCAAACTGGTCACTCAGCCGTGTGACCGGCAGCCCTTCGTTAAGAAGTCTGACTTTTCTTTCGAACGGAGATCTGCTTGCCGCGGGGGAAAACGGCCTGATACTGAAATCAACCAACCTGGGGCAGCAATGGAAAACCGTGAACAGCAGTCCCGGCTCTGTAATTTCAGATATACGCACCTCCGGCAGCAGTATATATGCAGCCGGATTTCAGGGAAAGGTGTACCGCTCTGATGACGCCGGTGAAACATGGCAGAATCTGCAGACTCCATCAGCCACAATGCTAAAATATATAAGGCCGGTTTCAGCTTCCGTTATATATGCAGGAGGGCTTAACGGTCTTGTGATGGTTTCCAGGGATGCCGGGCTGAACTGGACTGAGACTTCTGTAAACAGCCGCAGTGCGGTTCAGTCTGCTGTGGCGCTTGAAAATGAAGAGGTTTTCTTTTTTGGCGAACGCGGTCTTGTTTTTTCAACTACGGATACAGCAGCTACGTTTACCATGCGATCATCAACTATTACAGAAAATCTGAACTCCGTAAAATTCACCAGTCCTGATACCGGCTGGATTGTTGGTGACCGCGGGCTTATCCTCAGAACTACTGACGGCGGTCTAAACTGGAGCAGGCAGGATGCAGGCACCGTGCAGAATATCAATGAGATTTTTTCATTAGACGGCATTAATGCATGGATTATCGGAAATTACGGTCTCTATAAATACACAAAGGATGGCGGAGCTACCTGGACAACCGGGCATCTTTCCACGCTTACCACCAATAATCTGTATGCAATTCATATAGAAAAGTTTTTCAGCAGAATCGGCGGTCAGGGGGGAGTAATGTTTGAGTCACTGAACAATTACGGATATAACCCGTGGGTGAATATTTCATTTGGTGTGGTGCAAACGCTTCGCACGTTTGGTTTTTCTACCTCGCAGACCGGTTTTCTTGCCGGTGACGGAGGCAAACTTTTCAGAGTGTACCGCTACTGGCAAAGAACGATATTTGAGGATATATCACTGCCGGCGGTATTTGACTTACGCAGTATTTATTTTTCTGACCTTAAATACGGATGGATAGTCGGCAAATTCGGCGTGGTATTCAAGACTGTGGATGGCGGGCATTTTTCGCAGGTTGCTTTGCTGAATATACCCTACCTTAATTCAGTTCAGTTTATTGACAGAAATGTGGGATACACAGCCGGAAGCAACGGAAAAGTATTTAAGACATTTGACGGAGGCACTACCTGGAAAACTCTGCCGACCAACGTGAATAACTCTTTTACCCGTGTATATTTCAGAGATGCCAATGATGGCTGGGTGCTGGGCTCCTATGGCGCCATCCTCAGAACAAGAACCGGAGGAGAACCTTCAACAGGAATTGAGCAGGAAGAAATTACAACTGACCCGGAATCGTTTGTACTGAACAGCAATTATCCCAATCCTTTTAATTCTTCTACTATGCTGAGTTTCTCACTTCCGACGAGCGGTCATGCGCAGCTTGTTGTGTATAATCAGCTTGGCCGGCAGGTTGCGGAGCTTGCTTCCGGAGAATTTGAAGCAGGGCATCACTCGGTGCTGTTTGATGCAGGTATATATAATCTCACCTCGGGAATTTATTTTTACTCCCTCAGATTTAACGGAAGAACTTCAACCAGGAAGATGATATACCTGAAATAATTATGAAGTATGAAGTATGAAGTGTGAATTTTTACTTTTAACTTTCAACTCTTAACTTTTAACTAAAAAAGCCCTGGTTTGCAGCCGGGGCTTTTTGTTTTAAAACATAGGTGTCCTTTTGCCAACAATCCCGGCGGGATTGCAAGTTGGTAGAATTTCTATAAGACGCACCGCACCTCCCGACCCCGGCGGGTCGCATATATCCGGTCTCTGTAAATTCACAAACAAGAAATACTCTGATGTGTATTACTCTTGAACAAATCTGTTGGCAGCCAATTTATTTCTTCGTAAGTTTAATCAGGCAGTAAGGAAAATCCTTGCCGGTTTCATTTTTCTGGGTAAATGAAATACCTTTTGGGAAGTGATGGGTGGGGATGCTGGGAACAGGTTAAATCCTTTTTTCTTTTTAAGCCAGGAGTTTTAAGAATATTGCAAAAACTTTTTTTTTAGCGGTTTTTGTTGTATTCAGGAAGCTCAAACTATCTGTTTTAGCGCAAAGAGATTAAACAACTATAAGAAGAGCAGTCAATGCCGGTTAGAGTTCCACATATCAATCTGCACTTTTGTGCGGCACTCCCTCTAATTGCCCTCATTTCATTCTCATGCTCTGAACCCGCAAGCCGGTATGGGAAGCGGGAATCTGCCTTGGTTGCCCGGCCTACTCCAATCGAATATTTGCAAAACTTTTGCTCCTAACAGAATGTTACGCCAAATGTTACCAATAAGTAATTTCCGGTTTTATTTAGCAGCCGTTTTATTTCTTACTTTTTCCGGCTGCCAGAAGCCAACCGAGCCGGTTATAACAGATCCTCCTCACATTACTGCTAATACCATGAAATTAGAATATTTATGGGCTGATTTTGAGCGGATTGCCCTTGGTCTTAAGAAAAGCCGGCTTGACAGCAGCAATACCTTTACCTACGAACTGCACCGGAAAGATGAAAACGGCGCAAACCAGATTATTTATAAAGGAAGGTTACTGAACGATACCACCATTACCGACAGCGGCGGGCTCAGCCAGGAAAAAAGCTACCGCTACCGGTTTCTGGGCTATACCGACAGCACCAAAATTTTGGACACCGCCGTTACCTTAACAGCAAAAGTATTAAGCCCCACAGGTCACAGTTTTATTTGGGAGGTTGACACTATTGGGACGGAAGGTTGGATAAATGATCTTTGGGGATTTAATGAAAATAATGTTTGGGGTGTTGGAGCAGTTCAATTACCCGGCGGAGCATCCAATGTAATATATTGGAATGGGAGTGGATGGGAGATAGTTCCCAGCAACCTGCAATTTTATTTATACGGTATTTATGGATTTTCCGCTAATCAAATATGGGTTGTTGGGAATGGCAATTATAACTGGGGAGGTGTTGCTTTCTGGAACGGTACAAGTTTCACGGAATACAAATTTGATGCAGATAAACCGGAGTATGCCGATACGATTTATGCCCTAAACGCTGTCTGGGGCAGTGCCCCCGATGATGTGTGGGCAGTGGGACAAAGAGGGACAATCATACATTGGGATGGAAACAAATGGAAAAAGGTGCCTGGAATAGCCAAAAATTTTACTTTTTTTGAGGTAACTGGAAGGAGTAAGGATGAAGCATATACTGCCGGAAAGGACCCAGATAGCGGCGAGTGGGTACTGTATATGTATGATGGGATCAAATGGAAAACACGCGCATTAGGTTATAGTCATCTAACAAGGGCGGGAGTATGGCAGGCAAAGTCCGGAGAGCTTTTTTTATTGGGAAGTTCGAACATAATGATTAAAAACGGAGTAATGCAAACCTTTGTTCTTGGAAACACCTATATACAGAATTCCGTACGAGGAACAGCGGTCAATAATATATTTACCGTAGGGCATGGTGGGGAGATTTTTCATTTTGATGGAGTCAGTTGGAAAAAACAGATCCCCCTGCCTGTCAGAGTTGGCGTTACTATATTAACAAAACCATTTGTAACGGGGAATCATATTTTTGTCGGATCAATAACGGATTTTAAACCTCTGATCATCAGGGGAACTAGAAAAACAAACTAAAACTAAATAAGGTGAAATCATGAAAAATGTGATTCTTATCATAATTTGTGGGATGATAATAATTCAGGCGCAAATAGTTGATCTTCAGTTAAGTAATGCACAGCACGAAACAGCTGTTGAAAGTTCTATAGGTATTAATCAATACAACGGGGATATTGCCTGCGCATATAAAGTCCATAACAGTAGTAACGGTGCAGTTGATGTGAATGTAGATATTATCCGGAATAATCAGGTTATATTTAATCATAGAATACTTAATGCAACCGACCCAGTGATTGATTATGATGGTAACGGTAACGTAATTCTTTGTTATTTGCATCGAGGTACATACGACATATATATCATGCAATCAACAAACAACGGTGAAACCTTTCTTACGCCGGTGCTGGCGTTTGATGCTCAAAACGGCTGGGAAGCCGATAAACAAATGATGTATATAGATAAAAACCCAAATAGCAGTTATTACAACACAATATATATTGCCTTTACATTCCTAAAAGCTGATCAACCTTCTGAAATAAATATTGTGCGCAGTACAAATGGAGGGGAAAGTTTTACAGGGGCATTGCGAGTATCTCAGCAATCTCCACTCGGCTATTTTGTATCTGGGGTGTCACTTGCCAGTGATCTGGATGGCAGTGTCTATCTTTTTTGGTACAGGGAACTTCCAATTTCCGAAAATGATCACACACCATCCAAGGAGTTTAATTTATATTTTACCAAGAGTACAAATGGGGGCAGTTCGTTCAGTGCCGAAACGGTTATAGAGGATGAGTTTATCCGACCTGGGGTCGAGGTGAATAATTATTATCTTATTAAGGAATTTCATAATCAAAGCGGATTCAGGAACGCACCGTTTCCATATGCAGTTTTTGACCCATATGATGAAAGTATTTATGTGGTGATGAATGCCTGGGGTGAAAATGTACCACAATTCCAAAGTAATAACTATGAAGGAACGGAAAATGCAAACAACATCGTGATATTGAGAAGTACGGACGGAGGCGGGACATGGAGTGAAAAGGACCACAACTTTGCTTGTGATGTTTATATGCCTGCCATTATGATTGACGGCGAAGGAAATATTTATTTGACAAGCTATGACAGTAATATCCTTTCATACGATAATTACGAGAACATGACCGCGTTACTCAGATCAACTGACCATGGAAATACCTTTACAAAATTTAATTACGGATCGAATTTTGTTTTTAATGCTTTTGTAGTTTATATAGGAGATTATTTTGGTAGTTGTTACTACAATGGAAAGATATACAGTGCATATACAAGACAATTGAACGGAAAACCCCTTTGCCGAAAGTTCCTGCCAGAATTAGCCCCTCTTCCGCAAGCAGTGACATAAAGGTTGCGACAGGCAGACCGTTCGTAAGGTTGTGCCAGCTTACACCTGCGTCAGTGCTTCTGATGAGCCCGAGATTAGATTGTCTTCCGGCAAAAAAATATTCATCCCAGCCCGCCACGGTAAAAGTATAACCTTCAGAGCCCGGATAAAAAAGCCAGTTACGGGCTGTATCAGCCGAATAGGATACACCGCCTGCGTGCCCTGCTGCAATGGAATTGCTCTCTGAGTGATAATATAATTTGTGTACTCTGTTGGCAACATTAAGGGTATTACTTTTAGATCAGGTAAATCCTCTGTCGGTGCTGCGCCAGATATGTTCTTCATGCGAGGCGGCTATGAGAATGCCACCGGGAATCATTAAAAGCTGGTTAATGGCATATTGATTTTGAAGACCGGAAAGGTGCCAGCTCATTCCATAATCAGATGATCTGAGAACTCCGTAGTTTGAATACGATGAGGCAAGAAGTTCAGCATCATTAAGTATGATCAGTGACGTAATATCAAGACTATCCAGTGCAAATTTCTTAAATGTTACTCCCTGGTCGGCAGATATATATATACCTTTGGTTGAGGCTGCAAAAACCGTGTCGGAACCTTTTGCGGTAAAATTCTGAAACTCAATGGTTGTCTGGGCAAACGGCAGTGTCTGAAGCAAAAACAGGAGAAGTATATATTGTCCGGTAAAAGTTATATATGCAGATTTTATATTCATAGTTATAGTTCCCTTTCAGTTTTCAGGATTCCAGACTGAAAACAGGCTGTTTGGTGAACCGTGATTTTTTTTTTAGTATAGTGATGTTGCCGTTGTTACCCCAAAGCACTCTGTAATCAAAATCATTTTTTGAACTGCAATTCCAGTCCCATGAATTATCGCTAAGATAATTTTGGCTCATAACTCCTACTTTTTTATGGCTATTATACAAAATAGAAGACGATTTAAGGGGGGGGTAAAATTATTACCCCGTTTCCAATGAATTTGCTGCGCATGGTTCGATTTATTCAGATAAAACCAACGAAAGTTTAATAATGAAAATGTATTACTGAAGTTGGGTATTGTGGGGGTAAGGTTTGCTCCGGCTGAATTCCACTGTTTTCACTCCATGCCCAGACCTGGCGATAAAGTAAACTGAAAAGTGCAAACCCCAAAAAGGACAGTACAGCCAGCTCAATTCGCCACCAAAAAAAAATTTTCAGGGGCTTGACTTTAATTTTGGGAATTATTACTTTGTCCGTCAAATATAAAATTAGAGGAGGTTTCGATGTTTTTGCGCTTTTTCATTCTTCTGTGCTTGTTTTGTTCGTCCCTCATTTTTTCCCAAAGCGAGGAAAATGGTCCTGATTTCACTACTGCCGAACTTGCCCTGTATGTGGTAAATGCCGGTTCTAATGACCAGACCAGATTTACCCTCTCAAGTTTAGATGCCCCTATTTATTGCAATAATTCCTCCGGTTGTATGATTTCAGTTGCCTCGCAATCACATTTTATTTTACTAAGAAACTAATGTTGGTGAAGTAGGATGAAACACTTAATAATTTTTATGCTATTGATTCAGGCGGCAGTTTTCACTCAGGAATTGCACATCACCAAAATAATTCCGCCTGACAGAAAAATGAACACTAATTTTGGCGAAGCAATCGGATACGAGAATGGTTTATTAGTGGTCGGTTGTCCGTATGATAATAAATATGGGACACAATCCGGCTCTGTATATTTGTATGAAATAGATAACATTTCGGTTAACTATAAAAGAAAATTTTTTACATGGAATATTCAACAAAAAGATATGCTTGGCCGGTTTATTAATTTTGAAAAAGGGAAACTTTTTTTTCGGGTTGCCGGCGATCCATTTGCCTGGTTTCCTTCCGGCGATGTTCATTATTTTGATGTATTAGATAATCAGTTAGATTATCAACATATAATCAGATGTCCTTTTCCTTTTAACAATGAGTGGTTTGGCAAAACAATTCATAATTTAAAGGACAGGTATATTGTAAGTGCGGAAGGCAGCAGAGATACTTCATCATCTTATTATTCAGTTACGGGCTCCTTTTACATTTATTCATTTAATCAGGACTCATTGCAATTACCGCAAAGATATATGGGTGAAGCAAGAGGTGAATTGCAGACAGGATTAGGTTCAGGGTTTGTCTCAAATGATAGTTTACTGTTTGTAGCTGCCAGCGGTGAAAGTGATGAACAATATCGCTTTCGGGGTTGTGTATATGTTTACAACATACTTCATGACACACTGATTTTCAGAGAAAAAGTATGTTCGCCAATGGAGCAGAGCGGGCAGCGGTTTGGCCGGAGTATGGCACTCTCAGGAAACCGGTTGTTTATTGCAGCACCGCAGGGTGATTTTGCTTATGACCAGGGGCGGGTTTACGTTTATGATATTAGCGGTGACAGTCTTAAATTAACCCATACTATAACAGCGCCAAACAGCAGCAACATAAATTTCTTCGGGCTTCATTTGGCAGCACTTGGCGATACTCTTCTTGTGGGAGCTCCCCAGGATAGTTCCTTTGGCTGGAACCGAGGCGGAATCTATCTTTTTCAGTTTGACGAAAGCAATAACTACCGGCTTGAACGCAGAATTTCTTTACCGGACAGTGCGGATGTACTGCAGTTCCCTTCGTCGGTAATTCTTACCAAGGATTTCATACTTGCGGGGGCCTCATACGATGATCAGATGCGCGGGGCAGTATATATGTTCAGTATGGATAAACCGGTTGGCGTTGAAGAGACTTCCCCCCAAAAAATGAACTGGGAACTGGGTGATAATTACCCAAATCCGTTTAACAACCAGACCAAAATCCGGTATCAAACCGTCCTTCCGGGGAGGGTCAGACTGCTTATCTATGACATACTCGGGAGAGAACTGAAAGTACTGAAAGATGAATACCATCAAGCTGGCATATATGAAATGGAATTCACCGGTGATGATATGCCATCGGGTATATACTTTTATACCCTTGAAACCTCTGGTACAAGGATTGTAAAAAAGATGGTTCTCATGAAATAATTTTGAAGTGTGATTTGAGAATAATTCTTAATTTTAAATTAAAAAGCCCTGGTCAAAAGCTGGGGCTTTTTGTTTTTTTTATGCTCTTCAGCTTCCATTTTTTTAACGCAAAGGTTAGCAAAGTTTAACGCGGAGTAACGCAGAGTTTAAATCCGTTACTTGCAGAGACGATGCAATCATATGAAATCAGTAGTTATATATATTCCGTTTAGTGATTGCATCGTCTTTACAAAATTTATACAACACTTCACACCTCACCCTTCACAATTCGTTAGTGCATACAAAAACACTGCCGCGGCTGAAGCCACATTAAGTGATTCTGCTTTTCCGTAACCGGGAATAACTACTGTTTCATGTGCCAGGGATTTTACTTCGTCTGAAGGGCCGTTCGCTTCATTACCCAGAAGAAGGAGCACTTTTTCATTCTCAAGATGAAGCCGGTTCAGCGGGGTTCCCTGCATATCAGCACAAATCATTTTTCGTCCGCTGTTTCTCAGGTACGAGCGTATATCATCACCGGTTTCAAGCCGGATAATATCTGACCGGAACACCGAACCCATTGAAGCGCGCACTACTTTAGGATTCAGGTAATCAGCGCAGTTCCCGGTTGTAAATATACATTTCACGCCGAACCAGTCGGCGGTTCTTATGATAGTTCCAAAAGAGTATGTATTTTCGGGGAGCGACTGCGGGTTTTTACGTATTTAAGAGAAATTCTACGTGTTTTCACGTAGTTTTGATGCAATTTTACGTGTTTTTACGTATTGCCATTGATAAAAGAATTGTTTATGTTTACTCAGAAGAAAGTGAGAAAAGAGGGCTGATTTTTCTCGTGGTGAAGGATACTTAATGAATTTGGAAGAAGCATAGAGTATTTAATTCGGACAGGCCTTGTTGGCGGAAAAGGACTGTGGGAGAATGGCGGAGAATAGTTTAGCTAATCTTTATCATTTTCTTATTAAAATTCATTCTGCCAGAATGAACAAAATGAAAGAACTCATTATGAGTAAGTTAACAATTTCTTGCATATGCACACGGTTTCCCATGGCTCTGAGTGTGCTTTTTCTAATAATAGCAGCCGCAACTAATCTTCACGCTCAGCAGAAGTTCCCTTATGGAGTGGTTACGGCAAATCACCCTGACTCTAGCATCTTCCTTATGAATAATTTCGGGAACTTACCGCTCACATAAAAAATCCATATATATAAAGTGAGGAGCTAAGTAAAATGAGAATGTGTATTTTAATTTTGTGGATTGTGATAAGCATTTCGTCGTTATCCGAAATCCGTTATGTGAGCAAAACCGGAACAAGTATGCCTCCATATACCAGTTGGGAAACAGCATGCGACTCAATACAAAAGTGTGTTGATTTTGCTAATCCTGGCGATACAATCTTTGTTGAGAAAGGGGAATATCTTGAATCAGTTGTCAGTTATAAAAGAATCCATTTAATGGGCGCTGGAGCTGACAGCACTATAGTAAAAAAGGATGTTCCCGGAGGTGGTGTCATTGAAATAAGAGGGGGGGGTACAATTGATGGGTTTTTTATCCAGAATACAACTAGTGCACAATACGTTGGCATATGGGTTATTTCCCCATTAACGGACACAGTATTTATACGCAATTGTATAGTTGTTTCAAATTCAGCTAATATTATGCTTCATAAGGGAATTGTCATCGCTGAAGGTAATTATGGGAATGGTGGAAGTTTTTTTAATGGTCAGGCCGTAGGGTCAGGATCAGAATTACACATTCTAAATAATATTAGCAATTCTACAGATGATGCTGCACCTTGGGGAATTAAACTTACGATGCATGGCAATATTATTAATTGTGAAGAGGATGCACTTTATTTAGTAAACGGTGGACCTCACTTGATAACTAATAATATTTTTGTTACTACGACGAACCGTTTTGGCAACGACAATAGCATAGCAGGACATAAAATAATATCCCGAAATAATCTTATGACTGCAATTTATTTCAGAGGGGCAGCCATCTGGTGTAATTATGATAATGACCACCGTAATAATATTGTTCTTAATGCAAAATATGGCATCAGACCCAGCCCGGATGCTCCCTCGGTTCTTAGTTATAATGCATTCTGGAAGGTTGGTCAGATATTTGAAAACCCTCATGTTGACAGCACGAATAAATTTCTCTTCCCGATGTTTGTTGATGAGGAAGCGGGGGATTTCCGACTGCAGAAATACTCTCCTCTGATCGATGCCGGAGACCCTGATATTCTTGATGTTGATGGTACCCGCAGTGATATCGGCCCTCTTGGTGGTCCCTACGGCAGGAGTTATGAGTATCTTGATCTTGCCCCGAGAGCACCGTTTATCGCTCTACCCGTTATGACTGCCGACAGTTTAACGCTGCGCTGGCAAAAAAACTATGAAACCGACCTGACTGGCTACCGCCTGTATCAGGATACGGTTGAGCAGTTCGTACCATTTCCTGATAAGCTTATATATACGGGCAAAGAAAACAATTACACTCTTGCCCGCCCTGATTCAGGCAGAAATTATTATTGCATTGTTACCGCCATTGACAGTATTGTTAACGAGTCAAAACCGAGCCAGGCCATCCAGTTGCTTCTTACATCAGCAGACGAAAACGAATCTGAGTTGACAACACCTGAGAAAACCCAACTGCTTGGCAATTATCCAAACCCCTTTAACCCCAGCACTACCATACGGTATTCACTGCAGGAGCGGAGCTATGTTAAGTTATATATCTATACGCTGCGCGGCGAGCTTCTGGAAGTAAGAGTAAATGAGGAGCAGTCGCCGGGTGAGTATAACTATCAGTTTTCCCCAGAGATAACCGGCACCATAGACGACCTTGCAAGCGGAGTCTATTTTTATATGCTAGAAACCAAAGGCAGGGAAACCGGTAAAATTAGCCGTGAGACGGGCAAGATGTTGTTAATGAAATAACGACAAATGTCGTAATTGTAAATTTTGATATATAAAATATAAATCGGATGTTGTCTTAACGGCTTTTTTATAGCTAAATAAACTTTGTGTCAAAACTGAGTTCCGCAGGATGGAGACAGATTGTAATCTGTCTGTACAATTGATGCAGGGGGCATCCAATTCATACTTCAAATTTTATACGTCAGTCAGATTGTAAATTGTCTGTACGAAGTTTGTGAATTATTTTGTCATTAGTGCATACAAAAACACTGCCGCGGCGGAAGCCACATTAAGGGATTCTGCTTTTCCGTAACCGGGGATGACTGCTGTTTCATGTGCCAGGGATTTTACTTCGTCTGAGGGACCATTCGCTTCATTGCCAAGGAGAAGGAGTACTTTTTCACTCTCAGAATGCAGCCGGTTCAGCGGAGTTCCGTGCATATCAGCACAAATCATTCTCCTCCCGCTGTTTCTCAGGTACGAGCGTATATCATCACTGGTTTCAAGCCGGATAATAACTGACCGGAACACCGAACCCATTGAGGCGCGTACTACTTTTGGATTCAGGTAATCAGCGCAGTTCCCGGTTGTATATATACATTTCACGCCGAACCAGTCGGCGGTTCTTATGATAGTGCCAAAATTACCCGGGTCGGAGACCGAATCAAGCAGAAGTGCAACACGCCCATCTTCTTTGCTTTTCTTCACCGGTGGTACTCTGAAAACCGCTATGATATGCTGGGGGGTAACGGTATCAGAAAGCCGTTTAAGTTCTTTTACGGAAACAGTGTTTATTAAGGACTGCACCGGCCGGTATATATCATCATAGTTCCCGCTGAAGGAAAAGTCATTGCTGTGCAGTATCAGTTCACACTCCCAGCCGGAGGAGAGCGCTTCGGCAATCATTTTTTCCCCCTCGACCAGGATTTTGTTCTCCTGATCGCGGAATTTTTTCTGATGCAGCCGCGCAAGTTCCTTAATTTCCGCTTTGCTTATCATAAGAGTGTATCGTAATTCTGTTTCGCGCCGGTCTCTTCACTTTCCCAGAGCGTCTTTAAGTACTCCCAGGTATAAAGCCCGGTGGTGTGCCCGTCCTTATACGAAATCTGCAATGCGTAACTGCCGACCGGCTGGATACCTGTAATTTTGTACATCTCAGGGGTTTCCGGACCTTTTGCCGCCGGACGGTAGGTGCGGAGAAGTATGGTTTCCCCTTTGCATCCGGCGCAGGGGCACTCATCCCTGAGGTATTTAATTGAAATTGACCGGGAGGGACCTTCAGGAAAATCAAAATTGATTCTCCCCTCTTTTATGTAAATTTTTGTCGGATTCATCAGATTTTTAACTAAATTGGGGAAAAAAGGGCAAAATTCATCAGAATTTTCGTAAAAACCGGTATTTTTTTAATATCGCCCGGTTCTTCGGAATTCTCATGCCCAGTGTTTATTTTTACGATTCTAAATTTAACAATTACGCAACTTATTTAATGCCCGAGAGTGACCTGGTGATCTTGTTCGCCGTGGCAGCTTTAATAACTTTATTTGAAGCCGCGGTTATCACCTTTGACAAAGAACAATATGAAGAGCAGGAGGATTCTCCCGAGCTCAAAATAAAAAAAATTACCCGCCTTCAGGAAAATCCGACAGAACTGTTTGCATTTACAGAGTATTGGCGTCTGCTGCTGCTGCTTTCCGCAACGGTGCTTACTATAGTTGATTTTATCAGAGCGGGCTATTCTGACGGTCCGTTTACCTGGCTGCAGGTGCTTCACGCATTCGGGCTGCTTATTCTCTTTTTAACCGGGTGGCAATTACTGGTACTGATGCTGCCAAAAGGGTTTGGGAAAAGATATTCCGGTCCGGTTAGTCTGGTTCTCATTACCCCGATGTATCTGCTTATCCGCGCAACTAATGCACCGCTCAAAATATTGCTGGATTTTGCCAACCTTCTGCTTAAACCGTTTAAAACCTCAACCACACTTTCACAGGGGAAAGCATCAGAGGAGGAAATACGCTCGCTGCTGAATGAAAGCGTAAAAACCGGCGAGATTGATAAAACCGAGCACGAGATTATTCAGAATGTGTTTGAACTGAATGATGTGAGCGCGAATGAGGTGATGATACCCCGCACTGAAATGATTGCGGTGGAACTGACCGATGATGAGGCGGAGATTTTTAACTTTATTGTTAAGACCGGGCATAGTCTTTTGCCTGTATATAAAGACTCAACCGATAACATCATGGGCATACTGCACATCAAAGACCTGATGCGCAACTTTATTGAGAAGGGGAAATATGAGATACGCTCGCTTATACGCCCGGCGTATTTTGTGCCGGAAACAAAGCGGGTCTCTGAGATACTTAAAGAAATGCAGATGCGCGGAGAGCGTATTGCAATTGTCACCGATGAGTGGGGCGGCACTGAAGGAGTGATAACGCTTGAGGATATATTAAGCGAAATAGTCGGTAAAATTACCGGTGATACACCTCCTCAGCCGGTTGAGTTCTCGCAATTGCCCGACGGCAAGTATAACATCCTCGGCTCAATGCACATTGAAACCTTTAATGAAACATTTAACCATGACCTGCCGGAGTCTGATGAGTATAATACGGTGGCGGGATTTATTTCTTATAAGACCGGCAAAATACTCGGGCTTAACGAGCGATATACATACGAATTGTTGACATTTGAACTGGTAAAAAAGCTGCGGCAGAAGATGGTGCAGTTTAACGTCTGGTCTGCTGAGAATGACCTGCGGGAAAAATTACCGGACGAAGAGAACCAGCAGTAATATAATTGACTGACAGAATGAGGAGTTTAGTTTGATAAGTGAAAAACCACGCGTCCGTTTTGCCCCAAGCCCCACAGGATATCTTCATGTGGGAGGGCTGCGCACCGCACTCTATAATTATCTTTACGCAAAGAAAAACGGCGGAACCTTTGTGCTTCGCATTGAAGACACTGATCGCAACCGCTATGTTGAAGGCGCGGTCGAAAACCTGATTGAAACCCTTAACTGGTGCGGACTGACCTACGATGAGGGTCCGGTAACCGGGGGTGACTGCGGGCCTTATATACAGTCTGAACGCCTGGATATATACAAAAGAGAGGTTGAAAGGCTGATTGAAAGCGGCAAAGCATATCACTGTTTCTGCACGGCGGAGCGTTTAACACAGCTTCGTGAAGAACAGCAGAAACAGAATCAGCAGACCAAATATGACAAACACTGCCTTTCACTGACCAGAGAAGAACGCGAAACAAAGATATCAAAAGGAGAGCAGTTTGTCATCCGCCTGAATGTTGAACCGGGTGCTAAAGTAGCGTTTGATGATATTGTCCGCGGTCATGTTGAGTTTGACCGCGAAACCATTGATGATCAGGTGCTGCTTAAAAGTGACGGCTACCCGACCTATCATCTTGCAAATGTGATTGATGATCATTTTATGAAAATCACCCATGTTATCCGGGGCGAGGAGTGGCTTTCGTCAACTCCCAAGCATGTTCTTCTGTACGATGCATTCGGCTGGGAGCGTCCGGTATTTGCGCATCTGCCGCTGCTGCTGAATCCGGATAAATCAAAACTCAGCAAACGCCAGGGGGATGTAGCGGTTGAAGACTATAAGAAAAAAGGATTCCTTAAAGAAGCATTGGTCAACTTTGTTGCATTGCTTGGCTGGAATGCAGGGGATGACCGGGAGCTTTTCTCCCTGAAAGAAATGGAAGAACTTTTTACTCTTGAGCGGGTGAATAAGTCAGGCGCGGTATTTAATCTCGAAAAGCTCAACTGGATGAACTTTGAGCATCTGCGTATGAAATCTGATGCTGAAATACTCGCCATGATCAGAGAAGAACTGGCAAAGAGTGAATTCAGCAGCGGAGTATATAGTGATGAGTATCTTGTGAATATAATCCATGCCATGAAAGAGCGGGTAAACTTTGCCGCGGAATTTGTGAGCAAATGCCCTTACTTTTACGCTGCACCCAGAGAATATGAACAGCAATCCATTGACAAAAACTGGAAGCCGGAAACACCTGAGCAGTTAAAGGCACTTTCTGAAAATTTTGCAAAACTGGAAAACCCTGATACTCATGCGTTTGAACAGGCGCTGGCAGATACCGCAGCAGCGCTGAATGCCGGCAAAGGAAAATTGATACACCCGCTACGGCTCGCTGTTTCCGGAGTCAGCAGCGGTCCTGGAATGTTTGACCTGTTATATATATTGGGCAGGGATGAAGTTATCCGCCGGATTGATACCGCGGTACAAAAAATAAAAAAATAAAACCGTATGTCTTAGAGACGATGCACTTGTCCCGATGCAATCGGGATGCATCGTCTCTACCCGGTATCGTCTCTGCAATTCACAATTCATACTTCATAATTCATCCTTCATACTTCATAATTCACCCTTCATACTTCATAATTCTCATCCGTGTATTTGATCCCGTTTTCCACCAATGCCGGCAGTACCCGTTCATATATAGCCGGGTGCGTGGGAATTTGTACCCCGATAAGCTGCACTTTATTTTGCAATATCAAATCAGCCGCCACAGCAACCGGCAGTCCGACGGTTCTTGAGATTGCTGTTGCTGAAGCACCGCTGCCGTAATCAATCATCAGGCGGGTGATCTTTTCTTTCCTGTTATTCTCTGCGGGATATTCTGCCTCAACTTCAATCAGCAGAATAACCATATCAGTCATCCCTTCAGGCAGAGTGAATTTCTTCATAATAAGCTGAATCATTGCCTGCGCGGCAGTCACTGCTTTACCGCCAATCTTTTCCCTCGAGAATAAACCGAGCCAGTGCAGTTTGGACATAATGTTGCCGGTGGGACTTATGCCGAGATAGTTGGCAGCTTCCTGTTCCACATTTGCATCGTTTGTTGAAGCAGGCAGAAACATTGCCGTGAATTGCCGGTAAGTCATTTCGGGTAAATCAGGAATCAGAATAAGTTCATTGGTCATACCAAGCTGAATAATCTGCTTCCAGGCTTCGCTCCAGCCGGGGTAGCGGAGCGTTCCTCTTATCACGGTGTGGCTTTCATTGATGCCCAGCAGTGAGCCGTATGAGAGGGAGTCGCGGTTCGGATATGCTTCAAAGTACCCAAGCCCATTGACGGAGACTCCCCATGTCCGGTCAAAGATTCGGTGGAAGGGGAGGATTTTGATTTTGCCGTCTTCTTTATATATAGCGCCGTCTTCCCCCGCGAGCAGAACATTACGCGGGTTCCAGGTGATTGCGTAGTCAAAGGGATTAGTGTCTATCTTTGCTTCGGGGAGGCCGCTGCCGTATGAGCGGAAGCTTTTTATTACTGCACCCTTTGCTTTCAGATCACTCAGCAGAGACATTGCCAGCATGTGGTCAATGCCGGGGTCAAGCCCCATTTCATTGAGGATGATAATGTTTTTCTGTACTGCATCCCGGTGGAGCGTTTTTACCTTCGGATCTTCGTAAGAAGCTGAGATCATGGATATACCGGCATTCAGACAGTCAAGCGCAACCTGAAACTGATAGGGGCGGGTCAGCATATTGATAACAATATCTGACGAGCCGATCAGACTGATTCTGGTGGCGCTGTCATTGATGTCCATACCGATTGCCTGTCCCTGTGAATGATGATTAACCGCATCCTGTGCCATCTTCTCATCTCTGTCGCAGACGGTGATGAAATAGTCCCGCTCCTTTGCAATACCGAGCAGATAACTTATGAGATATACAGAACTTTTTCCGGCTCCGAGAATAAGAATGCGTTTCATTTCTTTAATGCACTTTTAATATGTTTATCAAGGTATTTGAAGTTTTTAACCAGCTTTCCGCTTTGCACGATCAGGGCATTGGTAAACTCCTGAGGCAGAGCGGGCATCCCCCGCTTTGAGCGGAAATCGGCGCGCGCAAGCATAGGCACAAAGGGAAGCAGTGCAGCTCCGAATGAGGTTGATGCTTCATAGGCAAGTTCATTTGGCAGCTTATCCACAGCCAGCACAACCGGACCTTTGCCTTCGACGCCGTAATGAATTTTTCCGTCACGCACATCATAAACATAAACGGGGTTGGTCATGTTGGTTTCTTCAAGATTAATCTCAATCGAACCCTCTATATCGCAGGTGATATCACCGATGACCCGCAGGCGGGGCTGTTTTCTTCCGCTGAAAAGCTTTTTCGTGAACTTCTTTGTTACCAGCTTAGGGAATCGGGGGTCCCAGTATATACCATTTATCAGAACCGTGAGATAAGGCAGATAGCGTTCAAGCCCGGATGTATATTCAGAGGGATGAGCGTTAAAATGTTTCAGATTAAACGGTTCGTTTCCTTTTTTTCTCTTGTATAAATGCTGTTTCTGGAAGAGAACCTCATAGACCACCCGGTTGGAAAATTTTCCTTTCTTAAAGAAAGACTCAAGTTCCTCCGGATTAAGCGTTACGGTTGGAAGTATATCAAAGAGAGAAAGCGCCCCTTTGGTAACATGGCCTGTACCCGTAACTCCCACAACCAGAGGAGTGAGATGCCGGGGGAGTCCTTTCTCCGCAATCTGATAACTGGCTTCAAGAAATGCGTCCCGGGCTTCATAAAGGCGGAGATATTCCGTCGCGTATTTTATATGGGAAAAGGGATTCTTTGTACCTTCATGCAGCAGTCGTTTTCCCAATGCCCACATCGTGTCAATGGTTCCGGCAAGACCGGCATACTCGCCAAAGAAAATCAGCCGCTTTCCCTGATGGTCCTTAACCAGTTCATAATCAAGCAGTGAGATATTCTTGTCCAGAATATCTTTCAGCATCCCCATATTGTATGACTGCCCTTTTATCACATGAGAAAAAAAGCAGTAGGCTGTATCGGGCTGAAGGTATTGCGGGGCTATTTCCTTAACTCCGAAAATGATATTGGCTTCGGAAAGGTCTCGTGTGATGATTGCGCCGGCTTTCTTATATTCCGCATCAGAAAAAATTCTCTGTTCCCAGGGTTCAACCAGAACTTTAATCCGGTGATTGCGGACCAGGCGGCGGACATGCTCAGGAACCAGAGGAGCCCTGCGCTGTGTTTTATCTTTTGTCTCCTTACGGATGGCGATAACATTTTTCATGTTACTCCTTTCTTATCAGGTGGCAGAAAGATTCTCCGCCCTTATTTCAGAATGGCAGAGAAAATGCTTAGTAAAAACTAAAGTACAAAAAAATTCAATCAGAATCAATGGATCCGGCAATGACTCTCTTCTGAGGATCCTGCCGGAAGAGAACAAACTATATACAAACAGAGGACTGTGATGCTCAGAGAAATTACAAATATATATACTGCAAAACCGGCACACATGGAGGGGCTGCTTACCTGGCGGGCGATTCCGGTTGGTGATATATCAGCGGTTGATCCGTTTATTTTCCTTAATCACCACGGCCCGCAGGTGTTTCCTCCTGATAATAACGGGCTTCCGTTTGGGCCGCATCCGCACCGCGGATTTGAGACGGTGACTTTCATCATTGATGGCGATGTCATGCATACCGACTCATCCGGCGGAAAAAGCATCATCACATCAGGCGGAGTGCAGTGGATGACAGCGGGGAGCGGTTTGATTCATGCGGAAGTTTCTTCTGAAGATTTTATGAAGAACGGCGGAAAAGAAGAAGTGCTGCAGCTCTGGGTGAATCTTCCGGCGAAGCACAAAATGGCTCCTCCCGCCTATTACGGTTTTCAGAAGCATGAGATGCCTTCGTATATATCTCCGGACGGAAAAGTGTCCGGGAGTATCATCTCCGGCTCTCTTGGAGGTATCCGGGGAGCAGTGCAGACTTTTCATGATGTGAATCTTTCATTGCTATCGTTTAATGAGAACGGGGAGTTTTCTGCTGCAGTACCGCCTGCTATGAACATTCTTTTATATATTGTCAGCGGAAGGGTGGCGGTAAACGGTGCTGAGGCGGTAACACGGAATCTTGTTTCCTTCGGCAATGAAGGAGATGAAGTGAAAATTACAGCTCTTGAAAAGAGTGAAGTCATTTTTGGTTTTGCTCCTCCGCTTAATGAACCGGTGGTATCTTACGGCCCGTTTGTGATGAACACCGAGGATGAGATTCGTGAGGCAATGCGGGACTATCAGTCCGGTAAAATGGGAGTGTGGGAAGAGTAATTAGTAATGAGGAATTAGCAATTAGTAATCCGGGGGATTAATTTTGTGAGCAGCTTAACCCCTCAATAGCCAGAGGATTTTAATGGATGCTTCGCAGTACAGATTTTTAGGAATCGGAACTTAAGCTGCTAAACTATACTGCGATGATGGGACGCTGATTAAACGGATGCTAAGCAGCGCGGATGAGCATTGATCGGAAATCCATTGTACAATTTACAATGAACAATGTACAGACCGGCCACCGTTAGCTCTAAAGACGGCACGCTGATTAAACGGATGCTTCGCAGCGCGGATCGAAAAGGTTTCCCGCAGATTTCGCAGATTCTCGCGGGTCAGAGAAATTCTTCATTATCCGTTTTCCATTCTCCTCTATCCATTAGAAATTTCCTTTTCAATTCTGAGAAAATCTTCTACAAAAAGCATACCTAAAAATTGAGAGCAGTCGTAAGAGGATAAAATCTTCGATTTTGAGCTGAAATCGGGCTTTTTTCCGGATCTCTTTTGGTATTATAATTGCAGAGCGGGGGTATTAGAAACAGGAACACCATGTACCAAATCGTAAAAGCAGAATTTATTGCACCGGATGTAAAGCGTTTCACCATCCAGGCACCAAAAATTGCAAAGAAACGCAAAGCCGGACAGTTTGTCATTCTCCGGCTGGATGAAACCGGAGAGAGAATACCCATCACCATAGCTGACTCCGACTCTGAAAAGGGTACAATTACCATAATTGTTCAGGGAGTAGGTAAGACTACAAAAAAGCTTAACACCCTCAGCTCAGGGGATGAAATACACGATGTGGTCGGTCCGCTCGGCAAACCCTCCCATATTGAAAATTTCGGAACCGCGGTGAGTATTGGCGGCGGCGTGGGCACTGCAATTGCTTACCCGATTGCAGTTGCGCTTAAGCAGGCGGGCAATCATACCATAGCTATTTCAGGAGCGCGGAATAAAGAACTGGTTCTTCTTGAGAAAGAACTTCAGGAAGTTTCCGATGAAGTATATATCACCACTGATGACGGCAGCTACGGCTATCATGGCTTTGTAACCCAGAAGTTAAAAGAGCTGATTGACTCAGGCAGAAAAATAGATTTTGTTTTAGCCATCGGCCCTATTCCCATGATGCGCGCGGTTGCTGAGACCACAAGACCTTACGGTATTAAAACAGTGGTCAGCTTAAACCCTGTTATGGTTGACGGCACGGGAATGTGCGGAGGATGCCGCGCAACGGTTGATAACAAAACCGTTTTCGTATGCGTTGACGGTCCTGAGTTTGATGCACATCAGGTGGATTTTGAACTGCTGATGAAGAGGAATAAAACCTACGGTGACTGGGAAAAAATTTCACTGCATGATCATCTCTGCAACTATGACCGTATATATGATGAATTTAAGAACACACAGAAAGAGGAGCCGGCAGTAGTATGACAACACCATTAACAAAAAAAGAGAGAATGAAAATTCCCAGACAGCCGATGCCTGAACAGAATCCTCTGGAAAGAAGCGGCAACTTCAAAGAAGTAAATCTTGGTTTTACTGAAGAATTAGCAAGAATGGAAGCAGAACGCTGCCTTCAGTGCCCGAAGCCGGTCTGCGTTGAGGGATGTCCTGTTGGTGTAAAGATTAAAGATTTTATCGGTCTGGTTGCTGTTGGTGATTTCGCCGGAGCGGCCGCAAAACTTAAAGAAGATAATGCTTTGCCTGCTGTATGCGGAAGAGTCTGCCCGCAGGAAGAACAGTGTGAAGCAAAATGTGTAACCGGAGTAAAAGGTGAGCCGGTTGCTATTGGTCGTCTTGAGCGGTTTGTTGCTGATTATGAGAGGGAAAAACTCGGTATCCGTCCCGCCGTGGTTCAGCCGAAAAAAGGAAAAAGAGTTGCGGTAATAGGAAGCGGTCCGGCTGGTTTAAGCTGCGCTGGTGATCTGGTGCAGCGGGGATATGATGTAACCGTGTTTGAAGCGCTGCATGAAATCGGCGGAGTGCTTATATACGGCATACCTGAGTTCCGTTTACCAAAAGAAATTGTAAAAGCTGAAGTAAACGGATTGAAAGAACTTGGTGTTGAGTTCAGAACCAATGCGGTAATCGGTTTTACTGATACCATAGATGAACTCTTTGAAGAAGGATATGATGCAGTTTTTGTTGGTGTGGGCGCAGGACTTCCTTACTTTATGAATATTCCCGGTGAAAACTATAACGGTGTATATTCGGCAAATGAATTCCTTACCAGAGTTAATCTGATGAAGGCATACCGGTTCCCAGAGTATGATACTCCGGTGTTCGACTGCAAGGATAAAACCGTTGCGGTCTTCGGCGGAGGCAATACAGCTATGGATGCAGTGCGCACGTCAAAACGTCTCGGTGCTAAGAGAGCAATGATTATCTACCGCCGTTCTGAAAAAGAAATGCCTGCAAGAATTGAAGAAGTTCATCACGCTAAGGAGGAGGGGATTGAGTTCCTTATGCTGACCAATCCGCTTGAATTTACCGGAGATGAAGCCGGCTGGCTCCGTGGTGTAAAACTCCAGAAGATGGAACTCGGCGAGCCGGATGCATCCGGAAGAAGAAAGCCGATACCGGTAGAAGGTTCTGAATATATACTGCCGATAGATATGGCAGTTGTGGCAATCGGAAATGGCTCAAATCCGATCATTAAAAACACTACGCCTGATCTTGAACATAACAGACGGGGCAATATTGTGGTTGATCCGGAGACGATGAAGACAACTAAGGAGGGTGTTTTTGCAGGAGGTGATATCGTGACCGGCGGAGCAACAGTAATCCTCGCAATGGGAGCCGGAAGAAAAGCCGCCGCTGCCATAGATGAATATCTGATGGGTAATGAATTAAATAAAAATTAATAAAGAAGAATTAAGTAAAGCCGCTGCAATCGCAATGTAAATTTTTATTTTCAGAATAAAAGTGCAATTGCAGCGTTTTGTGGGATTGGCTGGCGGCGGGGTGTGCAATTCGTTTTCTACCAATATATGATCCCTCCGGGATCAGGCGGGGGCTTCTTTGGATATCTATTCTTCCAATATATGATCCCTCCGGGATCAGGCGGGGTGGCGCTTTGTATATGTATTCTGGCGGCGGGGTATGCAATTCGTTTTCTTCCAATATATGATCCCACCGGGATCAGGGGACGTGATTCTTTGTATGTGTATTCTACCAACATATGATCCCTCCGGGATCAGGCGGGGCTTCTTTGTATGTTTATTCTACAAATATGTGATCCCTCCGGGATCAGGCGGGGTAGCGTTTTGTATATGTATTCTGGCGTTGGGGTATGCAATTCGTTTACAATCAATATGTGATCCTTCCGGGTTCAGGCATAGGGGCTCGTTAATTTATATATATTATTTCATGTTATCGAAACATCAGTATAATGCCAGGAAATAAGATTATTCCGGAAGCAAGAATCAGGGCTACAGTTTGGCCGGCGTTATCCAAAGGGTTTTCAGGCCCGTTAAAAAGCACTTGTACAGCCATTATCCGGGTATTATATTTGATCATTGTCTGAAATCTAATGTCCGGCCCTCCGTTCACCCTGCAGGGGAAACTGTGCAAAAGGATTTTGCATATTTTCCTGCACCCTTTTAGTAATTACCGGAAACCCTGGTTTTTATTCTCCCGATCGCAGTTCTGTTGTAAAACAGTTGCTTTATTCAGCAGGCTGGCTGATTACTCAATGATTCAGGCAATATGAAACTCACCGTCAGGTGATAGTTATCCGGCAGACGAAGAGTTTCACAACATATATTTTATACTGCAAAACTGAGTCGCAGGGATCTACCCTGTCTGACTAAGGAGAATATGATGAACTGGAAAGTAATATCCGGCGGAATGGGTGTCGGAGTTTCAAGCCCAAGACTGGCTAATGTTGTTTCAAAGATGGGCGGGCTCGGCACTCTTTCCGGAGTTGCGGCAGACCGCTGGCTTGCCCGTATGCTTCAGCATGGTGATCCGGATGGTAAAATACGGGCTGCCCTCAGCCACTTCCCTTTTAAGGAAACAGCAAAGCGCATTATTGATACCTTTTTTGTTGAAGGCGGTATTTCACCGAACCAGTCATTTAAAACCGTTCCCGTGTTTACCTTTAAAACACCAAAAAGTCTCATTGACCTGACTGTCTGCGCAAATTTTGTTCTGGTGATGCTCGCTAAAGAAGCTTGCGCCTCACCGGTCAATATCAATTATCTTGAAAAAATTCAAACACCCCATGTTTACAGCTTTGCCGGAGCTATGCTTGCGGGAGTTGACTTTATTACCATGGGTGCCGGTATCCCATTACAGGTGCCGGGAGTTCTCGACTCCCTGGCTGAGGGTAAACCTGCATGTTACCGCATAAATGTTGAGGGACGATCTGAGCCTGCTGTGCAGAAGTTTGACCTTGCAGAGCATTTTAAAGAAGAGATTCCGAAATTAAAGCGGCCGGGTTTTTTTCCGATAATCTCCTCCAATCTTCTGGCAGATCTATTTATGACAAAGTCATCCGGCAGCATTGAGGGTTTTATTGTTGAACTCCCTACTGCGGGGGGACATAATGCAGCTCCAAGAGGCAAGTTTCCGCTTAATGAAAAAGGGGAGCCGGTTTATGGGGTAAAGGACGCAATTGATTTTAATAAAATTGTTAAGCATAACAAACCATTCTGGATTGGCGGCTCTTATGCTTCTCCTGATCTGATAAAGTATGCTCAAGGGCTTGGGGCAAAAGGTGTACAGGTGGGTACTATCTTTGCACTTTCAGAGGAGTCAGGTATGAATAAAGAATACAAGGATAAAATTAGAAAGCTGGCATTTAATAATCAGCTTGTTGTTAAAACAGATCTTCTTGCTTCACCTACTGGTTTTCCTTTTAAAGTAATTCAGTTACCGGGCACGCTTTCAGATGCTAATGTATATGAAGCGCGTTCAAGGATATGCAATCAGGGTTATCTGACCACACCGTTTGCACGCCCTGACGGCATAATCGGGTTCAGATGCGCCTCTGAACGTCTTGACCAATACATACGCAAAGGGGGTAAAATTGAAGATAGCGAAGAGCGCCGCTGTTTGTGCAACGGACTTATTGCTGCGTCTGAACTTACCAATCCGGGTGAGCCACCCATCTTTACCCTTGGTGATGATACCAGCTTCCTGAAGCACCTGATGAAACATGAGGATGACACCTACACTGCTGCCGATGCGATGAATTATCTGCTAAGTGAGGAAGTTTAATGGTATATATTAAAATGTCATGCCCCCGGCGTTTTATTTTACCGCTTGTTGCAAATTAATTTGTACCGCCAGATGACAATCTGGTGTTAGCCAACGAAATACCACACCTTCGGCGTTGGGGGCAAATTAATCTTGTTGTTTTCTACAATAATGCCACGCCTTCGGCGTTTATTTTTTCGCTTGTGTGAATAAATTTCGTACCGCCAGATGACAATCCGGCGTTAACCAACGAAATACCACACCTTCGGCGTTTTACGATTGGGTTTGACGGGTTTAAACAATAATGCCACGCCTTCGGCGTTGGGGGCAAATTAATCTTGTTGTTTTCTACAATAATGCCACGCCTTCGGCGTTTATTTTTCGCTTGCGTGATTAAATTTCGTAACGCCAGATGACAATCTGGCGCATACCAACAATATGTCGCGTCTCTGGTGTATTATGAATCGTTTGTAATGTATTTCCACAATAATACCACACCTTCGGCGTTGGGGGCAAATTAATCTTGTTGTTTTCTACAATAATGCCACGCCTTCGGCGTTTTTTTTTCGCTCGTGTGAATAAATTTCGTACCGCCAGATGACAATCTGGCGCATACCACCAATATGTCGCGTCTCCGGTGTATTATGAATCGTTTGTAATGTGTTTCCGCAAAAATACCATGCCTCCGGCGTTGTGAATATATAGAGGTAAATCCCGAAGGGATGAAATTCTTGTAGAAGTACCATGAAAAAAACACCAGAATCCCGAAGGGATGATATTAATCAGACCCGTATGATATATATTCCCTGTATTGAAACACAACCCTGAATCTACATAACCAATTCAAACTTCTTCTGTAAATACTTCTTTCCGTTTATTTGAATTTCAACTATGTGTTCGCCGGGATAATATTTTCTGGTTGAAATTTCCCTGATGGGGTGGTTCTTTTGCAGGAGTATTTCTCCGTGTGCGGGTATTTTCTTTTTGGCGAGCTTAAATACTTTTGGCATTGTCCCGCCGTTTGCTTTGCGGTGATGGATGATGTAGTCTATCATCAGATTTACGGCTGACTTAGAATTGTTTTTAACTGAAAAGCTAAAGGTAAGCGTTTCTCCAAAATGAACGGCGGGTTTGTTCAGTTTTAACTTATCAACTGAAATTTCAACATCGTTATCAAAACCAAGCGCGCTTAATATATCTGTGTGCCCTGCTTTAACCAGCGTTCTTGATGCATGCTGCACGATCCATTTTGTCCCTGCATTTTTTGATTTGTTCCACTTTATTAACAAAGCCGCCGCCCTGTCCGGGTGATCTTTTGCTATATCGTTAACATTATTTGCCACTGACCTTCTTACATAAAGTTCGGGATCTTCTTTGAGTTTTTCAAGCAGGCGGATTACCGGCGCGGGGTCTTTTACGAACTGCTGAAGACGAACAGCCCATGGGAGGCGGGGACGCGAGCCCTCTGAAACAAGCCGGCGAATGTGAGGATTTGAATCGCTTGCCCATTTCTCCAGCACTTTTAAGGTTTTCTCAGGATAACGGATGAGAAAATAGCGGATGGCGGACTCAGCCGAGAACCTCTTGGTCATCTCATATAATGCATTCATTGATATATCAAAATACTCAAGACCGTAACGGCTGATATAGATAGTCATTGGCCAGACAATAAATCCGCCGAATCCTTTCAGATCGTTTTGCGGGATTGCCGGACCAAGTGAATCAAGAAGAATAGCAGCAGAACGGGGGAAATCATCGGGAAGATATTTCCTGAGCATCTCAGTAATATGATCAGAGCGCTGTATAAAACTCAGTTCGGGGAATTTTCCGGCGGTTTCTTTTACAAATTTATTAGACTTAAACTCAGGGTAACTCTTTTTAATTGCGGAAGCCATACGTTTAATGCCCGCTTCGTTAAATACATCACGAACTAAAAATTTTTCTTTTTCCGACATAATTATTCAATGTACAATTAGTTTTGTTAAAAGGATTTACCAAAATTGCTTAACGCAGGTAATCGAAGTTAAACCCAAAGAAACGCAAAGTTTCAAATCCGATTATACCTGGCATCATTTAGCACAAAGCCACATAAATGCAATTACAACCTTAGTAAATGTAAACAAACCAGACGATGCAATCACATAAAACCCGGATTAATAAAAACTCTGCTATGTGATTTTAGTGATTTTACTTCGTAATTCTTTGTTTTTGATTCAAATTACAAACATTTTGGTGAAAATAAATATTTTCTAAAGAATTGCATTTTTCCCTTGCATCGTATATCTTTTTTTTTATTATTTTTACCTGAGACCTTAAAGAAATTAATCGGCTCACCAGGTGAGAAAACATTTGGGAAGCAAAGGGTTTGGGTTCTACGGGAAAAAAGGTTTTCATACATTGTACTCGTAAGATTTTTGAAAATTTGATGTAATAACTGTTTTTATACTCATACCAGAAGAATTCGGTGTGGCAAGGAACTGGTAATTACTGTCCGGGAAAGAAATACCAATAACATAAGGGAGGCGGAATTGTCCGCTAAAACACCACTTCACAAACTTCAACTTTGGGCAGCACTCTCGCTTTTTGCCCTCTCCGCCTATTCATGCTCAGAACCAGCCAGCCCCTTCGGGCAGACGGCAATTACCGTTGAAGCACTTGATGCCTCCTGCACCGAGGTATGGCTTGAGCTTAAGTTCAGCAATCTTACTCAGCCAGCGGATGTGGCAATCCAGAAAGATGGCAAAGATTACCACCGGATACTCTCACTCAACCGTGACACCCTCTTGGTATTTGAAGACCTTGTACCCTCCACCAATTACTCATACCGTGCAATAATCCGCCACGAGGGGAAGGATGATAAAATAAGCAATACTGTGCAGGTCAGAACAATGGATACCACCTCCCACAATTTTACCTGGCAGACCTTTACTTTCGGAGAAGTCGGGAGCAGTTCCCTTTACGATGTTGCTATAATAGATGAAAATAATATTTGGGCAGTTGGTGAAATTTACATGAAAGACTCACTGGGGAATCCTGACCCGAATGCGTATAATGCTGTTCATTGGGATGGGACAAATTGGGAATTGAAAAAAATTTATACGGGAAGTAGCTGTAATCCAGTTGATTATTCTCCATTAAAAGCAATCTTCGCATTTTCTGATAGTAACATAGCAATAACAAGCGGAGGGAGTATTGGTTGGTTTAATGGGAAAATTAATAGAGCCGATTGTGGTATTAGACCATTATTATCCGGAGCAATCAACAAAATGTGGGGCACATCAAGCAGTGATTTATATGTGGTTGGCAACGGCGGTAATATAGCCCATTACAACGGTACAAGTTGGCAGAAAATTGAGAGTGGTATAACAAATGATATTACTGATATTTGGGGAATCAGCGATGGTAATGATGGTTTTACTAAATACTTCGCTGCTGAGAATTATCTTATTAAATTGGACAACTTTAACAATTTGACATCTCATAGCATAGAGGAGAGCGGTTATATCCGTTCGATTTGGGCAAAGCAGGATTTCCGTATCTATGCAGCGGGTGATGGTATGACAATATTTAATGGTTATTTCTGGAATCGTGCAGATAACCCTGAATTACGTTTTGTTTATAGAATAAAAGGAGAAGATAATAATTCGATTGCCGGCTTAAGTGCTAATCGTCAAGTCTATTATTTTAACGGAATTAGCTGGGTTGGAGTTGCGTCTGAAGCAAGAAATTCGTTTCTGAAGTTAGATATAAGAAATCACTTGATAGCCAGTGTTGGTAGGCAAGGTGATAAAGCAATGATTACGATCTTTAAATAAGAGAAAACGGAGTGGAAGTGGAACCACCAATAATTCCTGATGCCAATTCAATAACATAGAGTTGGTAAAATTGTTCATGAAGAGAAAACTTCACGACCTGATTTAGATAGCGGGTAGAATCTTTTTAAAATAAAACAAGGAAATTAAAATGAAAAATCTGATAATCCTCATATTAGTTGCCGTACTTGGGATCCAATCCAAATATGTGGCGCAAAATAACATCAATGCAGAGCAAACAAAACAGATTTTGAGCAAAACAGATACAAGTGCACTAATCAATATTTTTACAGACAATTTGCTACAGTTAAAGCAGAGTAAAGAGGCTGCTGTTAGATATATGGAGAGCAAAGGATATGTAATCAAAAAATCATTCCCTGATGGCTCAGGAATTGAATTTAAGGAATTTCGGGATGGACTGCCTAGATATATCAGTACGCGGAACCGAATTGCTGCAAATACAATTTCGAGCAACAAAGTGTGGGGTGAAAGTAATTTGGGGTATAATTTAACTGGTGCTGGCATAAATCTTGGGATTTGGGATGAAGGTAGTCCATACACGGGGCATACTTCATTCTGGGAAACTGTCTTGGGACCTCGACATTCTTATTATATTGATACAACCGGTTCTGAAGACCCGGGTTTAGGATTAATTAGTGACCATGCAACTCATGTTACGGGTACGATAGTTTCTGACGGCGGATACGAAGCGAAAGGAATGGCTGAAAAGGCAGTGGTTCATTCCCGTGATTGGATTTGGGATGTGAATGAGATGGCATCAGCAGCGGGTGGCTTGGATAACAACCTGCCAGAACCGCTGATATTGTCGAACCATTCTTATGGTGAACCTCTCGGTTGGCATTTTACAGATTTAAAAAATCTGGGTTCTCAAGCATGGTACTGGATGGCTGCAGCATCGGCATACACAGACAATCGGTTCTCTAGCTATGAAGAAATAACAAAAACTTATGATAATATTGCCTATTTGGCTCCTTTTTATACAATAGTTTGGGCTGCTGGCAACGATCGAGGAGAAGGAGCTGAACAAGGGGCCACTCACTATCATTATGCAAATGGTGAATGGATTTCAGCAAATGATAACCATAGTAAGGATAACGGAATTAATGGTTACTGGACTATGTCGGTTGAAGGCGGTGCAAAAAATATTATTACAGTTGGAGCTGTGGATGACATTCCAAATGGTTACTCACATGCAAATGATGTTAAACAGGTAAACACATCTTTCAGCAACTGGGGTCCAACAACAGACGGTAGGATTAAACCAGATATAGTCGCAAATGGTGCTTCAGTATATTCAACCTTATACAGAGATGGGAGTGGTTCAGGTAATAAATTTGGATATTTGAGTGGTACCTCTATGGCAGCTCCTTGTGTTACCGGCTCAATTGCCCAGCTTTTGCAGCATTATAAAGCAACTCACAATAACAGTCTTCCTGTCTCAGCAACCGTAAAAGCAATCATTATTCATACAGCAGATGAAGCAGGGCAGTATCCGGGTCCTGATTATCAATTCGGTTGGGGACTGATGAATACATATAAAGCTGCCCAACTGATTTCATTAGACCAGCAAAATCCTTCGGTTATTCAGGAGTTGACTTTGTCAAATGGTCAATCCTATACAATAAATAATTTATATAGTGATGGAACTCAGCCAATAAGGATAACATTAGTTTGGAATGATCCTACACCTCAAAGTTTACCGAGCAGCCCTGTACTTGTTAATGACCTGGATGTTCGCTTAATCAAGAATGGCTCAACAACGTATACACCATGGATATTGAATCCAAATATTCCCGAAAGTGCAGCGACAACCGGAGATAATACGAGGGATAATGTTGAGCAAATCTTCCTTCAAACACCTGGGGCTGGTTATTATACGGTAACAATTTCTCCGAAGAAGAACTTTACACAAAATTTTTCTTTAATTATGACAGGATTTGTTGAGCCATATAAAACAATCATATTAAAACAGATAGGTTCAGACGACCAGCCATTTGGTCAGGCAGCATATTGGGAGAATATGATGTGGAACTATGTTGGCCCTTCTCAGCCAGTCACACTTCCATTATTAAATAAATAATATTTTTTGTCAACCCAGAATTTTAAGCCCGAAACTGCTGAAAAATTCTGGTTTTGGACAGATAATCAAGATCGAATCAGCTATAGAAACTGGGACACCATGACTATTTTATCTTCAACAGATGAAGTACTAAGTCAATTTCAGCCAGCAGTGAATGCATATATAAAAAACAATTGGGAAAACTTCCTTTCTGTGACTGAGAACGTCGATGACTTCCTCCAATTTAAGGACCCGTGGTTTGTTGATCACGAAGAGCAGCCGTATGGATTAAGAAGCAGAGGTTTGGATGCGCTTTTGGTTACAGTTCAATCACCATTAGATATTTCACTCTCTTCTGGGCATAAAGGCGTATTCTTGAATCAAGGGGCTGACTGGCAACCACCTTACTACTCCGTTAAAGCTACAGGCAACCAATATCTCTCCGTTCCGTCTTCCGGTAGAAGCCACTACTTCTATTTTTCGGGTTGGCAGGCAAATCCATCCGTTGGTGCGGAGTTCCAGTACCCAACACAAACAGAAACTCCGGTTGTATTTAAGCAGGACAATACTACTGTTAGTGCACTATATAAAGGCATACAGCTTTCGAATAACCCCGAAACCTATACCAACAACGGACAGCAGCACTTTGTAAGGGTTAAGAATAGTTACCTCTATTCTGCTTATGAGTCAATGGGTAAACTTTTCATTGAAGAAAAGATGCCAAACGGTGCGTGGACCCTTATGAACAATGGAAAACCGATTATTCAGGAACAGGTGTTTTCTTCTTCATTGGATTTTCTTAATAACGGAGCCAACGAAGATGATAAACTGCTGCTTGCCTACACAGCTCAGAACTCAGGATACCCTGTTCTTGGCACACTACTGCTCAATGGTTACACAGATGCAGTTATTCTGAATGATTTTGCTATCTGGCAGAGTGACAATATGCACACACCTTCTGAGTTACAACCAATTGTAGCAGTTAACGGAAGCACAAAGTTTATGATAGTCTTCAGAAGAGTGGACTCTGATAAAAAAGGTCTCTTCTTCTTCCCAGGCACCATAAATGGAAATGCTGTTACCTATGCTGACAGTTCGGGCTATCCTTGGTATATACACGGAACCAATCAGTATTCCGTGAATCCCACAATTAGTGTTTCCAAATCAGCTTCTAATACACCAGTTTACTGGATCGCCTGGCAGCAAAACTCCCCGTCCGGCAGTTCCTCTGATATATATTATAAGCAGATTACCGTTCACTCAAATGGCTCATTCACTCAGTATGGAGGTATGATGTCAGGAGGAAGCGGCTACCCCTGGAACCGTTACCCCACCATCACCTCAATTGGCAACTCCGCCCGTGTTGCCTGGCAGGGTTATGTCGGCTTTATTGAGGATGGTATGAATAAAACCGGGGCTGATGAGATGGAAGAGTCCAGAATAATATTCAAAAGTACAGACTGGTGGCAGTACTGGCAGTTTGGTTATAATGTTCACAAACCAAATATCAACCGTCACGATGCAGAGAACGGCTACATTTTTGGCTGGAGCCAGAATGGTGGTCAAGGCATTTATTTTGCAAATAACACAACCCTGAGCACTATTTCAACTGTGACAGGCCTTCAAGGGTATGATGTTCAGATTTCAAACGGCACAGACAAGAGCACAATGGTTGCAAACAGCTATAAAACCACACAGCAGCCATATTTCTTTACTTCCTCAAACGGGCTTTCATCATTTATGAAGGAACAGAATCTAAGAATCGGTTCAGGCAGAGAGGGAATTATCAGAAAGGGAGATGTTATCTTCAAATATCTGGTTGGTGATATCAGCCGTAACGGGCAGGAGATTTCATTTAAGGAGATACCAGACACCATTAATCTAAATTCCCTTGGCATAATTAATTCATATCTTGAAACAGAGCCGTTTACAGTCAATAGCAATACAGAGTTGTTATACTCAGTCGGCTTTATGGTCTCCGATTCTGTGCTTGGGGCTGAAGAACTGAATGGAGGTGACGAAATAAATTTCACCCTCACGATAAATGATGCAACAAGCGGTCAGCAGATTGCACTTCTGGATGAGGTTACCTATACCAAAAACGCACTGGGCAATTATGGAAATATTGCCTTCCGGGCAACTATGGAAGGAATGCCTGAGACACCGGTTAAGCTAAAACTGACAGTCCAGAGTAATTTTGAACACATCAGTTCACTTGCAAGAAGAATTAACATTGGAGATGTGGTCGAGAAGAGCAGCACAAAAACCATAGCAGTTGCCAGCCCATTGATAGTAACCGAATATTCGCTTTCACAAAACTACCCAAACCCCTTCAATCCGGTGACTGAGATAGAATTCGCGCTCCCTGAGCAGAGTGATGTCACCCTAAAAGTCTATGACATACTCGGTAAAGAGATTGCAACACTTGCCTCAGGCAATTATTCAGCCGGCAGATATACAGTTCCCTTTGACGGCACCAGCCACGCAAGCGGAGTATATATCTATAAACTCAGTTACGGTAAGGGGCAGAGTATTACCAGAAAGATGACCCTCTTGAAATAATTATGAAGTATGAAAATTGAATTATGAATTGGTTATAATTTGTAATTCTTAATATTTAATTAAAAAAAGCCCTGGTTTGCAGCCGGGGCTTTTTTGTTTTTCCATTTTTTTAACGCAAAGGGAAGCTAAGTTTAGCGCGGAGTAACGCGGAGTTTTAAACCCAGTCTCGCGCAAAGACGCTAAGATGCAAAGAAATACTTAAAAGTAAATTAAGCATGGCCTTTCAGTTCATACTTAAACTTCATTTTTCATATCATCTCGTTTAAAAGTTCCTGCCGGGGCTGTGCTATGATGACTTTATTAACAAGCAATCCCTTTTCAGAAACCAATGCCGCGCCTGCTTCAACTGCGGCTGTTACGGCTGCTACTTCACCTGTCATGGTTACAAATGCTTTCCCTCCGAGCGCCATTGCCAGACGCACTTCAATCAGTTTAACCGATGCAGCTTTTACTGCAGCGTCTGCCGCTTCAATGAGTGAAGCAACGGAGAAAGATTCAATAATGCCAAGCGACTCAAGCAGTTGCACTCCGGTATGTCCGGCAATTGCAGGGAATATATCCGGGTGAACATTGGGAATTACGAAATGGTCAATAACCCCAAAGTTAATGGTTTCAACCGCTGCATCCACCGCGGTTTGCACTGCTGCCACTTCTCCGCCTATCAGGGTCATATATTTTCCGGAGCAGATAGTGCGGGAAAGTACCATTTCAACATTGGAGGTTTTGAGCATAATATCCGCTGCCTGCATTCCGGCGGCGATGCTGGTCATTTCAATAAGTCCGAGTGAGTTCATTTGTATCATAGTAATATCTTTTTAAGCTTTTATGGATATATAATTCTGTGTCACCTCAGTAATCCTGCCGCTAATTGAAGCGTGAATTTCACTGCCGAGTTTGCCTCCTGAGATGTGTGCAATTTTTGCTCCGCGCGAAACGGTTTCTCCTTCTGAAACAAGCGGCACTGCTATTTCACCTACATGCTGTTTTAAGGGAATTTTAACTTTTACCGGAGCAGGTGATTTATCAGTAAAGGGGGTGTGCCCGTCATACTGCTCAAGCCGCAGTTTTTTAACAAGCTGCTTTAGGGGAACTCTGCGTCCCTCTTTCATCGGGTGAACTTTAACAGGTTTTTCCTGTATATACTTCATTCCGGCAGAACGCATTTCTTTTTTACTTTTGTCACATGCTTCTTTGGGGAACAGATCTTCCGGACAGGCGTAGAGTGTGCAGAGTCCGCAGGCACAGCAAAGCTCAGCCATCTGATTCCACACGTCTGAGCCGGTTTTTGAAAAGCCGAGTGAGCGCATTACCAGATGCGGCTGCACGTTATATCCAAGCAGGTAACGCGGGCAAAATTCCGTGCAATAGCTGCATTGGTCGCAGGCAGATTTACCGATGCGGTGCCAGTTTTTCTCCGGCTGATTTTTCCGCTGAATGATGTAGTGATTCATTGGCAGGACAATAATACCCGAAGAAGTTTTTGTTACTACTTCATCAAGATCCATGGTAAGCTGCCCCATCATCACGCCTCCGTTATATATAGCAAAGTCAGAGACGGTGGTTCCTCCTGCAAACTCAATCAGTTCGCGGAAAGTTGTGCCGACCGGAGTCCAGAATGTGGAGGGTTTCTTCACCGCGCCGGCTACACAGACAAATTTATCTGTCACCCCTTGCCCCTGATGCGCAAGCCATATATTATAAAACGATTCAACATTATTCACCACGCAACCAACCTGAAGGGGAATTCCGGCGGGGGGTATCAGCCGTTTGGTGGCAGCGTAAACAAGCTCATATTCATCACCGGCGGGATAAAAATCACCCAGAAAGGTAAATTCAATATTGGTATCCTTCAGATACGGTTCAATTGCTTCAATGGCTTTTACATTTTTGGATTTAAGACCGAAGAATCCTTTTTTTGCTCCGGTGCTCTCAATCATCAGTTTCATCCCCTCAACAATTTCGCGGGGATGGGCTTTCATCAATTCGTAATCTTTATGAATTAACGGCTCACATTCGGCGCCGTTTGCCAGGACAAATTCAACCTGCGACTGTGCTTTGATGTGAGTGGGGAATCCTGCTCCGCCGGCCCCTACCACTCCGGCTTCCTGTATCTGTTGTGCTAATGACATATATCCTTTAAAAAGTAGTTACGATCCGTTTTCTGCAAAATTAGGCAGAGCCGGCGGACAAAAAAAGCGATTATTGCGGACATGGGAAGATAATCAGAGGGTACAGCACATTTCACTATAATTGCGGAAGCATTTTACAGAATTTTTAGCCGGTGCCATTTGAGCGATATTGAAAAAAAGCGTTCGAAATTGAACAAAACAATCAGTCTCACCGATGACGAGAGAGCATACCTGAAGCGGGAGCTGATTTCTGAAGAACAGATTACCGAAGGATTTTCTCCCTCGGGCAAGATTATCTGCGGTGATGCATCACGGGTTTCAGCCAAATTGCCTCCTCAGTGTGCCGGCCTGCTGATACTTGATCCCCCTTATAATTTACGGAAGGATTTTCACGGGGTCAGCTTCAAAAAGAGCACGATATCTTCCTATACGGAATATCTGGACTCCTGGCTCCCCTCACTGATACCGCTGCTTAAGCCTGGCGCCACTATATATATATGCTCTGATTATCATTCCTCCACTTCAGTTCATCTGCTGGCCGAAAAGTATTTTACCGTGAGAAACCGGATCACCTGGCAGCGCGAAAAGGGGAGAGGCGCCAAAACCAACTGGAAGAATAGTTCGGAGGATATCTGGTTTTGCACTCTGGGAAATGATTATCAGTTTCATGTTGACCGTGTAAAGGAAAAAAGGGTTGTAATTGCGCCCTACAAGCTGGATGGAAAACCAAAGGACTGGGAAGAAACTCCGGATGGAAATTTCCGGCTTACACATCCCTCCAACTTCTGGAATGATATCAGTGTGCCTTACTGGTCTATGCCCGAGAATACTGATCACCCTACTCAAAAACCGGAAAAACTGCTGGCAAAACTGATTCTTGCCTCGAGCAATCCCGGTGATCTGGTACTCGACCCCTTTTGCGGCTCCGGAACTACACCGGTTACCGCGAAAAAACTGGGGAGGAATTTCTGCGCTTATGACAGCAGCGAAGAATACTGTCTTCTCACCCTTAAGAGACTGAAGATGGCTGATTCTGATTCCTCAATTCAGGGATACCAGGACGGGGTATTCTGGGAAAGAAATAGTCTGAAATTCAGAAAGGGAAATTCTGCAATAAAGGGTAAAACTGGTAATACGCTTTTTGATGATGAACAGGATTAATCCCTCCGAACTGCCCTGGCAGGTACTCCCCTCTCAGCCGTCTAATCCGTATATTTGCACTGAATTTTTATAAAAAGAGGAACACCATGGCTTCAAATCCGATGCTAAACCGTGCTTTTAATGAGACAGCAGTCCGCGGAGAAGGTCTGATGACTTTTAACGGATTTCTGAATAAAACATTTTTTCTACTCCTGTTGGTAATTGTGCCCGGAGGGCTGGTATGGAATCAGTTTTATCTTACCGGCAATCTGAGCAATATCTCCGGATGGATGATAGGCGGGGCAATTGCGGGGCTTATCCTGGCGATCGTTACTGCTTTTTTTAAGAGGATTGCATTTATTACTGCCCCTCTTTATGCAATAGCGCAGGGGCTGTTTCTCGGAGGCATTTCAGCATTCTTTGAACTCATGTATCCCGGAATCGTAATGCAGGCGGTCATGCTCACCGGCACTATTCTGCTGATGATGCTTTTCCTCTACCGGACCGGCATTATTAAACCAACCGCAAAATTTATGATGGGTGTGGCAGCCGCAACCGGCGCAGTCGGGCTGGTATATCTGGCTTCTTTTGTTCTCGGATTTTTCAGTATCAACATTCCCTATATTCACGGCAACGGATGGATTGGCATTGGTTTCAGCGCTGTGGTTATTGTGATTGCGGCCCTTAATCTGATCGTTGATTTCGCTCTTGTTGAAGAAGGGGTAAGAAACGGAGCCCCGAAATATATTGAGTGGTATGCTGCATTCGCGCTGATGGTCACACTCATCTGGCTTTATCTTGAGATACTCCGCCTGATGAGCAAACTCCGCAGCCGCTAACGGAAGAGCCCTTATTGTCATATTCAGTTATTTTTACAGGAAGCATCGAACCGGAAAAAAGAATCCGCACACTTGATGATATCCGCAGCTATTACCGCGGGGGTGAGTATATATCTGAAGTGAGTTTACTCCTTGAGGGGCTGAAAGAAAAACTGCTTCTTTATCCTCCGGCGGAACAGGCGATCATCCTGATGGATGTGGATGAAACCGCTCTGAACAGTTTTGAATTTATTTCGGGCACTGATTTTGATTTTTACCCGCACCTGTGGGAGGAGTGGATGCTTGAGGGGAGAATCCCAGCCAATGAGCCTGTTCTTCAGTTTTATAAGGAAATGACAGGCATGGGATACCGGTTCATCTTTCTCACCGGCCGGATGCATGTCTTCCGTGATGCAACCGAGCGAAATCTCCTGGCGGCCGGCTATGGATCCTATGTGCGCCTGATTACCCGTGAAACTGAGGATGACGGTCTTGAACCGGCTGTTTTTAAGACCAGAATAAGAAAAACTTTGTCAGACGAGGGATTTCGCATACTTGCCAATATCGGAGATCAGGAGAGCGATATTGAGGGCGGACTGGCCGAACACCCCCTCCGGCTGCCTAATTTTCTGTATCAAATCTGAGTTTTTCAGAAATTTCAGGCCATTTAACATATTTTTTTGTTCGTCCTGCTCTTTAATAATTGCCCGAAAAGCACGGTTTAATTAGATTTCAATTGTCTTATATTAGTAATTCTGAAAAAATTATTTTACGTAAATAAAAAGTTTGCCGGTCCGGGCACCCCTGAGGATGCCGGAACATCAAGTAGAAATCAGATAATTATTTAATAAATTGCAGAAATTTCAGCTTCCCCGTAAATATTACAGAAAGGCGCTCAAGAAATGAAGTCCGTCTTGTTTCCAAGTGTGATTGAAAATCACGATAACGCATTGCAGAGTGCAATTAATAATCTTGTTGACGGCATCAAGATTCATCAGAATGGCAGTCAGTATATTGTCGGCAATCTTGCACTTGAGGAGGGTGTTTCCCCCCATAAAATCGTAAATGCAAATCCGCAGGATACTGATTATCAGGTACTTGCTGGTTCAGGCCTTCTTCTCCTTTCTCAGTATATGAAAGCTCCCGTAACACTCACCGTTGGATTCCCCTATGCTACCTATAAAGCAAATCAGGATGCAGCGGTTCAGTATTTCAAAGGGAAGCATGACATAATGTTTGATACCTTCTCTTTTGGTAAAACCAGAACCAACAAAGTTGCTGTAGAAGTTGACCGGGTAGAAGTAATACCTGAGATTCTGGGATGCAGCCTGGCCATCAGAAACGAAAGAAAGGGCTCTCCTGAGTTCTTTGTTGTTTCCATCGGTTACGGAACATTTGAAGCGTGCCTTACCAATAAGAATGGTATCACCGAAAGAACGCTTATCAGCGGCCCCGGTATCCGCTACGCAATCAATCAGGCTATGCGCGAACTCAAAAAACAGTATTATCTTGATCTTCGCACCGAGCATCAGTTTGATAAAAATTTCCAGATGGGCAAAATCATCATCAACAGAAGGCCGCATGATATTACTGAAATCAGAGCCAAGGCCATTCAGAGTTATTATGATGAGATAATCTCTCCTTCACTCAGAAACGTCTGGAAGGATGACGATTTTATGCACACCAATCTTCTGTTCCTGACAGGCGGCGGTTCGCTATATCCCGAACTTCTTGAGTGTTTCAGGAAGGAGTTTGACGGAATTCTTGAAACCAGTCTGGTTGATGACCCGACCACAAGCGCCAGCCGCGGTTATGCTATCTGGTCAAACAGAATTAATGATGATAAATCTGCCGCAGCCGGGATGGACATCGGCAACGCGCAGACAGTTGTAACATTCTTCGAAAACAAATCAGAAAACGAAGAGTTTTAGTTTTTCATTCCTCTCCTGTAACAGGCCCTGTCAGGTCAACTTTACGGGAGAGGATTTTTTATCCTGCGGGGAAACAGAAAAGTAAGGATTCATGAGCTTATTTAGTATTTTTAAAGACAATAGCGCCGCACCATCTTCAGGCAGTATCACACATATTGCCGCGGGTACGGTATTGTCAGGTGACCTTAACAGCGAATCGCCAGTCTATTTCTTCGGAACCATTACCGGTAGTATTATCTCAGGAGGTGATGTATATATTGGGGAGGAAGCAGAAGTTTTTGGCAATGTTAAATCCCCGAATGTATATATGGCAGGGAAGGTGCTGGGAAATTTACACTGCGCCCGTACGATTTATCTGAAAAGTACAGCAGCGGTTCTGGGAAATCTCACCTGCGCGGAAGTTACCATTGAAAAAGGCGCTTTAGTAGCAGGATATCTGACCGTTGAATCAGAAAAACTGAATGAACTGAGGGCTAAATCAATCCGCTATCTTGCGGAGAAAAAAGTTGCATCTCTTATCAGTGAAATACCTGAAACCGTAGTATCAGACGCAGAAGTAATTTCTTCGGAAGAGATTCCGGAAAACCTTGCCACTGATGCACACCGCGAAACACGTATTCCGGATAACGGACATAAGCCGAATCGCAGAGTAAGATTATCCAAAGTCACAAAGGAAGAATCAGCCAGAGAAAAACAGAATCCCTCGGCAGAGGATTCTTATGATTACCCGAAGAATATCTGGTAATCAGAACTCTAAAAGTTTCCCCTGTTCTGCCGCATGAATTTTTACATGCGGCATTTTTTTTATCAGCATACTCCCCATCGCCAGAACAGCCCCTTCATCACCATGTACCAGGATAATTCGTTCAGGATTGATTCCCGCGGCTATCTTTATCAGCCCTTCTGCTGAAGAGTGGGCGCTGAACCTGAACCGCCTGATGCTGCATTTAACCGGAAGCGCTTTTGTGTGACCAGGGTAATATATATGATCCCCTTTTTTCGCGTTTGCTACCGCGTGCCCAGGCGACTCCGGGTCCATATATCCCGCGGTAAATATGGCGGAGTCTTTCTGCTGCAGGAAAAGAGGAGCAAGAGTGTAAGAGAGCGTTCCCTCATTCATCATGCCGCTTGATGCCATAACAATGCATGGCTCCTTAAAAAGATCCTCTTTTTTGTCGAGCGTGGTTATGTTCCTGTAACCGGTAGCTGTCACCTGGAAGTTCGGGTCAACCATATTCACCAGATAGCGGTGACGATCATAAAGCCGGTTAATCTTCATCCCGATTCCGTTAATGTATATATCAGTAAATGGCACTTTCCGTTTGTGCATCAGCTGCCAGATAGTGGTCAGGAGTTCCTGCAGTTTGCCGAGGGAGAAAACCGGCATCAGAACGGACCCCCCCTTATTAAACACTTTGTTCAGTTCAGCACCGAGCCGTTCCTTTTCTTTCTGCCATGGCTTATAATCTGTATCCGGAGTAAGGCCGTAGGTTGATTCCATAATCAGCAAATCAGCACGGAACCCCTTCCAGGAAGCGCCCTTAATTACTGCCTGGTCAAAAGGATTGATATCGCCCGTATAGCATATACTTCTGCCTGCGCATTCCAGGAAAACCATTGCCGAGCCGAGTATATGCCCTGCATCCCGGAAGGTAAGGGTAATTTCTTCATTCAGCTTATGTTTATGTCCGGCAATCTCCAGCGGTTTATCATAGGGGAGTACGATAATACTTCCGGTGAGCATCTCTATTTCATCATGGGAGAAAAGCTTTTTTGCTTCAATAGGGTCAAGCTCTTCCCTCATGATGTTGAGTGCGTTATGAAGTGTCAGTTCCGCAATATCTCTTGTCGCGGGTGTGGCAATAACCTGAATGTATGGATGCAGCTTTACCAGAAAGGGGAGGGAATTAAGATGATCCTGATGAGCGTGGGTAATTATGACATAATCTACCGGGTCATTTTCGATCAGACTGAAATCAGGGAGGGAATCATAGCCCTCTTTGCGGGGATGCTGACCGCAGTCGAGGATGATGCCTGTTCCAAAGAAGTTAATATAGTAGCTGTTAGCCCCGATTTCCATTGCTCCCCCGAGCGCTTTAAATTGTATCATGCAGAAGTATTGGTAAAAAAGTTTATCAGTTCGCCGGAATTCTTTAGATTGAAGCAATAAAAATAATGAAAGTATGATGAAGATAGGAAAATATGAGATTGTTTCGGTTGAAACCGGAAGATTTTCGCTGGACGGAGGGGCAATGTTTGGCATTATCCCCCGGCCGCTGTGGGAAAAATCCAATCCGCCCGATGAAAAGAACCGTATTGCCATGGCTGCAAGGGTGCTTCTGCTGCGTTCATCATCCAGAACCATTCTGATTGATACCGGCATGGGGGTGAAATGGGAGGAAAAATCCAGAGTAATATATAACTATCATTTTGAAGAGAATCCTCTTTTCAGCGGACTGAAGCAGTATGGGGCAGCACCTGAGGATATAACCGATGTGATTCTTACTCATCTCCATTTTGACCATACGGGAGGTTCAACTCTCAGAAGAGGTGAGCAGCTTCTGCCTGCATTTCCGAACGCAGTATATCATGTGAGAAAAACCAATTTTGAATGGGGGATGAATCCTTCTGACAGGGACCGCGGCAGTTACATAAAAGAAAATTTTGAACCGCTCATGAAGGAAGGTGTTTTAAGACTGATTGATCAGGAAGAGTACCGGTTTGATGAAGAAATTTCACTCCCTGAATTTAACGGACACACTTTCGGACAGCAGCTTCCGCTGATATCGGACGGGAACACAACACTTTTCTTCTGCGGAGATCTTTTTCCTACCTCATCACATCTGCCGCTCCCGTATATCATGGGCTATGACCTTCAGCCGCTTGTGACTCTCGCCGAGAAAAAGGAGATTCTCAGGCGTGCAGCTGATGAAAACTGGATTCTTGTCTATCAGCATGATCCCTTTTTTGCCGGCTCAAATGCCGTACTCTCAGGCAAAGGATTCCATGCCGCAGAGATGCTGAAGGAGCTGTAGGAGGTGGAAGAAGGGTATATTAAAATCTGCCTACTTTCTGAACTGCAGGAGGGCAGGGGAAAACGGATATATATGGATGAACATCCTCTGGCGGTGTTTCTGGTGAAGGGCAGGGTCTATGTGACGGACAATATCTGTCCGCATCAGCATTCAAATATTTTGCATGAGGGATTTCTTGAACAGGGATTTGTCGTCTGTCCATCACACGGGTGGTCATTTTCTCTGGAAACCGGAATGCAGCCGGATGGCAGAAGGGGGATTACTTCGTATCCAGTCCATGTCAGGCAGGGGGTGATCTATGCAAAGTTTATCCCTAAAAAGTATTCCTGGTAAGTGATGGAACTCAGCCGGGAAGATATTATCCGAAGACTTGCCGCGGAATTCGGTTTTGAGTTGTGCGGTTTCGCGAATGCTGAAGAACTTGAGAAAGAATCCGTTCATCTTGGTGCATGGCTTGAGCGCGGATATCATGCCGGAATGGCGTATATGGAACGGAATCAGGACAAACGGAAAAATCCCGCGCTTGTGCATGAAGGTGTCCGTTCGGTTATCTCCCTAGGGATGATATATAACACACCCGATCAGCATGAACACAGGGAAGGGGAAGGCAAGATTTCACGGTATGCGTGGGGGGATGATTATCACTATATCATGTGGGAGCGGCTGGAAAAAATGTGTGCCGCAATCCGCGGGATATATCCGGAGTTTACCTTCCGTTATTATGTGGATACAGGTCCTGTCATGGATAAAGTATGGGCAGTGAGAGCAGGTTTAGGGTGGATGGGAAAGCATACCAACATTATCAGCCGGGAAAAAGGAAGCTGGTTTTTTATCGCGAATATTTTTACGAATCTTGTTTTAGCTCCGGACACACCTCTTGAAGATTTCTGCGGGAGCTGCACCGCCTGCATTGATGCCTGCCCCACCGGTGCTATAGTGCAGCCCTGGCAGGTAGATGCGGGCAAATGTATATCCTATCTCACCATTGAAAATAAAGGGGAAATTAGTTCGGAATTTGACGGAAAGTTTGACGGCTGGATTTTTGGCTGTGATGTCTGCCAGGATGTCTGTCCGTGGAATAATAAATTCGGGGCGCTCAGCTCAGAAAAAGGATTTCTTCCCAGACATGGTGAAACAAGTCTTTCTCTTCAATATATTTCTGATCTTGATAACGGAAAATTCCGTGACCGGTTTAGCGGCAGTCCCGTGCTGAGAACAAAACTGAAAGGTCTGAAGCGGAACGCGGATTTTCTGAGCAGGAAGGACACAAATGAAGGGGGAAGGAAGTGAATCCTTGAAACGGGTTGGGTATCATATTATCATTATATTTAATTTTTTTGAAAGATCATAATGAGCGAAAATCATCACAAAGTACTTATTATCGGTTCCGGCCCTGCCGGACTTACCGCAGCACTCTATAATGGCCGTGCTAACCTGAGTCCTGTAATCTTTGAAGGACTTCAGCCAGGCGGACAGCTTACCATTACCACTGAGGTGGAAAATTATCCCGGATTTGAGCATGGCATTCAGGGGCCCCAGTTAATGGATATTATGCGAGCCCAGGCAGCACGCTTCGGGGCAAAGTCATTTTATAAAGAAGTAACAAAAGTTGACTTCAGCAGACATCCGTTCGTGATTGAATCTTATGATGAAGTGCATACTGCTGACGCGGTTATTATCTCCACCGGGGCTTCAGCAAAACTTCTGGGACTGGAGAGCGAAAAGAAATTTATGGGTTACGGTGTTTCTGCCTGTGCTACCTGCGACGGCTTCTTTTTTAAAAACCAGAAGGTGCTTATTATTGGCGGCGGGGATACTGCAATGGAAGAAGCATCATACCTGACAAAGCATGCCGCGGAGGTTGTTCTGGTTCACCGCCGGGATGAGTTCAGAGCTTCCAAGGTTATGGTTGACAGAGTGAAGAAAAATCCGAAGATCAGAATTGTGACCAGCAAAGTTCCCGTTGAAGTTCTCGGAAGCGAAGAAAACGGACGCAAGGTTATGACCGGTGTAAAATTGAAGGATACCAAAACAGGTGAGATAACTGTTGAGGAAGCAAACGGCCTTTTTATCGCTATCGGACATCAGCCCAATACTTCGCTCTTTAAGGGTGTCCTTGATATGGATGAAAACGGCTACCTGATCGTAAAACCCGGCTCAACCGCCACCAACATTCCGGGCGTTTTTGCGGCCGGAGATGTGGCTGACAGCAAATACCGGCAGGCAATAACCGCAGCTGGTACCGGATGTATGGCTGCTCTGGATGCAGAGCGCTGGCTGGAAGCAAACGGCCTCGGCCACTAATTTTTCCCGTTTTACCTTAAAAAATGATCCCCCGCCTTGTTCAAAGAGGCAGGGGATTTTTTTATTATCCCTTATGATCTAATCATGAAGATTTTTGAGGCGGGGGAATGGTACTTGAGAAAATGTGATCTGTGAGGTACGCATCAGCTCTCTTCCGGTTTATCACTTCATTATCAAAAAAAATTATTTATATTCAATCAGTGTCTCTTTTAATTTTCTTTCAGATGGTTCATGGCGGCAGAATACACGAAACCGTTTCAGAAAGGAACTTCACCATGCAGCAGGATAAAAAATGGGTACACAGCAGAGTCTTCTGACCATACTTGCAATGATGCTGCTGACCATGCTATCAGTACGGATGAATTCAAACATCCTCCGCACGCAGGATATTACGCAGAATTCCAAATTCGGACTTACTGCCATTTCACTTGCTACATCACGGATTGAACTTGCCACGCGTCTCTCATTTGATGAAAACACCTATAATAATCCGCTGACCAGCACCGCGCTGCTTACTTTTCCGGTTTCTTTTGGCGCTGATTCGGGTGAGACGGATCACACATTGTTTGATGATATTGACGATTATCATAATTATTCCGAAACAGATTCCACGCTCCCATCTGCTGTATATACTATCATCTCCAAAGTACGCTATCTTGAGCCGGTGAATCTTACCGCTTCATCCACGCCAACCTGGCACAAGCAGTTTTCCGTTTATGTAAGCAGCCCGAGCATGCAGGATACCGTGATGATGTCAACCGTTCTCAGTTACTGGTACTTCAGGTAGCAGTATGGGTACTACAACGATTCTTGATATTATCGGCGCACTGGTGATCGGGGGAATTATGATGGCATCACTTCATTCTGTCAATCAGAATGTGCTGACCAATATGTATTATTATAACTCTGATATCATCAATCAGTCTAATCTGGTGAGTGTGGTTGATTTTCTTGAAAGAGATATAAAACGGCTTGGATACAGTTCAGATCCTGCTCTGCTGCCCACCCCCGCTAAGTCAATCCTTGTGGCAGATACCTCGCGCATAAAGTTCGCGGGCGATATAGATAACAACGGGGTGATTGATACAGTAACCTATTATATAGGGCCGCTCTCTGATCTGGCCTCAACGCCCAATCCCCGGGACAGAATTCTCTACCGCCGTATTGATCCGGGAGCCAGGGTCACACCAAATCCGGGTGTTACTGAATTTTCACTGCTGTTCTTTGATGCACTTTCAGATACGCTTCCTCTGCCCCTGCCGGCTTCAGAGACAGGAAGAATTGCCGCAATTCAGATATCGGTTCGGGTAGAGAGCGCTAATTCAGTAGATGAGCAGTATGCGCTTGCGTTCTGGAGGCAGATACGTGTATCAGCAAGAAATCTGAAGAACAGATAGGAGTATATATCTATGTTTGGCAAAGCATCCATAATCCTGGTTATTGGTTTTTCGATGATCTTCATGCTCTATCAGCAAAATCTGATTACATCGCAGTCAGGCTCAGTCATCACCTATTCAGACTATTATTCAAAAATTGCAGCAAGAGACCTTGCCGTGGCGGCGGCTAACCTTGCCTGCAATCAGATATTTATTGATCCCGAATGGGAGTCAAACTATTCAGGAACATCATTTATGGGGGGTAAAATATCCATAACGGTTAAAGATTTAAGTTCAACCAAAAAAGAAATAACAGCAATCTCACAGACCAGTGCGTATAAGGATACAATCGTAATTGTTCTAAGTACAAGTAATTTCGGAAGATTTGCCTACTATGCTGCAATTGCACCCGGTAATATCTTTTATGTAACTGGTGATACCGTGTGGGGACCAATGCATGTGCAGGGATTTCTTAACGTGAACGGTTCACCGGTATTTATGGGTAAAGTTACTGCAAGCAAAGGAATAAAATATGGTTCGCCGGGCAGTACGCCTATTTTTAACGGCGGTTATGAAGGCGGGGTGAACCTGACCATCCCGGAAGATCTTAATGATGTATATGCGGCTGCAACGGCTTCGGGCAAAGTGTTTTCCGGTTACAATGATGTGTGGCTGGAATTCCTCAGTAATGGAACTGTAAACTATAAAACTTCGCTTGCCGCGGCCTGGACAAATACTTCACTCAGCAATTTAACTGCAAACGGTGTAATTGCTGTTGATAAAGGGAATTTGCATATAAAAGGCAAGGTAAAGGGAAGAGTTACTGTTTATGCGGGAGCGAGTTCAGGAGGCGGGAGCGGTAATATATTTATTGATGATGATATCACGTATGTGGGCAACCCCCTTGATCCTTCATGCACGGATATGCTTGGAATAGTTGCATCGAACAATGTGCTTATTGCTGATAAACCGGAAACAAAAGGTGATGTAACCATTCACGGCAGCATTTTTAATTTTGGCGGGGGCATTACCGTTGAAAATTTAAACAGTATCGGCAAGCAGGGAGTAATACGGCTGGTTGGCGGGCTTATTCAAAGACAGGGTCAGGTGGTAAATATATATAACGAGAATGATAACGTTATCTTAAAGGGTTACAGTCTGAATATCAGATATGATAGCCGGTTGCTGCTCAATACGCCGCCGGAGTTCCCCGCAACGGGGAGTTATGAAATTCTCTCCTGGCGGGAATAGTCTTTAACCCGCTCTGATGCCGGGTTATTTCAGTCTGACGATTCCATTTTTTACCGTCAGAAAATTTTCCTCCTCAAGCTGCGCGAGTATATCTTCTTTTTCCGGATGCTGAATTCCCGAGAGGAGAGACTTCTTTTCTGCTGTTTTTTCTTTAAGCAGTGTTTTTAGTATATATCCCCGCGCCTCGCGTCTCGAACCCTTAAAGCTGCTTTGTTTGGTTAATGGAGGGTAGAGTTTTTTTACTCCGGCGGAAAGGGATGCACCGTAATCCATCAGTGCATTATGCCAAAGGGCTGACTTACCGCGGGGTATAAGCTGTTTCGCGATTACTCTCAGCTCATCATTACTTACGCTGTTATCCAGTCCAAGTTCGTGCAGCAAAACCCGCCGTATATTAATATCAACAACCGGAACGGGTTTATTAAACGCAAACGCAAGAATTGCAGCGGAGGTATATTCGCCTATTCCGGGGAGCTTCTGTAGCAATTTTTCCTCCTGCGGAAATTTTCCGTCATAGATTCTGAGTAATTCCTGAGCTGCCGTACGGAGCCGGAGCGCCCGTGAGTTGTATCCCAGTCCTGACCAGAGTTTCAGGAGAACAGGTGTTTTTACCCGGGCTAATGACTGAAGATCAGGGAGTTTTGAAATAAACCGTTCATAATATTCACGTACCCTGCCCGCCTGAGTCTGCTGAAGCATAAACTCTGATACCAGAATATGGTATGGGTTGTTTGTGTTCCTCCAGGGCAGATCACGCCCCTCCTTTGCGTAAAAGGAGAGGATTTTCTTCCTCAACTTCATCAGTGATGTTTTGTCTCTGACAGCGCCCTTAATTCTATGTGCGGATTTAAATTCTTTTGTGATTTTTTGCTTCATTTGGTCTTCATCACACGGGTTTTTTTATCTGAACAAATTTAAGTAACATTCCGTTGTGAAAATCTGATTTCACTGTCAGGAATTCTATCAGACTTCATGGTTAATCAGCAAAGGGGCTGACTCTCGGGTTATTTTCGTCAGTATAAATCAATCCCTTTGCCGGTACACTGCTTTCTTTCACTTGATTAAATAGGTTTTTTTCATGCAGGAACAGAAAAGCCCCGGTAAGGAGGCTTTGAAATCCGCGTATTCATATACGCTTAATTTTATGGGTTATATCACGGAAGATGAGATTCATAATCTTCCGGATAGTTCCGGTGTATTCTGTGTTTATGAGGCCTCACGGCCCGATCACAGCCCTGGTATGGTTATGGAACGGCTGCTTTATATCGGCGAGGCGGGCAATTTAAGGAACCGTTTACTTAACTGTGAACATATGAGTGTCTGGCAGTTTTCCGTTAAAGCGAAAAACCGGCTGGCTTTCTCATATGCCCTAATTGACTCTTTCAACCGGCTGCGCGTTAATGCAGCACTGGTCTTTTATCATAAACCCCCTTTTAATAAAGAATATCTGGAGAATTTTCCGTTTCATCCGACCATTGTGAGAAGCAGAGGAGAAACTTCCCTGCTTGATACGATGTTTTCGGTGGCGAGAAAGTAAGACCCCTCGACTCCGCTCGGGGACCGCCCCTCCTCCGACAAGTCGGAGCGGGGACCGGTTGAGTACGCTCGGGGACCGGTTGAGTGCACTCGGGGACCAGTTGAGTACGATTGGGGACCGGTCTTTTGACAAGCCGGGGATGTCCCTTCTTACTTATTGTGAGGGCTTTGTGTCCTGAATAAGTCTCAAACCAGATCAGAATTCCCCTTTAAGAACTCTCCGGATATTCGGATATTTACGGTTCAATTTTTTTTCATTTCAGGAAACCCACACTTTGGCAGTTGAAGTCAATAAAATAATTTACTCCATGATAGGGGTAAGCAAATATTATAACAAAAAAGCAGTCCTTAAGGATATTTACCTCTCCTACTTTTACGGGGCAAAAATCGGTGTTCTCGGTCTTAACGGCTCGGGGAAAAGCAGTCTCTTAAAAATCCTTGCCGGAGTTGATAAAGAGTTTAACGGCGAAACTACGGTTTCCCCCGGTTACACAATCGGCTATCTTGAACAGGAACCGCAGCTTGATGAAACCAAGACCGTAAAGGAAATCGTCCAGCAGAGTGTGCAGAACATTGTTGACCTGCTAAGGGAGTTTGATGAAATTAACGCAAAGTTTGCCGAGCCGATGGATGATGACGAGATGACTAGGCTCCTCGAAAAACAGGGAGAGGTTCAGGAAAAACTTGATGCAAATAACGCATGGGATCTTGATGCACGCCTTGAAATGGCGATGGATGCACTCCGCTGTCCGGACGGAGATACTCCGGTAAAAGTTTTATCAGGCGGAGAAAAGCGCCGTGTTGCACTCTGCCGTCTGCTGCTCACCAAGCCGGATATATTGCTGCTTGATGAACCAACAAACCATCTTGATGCTGAAACTGTTGCATGGCTTGAGCGCCATCTGCAGGAATATGCAGGAACAGTTATTGCAGTAACCCACGACCGTTACTTTCTTGATAATGTAGCTGGATGGATTCTTGAGCTTGATAACGGTGAGGGAATTCCATACAAAGGAAATTACTCCTCCTGGCTTGAGCAGAAGCAGCAGCGTCTTGCTCTTGAAGAGAAACGGGAGTCTGAACGCCAGCGGACGCTTGCCAGAGAGTTGGAATGGATTCGCATGGCACCAAAAGCACGTCATGCAAAATCAAAAGCAAGAATTACCGCTTATGAAAACCTGCTCGCGCAGAAAAACGAACAGCGTGAAAAAGAACTTCAGTTATATATACCGCCCGGGCCGCGCCTCGGCAATACCGTAATCAATGCCGAAGGTGTGATGAAAGCGTATGGAGATAATATCCTGGTTGAGGATATGAATTTCTCCATTCCGGCAGGAGCCATCGTTGGAATCATCGGACCTAACGGAGCAGGTAAAACAACTCTCTTTAAAATGATTAACGGTGTTGAGAAACCTGATGCAGGAAATCTTATAGTAGGTGAAACAGTAAAACTCGCTTATGCAGATCAGAACCGCGAAGCGCTTAAAGCTGATAAGTCAATCTGGGAACTGGTTTCAGGCGGTGAGGATATCATAACACTGGGAAACCGTCAGGTGAACTCTCGTGCTTATGTGGCACAGTTTAACTTTTCCGGAGCAGACCAGCAGAAAAAAGTTTCTGTGCTCTCTGGCGGAGAAAGAAACCGTGTGCAGCTTGCGCTTATGCTCAAAGAAGAAGCAAATGTACTTTTACTTGATGAGCCGACCAATGATCTGGATGTGAACACCATGCGTGCCCTTGAAGAAGGCATCGAAAACTTCGCCGGCTGCGCACTGATTATCTCTCACGACCGGTGGTTCCTTGACCGCATTGTTACTCATATTCTGGCTTTTGAAGGGGAAAGTAAAGTAGTCTTTTTTGAAGGCAGCTACTCTGAGTATGAAGCTAAGCGCAAAGAGCGGCTCGGCATTGATGCAGACCAGCCCCACAGAATAAAATACCGCCACCTCACGAGACAATAGGTCAATGAATTATGAAGTATGAAGTATGAATAGGTGAGCACAATTCACCAGATTGTCGCTAATGTCTTCGGAGTCCTTTAAGTCCTTCATTTTTAGAGCCAAGTATAAATAACAAATAATAACCCCCGGCAGCCACAGCAGTCGGGGGTTTTTATTTTGATATAAAATTTAGTGCATCCTGAACCGGCTGCGGTCAGCCCAAAACACCCCCTAATTCCATTTCCCCCTCCCTGCAAATTGAGTATATTTGCAATTCACTTTTTACGAGTTTATGGAAAATATTCGGAATTTCTGCATAATTGCCCACATTGACCATGGTAAATCCACCATTGCGGACTGTCTTCTTGAGCATACCGGCACTATAACCGCCCGGGAAGCCAAGAACCAGATTCTTGATGATATGGACCTGGAAAGGGAACGGGGGATTACCATTAAATCCCACGCTATTCAGATGCAGTACAAAGCGCGGGACGGTAAAAACTATACCCTTAACCTGATTGATACTCCGGGACACGTTGACTTCGCCTATGAGGTCTCCCGTTCTCTGGCTGCCTGTGAAGGGGCAGTTCTGATTGTGGATGCCTCTCAGGGGGTGGAAGCTCAGACCATCAGTAACCTTTATATGGCCATAAACTCCGGTCTGGAAATTGTGCCGGTTCTGAACAAAATTGACCTCCCCAGCGCTGAGCCGGAAAGAATTAAGCATCAGGTGATTGACCTGATCGGCTGTAAGGATGAGGATATCGTGCTTGCCAGCGCAAAAGCAAAGCTCGGCATTGAAGATATTCTTGAAGCAGTGGTTAAAAAAATACCCGCACCTAAGGGCGACCCGGCCGCACCGCTTCAGGCGCTGATATTTGATTCCATATTCGACTCCTACCGCGGAGCAATTGCATATATACGGATCATGAACGGTACTCTGCGCGAAAAAGACAAACTCCGTTTCTTTGCGCATGATATACAGCATGAAGCTGAAGAGGTTGGCGTACTTGGTCTTAAAAAAATCCGTACGAATGAACTGAGCGCGGGCAATGTGGGCTATCTTATTTCCGGCATTAAAGATGTTCATGATACCAAAGTGGGTGACACCATAACAACGCAAAAAGACGGTGCGCCTGCTCCTCTGCCTGGTTATCAGGAAGTAAAGCCGATGGTATATAGCGGGCTTTTCCCCACGAACTCAGAAGATTTTGAAGATTTACGTGATGCTCTCGAAAAGTTTAAACTGAATGATTCCGCTCTGGTCTCACAGCCGGAGTCATCAGCAGCACTCGGGTTTGGTTTCCGGTGCGGATTCCTTGGTCTGCTTCACATGGAAATTGTGCAGGAGCGGCTTTACCGTGAGTTTAATCAGTCCATTATCACAACACTTCCTAACGTTGAGTATATCGCGTACAAAAAAAGCGGGGAACAGGTCATAGTTGATAACCCTGCTGATATGCCCGCCGTTGGAGATCTTGAAATAATTGAAGAGCCGTATGTAAAGGCACAGATTGTGTGCCCGAGTGAATATGTGGGCAATATCATGAAGCTTGCGATGGACAAGCGGGGGCAGTATAAAAACACTTCATATCTTGATCCGACCCGTGCTGATCTGACATTTGAATTTCCGCTGGCTGAAATCATTTTTGATTTTTATGACAAACTGAAATCCACAACACGCGGTTATGCATCGTTCGATTACGAACTGATTGGCTATAAAGAATCTGATCTGGTGCGTCTTGATATACTGCTCAATGGCGAGGCGGTTGACTCCCTCTCCATGATTGTGCACCGCTCCAAAGCGTATGACTGGGGCAGGAAAGTCTGCGACAAACTGAAAGATTTGATACCCAAACAGATGTTTGAAATTTCCATTCAGGCGGCTATTGGAACTAAAGTAATATCAAAATCCACCGTTAAAGCGCTCCGTAAAAACGTTCTTGCCAAATGTTACGGCGGTGATATATCCCGTAAGCGCAAACTGCTTGAAAAACAGAAAGAAGGAAAGAAGCGGATGAAACAGGTGGGCAACGTTGAGATACCGCAGGAGGCATTCCTGGCGGTTCTGCAGATAGAGGACTGATGGAAGACCGGGCTGACCTTCCTGAAGAAAAGCCCGTCAGGAGCAGGCACTTTGGTCTGAGCGTGAGGGAATATATACGCGTGACCATTATTGCAATTATTCTGGTTATTTTCCTCAGAACATTTGTGCTTGAGGCATACCGCATTCCCACCTCTTCCATGGAAAACACACTGCTTCCCGGTGACCTTATACTTGTTGAGAAACTTTCATACGGGCATCTTAACGAATTCGAAATTCCTTTTACCAGTATTAAATTCCCCGTTTTTAACCTGCCCGATTTTTCACAGCCGGAGCGGAATGATGTGCTTGTGTTTCAGTATCCCGGTGACAGGGATGAATACATTCCCTCCCGTCAGGAAAATTATATAAAGAGAATCGCAGCACTACCGGGAGATATTGTTGTTATCCGCAAAGACACGGTTTATATTAACGGCCGGCCTCTGGAAACCCCCGAAGGTGTATTTTATAAAAGAGAAAAAAAGGAATGGCGGGATGACAGGATTTTCCCTCCGGGCAAGGAGTGGAGCAGTCTTTCCTACGGTCCTTTGTTTGTCCCAAAGTCAGGGGATACCCTTCATTTGAATCCTTTTACCATTGATGAGTGGCGTGTGTTTATTAACCGTGAACTGCGCAGACCGGCGGTCTCAGTCGAAGGGGGCAAAGTACACATTGACGGGTATGAAACAGAAGAGTATATTGTAAAGAAAAATTATTACTTTGTTCTTGGTGATAACCGTGATGACAGTATGGACAGCCGGTACTGGGGATTCGTGCCTGAAGACCATATCATTGGCAGGGCATTCATGATTTACTGGTCGCTTGACCCTTCTGCATTTTCAATTATGGATGCACTCCGGTCAGACCGGATACTAAAAAAAGTTCATTGAACGATTAAAGCAAAACAACAATGAAATCACTATTGTATTCAACTCTGCTCCTGATTCTTATATTGAGCAGCGCTGCAGAGGCGCAGAGACCGGGCGAAAAATATTTTATCTTCTTCCGTGATAAAGGGGTTGCTGAGAATACCCTTATGAAAGGTTCGGATATTTTTAATGAGGCGCTCAGCCGACTCTCCCCTGAGGCCATCGAAAGAAGGAAATTAGTTCTGGGTGAGGAAAATATCATCAGTTATGAAGACCTGCCCCTGCGATCAGAATATATACAGCAGCTTGAATCAGAAGGAATCAACATCCATCACCGGCTCAGGTGGTTTAATGCGGTGAGTGCGTATCTTACCCCTCAGCAGAGAGCCAGGGTGAGCGGTTTTTCTTTTGTTGAAAAACTTGAAAAGGTGAAATCCTTTACCTCAGTCCGGATGCCAGATACTCAGGAAGATAATGTATATCAGCCGGGATTGAATAAAAATTTTATTGAGTACGGAGAATCGTATGTGCAGCTTCAGATGAATGAAATTCCGGCAGTGCACAGAAAAGGAATTACCGGGCAGGGTGTAATGCTGGGGCTCCTTGACACCGGCTTTGACTGGCAGCTTCATAACTCGCTTAAAACCCGGAATGTTGTGAGCGAATATGACTTTGTATTTAATGATAACGTAACAGCAAATCAGGAAGGGGATGTGGCCTCGCAGCATAATCACGGCACGTATGTTTTTTCAATTGCCGGTGGTTATCAGGATAGCGTTATGATAGGAGCTGCATATAACGCATCATTCCTGTTAGCCAAGACTGAAGATGTCCGTTCAGAAAGAAATGTTGAAGAAGACAACTATGCAGCAGCACTTGAGTGGATGGAAAACCGCGGTGTAAGAATTACCTCCTCTTCACTCGGTTATAACACTTTTGATACAAACCAGGTTTCATATACATATTCTCAGATGGACGGCAAGACAACCATCGTAACCCGTGCTGCAGAACTTGCATTCAGCAAGGGAGTGCTCACTATAACTGCTGCCGGCAATGAAGGTAACGGATTATGGAAGTATATAGTTGCCCCGGCGGACGGATTTAACACGATTGCCATTGGAGCAGTTACCTCGCTCGACTCAGTTGCCTCCTTCAGCGGTATTGGTCCGACCCCGGACGGCAGAATGAAACCTGAACTTGTTGCTGTGGGGGTAAATACGTATGGTGCAAGGGCCTCTACTCCGAATCAATATCAGTCAAACAGCGGCACTTCGGCGGCTACTCCTATTGCTTCAGGAGCCGCTGCACTGGTCTGGTCAGCGTTCCCGCATCTGACTAATAAGCAGGTAAGAAATTTACTGATCAGCACGGCAGGCAGTTTTAAGCGGCCAAACTTTTACCGGGGTTACGGACTTATCAATGTAAAAAAAGCACTTGAACTTCCTGCAGTAAAAAATACACCTGGCGGCATTGTAGCCGAGAAAATATTTTTTGATTCAGTTTATGCCAATTACGGAGCATATATATTTATTTCAAAGAATAACCGAGATTTTGATTCAGTTCAAATGATTTTTGACGGAGGTTTTAAGTATCAGGCGGCACTTCCTGCGGTTGGAATTAATGATCCCCTCTATTTTTATATAAAGTATGAGTCAGCAGCAGGTGAGTTGACCACACTTCCCGCGGGCGGTACCTGGTATTCACCTGATCCGGCCGTATCTGATGTCGCTTTTGAACCCGCAGCACGGATTCAGGATTTCTCTCTTGAGCAGAATTATCCGAATCCCTTTAACGGTTCTACGGCATTTCAGTTTTATACTGCATCACCAGTCGAAGGAGAGGTTGTTGTGTATAATATCCTTGGCCAGAAAATTAAGACGATCTACTCAGGGCAAATCAGATCAGGTTATAGCACCTTCTTATGGAGCGGGCTGAATGATCATAATGTCCCTGTTTCTTCCGGAGCATATATCTATGCTGTCAGGTCAGCAAAAGCCAATGCGTATAAGAAATTAATGCTTCTTAAATGAGCGGCTTTCTTACAAAGGAAACAGAACACTATTTAGAGGAGCTTTTCAGGCAAACCGACCCTCTGCTTAAGGAGATGGAGCAGTTTGCGCATGAGAAGCGCATCCCTATTATTGAACCTGGCGGGGCTGCTTTTCTTGACATATATCTCCGCTCCCTTAAACCAAAAAACTATCTCGAACTTGGCACTGCCATTGGTTATTCAGCGATCATAGCTGCCAATGCACTGCCCGATGATGCTCAGATTGTAACAATCGAAAAGAGTGCTGATAATCTCGTTCTGGCACGCAAATATATAAACAGGTCGGGTTTTCAAAACAAAATTACCATTGCTGAAGGGGAAGCAAAAGAACTGCTGAGGGGTTATCTGGCTGAGTGGGACTGCATCTTTATTGATGCTGACAAGGAAGACTATGATGAACTCTTTGAACTTTCACTTCCGCTGCTGCGTAATGGAGGAGTGATTTTAATTGATAATCTCCTCTGGCACGGATATACAGCTTCATCTGAAGTTCCGGCTTATTATTTCAGGAGCACAGAAATCATAAGAGCATTTAATAAAAAGCTTGCCTCGGGGGACGCATATCATTTTACCATCGTTCCTGCGGGGGATGGAATTGGCGTTGTTATTAAAAAAAGCGGACAGAAATAAGCATGAGTTATACGATTACAGACAGTAAATCTTTTATGGACGGGCTTGAAACTTTTTCCGGAGGAAAGCTGAAGGAAAAAGAAATGGTTAAGTCCATGCTTCACTATTCGCTCAGTTCTGACTCACTTAAGCTCTTTGAGGATTGCTGCTTTACTACTAAATATATCAGCGGACTTATGCGTGTGTTAAAGAGTGCAGCCACCATGAGTGATGTAAAAAACACTGACAGCATTAAAAGTGATTTATCAAAAAACTTTGAACAGTTTACTTTGCAGGTAAAAGAGATTATAGGTCTGATGCCGGAGGAGACCCGGGATACAGTAACGCAAACATATCTTGAAATGACTACGGAATCATTTACAAGATTGAACAACCTGATAGCTGATCTTAACTGGGCTAAAATGTATCTTAATGACCTGAAGAGAAGCGTGTAAAATCAGGTTTGGCTGCTTAGTGAGCAGTGTGTAATCATCTTCACGACTCTTGTCATTGCTGTCCTTACTGTCCTTAAAGTTCTTCAAGGCATGAAGTTTTTTAATAATACCCAAACTCTTCCATATCTTTGAACTTTACCCGTCCGGAAAAACTTTCTGTTAGCTCAGTTCTTAAAGAATCTGTCTGGTCAGATCTTATCCAAAAAATCTGTTCTACTTCTTCAAGATATATCTCATCTTCTTTCCGGACGGAATATCTGCCCGAAATCCGGTAAAAGTTACTGATGAACTCATGCGGAAAAGTGATCCTCATTTTCGCATATAAATGATACTCCTTGGTGCCGATGGTGGAAAGGGCATCAAGTGCGGACTGGTAATATGCTTTACCGAGCGGACCGACTCCAAGTTTCGTGCCTCCGTAATACCGGGTTACCACAACCAGTACTTCAGTAAGGTCAAAATGATCAATCGCCTGAAGAATCCGGACACCTGCTGTACCGCCTGGTTCACCGTCATCCGAATATTTCACCCCCTCTTTAAGGGTTTTTACCGCAAAACAGTGGTGGGTGGCATCATAATACTTCTTCCGCAGAGCGGTAAGATGAGTCGGATAACTTTCCCCGCCGAAGAGGGGAAACACCCTTGCGATGAATTCTGACCCCTTTTCTTTCAGCGCCAGCTCAGCGAAACGATCAGCGGTGCGAAATTGTTGAGGTTGTAACGGATTTTGTAAATACTCAGACATAGAATGAAAAATTACAGAATTATTTGTTTGATTTTGATAGAATGTCTGAGTAACATATAAGTTTAAATTTTATCGCATTGAGCATTGGAACAGGAAAAAATTATAATTAAGGGGGCGCGTCAGCACAACCTGAAAAACATTGACGTGGAAATACCCCGTAACACTCTGACGGTTATCACCGGGCTTTCAGGGTCAGGCAAGTCATCGCTGGCCTTTGACACCATTTATGCCGAGGGACAGAGGCGCTATCTTGAATCACTCTCCCCTTATGCCCGGCAGTTTCTTGACATGCTTGAAAAACCCGATGTTGACCAGATTGAGGGACTAAGTCCAGCTATCTCAATCGAGCAAAAGGTGACCGGCGGAAACCCCCGCTCAACCGTAGGAACCGTCACAGAAATTTATGATTACCTCCGTCTGCTTTATGCCCGCGTGGGAACAGCCACTTGCTACAACTGCGGCAAACCGGTAAAAAAGCAGTCTGCTGCACAGATTCTCGAAAGCATACAGGATACCATGAACGGAAGCAAAGTTGCCATTCTTGCTCCGGTTATCCGAGGAAGAAAAGGACATTACCGTGAATTGTTTGAAGAGATAATGAGCGATGGCTTTACCAAAGTCCGGGTTGACGGTGAGTTCCATGAGATACACAAGGGATTTCAGGTTGACCGATATAAAGTGCACAACATTGAAATAGTGGTTGACCGCATTAAAGTGGGTAAAGAAAGTACGACCCGTCTGACTGAATCAGTTGAGGTTGCGCTCAGTCAGGGGAACGGCGTGATGATGCTTAATGACGGAAATGAAGACCGGGTGTTCAGCAGATTTCTTGCCTGCATGGAGTGCGGCATAAACTATCAGGAACTTGCTCCTAATTCATTTTCATTCAACTCTCCTTACGGTGCATGTCCGGAGTGTGACGGATTAGGTGAAAAGAAAGAGTTTGACCTAGAGCTTATCATCCCAGATTACGCAAAATCAATTGAAGAAGAAGGTATTGCTCCTTTAGGGAAGCCAAGACCAGTCTGGATATATTCGCAGCTTCAGGCGGTGGCGGATGTTTTTGGATTCGACTTTAAAACACCTCTCAAAAAGATGAGGAAAGATCAGCTTGAAGTAATTCTTCATGGCACAAAAGAAAAAATTGCATTTAAATATAAATTCGGGAGCGGCAGAGCGGTAACGTATAATCACAAGTTTAACGGCGTTATCGGTTATCTGCAGAATCATTTTAATTCAACCTCATCAAATAACATCCGCGAGTGGGTTGAGTCGTTTATGAATACCGTGCCGTGCAGGGAGTGCAAGGGCGGGCGGCTCAAGAAAGAATCTCTTTCAGTAAAGTTCAACAAACTGAATATTGGTGAGGTCTCATCACTCTCAATAACCAGATGCAGAGAATTTTTCAGCAAAATAAAACTGTACGGCAATGACAATATTATCGCCGCACCGATTCTCAAAGAAATTAATACACGGCTGGACTTTTTACTCAATGTCGGCCTTGACTATCTCACCTTGGACCGGAGTGCTCGGACGCTTTCCGGCGGGGAGTCGCAGAGGATACGGCTTGCAACACAGATTGGCACGCAGCTTTCAGGTGTGTTATATATACTTGATGAGCCGAGCATTGGTCTGCATCAGAGCGATAATATCAAACTGATAAACTCACTCAAGCGGCTGCGCGATCTGGATAACACGGTTATCGTGGTTGAACATGATAAAGAGACGATTGAGAATGCAGATTACCTGGTAGATTTGGGTCCCGCCGCAGGTGAGCATGGCGGTGAGATTTGCGCTCAGGGGACAGTACCGCAGCTGATGAAAATAAAACAAAACCGATCAATAACGCTTGATTACATGAAAAATCAGCGGCGCATTGAGCTAAAGAGCCATCAGCGGAAAGGGAGCGGAAAATTCCTTACCCTTAAAGGTGCAAGGGGAAATAATTTAAAAAATATTGAACTGAATATCCCGCTTGGCACGTTAACGTTAATCACCGGACTGAGCGGTTCAGGTAAGTCATCACTCATCAATGAGACGCTCGTTAAGATTCTGATGCGGGAGCATTATGATTCCAAGACGGTGCCGCTTCCTTATAAAAAAGTGGAAGGTCTTGAAAACATAGATAAAGTGATTGAAATTGACCAGTCACCAATTGGCAGGACTCCTCGTTCGAATCCTGCAACTTATACGGGATTATTTACACATATACGCGACCTATTTGCTCAGCTTCCTGAATCAAAAATGCGCGGATATGCTACCGGACGCTTTAGCTTTAACGTTTCCGGCGGAAGATGCGAGGCATGCGGCGGTGACGGACTTAAAAAAATTGAGATGAATTTTCTTCCCGATGTATATGTCACCTGCGACGTCTGTGCCGGCAAGCGATATAACAGGGAAACACTCGATGTTCTCTATAAACTTAAGTCAATATCCGATGTTTTGGAAATGACTGTTGAAGAAGCACTCCACTTTTTTGAAGACCTGCCGCGCATAAAAAGGAAGATTCAGGCAATAGCTGACGTCGGGCTCGGATATATACGGCTTGGTCAGCAGGCAACCACCCTTTCCGGAGGAGAGGCACAGCGGGTTAAACTGGCTACCGAACTGAGCAAAGTAAGTACAGGTAAGACGATTTATTTTCTTGATGAGCCGACAACGGGGCTGCATTTTGAAGATGTGCGTGTTCTGCTTGAAGTGTTAAACAAATTAGTGGAAAAGGGAAACACGGTTGTAATTGTAGAACATAATCTTGACGTGATTAAAACAGCGGACTGGATTATTGATATGGGGCCCGGCGGCGGTGAAGCCGGCGGAGAGATTATTGCAGAGGGAACTCCCGCACAGATTGCAAAGAATAAAAAGAGCATAACGGGAAAATACCTGGTAAAAGAATTAGTAATTAGCAGTTAGTAATTAGTAATTTTTTTTAATTTGTCATTGAATATATTGTCACTAATATAAGTGTAGTTTGGTGTCGCCCCTCTGGGGCTTGGGCTGGTTTTATCTGACTTTTCTATTGATATTTCGCCCCTGACGGGGCTGCACTTAGCGCCGTAGGTGCGTACAGTTAATAGAAACCGATATATAACAAACAATCTGAGCTCCGTTGGTGCGTTATATTAATAACAAACGCAAGTCTAAAAATATAAAGCACCATAGGTGCGACATCGCTTGCGGCTCACTATTGGCACGCAGATCTTAAACGGATGCAAAGCAGCGTGGAATATAAACGGATCAGAAGATAATTAACAATCATTAGGCAATTTGTAAAGGATTTATTTGATGACTTTTAATTTTTAATTTTTCATTTTAAATTTAACCCAGTGTCCCCAGAGTCCCCAAAAGTTAGCAAGGTAGCCAATTAAACAAAAAAGCTGCAACTAAGCTTTTTTAGTTGCAGCTTTTAATGTTTATATAAACTGTATCAATTCACACTTCATATTTCATAATTTATAATTATGAAATTACTTTGCCATCATTGCAGCAATGGCTGAGGTGTTTACGATATCTTCAACGCTGCATCCGCGGCTGAGATCGAAGCAGGGTTTTTTAAGGCCCTGCACAACCGGCCCTACCGCTTCAGCTTTTCCAAGACGCTGGGCAATTTTATATCCGATGTTTCCTGCCTGAAGATCAGGGAACACAAGCACATTTGCGTGGCCTGCAACTTCACTGCCCGGGGCTTTTTTCTTTCCGATTGATCCAACAATTGCAGCATCAAACTGCAGCTCACCGTCAACTTTAATTTCCGGCGCTTTTTGTTTAACAATATCTGTTGCTTTACGGACTTTATCAATCAGTTCATGCTCGGCGCTGCCTTTGGTGCTGAATGAGAGCATGGCAACAAACGGTTCTTCACCGGTAAGTATCTGATGATTGCGTGCAGTGGAAATGGCAATATCGGCAAGCTGCTCTGCATCCGGATTGGGGACAACCGCGCAGTCTGCAAAACTGTAGGTAATCTCAGGATAGACCATAAGGAAAAAGCTGGAGACAATCGAAATGCCGGGAGCCATTCCCACGCACTGAATAGCTGCGCGAAGCACATCACCGGTTGAGGCGAATGATCCGGCTACGGAGGCATCAGCCATTCCTTCGGAGACCATCATTGCCCCAAAGAAAAGATCCCTCTTCATTGTCTCTTTTGCCTGCTCAAAGGTAACCCCTTTTGCTTTTCTTTTATTATAGAAGATGTTGGCAAAATCGGTCAGCTTGTCGGACTTTTCATGATCTATGATTCTTACCCCCTGAAGGTTTATTCCTTTTGCTGAGGCATCATCCCTGATTTTATTCTCATTTCCAAGAATGATAACCTGCACGGTTCCGTTTTTTGTCAGGATCTCAGCGGCTCTGAGCACCCGTTCATCGTGGGACTCGGGGAGCACGACAGTTTTTTTTACTTTTGAAGCTTTTTCTCGTATTTCGGTTAATAATTTCAGTTCTTCCATGGTATTTGTCTATTAGTCTGTTAAAAATCGTTACAAATGTAGTCAATTTCACTCATTTTTTGTGCCAATAACCAGTTTACATTCATCCTCTTTTTTAGACCTTTCATCAAATCGTTATTGAAATAAAAAATCCGGCTGCTTATTTTACCTACCGGTAAGTAAGAAATTTTATGGAAAATTTAGATACGAGGCAAAAAATCCTCCAGGCAGCCGTGGATCTCATCTCTGAAAAGGGATACCACGATGTTTCTGTACGGGAAATTTGTGCCAGAGCCGGAGTCACCAAGCCGGTGCTCTACTACTATTTCAAGGATAAGGAAGATGTTCTTGCGGAACTCATACAGGAGGGAAACAGACGCTTTCATCATCTGATTGACAAACACATCCTTCCTGATTCCCCGTTTATAAAGCAACTTGAAGGATTGTTTGAGGTATATATACGCTATACCGAGGAAAATTTCTCTCATATAGCCATTGCCATTAATGTTGAACTTTCTCCCCTGCCGGAGCGGATTAAAACCCTCAGCCGTGAAAAAACCATAGAAGTTACTGAGCGTATTTTACCTGTGTTCCAGCAGGGAGTAAAAGAAGGGGTATTCAGTCCGTCCGATGATCTTAAAATGCTTGCCGTCAGCTTTACATCTCCGCTGAGTGTGTTTATCCTTCAGAGTGTCCTGCATCATGATCCAATAGCGCGGATGAAGGAAGACCTCACCGGATATTTTCAATTCTGGAAAAAACGCTTTCTCCGGGAGAAAGTGTAACAGGAGAAATATATATGCTAAAAATAACCGCCCTTCTGCTCATGCTGGCTGCCGCACTTCCGGCACAGGAGGGAAAAATAATCACGCTCACCTGGGATGCGGTGGTGAACCAGTCCCGGCAGGAAAATCTTTCACTAAGAATTAAAAAACTGCAGTATGAACAGCAGGAATATAAACTGTGGGATGCTTACGCCCTGTTTCTCCCCACGGTGAGGTATCAGGCCGCAGGTGTTTCAAATCTTGAACTGCCGACAATCGTCTTTATGGGGCAGCAGTTTACCATGGGAACCAAATATACCTTCCAGCACTCGCTTGATTTCACTCTTCCGCTTTTTACCGGCGGCTCACGGTATATAAATCTGCAGCTGCAAAAAACCCTCAGAAAATCCATGCTCGAAGAACTTAAGGGAAAAGAAGAGGAAGTTGTTCTTCAGGCTCTTCAGGCCTACTTCGGGGTAATGCTTTCGGAGGGGATATACAACGCTTCGGCTGAAGCGGTAATTACCGCGGAAGAAAATCTCAGGCAGGTTCAGATGTTTTATGATGAGGGATCAGCAACAGAGCTGGATCTGCAGAGGGCAAAAGCAATGTATTATTCGGTGCTGCCTCAGAGAGAAAGTGCTGCATCAGGGAAAGTGCTCGCCTTGCAAAATCTGAAGATGCTGCTTGATATTCCGGCTGAAGACTCTGTTATCGTACCGGACAGTCTTACTGTCAGAGATTTTATGCAGGCATTTGACGAGACGGGTCTGCCGGAGTTCAGAAAACTTTCTCTCAGCAGCCGGGCTGAGGTTTTAATGATGCAGGAACAGGTACACGCATCGCGGGAGGCTGAAAACCTTGTTATCTCATCTGCACTTCCCGTAATTGCATTATCGGGGAATCTTGCACATCAGGCATTTTCTGATGACAGCAGGATAGGTCCGGATGATTACTCCCGTTCAAAAGCGCTTACCCTTTCAATATCATGGCCTCTGTTTGAAGGGGGGCGAAGATTCATCAATTATCAGAACGCACGGCTGCAGACCGAACAGGTAGAACTTCTTCAAAAGCAGACGGAATATATGATTACCCTGGAGACTGAACAGAATTACTATAAATGGCAGGAAGCCAAAACCAGTCTCACAAGCAATGAAGAAAGCATGAAACAGGCAAAAGAAAGCCTGCGTCTTTCACACCTGCTCTACGCTGAAGGGATGAGCACACAGCTAGATGTTCTGAACGCGCAGCTTTTTTATCAGAACAGCAGGGTGCAGTATTTACAGGGGTTGTATCAGTACACTGTAAGCCAGCTTAATCTGCTCCGCTCCGCAGGAAAACTATTTACTGTATGGAATAACAATGAACGCTAAAAAATTATCACTATGTATTTTAACAGCCCTTTCGCTTGTTCTTCCCGCCGGATGCGGAGGAGAAGAAAAAGAAGAAAAAGAAATTTCCGTTCCGGTTAAGATTTATACCGTCCGCCCGGAGGATCTTTCCCAATATATAAAACTCACCGGAATGGTAACCGCAGCCAAAGACCAGATGGTGTTCAGCAAAACATCCGAACGGATTGAAGAACTGCTGGTAAAACCGGGAGACCGCATCGCTGAAGGGCAGATTATCGCAAGGCAGTACAGTGCACTATTTAAGCAGACAGCGGATGCCGCGAAAGCCGGAGCGGATAATGCAAGAGCACAATATATACTGGCTGAAGCCAACTTTAAAAGAATGGAGCGGCTCTGCTCGCAAAAGGCGATTAGTCCTCAGCAGTTTGAGCAGGCCGATATGCAGTTTAAGGCTGCAAAGGCGGGTCTTGATGCTGCTGAAGCGCAGTATCTTTCAGCAAAGGAGCAGCTTGAGAACTGCTCAGTTAAAGCACCGTTTGGCGGCATTGTTGCTGCTGTATATGTAGAGCTTAATCAGATGCTCCCAGCCGGTCAGCCGGTTGCCCAAATTATTGATCCGCGCATGATGAAGGCAAAAATACGTGTTTCGGCAAAGGATATCCAATCAGTGAAAAAAGGGTATGAGGCTGATATTGTGGTTCCTGTACTTGCGGGAAAAACTTACAAAGGGAGAGTGGTTAACCTCGATCAGGCAATAGACCCTGTGACCAAGACCTTTGAAGCTGAAATTGTGATTACCAATCCCGATGCAGATTTAAAATCAGGTCTTTATGCAGAGTTCCTCATCATCTCCCGTACAATCAAGGACGCAGTGATTGTTCCGGAAAACTCGTTACTGAGCCAGACGGCTGTAACGATTAATAAGGAAAAAGGCACCCAGCAAAACAGCCGCCGCTATTTCCTTTTTACCGTTGAGCAGGGGCGTGCAAAAATAAAAGAAGTTACAGTAGGGTTAACAAGTGCAGGCAGAGCAGAAATAACAAAAGGACTCTCGGTAAATGAACAGGTGATAGTTGTCGGCAATAATATTGTGCAGGATGGCCAGTCAGTTTCAGTGGTAGAGTAAGGAGTTAGACAAAAATGCTTCTCTCTAAATTTTCCATAAAAAGGCGTATCACGATGGTAATGTTTTATGCCATTGTGATTGCATTCTCCTTTTTTGCTTTTACTCAGCTCAAGGTTGATTTCTTTCCTGATATACAATTCCCGATCGCCGGAGTAATCACCAGTTATCAGGGAGTTGGTCCAAAAGATATAGAGACGATGGTTACCCGTCCGCTGGAAGAAGCGATATCTTCTGTTAAGAATATTGAGAAGGTTAACTCTCAGTCTTATACCGGCGGCTCGATCATAACGCTTGAGTTTAAATATGGTACCGACATGAATCAGGCGGATGCAGACATCAGGAAGAACATTGATCTGATAAGAGACTATCTGCCTGCCGAGGCTTCTGATCCGATGGTGTTTGTATTTGATCCCTCGCTCAGTCCGGTAATGTTTATGGGATTGAATTCGGATTATCTGGGTCAGTCAGAACTGCGGAATCTTGCCGTGGAAAAAATTGAGCCGATGCTGGAACGCATTCCCGGTGTAGCTTCAGTTTCCACCATGGGGGGGCTTGAGCGGCAGATAAATGTATATATGAATCCGGTCCTGCTGGCTTCATTTAATATCTCACCGAATGAAGTAACAATGGCGCTCAGATCCGGCAGAGGGATTTCGCCGGGAGGTTCACTTAAAACCGGAGAGAAAAATTACCAGCTTACCCTCATGAGCGAATATACTGATCTTGAACAGGTGAGAAAGACAACTGTTGGCATCAGAAACGGACTGCCAGTCAGAGTTGAGGATATTGCCGAGGTTGAAGATGGCTTTAAGGAATCATCTACCGAGGTGCGCGCCGACTATAAAGAGGGTATTTCAATTATCATAAATAAACAGTCTGACGCAAATACCGTACAGACCACTCAGTATATCAGGCAGGAACTTCCGAAGATTAATAAGGCGCTTCCACAGGGGACTAATCTGATGGTTATTTTTGATCAGGCGGACTTTATCTCGCGTTCGGTAAATAACCTCCGAAACTCGGCGGCAATTGCATTTGTCCTGGCATTTCTGATTATTTATATATTCCTGCGAAACGTAAGGGGCAGTATAATTATGGGGATATCCATGCCTATTTCCGTAACAGCAACATTTGCAGTACTCTATGCCAGCGATATAACACTGAATATTATATCCATGGCGGGCCTGGCACTTGCGATTGGTATGCTGGTGGATAATTCCATCGTTGTTCTTGAAAATATCTTCCGCCATAAAGAAATGAAGAAATCACGTGCTGACGCGGCAGAAGACGGAGCCAGCGAGGTAGGTATGGCTATTACTGCTTCTACACTGACTACGGTAGCGGTATTTCTTCCTGTGCTCTTTGTTCCCAATATCACCGGGCAGTTGTTTAAGGATTTGGTACTCACCATAACTTTCAGTCTTCTGGTCTCTCTTGTTGTGGCACTCACGCTGGTCCCGATGATGGCCTCAACCATGCTCGAAGTTGAGCATCCTGATAAAAATACCTTGTTTGGTCGTCTAAAGCGGAATCTCAGTGTAATCCTTGAGCGCGTTACTGAGATATATCATACTCTGCTCATGAAATCACTTTCCTTAAAGAAAACCATACTTGCTGCGGTTACCGTCCTGTTTTTTGTATCTGTGACGCTTGCATATTTTTCAGGGGGTGAATTTCTTCCTAAAAGTGATCAGGGATTTATCAGTCTGCTCATTGAGGCTCCCGCAGGTTCACCAATTGAGAAATCACGGGTGATAACCTATGAACTGGAAGATATGATTCAGGAAACAATATATCCTGAAGAAATTGACAATGTATCATTCTGGTTCGGAAGCAGGGAAGGGCTTGCAGCATTCGGGGCAACAGAAAGCACTATTGAGGCATTTATTAAACTGAAACCGGCAACTCAGAGGAGCCGCTCCCAGTTTGAAATTCAGGATAGTCTTCGTGCCCGGTTGGACCGGATTCCAGGAATTACGTATATGTTTCAGGAAGGTGGTGCCATTTCAAACGAGAAAGCGATTGAGGTGAAAGTCATCGGCTATGATATAGACGGGGCGAAAGCTGTAGCAGAACAGATCAAAGAGAAAATGGCTAAAACTGAGGGTTTCGTAGATATCGGGCTTAACGTAAAGGCCAGTACACCGGAACTGCAGGTGCATCTGAATAATGATATGCTTAACGCTTACCATCTTACCACGATGCAGGTAGCTTCCAATATATCTACTGCAATACAGGGCACGGTTGCAGCCCGGATGAGAGAAAAAGGAGATGAATACGATATCCGCGTGCAGTTTGGCAAAGAATTCCGTAACAGGAAAGAGTCCTTGCAGGAAATTCAGATCAATCTTCCGCTCGGAGGAGCAGTAAAACTGGGTGATCTGGCGGAAATCAAAGAAGAAGCCGCCGCCCCGACCATCTTCCGTGAAAACCAGAACCGGTTTGTTTCTGTCGGAGCCGGACTGTCAGGACTTGAACTTTCAAAAGCAACGGAAGAGATTGAAAAAATAATCAGTCAGACTCCTGTACCGTCTGACTTTCAGGTGGTAATAGGCGGAACCGCTGAAGATCAGCAGGAGGCATTCTTTTACCTGATGCTTGCTTTTATTGTAGCGGTTTTGCTTGTATATATGATAATGGCCGCGCAGTTTGAGTCGCTTGTCGACCCGGTCATCATCATGATAACGGTGCCTCTTGCGGTTATTGGTGTGTTTCCGTTTCTTTTCATTACGGGAACATCGGTCAGCGTTATGGCATTGGTCGGCCTGGTAATGCTTGTTGGTATTGCGGTGAACAATGGTATTGTACTGATTGATTACATCAACAAACTGAAGCGCGGAGGAATGAGCCTGCTTGATGCCGTGGAAAAGGGCGCGGTTGCAAGAGTCCGCCCGGTGCTTATGACTGCTTTGACCACCATACTCGGCATGGTTCCCCTTGCTATTGAACTTGGGGAAGGAGCGGAAACCTGGTCGCCGCTGGCCCGTGCGGTTATTGGCGGACTCACTGCCACAACGTTGCTTACGCTGATCGTGATCCCTATAATCTATATCATATTTGAACAGACAGGTGAAAAAGTGAAAGCATATATACGGCGAAAAAGAAGTATGAATTATGAATTCTGAAGTATGAATTATGAATTCTAAAGCATTGATGAGCTAAAAAATGCAGTTTACTTAAACACATTTTTGGGTGGAAGCAATTGTCATCTTTAAAACCCTGACAATTTTACGGCCCTGACCGGAGATTTTTTTACGGTCAGGGTTTTCTGTTTGGGGGAGTTTTACCCCCTAAACGGCTCTTTTTCCCCTAAAATACCCCCCTTTTTTCGTATCTTTCGCATTGCTTTTTTTATTGTTTATTAAGCCGTTAACACATACATTCACGGTTCTATTTAAATATGATACAGGAAAATTTAGTCCGTTTACGGGCTGAAATTGCAGATGCCTGCCGGAAATCGGGAAGGAATCCGGAGTCGGTTAAACTGGTCGGGGTTTCAAAAATGTTCCCTGTTCCGGTTCTTCAGGAGGCATATGATGCCGGTCTGAGAGTGTTCGGTGAAAATAAACCTCAGGAGTTCCGGGATAAACACCCTCAGCTCCCCGCAGATATCGAGTGGCATCTGATAGGCCACCTGCAGAGCAATAAAGTGAAATATGTTGCCGGCAAGGTTGAACTGATCCACTCTGTGGATTCTGTATCGCTGGCGGAAGAAATTAATAAAGTGGCGTCCAGGTCGGGCATCGTTCAGAAAATTCTGATAGAGGTGAATACCAGCGGCGAGGAGTCCAAAATAGGGCTTCACACCTTTCAGGAAGTCAGTGAATTAGCCCGGAAGATAGCCGGAATGAGTTCACTCGATTTGCGCGGACTGATGACCATTGGTCCCAATACCGCTGATGAGGATGCGATCAGAATGGCATTTGCCGGACTGAGGGGAATGACTGAGAAACTCAATCAGGACGGTTTCCGGCTGGTTGAACTTTCGATGGGGATGACGCAGGATTTTGAAATTGCAATTGAAGAAGGTGCCACCATTATCCGGATCGGTACCGCGCTCTTCGGAGCCAGAAATTATAAATAAAGGATCATGAGAACAACACCATCAAATATCAGGCAGCAGGAGTTTAATAAAACTCTGCGCGGGTATGACCCCGAGGAAGTGAAGGGCTACCTGAATGGTCTGGCTGAGGAACTTGATGAGATTCTCACCGAAAACGAGCGGCTTAAGGGGCAGCTTAACGATGCTCTGCAAAAATTAGCCGAATACCGGAAAATGGAGAAAAGTCTCCAGGAAACTGTTGTCCGAGTGCAGGAAAACTCACAGCGGGCTCTGGAATCAACCCGGAAACAGGCATCCCTGATTATGAAGGAAGCTGAGATAAAAGCTAATCAGATGGTTGAGCGGGCAAGGGAAACGGCAAATGAAATCCGGAATTCCATTATTCACCTCCGTGAGGAGCGTGATCTGATAGTTTCGCGGCTAAAGGCCATCGTTTCCTCGCAGGCTAATCTGCTTGATTTGAAGGTTGAAAAAGCGGGAGAAGAAGTAAAAACCGAAAAGAAAACTTCACAGACCCGCCAGATAGAAATTAATATTGATGATTTACTCGATAAACTGTTATGAAGCCCCTTTCACAGAAATTGGCTGACACCCTCGAGGTGATCAGAAAGCGCAGTCAGGAGTCTTTTCCCGTCGGAATCATTCTGGGCACCGGCCTTGGCGGACTGGTAAAAGAAATTACCGTTGAGCATGAGATTGATTATGCTGAACTTCCTCATTTTCCTCTTTCTACCGTTGAATCTCACAAAGGTAAACTGATTCTCGGTAAAATTCGCAGCCGTAATGTAGTTGCGATGCAGGGAAGATTCCATTATTATGAGGGATATTCCATGCAGCAAATTACTTTTCCGGTAAGGGTCATGAAGCGTCTCGGCGTTGAGAATCTTTTAGTCTCAAACGCCTGCGGCGGTATGAATCCTCTTTACCGCAGAGGGGATATCATGCTCATGAATGATCATATTAATCTTCTTGGTGATAATCCGCTTATTGGACCCAATGAAGATGAGTTTGGTCCCCGTTTCCCGGATATGAGCGAACCCTATTCTCAGAAGCTTATCGCACTTGCGGAGGAAGTCGCGCTTGAAAACAAAATTAAACTCCACAAGGGTGTCTATGTTGCAGTCCCGGGACCAAATCTTGAGACAAGAGCTGAATACCGTTTCCTGAGGACAATAGGAGCGGATGTGGTAGGAATGTCAACAGTGCCGGAAAATATTGTGGCGAATCACTCGGGTATTAAAGTTCTTGGCCTGAGTATCATTACTGATGAGTGCTTTCCTGAATCGCTGCAGCCGGTTCATCTTGAAGACGTAATTGCAGCCGCGATGAGCGCTGAACCCAAAATGACTCTGATTATGAAAGAAGTAATAAAGAGACTCTGATGGATAATAAACTGGCATCGTACGCAGCCCCTGTTGCCCTTTCTCTCCTGATGTTCTTTTCGAACTTCATGGATACGGATATATTCCGCATGGGAGAAAACAACTTTGCGATCTGGTTTGTGATGTCAGTATTCTGTTTTGTTGCCGGCTGGTTCATTGATAAAACATTTACCTGGCAGCGGGGCGGCAAACTGCTTTTCGGGCTGATTGTTGCGACTACCGTTGCAAGCAACATTCTGATTATCTGGTTTAGTGAGTATTTTACATCAGGCAGTCTGATGAGTGAAAATATCATTCTGTTCAGTCTGCGCAATGTGTTCCTCGGCTCAATGGGTTTTTTTGGAATGAGTGTGGCTGAGGTTCTGCGTATGGAGCAGGATCTGCGCATTACGCGTGAAAAACTGAAAGTATATGAAGCGACTATTAAGGATGTGAAGAAAGAATCAGAGCTGATTATTAAGGATGCAGAAATTAAGGCAATGAAAATAACAGCTGAAGCTGAACTGATTGCTAAAAGCGCCGAGCTGAAAAAAGAACGGATTGAAAAAGAACTCAGAGAGTTCATTCAGATTGAAAAAGAATTAATCAAAAAATACGAAGGTAATAGTTAAAGGTCCCTGTCCCTCTATGTTTAAGCATAACCCTGAAAAAATATCGTATCCTCAGATTGAACAGCAGATAAGCGAATTCTGGAAGAAACATAACATCTTCGAGAAGAGCATTACTGAAAGAAGCGAAGAAAAGTCATATACATTTTATGAAGGCCCTCCCACAGCAAACGGCAAGCCGGGTATTCATCATGTAATGGCACGCTCACTGAAGGATATTATCTGCCGTTATAAAACGCTGCGCGGATTTCAGGTGCACAGAAAAGCAGGTTGGGATACACACGGCCTTCCCGTTGAAATAGAAGTTGAAAAAACCCTCGGCATAAAGAGCAAGGATCAGATCCCTGCTTTTGGAGTGGATAAATATAACGCTGCCTGCCGGGAATCGGTTTTCACCTATAAGGATTTATGGGAAAAGATGACCGAACGGATGGGTTACTGGATCAACCTGGATGATGCATATATTACCTGCACCAATGAGTATATTGAATCGGTCTGGTGGTCGCTGAAGACCCTCTTTGAAAAGGGACTGATATATAAAGATTATAAGATTGTTCCGCAGTGCCCCCGTTCTGAGACCGTTCTTTCCTCTCATGAACTGGCGCTTGGTTACAAAATGACCAAGGACCCCTCAGTCTATGCACTCTTCAGAATGAAGGAGAGTGAAGACTATATCCTTGTCTGGACGACTACTCCCTGGACGCTTATTTCAAATGTCGCGCTGGCATTCGGTTCAAATGTTGATTATGTAAAAGTCCTTCACAAGGAAAAGAAAATCATCCTCGCAAAAGCCCGTCTTTCTGTACTTGACGGAGAGTATGAAATACTTGAAGAGTTCAAAGGGGCTTCAATGGAGCATAAGGAATACGAGCAGCTCCTGCCGTATATACCCGCTCAGAAGAAGGCGTTTTATATTGTTCTGGGTGATTTTGTAAGCACTGAAGACGGTACCGGTATAGTTCACATCGCACCGGCATTCGGCGCCGATGACTATGAAATCTCTAAGAAATACGGCCTGCCGATGATGCAGCCGGTACGTTCGAACGGAACGTTTAATCATGAAGTGCCTGATTTTGAAGGAGTGTTTTTTAAGGACGCAGATAGCGGCATCCTGAAGAAGATGAAAGCCGAAGGAAAGCTCTATAAGAAAGAAACCATTGAACACTCATACCCCTTCAGCTGGCGGTTTGATGATGTGCCGGTTCTCTATTACGCCAGGGAATCATGGTTTATAAGAACCACTTCGGTTGCTGACCGGATGGTTGAACTGAATGCTACAATTAACTGGTATCCTCCTGAAACCGGAAGCGGAAGATTCGGCAACTGGCTGGGGGAAAACAAGGACTGGGCTCTTTCCCGCGACCGTTTCTGGGCAACACCGCTGCCGATATGGCTGAGTGAAGACGGAGATATGTTCGCTGTCGGAAGTATAGAAGAACTGAAACAGGGTTTTATATATGAAGGCGATAAGAAGATTCCGGTCAGTGAAGTTCAGGAGATTGATCTTCACAAACCGTTTATAGACAAAGTTTTCTTTGAAAAGAACGGTAAGATTTATAAAAGAACTCCTGAACTGATTGATGTATGGTATGATTCGGGAGCAATGCCCTTTGCTCAGTACCACTATCCGTTCGAGAATAAGGAATGGTTTGAAGCCAACTTCCCGGCGGATTATATATCCGAAGGAATTGACCAGACCCGCGGATGGTTCTATACCCTCCATGCAATCTCAACCATGCTGTTTGACAAGGTTGCGTACCGCAATGTTCTGGTAAATGATCTGATACTGGATAAGGACGGACGCAAAATGTCCAAATCGAAGGGAAACACGGTTGATCCCTTTATGCTGTTTGACAAATACGGTGCTGATGCTACACGCTGGTATCTGATTATAAACAGTCCGCCATGGAAACCAACACTGTTTAATGAAGAGGACCTTGCGGAAAACCAGCGGAAGTTCTTCGGAACACTGATGAATACCTATTCTTTCTTTGCAATGTATGCAAATATTGATAAGTTTACCTTTGCGGAAGAACTGATTCCGTACGAACAGCGTCCGGAAACTGACCGTTGGATAATTTCCAAGCTCAACACGGTAACCGCTGAATATCTGCGGCTGATGGATGAGTATGATATCACCAAGGCAGCACGACTTGTCTCGAACTTTACTATAGATCAGGTTTCAAACTGGTATGTTCGCCGTTCGCGCCGCAGGTTCTGGAAATCGGAAATGAACCAGAATAAGCTTGCCGCGTATCAGACGCTGTATGAGGTTCTGGAAAGAATAACCAAACTGATCGCGCCGATTACGCCGTTTATCGCTGAGGATATATATCAGAGTTTAAACAGCATTACAAAGCATGAAAAGTATGAATCGGTTCACCTGGCATTGTTTGAGCAGCCGGAGTATTTTGATCTCGCGCTCGAAGAAAAAATGGAAACAGCACAGCAGGTGGTCTCCATGACCCGGGGTATGAGAGCAAAACTGAATTTAAAGATACGCCAGCCACTCAGGAAACTGATGGTTGCCGTTGATCCTTCAAAGGCAGACGCTCTGCGCACCATGGAAGAGGTGGTGCTGGAAGAACTGAATATCAAAGAACTTCAGATTCTTTCAGATGATTCAGGTATTGTAAGCAAATCCGCGAAGCCGAACTTTAAGGCAATCGGACCTAAATTCGGCAAACAGGTAAATCAGGTTGCAGGTATGATTAAGGAACTTCCTGCTGATCAGGTTGCAAAACTTGACAAAGGAGAAAGTATAGAGATTCTCCTGAATGGTGCTGCCATTACGGTCACTCCGGCTGATGTTGAGATTATCAGTTCGGATATTAAAGGATGGTCAGTTGAGTCGGATAACGGTGTAACCGTTGCTCTTGACACGGAACTGACTGAAGAACTTATCGCTGAAGGACTTTCACGCGAGTTTGTAAACCGCGTTCAGAATATGAGAAAGGATGCCGGTTTTGAAGTAACCGACCGCATCCGCATTATATATACTGCCGACGAACAGCTGGTGAAAGCTGTTGAGCAGTTTAAGGAAAATATTGCATCTGAAACCCTTGCCGCTGAAGTGCTGCAAAGCGCTGAAGCTAACGGCGGATACCGCCAGTCATGGGTGATTGATAAACTAAATACTGAAATAGAAATACACAGAATTTAATACAGAGGCGGCTGCAGCATAACTGCATCCGCCGGTTTATTCATTCATAATAAATAAACGGAGTTTGACATGGCTAAAAAAGCAGCTTCCTCCAAAGAGACAGTAAAATCCAAAGCAGCTAAAAGTCCCGAAAAGACTGAGGTAAAAAAATCATCGGCGGCTAAATCAGCGAAATCCGCTGCGAAAACACCGAAGTTGAAAAAAATTGCGGAGGAAACCGTCCCGAAGAAGAAGTCTGCGGTACATGCCATGGCTGAAAAAGCAAAAGGTTCAAAAACAGCAATGAAAGAGACAAAAAAAGAAACAAAGGAAACAAAGAAGAAAACTGCGGATGAGACTGAAAAGCCAAAAGCCGCAAGAGCTTCTAAGAAAACCGCTGAGCCGAAAGAAACAAAAAAATCGGCGAAGAAAACGGAAACCGCGGCAGAAGCCCCAAAGGCACCGGAACCGGTAAAATCTGAAGTTCCTCCCAAACGCCCGATCGTGCTCACCAAAAAGTATGAAAAAGAAGATCTGGAGTATTTCAGAGCTTTGATACTTGATAAACGGGCTGAGATTGTACGCCAGATTCAGAATCTGCAGGAACAGATGAAAGACCCTACAACCGGTGAATATATAAATGAGAATTCCCCCTATTCACTCCACATGGCGGAGCAGGGTACCGATGCCATGGAGCGGGAGAAAACGTATTTATATATACAGCGCGAGACAAAGTTCTTAACCTATCTGGATGATGCACTCGAAAGAATTGATGCCGGAACCTACGGCGTATGTATTGAGTGTATTGATGAGCCAAAACATCTTTGCCCGACCTGTCCTCTTATTTCAAAACAGCGGCTGGAGGCAGTGCCTCACAGCAAACTCTGCGTTGAAATAAAGAAACTGCAGGAAAAAACCAGAAGATAAGAACGGTATAAAGGGTACTTCAGCGTTTGCGTGTATTATATCTGACATTAGCCACGGTTTTTATTGACCAGGCAGCCAAATTAGCAGTTAAAGGATTCAGAATACCGTTTCTTGATTTTGAATACTTTGGTATGTATCATGGGCAGTCCATACCCGTTCTGGGTAACTTCTTCATGCTTACCTTTGTTGAAAATCCGGGAATGGCATTCGGCATTGATCTGAACTCAACAGCCAAACCATGGTTATCCATCTTCTCGGTTGTTGCCAGCATCGGTCTGTTTTTCTATCTTTACTCAGTAAGGAAACAGAGTCTGAGCATGAGAATTGCTCTGGCTCTTATCCTTGGCGGAGCGATCGGTAATCTTATAGACCGCTGTTTTTATGGAGTGTTCTATGGGTATGCACCATTACTCTATGGCAAAGTTGTGGATTTCTTCAATTTTAATTTTTTTGATGTAACGCTCTTCGGACAGACCTATGACCGCTTCCCGATATTCAATATCGCGGATGCTGCAGTATCAGTAGGAGTATTTATCCTGTTGATATTTTACAAGCAGCATCAGGAAGAACTTGAACTCCGGGAAGAAGCTGAAAAAATCCGCGCTGAAGACGCCAGAGCATCCGCTGTTGCTGATGAACCTGCACCTGAAGACGCTTATTATGACGGAGAAATTCCGGAAGATTTAAAGGAAACAAACCCGGGTATAAACTACGGAAATCCCGACCGCGAAGGCCGCGGTGAAGTAGAGATACCGACCACCTCTGACAATATACAAGTTGTGAAGCCGCAAAATGGCGAATCTGATAACAGAAAAGATATTCAGATTTAACCTCCCTGACGGAAAGAAAAAAGAAAGAATTGATCTTTTTCTTGCCAACTCCATTGAGAACGCAACACGTACCAGGATTCAGAAACTGATTGAAGCGGGCTATGTAACCGTTAACGCAAAGGTTATTAAGTCCAATTATAAAGTAGCTCCGCGAGACTATATTGAAGTCAGTATTCCGGTATCTCCCCGCCCTGAATTTCCCGAACCTGAAGATATACCCATCGAGGTAGTATTTGAAGATGAATATATTATTATTGTAAACAAAGGGCCGGGCATGGCGGTGCATCCCTCACTGGGGAATTACAGCGGAACTCTGGTGCACGCTCTGCTGCACCACACTCAGAAGCTCAGTGCTGCCAACACTCCGGGTAGACCCGGAATTGTTCACCGGATTGACAAAGATACCAGCGGACTTGTGATTGTGGCAAAGGATAATTACACCCATTCCCATCTTGCATCACAGTTCAGCCGCCATACCATTGACCGTGAGTATCAGGCGATTGTGTGGGGACTCCCCGATGCTGATTCCGGAACAATTGATACCTATATATGCCGCAGCAAAAAGGACAGGAAAAAATTTACAGCATCCGTAGATGAGGGGAAACGGGCTATTACTCATTATGAAGTTCTGCAGCGGTTTGAGTTTGCATCACTGGTTAAACTGAAATTAAAAACCGGACGTACCCATCAGATACGCGTCCATATGGCGCATATAGGCCATCCCGTCTTCGGTGATGCTTTTTACGGGGGCCGGGCTGTTATATACGGATCGCAGCTGCCAAAAATAAAGCAGCGGGTTGCCAACCTCCTTGATGTGGTTCAGAGGCAGGCGCTGCATGCTAAAACGCTTGGCTTTGTGCATCCGGTTACCAAAGAACACCTGATATTTGACTCCAGACTGCCTAAAGATATGCAATACTTGCTGGATGAAATATCATCAACCTATAAAGAAGACTATGATACAGATATATAATACCCTTACCAGAAAAAAAGAAGAGTTTCGCCCGATAACCGGCGGAGAAGTGAAGTTTTATGTTTGCGGCCCGACTGTATATGATTATTTTCACATAGGCAACGGACGTTCCTTTATCAATGCTGATTTCATCCGCCGCTACCTTGAATATCGCGGTTATAAAGTTACTTTTATCATGAATGTAACTGATGTTGATGATAAGATTATCAAAAAAGCCAATGCCGAAGGTGTGGAATCAGCCGTCATTGCGGCTAAATATACTCAGGCATTTTTTGAAGACCTGGCAAAACTGGGAGTAAAACCCGCGACTGTGCATCCTAAAGCTACCGAGCACATGAAGGAGATTATTGATATTATAAAAAGGCTTGAAGAAAAGGGAGTTGCTTATAATGTAAAGGGTGATGTGTTTTATGATATATCCAGGTTTAACGGCTACGGGAAACTCAGCGGCAAAAACATAGATGAACTTGAAGCCGGATCCCGTGTTGAAGTGAATGAAATAAAAAAGCACCCGCTGGATTTTTCACTATGGAAGAGTGCAAAACCGGGAGAGCCCTTCTGGGAAAGTCCCTGGGGAAATGGACGTCCCGGCTGGCATATTGAGTGCTCGGCAATGAGCTCGAAGCATCTTGGCGAAACGTTTGATATACACGCAGGGGGAAGTGACCTCATTTTCCCTCATCATGAAAATGAAATCGCGCAGAGCGAGGCATGCTTTGGAAAAACCTTCGCGAATTACTGGATTCACTTTGGTTTTCTGAATATTGATAATACAAAAATGTCCAAGTCGCTTGGCAACTTCTTTACCGTTCGTGAAATCCTGGAAAAGTATCCGGCCGCAGCAATCCGGCTCTTTTTTGCTCAGACACACTTTTCCGTGCAGCTCAACTTCACTCAGGAAGCACTGGAAGCCGCGGCAAAGGGAAGTGAAAAGATGCAGAATCTGAAAGACTCACTTGCTTCGTACATACAGACGGCTCCGGAAAACGGGTCAGTATTCCCGGTGGATGAATACCGCGCAAAGTTTAATGAAGCGATGGATGATAATTTTAATACGCCTAATGCTGTTGCATTACTGTTTGATTTCATCCGGGATGTAAACCGTCATCTGGACAAAGAAGAAAAGCTTTCAAAAGTTTCAGCGGCAGAAGTGCTTAAATTTTTTGATGAAACTGCAGGCGGTGTTCTCGGTCTTTTTGCTGCCAGGGAAACTGGAAACTCCGGCAGAGAGGATGATGTTATCCGTCTGCTGCTTGAGATACGCAGCGATCTGAAAAAGGAAAAAAACTACCGGCTTTCCGATGTCATCCGTGACCGGTTAAAAGAGATTGGCATAGAGATCAGAGATTCTAAAGAAGGCACCACCTTCCGTAAACTCTGAAACAGAAAATGAGCACTCAGCATATTACGCACTTTGAACTTGACGGCAGGGAACTCCCCTGCAGAATACGCCGCAGCACAAGGGCGAAGTATATATCGCTGAGAATCACTCCGGCAGGGGAACTGGAACTGATTCTCCCCGGCAAGGCCCGTCCGGAAGACGGTCTGAAACTGCTGGAAAAGAATAAGGAGTGGGTGCGTGCCAGAAAAAAGCTTCTGAAAAGCGATGCTGATGAGTATTATTACCTCGGAAAAAAACTTTCGGTGCTGCGCTCTTTTTCAGAAGACATCACTGATCATGAGATCCGACTGAAGGGAGAACAGTTTCTTATTAAAAGTCCGGCGGCATCACGGATGAGCGTGCAGTCGGTGTATAACGGATTTATCCGATACCGCGCTGAGCGTTATCTCCTTCAGAGGGCTGAGGAACTTGCCTCAAAAAATGGTTTTGAAGTAGAGCGGTTTACCCTGAGAAAACAAAAATCGCGGTGGGGAAGCTGTTCATCTTCAAAAAGAATTTCACTCAATGTGAACCTGATGAAATGTCCCGAAAACATTATAGATTATGTGATATTCCATGAACTCTGCCATCTGCGGTTTATGGATCATTCTGAAAGATTCTGGAATGAAGTGCGCAAGTATGTTCCCGATTACCGGAAACTGCGGCGTCAGTTAAAATTTTACGCGAAAGTGAATTAATCATGTCTGATATACAGGATCAGCCCAAACATAAAGCCGGTTACGCTGCCATAGTGGGGCTCCCGAATGCCGGAAAATCAACTCTGATGAATGCTCTGCTGGGACAGAAGCTTTCCATCACGAGCAAAAAACCCCAGACTACCCGGAAGAAAATTGCAGGTATTCTGAGCGAGGAGATGTATCAGATCATATTTCTTGATACACCCGGTATTCTTGATCCCAAATATCTGCTTCAGGAGAGGATGAGCCGCTTCATAGAGTATTCTGTTTCGGATGCTGATATACTTCTTTTCATCTTTGACGCGCAGGGTGTTAAATCCGCAAAGCGGCTTTTTGAAGAAAACTTTAGCGGTATTCTTGAGCGGAGCAGAAAAAAGAAAAAAATTCTGCTGCTGAATAAAACCGATCTGGTTACACCTGAGATTATACAGGATGGAATCCGTTTTGCGGAGGAGAACTATAGGTTTGATGAAATTATTCCGGTTTCAGCGCTTGAAAAAGTCGGGCTTGAACTGGTGCTTGAGAAAATTCTTCACTACCTCCCGGAACACCCGAAGTATTTTGATGATGACCGGATTGCCGAAGAAACCGAGCGGTTCTTTGTGTCGGAAATTATCCGTGAAAAGATTTTTGAGCTTTATAAGGAAGAAGTTCCCTATAGCTGCGAAGTTGGCATTGAGGAGTTCAAAGAGCGGGCTGAGGGGAAAGATTATATATCAGCCGTAATTTTTGTTGAAAAGGAGAGCCAGAAACCGATTCTGATAGGCAAGCAGGGACTCCTGATTAAAAAACTGGGAGAGCTTTCACGTGCTGATATTGAAGCGTTCCATGGCAAGCCGGTATATCTTGAACTGCGTGTGAAGGTGCGCGAAAACTGGCGTTCAGATGAGTATCTTTTAAGGCAGATGGGTTATGAACCCTGATCAGCAGCAGAAAACACCTCAGTTAAAGGCAGAGTTTTTCCTTCTGCTGACCGCGCTACTCTGGGGCGGAACATTTTCCATGATCAAGAGTGTACTGGATGATGTTTCTCCCATGGTGTTTGTCTCAATGCGCTTTGCCCTGGCATCGGTTATTCTCTTCTCTATTTTCAGGTCATCATTCACCAATCTGAAGAGGCACAACTTTACTGAAGGAGCAGTTCTCGGATTTTTGCTTTTTGCCGGTTTTATAACACAGACTATCGGACTCAAAGATACCACGGCTACTAAATCAGCATTTATCACTGGAACCTTTGTTGTGCTTACGCCAATATTTCAGGTAATCATAGAGAAAAGAATGCCTACATTGGTAAACATCATAGGCATCATTGTGGTCTTTACCGGAATTGCATTTTTATCTTCAGCCGGGGAGTCTCCACTGTCGGTATTTACTGAACTCGGCAGCAACTTTACGTTTGGTGATTTCCTGACGTTCCTCTGCGCGGTGTTTTATGCCTTATATATAGTCTATCTTGATATGATCAGCGCCCGGCACGATTACCGTTTCCTTACATTTTTCCAGATACTGGTAACCTTTGTGCTGGCAGTCTTCTCAGCATTCGTTCTTGATTTCAGCGGGATTGAAACCGCGGAACTTACACTTAATAACGGCGTTATCGGCGCGGTACTTTATACAGCTATTTTTGCAACGATTATTACCACGCTGCTCCAGACAAGATTCCAAAGGGCGGTTACTCCGACCAAAGCGGGCATTATATTTTCATTTGAACCAATTTTTGCTGCTATTTTTGCGTACTTCTTTTTGTCTGAAGTCCCCGGTATGCTGGGTGTGATCGGCGGAGCGCTGATTGTAGGCGGAATCATTTTTACTGAAGTTGCAGGCCGGAAGGAGAGCTCAGACTGATGAAAAATATTGTAGGATATACGGTTCTGGTTGAGGGGCTTGTTCAGGGTGTTGGTTTCCGCTATTTTGTGAGAACCAATGCAGAGCGTTATAACATTAAAGGATTTGTAAAAAACCTGAACAGCGGTGATGTTTATATCGAGGCAGAAGGAACGGAGCAGACAATGCAGGAGTTTCTTCAGCAGGTTAAACGCGGGCCAAGGGTAGCACATGTACGGAAAATGACGGTGGAGAAAATGGAAGAACTGAAAAATTTTACGAAGTTTGAGGTAACGTTTTGAATATACGTATTGGCAACGGATTTGATATACACCGCACGGCAGCGGGAAGAAAACTCTTCCTCGGCGGTGTGCAAATTCCATCTGAATTCGGGCTTGACGGTCACTCGGATGCGGATGCACTGCTTCATGCTTTGTGTGACTCCCTGCTCGGCGCTCTCGCGCTCGGAGATATAGGACTCCACTTTCCGAATACGGATGAACGGTACCGGGGCATCGACAGCAAAAGACTCCTCAGCCATGTCTATGAACTGGTTAAGGAAAAAGGCTACCGGCTGATAAATACCGATATTATGGTTATATGCGAGCGGCCAAAGCTTCTTCCGTATATACAGCAGATGAGGGAAACCATAGCCGCTATTCTGGAATGCACGCCTGACCGTGTATCGGTGAAAGCAACCACCAACGAAAAGCTGGGGTCGCTTGGACGGGGTGAGGGGATTGCGGTATATGCTGTATCACTCCTTGAACAGGCCTTCTGATGTTTGAGTATCTTCTCACTTCAGTCTCGCAGCTTCCACCGGCATCAATCTATCTAATCCTGTTTGCGCTTCCGCTGATTGAGAATCTTTTTCCCCCTTCCCCGAGTGATGTGATTGTTGTTCTTTGCGGATCGATAATCGCCACCGGAGGCATAGATTATCTCCCCGCGCTTATAATAACGATACTCGGAAGTGAAACGGGATTTCTTATTCTGTACTATCTCGGAGTGCAGACGGATAAAAAAATCATTCAGGCCGGTAAGCTTCGTTTTATTTCGAATGAGTCGCTTCTCAGCGCGGAGAACTGGTTCAGGCGGTTTGGTTTCTGGCTGATTATTTTTAACAGATTCTTCCCCGGGCTTCGCTCAGTGATTGCATATTTTGCCGGAGTGAGCGAACTGCCGGTGCGCAATACGGTAATCTATTCCACTATCAGCGCGTTTCTCTGGAATACCATGCTTATCACCATGGGCTTTTATCTTGGTAATAATATCGAAGCGATTGACAGCTTTTTCTCAACCTATACCAATATTTTCCTTGTACTGCTTGGCGGGGCAGTTGCTTACTGGCTGGTGAACTATATCCGCAATAAACGGAATAAAAAGGCTGGAGGAGAGGAATCGAACCATGACTGAAAACAACGTAATCAACGTTGGAAAGGAAGATAAGTCAAAACGGAAAGCAAGAATCCGGCTGGTACTTTCCGGCGCGCTTTTCGGACTGGCATTTTCGCCGGTGCCGTTTCCCTTTACTCTGTTCTTTTTTCTCTATCCCTTCCTCAGCATCATTGAAAAGGAGGAAAAGGGTAGGGAGATCTATAAATCATTTTATCTGATGATGCTCTCGGCATCGTTTGTACTGGTTTACTGGGTCGGAGCGTTTACCGAAATGAAGGATCATTTTCTGATGATATCGGGAGTGGTTCTTTTCTTTTTTAACGCGATGTATCTTTCTTTTCAGGCACTGCTTTATATACCCGTGAGAAAGCGGTTCGGCAGCAGAACCGCAATTCTGCTTCTGCCGGTATTCTGGTCGGTGAATGATCTTTTTTATATGTGGGGGGATTTTAGTTTTCCCTGGATAAGCGCCGGACACGCCGCCTCGAATTTTAATTCCTTTATTCAGATCGCGGATATTATCGGCTCTCCCGGCATCGGACTGCTGGTGCTGTATATCAACGTATTTTTCTACTTTGCCGTAAAGAAATTCAGAGAAGGGGGAGGATACGCCAACCGTTTCTCCTGGGCGACGGGGGTTCTGATTATTATTCCGCTTCTCTATTCTGCGTTTCCTCTGCCTCAGTCATCAGGAAAAACACTTTCGGTCGGTTTAATTCAGCCGGATTTAGACCCCTATGATAAATGGGCTGGTGATAATCTGGATGCTATTATGGAAGATTATTTCTCCCTGTCCGACCAGGCAATTCAGGGGGGGGCTGAGATGCTCGTCTGGCCGGAGACAGCACTGCCGGCTTATATATTCAGCGGTGCGTATCCCGCTGAAGCACAGAAGATTTATGATTATGTTGAGCGGACGCAAATACCCCTTCTGACCGGTATGCCTGACCTGGTTTATTACGGAAAAGAAAACGCGCCGCCTCATTCGAAGTTTAATGAACAGATGGATTATTACTACCGTACGCACAACGCGGCGTTTCTGATTCAGCCCGGAGGCAAACCGGTGCAGCGTTACGGTAAGATGAAGTTGGTCCCCTTTGGCGAGAAAATACCCCTGGCGGATAAAATTCCTATTATCGGAAAATTCATTAAGTGGGGGGTAGGTATCTCCGGCTGGAACGAGGGGATAGATACCACCCTTCTGACAGTAACACGGGAATCTGAATCAGGCAAAGAACTTTTGTCTGATTCAGTATCAATCACCCCCCTGATCTGCTATGAGTCTGTCTATCCGGTGCATACTGCTGAGTTTTCGAAGAGGGGTGCAAATCTCATAGCTGTGGTGACTAATGACTCCTGGTACGGCAATACCAGCGGACCCTATCAGCACCGGGATTTTGCAAAACTACGCGCTGTGGAAAACCGCCTTCCGGTGATCCGGGCCGCAAACGGGGGAATAAGCTGCCTGATAAACAGCAGAGGTGAACTGAAAGCTTCCCTTTCCATGTACACACGTGACTACCTGGTCGTGGACGCAGAACTGGGTGCAGGAGGCACCATTTACAACCGATACGCTGAAGTTATCCCTTGGATGCTCTGGATTATTGCGATATCAGCGGTTCTGATGAGTTTTTTCAGCCGGAAGAAGGCGGAATAATAAGGATTTTAAGAAAAAAAACAGCATTTTTAGCGGGCTACCCCCTCTTGATTACGAGTCAAAAACTTTGTAGTTTCGCTAAGTTAAAACAGAAAAAAGGGTTCATTTTTTACTGTTTTAGAGTTTTCAAAAGAAAATGTAAATAGCGGTGAATCACCCGTAAACTGGTTCTCCCCCGGCAAGGTTCAGGCCGGGAAAACAGACTCTCCGCAGATTTACACTTAACATATTTTATATACACTTTTTCCGCAGAGAGGTTCGGATGAAGAAGTTTTTATTTATAGTTGTTGCTTTATTCTCTAGTCTTTACCCCCAGTGGGGTCTTTTTGACTTAGACCGTAGTTGGATAAGTATTAACTTTGACGGATCGGTAAGTGCTTATCGTATGTGGAATGGTGGAGTAGCCAATCCTGGATTTAACGAAGCCAATCTTGGTACATTCACATCAAATACACAAACTTTAGCAATTGCTAACTGGGATATCAAGACTTGGAGAAATTTTGGTAGCGATGTAACGGGTGTAGATATGAAATATAGAGTTTATAAGCAAGGATCTACTCCTGGTAGTTACTCTAGTACTGGGGGGGGGTGGATTCAGGATATAAATAGTTCAGATCAGAAATGGGGAAAATTGACTAGCACATCGATTAACATTTCGAGCTTGGAATCCAGTGCTACTTACGTAATCGAAGTATATATTGAAGTTTATGGAACGAATCCAAATGAAACAAAATATGATAATGGTACAAGTGGTAGTAACTATAAAGCTACATTTACCACTACCTCTGCTTTTCCCGTTGAACTCACTTCCTTTAATGGCAAAGTTGTAAACGGAAAAATTAACCTCAACTGGAATACAGCAACCGAAGTGAACAACTACGGATTTGAAGTTGAACGTGCTAAGGCAGTAAGCGGCAGCCAGAATGTGCAGTTTGCAAAGGTTGGATTTGTTGAAGGCAACGGCAACAGCAACTCACCAAAGAGTTATTCCTTCACTGATGCAAATGTTACCGCAGGCAAATATATCTACCGTCTGAAACAGATTGACACAGATGGCCAGTTTGAATACAGCCAGGAAATTGAAGTATCGGTTGATAATCTTATTAACGGCTATGTGCTTGAGCAGAATTTTCCGAATCCGTTTAACCCGTCAACCAGCATTAAGTTTGGTTTCCAGACGGACACCAGAGCAGAGGTCAAGGTATATAACGTAATCGGAGCTGAGGTTGCAACCCTCTTCAACGGTATGGCAGATGCAGGCAGAATTTACGAAGTAACCTTTGACGCAAGCGGTCTGGCAAGCGGAACCTACTTCTATAAATTAGTCACACCGGACAAAACCGATGTCCGCAAGATGATTTTAATGAAGTGATATTATTCATATAAACAGAAAACCCCGCCAATAAGAGCGGGGTTTTTTGTTTTATAGGGTGCCAACTCTTGGCGCTTTGTGCGAGTTCTTAAATTTAGTCAATTCATACTTCATACTTCAAAATTGATACTTGTTTTTCAGGTACTGCGTTCTGTAAGTGAAGATCTGTTCAACCTGTTTCTTTACAAACCAGCCGCCGAAAAGGTCGCCGATAAATCCGAGCGGTAACTTATAATGCACAATGTCAGTCATTTCCACACCGCCTTCAACCGGTTTAAAAATGTGCTGATGATGCCAGAATGCATAAGGCCCAAAGCGCTGTTCATCAACAAAGAATTTCCTGTCCTCAATGTGAGTAATCTCGGTTACCCAGTGAAGCGGTATGCCGAGTACGGGGTGGACTTTATACTCGATAATCAGTCCCTGATACATTTTATCAGGTACTTCTGATAGTATCTTGAAATTTAGATGTTTTGGGGTTACTTCGTTAAGATTTCTCGGGGTGGCGAAGAACTCCCATGCTTCCTCAAGGGAAACCGGAATAGTGATAGTTGATTTTAGTTTGTGAATTTTCATTGCGTTTCTAATTATTGTAATAGCTATCGATGTAACATTTTGATGCGGAAGAAGGTTTCAGAAGAAGAGATTTTTAACGCAAAGTCCGCTAAGTTTCATTTTGTTTTCGTACAGACAGATGACAATCTGTCTTTGAGTTATGAAGTATGAATTTATCCACTTTAATTCGTACAGACAAATGACAATCTGTCTCACCAGCGCCATGATTTTTAAGCTCGCAAAATGGAATGCGGATTATACGAATGCTTCTCAGCGCGGATTTATACGGATCGAACCCCGGGAAAATCTCCCGCAGATTTCGCAGATGACCGCAGATAAAAGATTGATTCGAACAGACAGATGATAATCTGTCTCCCCCCGAAAAAATAGCACAAAGACGCGATGCAAACAAAAAAGCCGGAGCGTTTTACGGCTCCGGCTTCATTGATTCTATTATCAGTGGGTCAGATTAATAGCGGTAGTATTCCGGCTTGTATGGTCCGTCAACAGTTACTCCGATATATTCTGCCTGCTTGGGGTTCAGCTCTTCGAGCTCAACTCCGATCTTTTTCAGATGGAGGCGTGCAACCTGCTCATCCAGCTTCTTTGGAAGAGTATATACTTTATTCTCATAAGAAGCGTGGTTCTTCCACAGTTCAAGCTGTGCAAGCACCTGATTGGTGAATGAGTTGCTCATCACGAATGAGGGATGCCCCATTGCGCAGCCAAGGTTTACCAGGCGGCCTTCAGCAAGCACGATGATATCCTTGCCGTCAACGGTGTATTTATCAACCTGCGGCTTGATGGTATCTTTAGTGTTACCGTAGTTCTCGTTCAGCCATGCCATGTCAATCTCATTGTCAAAGTGACCGATGTTGCAGACAACAGCTTTATCTTTCATTGCCTTGAAGTGCTCTCCGGTAACGATATCACAGTTTCCGGTAGCGGTAACAATGATGTCGCATTCAGGAATAGCGGTGGAAAGTTTCTTTACTTCATAACCTTCCATTGCTGCCTGCAGAGCGCAGATGGGGTCAATTTCGGTAACGATAACGCGGACACCTGCATGACGCAGTGAGTCAGCGGAACCTTTGCCTACATCACCGTAACCGCAGACAACGGCGACTTTGCCTGCAAGCATCAGGTCGGTAGCGCGTCTGATAGCATCAACCAGTGACTCGCGGCAGCCGTATTTGTTGTCGAACTTTGACTTGGTCACGGAATCGTTAACATTGAATGCCGGCATCGGGAGGGTGCCGTTTTTCATTCTTTCATACAGGCGGTGAACACCGGTGGTGGTTTCTTCGCTGAGTCCTTTAATACCTGCAACCAGTTCCGGATATTTGTCCAGAACCATATTGGTCAGATCGCCGCCGTCATCCAGAATCATGTTCAGGGGTTTGCGGTCTGGCCCGAAGAAAAGGGTCTGCTCAATGCACCAGTCAAACTCTTCAGCGTTCATACCTTTCCAGGCATAAACGGGAATGCCTTTTGCAGCCAGAGCGGCAGCGGCATGATCCTGAGTTGAGAAAATGTTGCATGATGACCAGGTTACATCAGCGCCGAGCTCGATGAGGGTCTCAATCAGGACGGCTGTCTGAATGGTCATGTGGAGGCATCCGGCAATGCGGGCGCCCTTAAGGGGTTTAATCTTTCCGTATTCTTCGCGCAGAGCCATCAGGCCGGGCATTTCAGCTTCTGCCAGAGTGATTTCCTTGCGGCCCCACTCTGCCAGGGAGATATCCTTCACCTTATATGGCAGATAGGTTACTTCTTTATCGAGTGTTGAACTCATTTCTGTCCTTCTTTTTCGTTGTTATTAAGCATATTTTCTAAACACCGGAACAAGGTCAAGTTGTTCCCAGGTGAAGTCTTTATCGTTTCTTCCGAAGTGTCCATAAGCAACTGTCTTCTGGTAAATCGGTCTTCTCAACTTTAATCTGGTGATAATTCCTTTCGGAGTCAGATCAACTTCTTTGTCAATCATTTTAGCGATTTCAGTATCGGGGATAACTCCGGTGCCTTTGGTATCAACAAAGATGGAAACCGGCTGTGCAACTCCGATAGCATAAGCAAGCTGAACCAGGCACTCTTTTGCGAGTCCGGCAGCTACTACGTTCTTTGCAACGTGGCGTGCTGCGTAGGTTGCGCTTCTGTCCACTTTTGAGGGGTCTTTACCTGAGAATGCACCGCCGCCGTGGGGAGCCCATCCGCCGTAGGTATCAACAATGATTTTTCTTCCGGTCAGGCCGCTGTCTCCGTGAGGTCCGCCGATGACGAAGTTTCCGGTCGGGTTTACAAAGTATTTTGTCTTTTTGTCGAGCAGGCGGGCAGGGATTACTTTCTTGATGATGTTTTCGATCACATCAGCTTTAATCTGTTTCTGCTTTACTGAAGGGTCATGCTGGGTTGATACTACAACCGCATCAACACGGACCGGCTTTTTATTATCATCATACTCAACGGTCACCTGTGATTTTGAGTCAGGACGGAGGTATGGCATGGGGGAGTTTTTCATGCGGCGTACATCAGCAAGCTTTTTTACGATCTGATGTGCGTAGGTAATCGGCATCGGCATCAGTTCTTTTGTCTGATCGCATGCATAACCGAACATGATACCCTGGTCTCCTGCTCCGCCGGTGTCAACGCCCATGGCGATATCGGGGGACTGAGTGTGAAGGGTATTGATAATACCGCAGGAATCAGCTTCAAACATATATTCAGCTTTTGTGTAGCCTATTTTTTTAACGGTATCGCGTACGATCTGCTGCAGATCAATCCATGCTTTGGTTGTAACCTCACCGCCCACAACTACAAGGCCTGTGGTCACGAAGGTTTCGCATGCGACGCGCGCTGCCGGATCCTGCGCCAGGATGGCATCAAGCACGCCGTCTGATATTGCATCACTTACTTTATCGGGATGTCCTTCAGAGACCGACTCAGAGGTGAAGAGAAATGACATGTGTTTTCCTTTTTGTTATATATATTAATTGAAATCTATCTCGGTGGAATCGCCTGAATTCAGCTTGCGATACCGCCCTTTAATAATACTGTTTGAGCCGAGCAGGGAGTCCGTAAGGATGGAACTTCTGATCTCGGCATTGTCCGCCACGATGGAATTTTTTACGATCGAATCGGAGATGGTAACTCCGTCCCCGATAGAAACATAAGGTCCGATAACCGAGTTTGTTACCATGGCTGATTCGGATATATAAACCGGTTCATTGATGACCACCCCCGGCAGTGCATATTGTTTTTCATTCTGTGAAAGCAAGAAGCGATTGGTTTCAAGCAGAGTTTCCGGCTTTCCGCAGTCATACCATCCTTCAACGGCAAAAGCGCCCATCGGCTCACCCCGGTCAATCATCATCATCAGTGCATCGGTAAGCTGAAACTCACCCCGGGTGCGGATATTGTTGACGATAAGATTGTGCAGGCACTCCGCCAGCAGTTTAGGATTCTTAATGTAATAAAGTCCTACAAGAGCAAGATTAGAAACCGGCTCCTGAGGTTTTTCAACAAGTTTATAAATCCTCCCGCTGTTCATCAGGGCAACACCAAAGCGGCGGGGGTCTTCAACGGATTTAACTCCAAGCGCGCTGGTCTTTAAGCTGAACACATTCGCCAGATTCACATCAAAGATGGTATCGCCGAGGATGATAAAAAGCTCTTCATCATCAAAGGTCGGAGCGGCTGTATATATAGCATGCCCCAGCCCCTCAGGCACTTTCTGCTCAACGAATGCAGCATCTATCTGCGGGTAGTTTTTACTCACGTAGTCCTGTATCATATCACCCAGATGGCCCCAGATAAAGGTTGCTCTGGTTATTCCTTCAGCCAGCAGCTTGTCAAGGATATGACCAAGTATCGGCTTACCCCCTACATTGAGGAGAACCTTCGGCGTGGTATGGGTATGTGGCTTTAATCTGCTGCCGATTCCGGCAACCGGTATGATAGCCCGCATGCGCTCCTTTATAATAAAGACAAAACTCAAATTTACCGAAATTCCCAGTCAGGAACAAGACAGCTTTCATTAGTAATTAGGAGTGAGTAATTAGTAATTCAGGTATGTACAATTAACAATGTACAATGTACACGGAGCCGGGAAAGGTCTTAAGCAAGTAAGCGGGAATTCCTTTTCAAATACCGGCTACTAAGCAAACCAAAGATATTGAATTATCATTCACGCCACCATCCCAGGAGTGTCCCCACTGTCCCCAACTATAATCTTCTGCTGAATTTCTCAACTTTTTCTCATTTCCTGAAAAAGAAAATAAGGCGAAAAGAGGTAAAAATGCCCGTTTTTTGAAGATTTTATACTTGGTACAATAATTGCACTCAGGGTGCAGATAATGAACTAACTTATTAACCGGATGATGAAATGGACAGAAAAAAAGTAACCATTGACGGTAATGAAGCCGCGGCGTACGTGGCTTACAATACCAATGAAGTAATAGCAATTTACCCGATCACCCCCTCCTCAAATATGGGCGAGTGGTGCGATCAGTGGTCCTCAGAAAACAAACAGAATATTTGGGGTGAAGTACCATCAGTAACCGAAATGCAGTCAGAAGGGGGAGCAGCCGGAGCAGTTCACGGAGCACTCCAGAGCGGCGCACTCACCACTACCTTCACTGCATCACAAGGCCTCCTCCTGATGATTCCAAACATGTACAAGATTGCCGGCGAGCTAACCCCGACCGTTTTTCATGTATCAGCAAGAGCCCTCGCTGCCCAGGCCCTTTCAATCTTTGGCGATCACAGTGACGTAATGTCAACCCGCCAGACCGGATTTGCAATGCTCGCCTCCAACTCAGTACAGGAAGTTATGGACTTCGCTCTGATTGCTCAGGCAGCTACCTTAAAAGCACGCATTCCATTTCTTCACTTCTTCGATGGATTCCGCACCTCCCATGAAGTGATGAAAATTGAACAGCTCACCAAAGAAGACATGAAATTCATGATGGATGAGCAGCTTATCTTTGAGCATCGTCAGAGAGCACTCAGCCCTGACCATCCGGTTATGCGCGGTACCGCACAGAACCCTGATGTCTATTTCCAGGGAAGGGAAACCGTTAATCCGTTCTACAATGCATGCCCCGGCATCGTTCAGGAAACTATGGATAAGTTCGCCGGACTTACCGGAAGACAGTATAACCTGTTCGAATACTATGGTCCGCAGGATGCTGAACGCATCATTATCGTTATGGGATCAGGGGCAACCGCGATCGAAGAAGTGGTTGATTATATGAGCGCGCGGGAAGAAAAAGTCGGTGTACTTAAAGTCCGTCTTTACAGACCTTTCTCAATCAAACATTTTATTAACACACTCCCCAAGACCACAAAGTTCATCACCGTACTCGACCGCTGCAAAGAGCCGGGCGCTGCTGAACCTCTCTATCTTGATGTGGTGAATGCAGTAACAGAATCATTCAACGAAGGAACCCTCCCGTTTGCATTCCCGAAAATCACCGGCGGCAGATACGGCCTCTCATCAAAGGAATTTACTCCTGCGATGATTAAAGCTGTTTATGATGAAATGAAAAAACCGGCACCGAAGAATCACTTCACGGTTGGTATCATTGATGATGTTACCTTCACCAGTCTTGATTTTGATCCTGCATTCTCCGTTGAAGCTCCTGAAACATTCAGAGGCAAGTTCTACGGACTCGGCGCTGATGGTACCGTCGGTGCTAACAAGAACTCAATCAAAATCATAGGCGAGGGCACTGACTACTATGCTCAGGGTTACTTCGTCTATGACTCAAAGAAATCAGGATCAACAACTGTATCACATCTCCGTTTCGGTCCTAAGGAAATCAAATCATCCTATCTGATCAGCACATCAAACTTTGTTGCATGCCATCAGCAGGTATTCCTCGAGAAGATGGATATGCTCAGCGATGCCATGGAAGGCGCAACATTCCTTCTTAATACAAAAGTTGCTCCTGAGCATGTCTGGGAAACACTTCCTGAAAAAGTTCAGACTGATCTCATCAATAAAAAAATGAAGCTCTTTGTAATTGATGCTTATAAAGTTGCTGATGAAGTAGGACTCGGCGGAAGAATCAATTCCGTGATGCAGACATGCTTCTTTGCTATATCAAAGATTTTTGATAAAGAAGCCGCAATAGAACTGATTAAAACTGCTATCAAGAAAACCTATGGCGCAAAAGGCGATAAGGTTGTTCAAATGAACTTCATGGCGGTTGATAAAACGATTGAACATCTCTTTGAAGTTCCGGTACCTGAAAAAGTAACCAGCAAGATTGCTCTTCTGCCGGCAGTATCCGGGAAGAATGTTCCATCATTTGTAATGGATGTAACCGCAAAGATTATCGAAGGCAAGGGTGACCTGCTGCCGGTAAGCAAAATGCCGATAGACGGTACATATCCTCTTGCAACTTCAAAGTGGGAAAAAAGAAATATCGCTCTCGAAGTTCCTGAATGGGATGCAGATGTATGTATACAGTGTAACAAATGCGTTATCGTTTGCCCGCATGCAACCATCCGCTCCAAGGTATATGATCCGGCAGCACTTGAAGGTGCTCCTGAAACATTCAAGGCAGTGAACTTCAAGTCAAAGGAATACGGCGAAGGCATGAAGTATTCGCTTCAGGTAGCAGTTGAAGACTGTACCGGATGCGGACTCTGCGTTGATGTCTGCCCTGCAAAGAATAAGAGAGAGCCGAAGTATAAAGCAATCAACATGGTTGAACAGCTTCCGCTGCGTGAAAAAGAGCGTGCTAACTGGGACTTCTTCCTCTCCATTCCTGATATTGACAGACGGCATATCAATACAGCCAATGTCAAAGATTCACAGTTCCTCGAGCCGCTGTTTGAGTTCTCAGGCGCATGTTCCGGCTGCGGAGAAACTCCTTATGTAAAACTGGTGAGCCAGCTGTTCGGTGACCGTGCGCTTATAGCAAACGCAACCGGATGTTCCTCTATTTACGGAGGCAACCTGCCAACAACTCCCTGGGCAGTGAATAAAGACGGCAGAGGCCCTGCATGGTCAAACTCACTCTTTGAGGATAACGCTGAATTCGGACTTGGTTTCAGACTCGCGGTTGACAAACACAACCTGCAGGCACAAAACCTTCTCAAAAAGCACGCATCACTGCTGGGCGAAGCCCTTGTTCAGTCAATTCTGGATGCTCCGCAGAAAACCGAATCCGATATATATGAGCAGAGGGAACGCGTTGCTGAACTCAAAGGCAAACTCGCCGGCATCCTCAGCAACGGTTACGATCCGGCAATAAAAGGCGAACTGGAGCACATTGTTTCTCTTGCTGATTATCTGGTGAAGAAATCAGTCTGGATCATGGGCGGTGACGGATGGGCTTATGACATCGGTTACGGCGGACTTGATCATGTGATTGCATCCGGCAAGAATGTAAACATCCTCGTCCTTGATACTGAAGTATACAGCAACACCGGCGGACAGTGCTCAAAGGCAACCCCGCGCGGAGCAGTCGCCAAGTTCGCTGCAGGCGGCAAGCCCGGCAACAAGAAAGACCTGGCTCTGATGGCAATGAACTACGGCAATGTATATGTTGCCAAGATTGCAATGGGTTCAAACGATGCGCAGACCGTAAAGGCAATCCTTGAAGCTGAAGCATACGACGGACCTTCCATCATCATCGCATACAGTCACTGTATTGCTCACGGTATCAACATGGCAACCGCTATGAAGAATCAGAAAGCCGCAGTTGACACTGGCTACTGGCCGCTCTTCAGATATAATCCTGAAACCGAAGAAGGAAAGAATCCGTTTAAGCTGGATTCAAAAGCTCCGAAGATGGCATTCAGAGATTATGCATACATGGAAACCCGCTATAAGATGCTCACCAAGAGTCATCCTCAGGTAGCTGAACAGCTTATGAAGGAAGCTCAGGAGGATGTCGTCCGTAAGTGGAAGATCTATGAAGAGATGGCTGCAGAACCGGCCGCAAAAAAAGATGAAGTTAAATAAGTAAATCATTTGTCCGGACAACGGGGCATCCATCATCATCCGGAGCCCCGTTCCGGAGATATATAAAACTATTGCGAGGAAACAATGAGTGATCTTAAAACAACATATCTGGGACTGGACCTGAAAAATCCGCTGGTCCCTTCGGCCGGGCCTCTTTCACGCGATCTGCAGAATATCCGCCACATGGAAGATGCAGGAGCGGCAGCCGTGGTCTTTTATTCCATTTTTGAGGAACAGCTTGAGCACGAAAGTCTTGAACTCTTCCACCACACAACACATCATGCTGAAAGCTATGCTGAGGCGACATCCTATTTCCCTGAAACCGTAGAGTTCAAGTTTGGTCCGGATGAATATCTGAATCAGATCCGCCGCGCAAAGGAATCGGTTTCGATTCCGGTGATCGGCTCTCTGAACGGAAAATCAGTCGGCGGCTGGGTTGAATACGCAAAGCAGATTCAGCAGGCAGGCGCTGATGCTCTTGAACTGAATATATACCGCCTTGCAGCGGATATGAACCTGAGCGGTGCTGAGGTTGAAAAAGAATATGTGGAAATCGTAAAAGCTGTAGCCGGAGGAGTAACCATCCCTGTTTCAGTTAAGATAGGCCCGTTCTTCAGCAGCATACCGAATATGGCAAAGCAGCTTGAAGAGGCAGGTGCTAAAGGACTGGTGCTCTTTAACCGTTTCTATCAGCCGGATATTGATCTGGAAAATCTTGAAGTAGTGCCGAATGTACTGCTCAGCACCCCGATGGCAATGCGACTTCCGCTCAGATGGATTGCGCTGCTGCATGGCAGAGTAGGTCTTGATCTGGCTGCAACCAGCGGTATCTATACCGAAAAAGACGTGCTGAAGATGCTCATGGCTGGTGCTAATGTAACCATGATGCTCTCTTCACTGCTCAAATTTGGTATTCATCATATTGCTGATGTTCTGGCAAAGATGAAATACTGGATGGAAGTAAATGAGTATGAATCAGTAGAACAGATGAGAGGCAGCATGAGTTATATCAAGTCTCCTGATCCGTCACAGTTTGAACGTGCTAACTATATGAAAGCGCTTCAGTCATATAAATAATCATAGCTGATTATTTTAGGAGCCCCTGGCGTTAACACATCCGTCAGGGGCATTTTTATTTAATGAACAATTTACAATGAAAAATGAAGAATGCTCGAAGCTGGCTTTAGCCGGCAGGTTAAAATTAATGCCTGATCTCATTTATAAGATTTATCCCCATAGCCCCAAGTTTCCTCACTGTTCCCATAAGTTTTCGCACCCACCCAGTTATAAACAAAAAACCCGCCTTATTGAGGGGCGGGTTTTGAGCTCAATATATTAAGAAACTTTACTTCTTCCACTCAGCAAGAAGTTTTTTCATATCTTCAAAATCAAACGGAGCCGGTTTCATTGCTTCACCCATGCGGATTGCTTTTTCCATAAACATAACCGCATCTCCTTTTTTGCCCATCTTCTCAAGGATTCTTGCCTTCATCCGTACATTCCAGTAGCTTTCCTGAACGCCGATAGATTTATCAATCCAGTTGAGTGCTTCATTCAGGTCCATTCCGTTGTTGAATATATATGATGCATAAGAAAGGGGAGTGTTGGCTGAGAAATTTTTATTCACTCTTTCTTTGATAAGATCTCTTGTCTTAAACTGAACAGTGAAACTCACTTTCAGCTTTTCCCATGAAAGACTGATCTCGGCAGTGCTGTCGGTCAGTTCAGCCACATCAAAAGCGAGGCGCTCGGTGTGGTCGGCAGTAACTACCGGAACAGCGGTCAGGCGCATGGCATCATTTTCCTGTTTGTAGCCGTAACTGCCATTCAGATTATTGTCTTTGCTGAGGATAAGAGTCCACTCTTTTTCACCGGGTATGGTGTGGAATCCGTAAGTAGCCGCGGGAAGTTCTTTGCCATTGATGGTTACCGGATCGGAGAACTTAATAGTGGTGTTGGCATTAGCTCCGGCACGCCACATCTGGCCGTAAGGTACCAGTCCGCCCCAGATTTTGCGTCCTTTTACAGCAGGCCGGGACCAGGTAACAACTACCTCAGAAACTCCAACATTCTGGCTTAAAGTGGCTTTTGGGCTGGAAGCAGGAGTAATAAGCTGAGCAAAGGATGGGTCAGCTGCCAGAACGATCAACGCCAGCAGCACTCCGGAAAAAAGATTTTTCATGTGTGCACCTTCTTTTAGTTTTAAAAATTTCAGGCGGAAATATAGCCCTAAAATAGCTTTTTCCTAAGGTCATTGGGGAGAACCATGCATGGTTAGTAAGTTCATCAGGTTCTATAACAAGGTACGTTTTATACTAATTCCTTGGATAAGCACCAGCCGGTCAGTGATTGAACTTTGCGTTCCTTTGCGATGTACTCTGCGTACTTTGCGTTGAAACTCTTTTAGTGTCTCGGATTGCGGGTTTAGAATCCCATAGTTTGCATTTCATTCATACCCCATTTTCCGTAAATTGAGCCATTCATTTTTCACTTATTGAGGGCACACGATGCTTTTGCGTTTTTTTATCGCTTTGTTACTTATTCCGTTTTTCTCCGCATCCGGACAGGTTCAGCAGAGAGTTCTTGAATCTAACGGGACCAAATATCTCAGCGGAGAGCTTATTATTAAATTAAAAGTTGCACCGGTTTCCTCAATGGGTAAGGTTCAGCTGCCGCTAAGTATTGCTGAACGGTTCAGCGTGCTGGGAGTTAAGGATGCGGCTCAATTTTACCGGGGGAGCGGAATTGAAGCAAAGAACTCCGGATTTGACCGGATTGTGGTTATCCGCTATGAGAACACTTCAATTGACCCGCTTTATTTTGCGCAGAAGATAAAATCGCTTCCGGAAATTGAATGGGCAGAACCACGGTACATATACGAAACCTCCTACACTCCTAACGATCCTTCCCTCAATAATCAGTATGCTCTCACACGGATTCAGGCGGCCGCTGCATGGGATATTTCCAAAGGAGATACCTCAGTTTTTGTTGGCATTGTTGACACCGGAGTTGACTGGGATCATCCCGATCTTCAGGCAAATATGAAAATCAACTGGAATGAAATTCCCAATAACGGGCTGGATGATGATAATAATGGTTTTGTGGATGACCGCATCGGCTGGGACTTTGGCGGACTGAACGGAACTCCTGATAATAATCCGATGGAAGACCGCCCCGACCATGGGTCTCACGTTGCCGGTATATCAGCAGCGGTTACTGATAACGGAGTTGGCATTGCATCTATCGGCTTTAAGGTAAATTGGCTCGCGGTAAAAACATCACAGGATGATAACCGTAATCCGCAGGGGCAGCCATATGTAGTTTACGGCTATGAAGGAATTACTTATGCCGCTGATATGGGGGCTCAGGTGATAAACTGCAGCTGGGGCGGAAGCGGTTATTCAATACTGGGACAGGAAGTGATTAACTATGCCATGATAAAAGGTTCTCTGGTGGTTGCTGCTGCCGGTAACAGCAACTCCCCGGCTGCTCATTATCCTTCAGGATACCGGGGCGTTCTCTCGGTTGCATCAACCGGTTCAAGCGATCTGAAATCCGGTTTCTCCAATTACGGAACCACGGTGGATGTTTCAGCCCCCGGTGAGGGTATATACAACACCTGGCAGAATGACGGTTATGCATATTTAAGCGGTACATCAATGGCTTCTCCGCTTGCGGCCGGACTTGCAGCGCTGGTCTTCTCACACTTCCCGGGTATCACCCCGGAGCAGGTGGGTGAACGGCTCCGCGTAACAGGTGATGATATCAGCACGCAGAATCCTTCATATATAAACCAGCTTGGCAGAAGAATTAATGCCCTTAAAGCACTGAATACGGCAAACCCTGTTTCCGCGCGCTCAGTATCATATATATTTGAGGATGCTTCGGGTGACGGTATTATTACCAGCGGTGAGCAGGTAACTCTTCGTGTGGCATTTAAAAATATTCTTTCTGCAGCTTCATCACTCGTTATTGGTCTTGAAAATAAAAACGGCACGGCAAACGTGGTAAATACCACACTCTTTGCAGGTAGCGTTGGTGCAGGAGTTGAATTCACTACCGGAACAACGCCCTATACTTTTACCGTAAATAATGTTGGGGCAAATGCCGAGCTGTTATTTGTGCTTAATTATCTTGAAAACAATCAGGTTATCGGATATGAATGGCTGAGCGTTACGGCAAACCCGACTTATGCAACTCAGGCAGTAAATAATATCGCTCTCACCGTAACCAGCAAAGGCACCCTCGCCTATAACAACTATCCGACCAACACCCAGGGGAACGGATTTAAATATATGGGGAGCCAGAATCATATGTTTGAGGGAGCATTGATTCTTGGGACAAGTGCAACAAAAATTTCAGACGCAGCACGAAACAGTTCCGGCAGCGTGCAGGTTGCAGATTTTGCTGTGGAATCCCCGTTCATTATGCAGATACCCGGCGCTGCCGCGGATGCACAGGGGAGCTCACGATTTAATGACAACAATGCCGGCGCTAATAAAATCGGTATCACCACAACGCTTACTTCATTCTCCTATTCAACAGCTCCCCACGATGATTATATCATCCTGCGTTATGAACTGAAAAATACCAATGCTTCAGCGGTCACGGGACTTTACGCAGGACTATTCTTTGACTGGGATATGGTTGACGGCAGCGGCGCGGATGATTATACCGCATGGGATACCGCCGGCTCTCTCGGTTATGTATATCATATCGGAGGGAACCCAAATACCTATACCGGCGTGGGGCTTGTTTCAGCAGGCAGTGCCGGCTTCCGGGGTATTCTGAACCCTGGCGGTGACCCGGGCGGCTTCAGTATATATGACGGTTTCACGGATGCTGAAAAATGGCAGTCAATTTCAGGCGGACTCGCAAAGCCCCAGGCAGGAGGGGGTGATATTTCCCATGTCATCTCTGCCGGTCCTTATAATATACCTGCAGGAGAAAGCGTTACCGTTGCCTTTGCGATAGCAGCCGGACAGAATGTAACTGATCTTCGCAACGAACTTGCTTTAGCAAGGAGCAAGTATCAGGAGATTCTGACCTCAGCAGAGGAAGTGATTACTCAGCCGCTTACTTATGAACTGAGTCAGAATTACCCGAATCCTTTTAATCCTTCAACGGTTATACAATTTCAGATTCCTGAAGCCGGAAATGTATCATTAAAAGTATATGATATCACCGGAAGGGAAGTAAAAACGCTGGTAAATGAATATATGCAATCCGGAACCTGGCAGGCATCATTTGACGGAACCGGTCTTGCAAGCGGAGTGTACTTTTATGAAATTAAAGTCAATAGCTTCATTCAAAACAGAAAGATGATTCTGTTGAAATAATTTTTAGGTTGCTCTTTTAAGAGATGTTGCAATCGCTCAGGTGGATGAGTTTATATATCCGGAAACTTTTGCGGTTGCAACATTTCGGGGAGGTAAGGAAGGATGGGTATACAATATTAACAGCAAGGGCATGAATGATTGAGACAAATTATCCATTTACTATTCGTCAGTTGGTATACAACTCCTCAGACGCAGGTACTTTTCAAATGGTAAATAATCTTTATCCTTATGAAGCAACTCAAAATTGTGTTGTATACAAAAGGTGGCAATTATAACGTCCACAGTTTTCCTGATGGTAATTCCTTGTTTTCTTAAAAATCTGAAATTTTTGGCGCTTTTGATTGCCATTTTAGTACCACCTATTGAATAGACCGGGAAGCTTGAAAGTGCTCGGAGGGCGGTGTTATAAGCCCTGTCTTCTTTGAATCCCTGCAAAACCTCAAGTAATACGTAGTCGCCCAAACAAACAACTCCTGATTCAAGTAGTGAATCCAAAAAATCAGTGTGAAGGTTAGAGTTTCCATTGAAATAATCTATCCAGACTGAGGAGTCAACAAAAATCATTTTGCTGATCTCATATCGTCAAGATCACCTTCCCAATGTAATTTACCTCTAAGTTCCCTTATTTTGGATTGTGCTTTAACTGATATGAGGAGTTTTAGTGCCTGCTCAACGACCTCTCTCTTAGTTTTTAAACCAGTACTTTTAAGTGCACGCTCCATCAGTTTGTCGTCAATAACAATATTTGTTCTCATGATTCTACTTCCTTGTGTGTATTAATTGACGAAATATACACATCCTGTTTAATTCATGCAAATCCTTAATTTTACTCCAAACAAAAAACCCCGGCTCACACAGGTGACCGGGGTTTTCTGTTTATTGTATTTTAATCAGTTTAGTTTGCCTGAACGATATCCCTCACACGGTCGGTGATGGTCTTAAAGTCAATCTTTCCGCTGCCGAGTTTTGGCATTTCCGGAAGGACGACAAACCGGCTTGGCATTTCAATATTGGAAAGATGCTCAGCCATTTTTTTCAGGGTTTCTTTCTCATCAATCTGCTGTGTTACTGCAGCAACGATCCTTGCTCCGCGTATCGGGTCTGGTACTTCCACTACGCAGCACTCGGTATCAGGCGGCAGGAGTTTTTCGAGAACGCTTTCAACCTTGATGAGTGATACTATCTCTCCGCCTATTTTAAGGAAGCGTTTCAGGCGGCCTACATGCCAGATATATCCGTCGGAATCCATGTAGCCCATGTCACCCGTATCATACCAGCCATGGCGGATGCTGAGTGAGGTTTGTTCAAAATCATCGAAATATCCTTTCATCACATTGTCCCCTTTAACAAGGATTTTTCCGATTTCGCCTACTTTGCACTCCTCTCCGGTTTCATAGTGCTCAATGCGGACTTTTACTCCGTCAATCGGTCTGCCCACACTGCCGGGTCTGTTAAACTCGTGGGTATTTACGGTAATCGCCGGTGAGGTTTCTGTAGCGCCGTAAGCTTCCAGCAGAACTTTATTATGCTTGGTCATGAATGCTTCACGGAGAGCATCGGGGCATTTATCAGCGCCTGAGAGCATTATTCTTACGGTATCAAAATCACCCGGTTTTGAGGCACGCAGATAACCCCAGAAGAAGGTCGGGGTTCCTGCCATAAGAGTGACTTTTTCTTCGCGGACGATATCGCACACTGTTTTGAAGTCCAGCGGGTTTGCGTAGGTAACAAGAGTGATTCCCATAGAAAGCGGAACCCAAAGGTTTGCGGTCTGACCGAATACATGGAAGTAGGGGAGATTCGCAAGGAAGATATCATCCGATGAGAAGGTATATGCTTTTATGAGAGCGTTATAATTCTGGCTGATATTCTTGTGGGTAAGCTGCACACCCTTCGGATCTTTTTCGCTTCCTGAGGTGAAGAGAATCATCAGATTATCATCTTCACTTCCCTGATGGATGCTCTTGATTATTGCTTCTGCAGGCATGGCTGCTTTGAGTGCAGCGCCAAGTTTATCAAAAAGTGAAATGCCATCCCGGATGTCCTCTAGGTAAACCATTCCGTCTATGTGCGGGCATTTTATTTTTTCAAGAAGCGCGCGGGAAGTGATAATGGTCTTAAATGCGCATTTCTTCTGTGCGTATTCGCAGTTTTTATCTGCCTTTGTTGAATAATTAATCATCACCGGCACTCTTCCGCTCATGAGCGTTCCAAGTATGGCAAGAACTGATCCGGCTGAATTCGGGAGCATAATCCCCAGGAACCCGGGATCGTACTGCTGGAATTTTTTAGCAAAGATGAGAGAACCAATAAGCGCCCGTTTATATGGCACCCGTGCATTGGTTGTACGGTCGGCTATTGCCAGCTTTTTTTCATATTTCTTGGCAACTCTGACGAATTGGTGGTGGAATAACATTCCTCGACTCCTTTTTATTATTTTTGTTAAAGTTCATCTGACAACTGAACTACATGAGAGGGGCGGACATAGCTATCCTATTGAAAGAAGACCCTCCTGCCGGAAATCTTCAAATCCGGCACAGCCATATTACTTATTTCGGCTGAATTACCAAAAATAATAGTGCAAAACAGCCAAAGTGAATAAAAAAATTATCCTGACAGGGGTAATGTCATTAATTATATCTGCCCGGCATTGCCTTTGTTTATTATCAAAGGCGATATGGTATTTTTTATCAACTGCCCGTTTTTTAATTAAAAGCGATCTCTTATAAAACCTTGATTTACAAAGACTTATGGGCTCCCATCAGCTTTCGTCATATTGCCGATTTAACTTTTATTTAACGCAAAAATTTCTTAAATAGTAATCATTGATTACGTAAATAATGAGGTTTTTCTATGAACAATATTAAATATGAAATAAAGACCCGTACCGGAGAAATCCGCTTACCGGAATCACTCGGTTTTGGACAGATTTTTACCGACCACGTCTTTGAAATGGATTACTCCCCCGCCAGCGGCTGGCATAATGCAGTTATAAGACCCCTCTCTGAAATGTCTATTCATCCTGCCACGATGTTCATCCATTATGGACAGGCACTCTTCGAAGGAATGAAAGCATTCCGTCATAAAAATAATGACGTTATGCTCTTCCGTCCGGACAAGCACTTTATCCGGCTTAACAATTCTGCAAGAAGACTTTGCATGCCGGAGATTGATGTTAATTTCGCGACTGACGCTCTCAAGGAGCTGGTTTCCATTGAGAAGGAATGGATTCCCAGAAAAGAAGGAGAAGCCCTGTATATCCGTCCCTTTATGTTCGGGCTTGATCCGGTACTCGGTGTTAAACCGGCACAGAACTATAAGTTTATCATAATGCTTTCTCCGGTTGGTGCTTACTATCCGGAAGGATTCAAACCGGTAAAGATTCTTGTGCAGGATGACTACGTCCGCGCGGTTCGTAAAGGTATGGGTGAAGTAAAAACACCCGGAAATTATGCTGCAAGTCTTCTCGCAAGTGAAATGGCCCGCAAGCAGGGCTACACACAGGTGCTTTGGCTTGACGGTGTTGAGCAAAAGTACATTGAAGAAGTCGGAACCATGAATATCTTCATCACCTTTAAGGATGAAGTAGCAACACCAAAATTAACCGGAGGAATACTGCCCGGCATAACAAGAATGTCTGTTCTTCACATGCTCAGAGACTGGGGCATGAATGTTAATGAACGGCTGATAAGTCTGGATGAATTTATCACCCGCTTTGACAAAGGTGAGGTTGAGGGTGTATTTGGCACCGGAACAGCCGCAATTATTTCATCAGTCGGTGAACTGAAATATAAAGACCGGAAAATGGTTATTAATAACGGTGAACCCGGCACATTAGCACATAAGCTGTTTGACACTCTTACCGGCATGCACTCCGGAAAAATTGCAGACCCATACGGATGGCTGGTACCGGTTCAGCAGGAGGTTACCGTCTCTTAATGCGATTTCGTTTTTTTGTTGTTCTTGTTTTTTTTGTTGCGGTTGCATACAGCATAAATGCCCAGCAGCAAAAGAAACCTAAAAATATCATAATTATCATCGGGGACGGCATGGGGCTGAATCAGGTAACTTCGGAAATCATCTTTAACAGAGAGGATACTCCTTTCAAGAAGTTTACGGATGTTGGAATGTCAGTTACCTGTGCAGCCGATGCTTTAATTACTGATTCCGCTGCCGGCGGTACGGCAATCGCGACCGGTCATAAAACCTATAATGGGGCCATTGCGGTTGATACCATTAAACAGCCGGTTGAATCCGTTTTTACGTATGCTGTCATGAATAAGAAAAAAGCAGCAGGACTGGTTACCACGGCCCCTATTACCGATGCAACACCGGCGGTATTTTTCGCCCATGCTGAAAGCAGAAAAATGCATACCGATATTGCTCAGCAGCTGGTGAATGCTCCCGCTCACGTAGTCATTGGCGGAGGAAGAAAATACTTCCTGCCCAAAGATCAGGGCGGGGTGAGAACTGACGGAGTGAATCTTATTCAATCCCTTAGCGATAAAGGATATTTTTATTCCTCAGAGTATATCACCGAAGGATATAAACCAAACTCAAAACTCTGGATGCTGCTTGATACCAATTCCATTTCAAAAGCTGGCACCCGGCCTTACAAACTTGGTGATCTTGCTATGACCGCTATAGGACAGTTAAAAAATCACAAAGATGGTTTTGTCCTGATGGTGGAAAGCACACACACCGATTATGCAGGGCACGCAAATGATCCTGTTCATCTGAAAGCAGAGATGGAAGAGTTCGCGGACCTGGTTAACCGGATGCTTGCATATATCGAGAAGGATGGAAACACTCTGCTGGTTGTAACTGCTGATCATGAAACGGGCGGAATGTCACTGGTGCATCCGAAAGATAAATCCCAGCCGATTGAATATGCTTATACCACAAAAGGTCATTCAGCCGGAATGGTTGGCGTCTGGGCAAAAGGACCGGGGAGTGATATCTTCAGGGGAGTCTATGAGAACAACGAAATAGGAAAAAAACTCTTCTCCATCGCCAGAAGCTGGAAATAATTCTTTAACGGAGGCCGCACCCCGCGGTCTCCGGTATTATTATTTGCCCGGCAGTACACATAACTTTATACCCTTTGTCCTAATAACAAATCAGCATTTACCTGATTTAACCCCTTCTTCTCTTAGCTCCCCGGCTTGAATTAACGCTTGCCTAATTTGTTTTTGCAGTAAAACCGTTAATCACAAAATTCACAAACGATTTATTTATTTATAATTAAGTTATGTAGAGTTTGATGGTTAAGTGGTTTGAACTGCGTCCGATTTCCACTCAAGTCTTTAATAAGTACTTAATCTCCTTTCTGATAATAATGATAATTATTATCGGGATTCTCTATGCGCTCAAAGTTAACGGATTCAAATCGTTTTCAGAGAGTACTTTTCTCTCTTATCAAAAGCAAACATCACTTCTCGATTCTCTTTCTTCCGCTGAAAAGTCATTGTTCAGCGAATACCTCAGAGCAGCAATAGTAGAAGGCAAGGCTGATATTTCACAAACCAAACCAGCCATGATCAGTGATCTGGATAAGATTGACAGTTTGCTGGCTCAGATTTCTGTAAAATTAAATAAAGAATATGCGCGGACGTTACATAAGAAGATAAAGAGTTCTTTTACTGATTTCAGAGCGAATATCGGAACTTTGGATTCTCCTGCTAATGATATCCAGAGTAAGGAGATTCTAAGATTACATTATGCTGAACTTTCAAAAAATTATCTGTCCCGCCAAATCAGCCTGAATTACCTCAAAAAAGAATTTCTTTCAGAATGCTTACAGGAACATTCCAGCGCGAATGCATCATACATGGTATCCTCCCTGTGGTTTCTTTTACTTGCGGCATTTATCATTTTGATCTTCTTATTTCTTGTATTCTTAATCGGGAAATTGCATGCTGAAATGCAGCAATTAAGTTCAATCCTTAAAAATGAAGTTGTAAAAAGAAAAAGAGATCAGGAGGAAAATCTTAAAACCAGAGAAAACTATGAGAAAACAGACCGGCAAAGAACAGAATTTATTGAAAAGTTTTGCGGGTCTTTAACAAAGTCCTTAGCTGAAGATTCAGCACAATCAAGGACTGTAACCGGCTTTACAAGAACAGAAAAAACCGGAAAAATAAAAGAAACCGCGCACCCGTCAAATCAAAGATTAATACATACCATTAATCTTGTTTCGAAAATATACAGGAAAAACACATCGTTCTTTCTCGCAAAATTCGTATCACAGGATATTGTGCCCATCTTGAACGAACTTGCCCATAATTTCAGAAAAGCTGCAGAAGAAATGTCGCTGCAGTTTACTTATAAAACCGATTATTCAGAAGTCATCATTGAGACGGATAAAGAAATTTTCACTCTGGTTTTCGAAAGTCTGATACATAATGTGTTTTATCAGATGAGGGAGGGGAGTGTCATACTTGAAGTACAATCCGCAAGAACATACCGGGGAGGCTGTGAGATAATCATTTCAGTTACAGCCGCCGGGGCTCAAATTGACAATTTTCATGGGGATGGTCTTTGGAGCGGCAAAACGGAGGTAAGCAATAATGCAGGAAGCCTGAGCAGTGATCTAGGAGTGGGACTGCCTGTAATTAAAAAATTTGTTAAAAGACTGGGGGGTAATGTGACTATGACGCGGAAGGAAAACCAAAGTATTGTTTTTAATGTGAGGTTTGATGTTAAGGAAGAAAATCTGACTGCGTCAGATGAAACAGTAACTCATATTAACCCGGATCAATGGCAGATCCTTGAACCCAGGGATTATAAAAAACTGTCCATCCTTTATGTTGAGGATGACGAATTAATCGGAAATTATGTCGCATCGCTTCTATCCGGTATATCGAATATTGATCTTGCGCCAGATTCACAGACCGCACTCAGCCTTATCAGAAGTTCAATATACGATATTATCCTTATGGATATACATCTTGGAAATGATTCCGCGGACGGATTAACGCTCACAAAAAAATTACGGAATTTAGAGGCCTATAAAAACACACCGATTATTTGTATCACCGCTTTTACCATGCAGGGCGACAAAGAAGCATTTCTTGAGCAGGGATGTTCCCAGTATCTGGCCAAGCCATTCAGCCCGGAACAGTTATTCCGTGAGATTGATAAGGCAGTAAGACAAATGGCGCTGGTGCATAGCAAATAATATGATGCCGGGTGTGTAAATAAAATTCGCTGATATCAGTATAAAAATGTTATGTCATTTCTCGTAGTGAATGATTATTTGCGGAGTATTTTTCCCGTTTACCTCTCTCAAAGATGCGTTCATTATTTGTCGCAACATGCTGTTGCCTGCATCATCCTGTGACACTTTACCTGCTTTCTTTTTGAAAACGTGACAATTCCTGTTTTTTTAACATTAATCCTTAAGGTTTGTGTGTGCTTGCACTTCCATCGTATTTTAGAACGTTGATGGGTAATACCCGTCTGCTTAAATATTCATATGTCCTGCTTGGTCTGTTAATTATGACTTTGTCAGCCCTGCTGATCTTCTATACAAATAGTGTAAGTGATCATAATAAAGCCGGGAGTATGGAAATACAAATAAACTCCAGATTAATGGATTCCCTCGAATACTATGAAGATCTTACCTTCCAAAGGGCTCTGAATGCTTTGCTCGAGAAGGATAGCGGCATTTCATTACTTTTTGACGGGGTGTTTGAAAACTATTTTATAAGTATGGAAAATCTTTTACGGGATTTTACAGACGCGGAATTAAAGGATGAAACGAGATCCTTTTTACAAAATACTCAAAGTAATCAGAAGCAATTGAGAGAAAAAATATTTGCTTTATTGCTTGAGCAGCAGTTTTCGAATGACAAATCATCAGTAGGATATTATGTCGGCAGATTATCCGAAATACATTTTACGCATAAAGCTGCAACGGAAGAACTGCGCGGAAATTATCTGGCCAAATTTTCTGAATTAAATGCAAAATCCGCTGATATGTTCACATTGTTATCGGCATTTTTGTATGTGATCGGTGTTCTCATCTTATTGCTTTTCATAATTACCGGACTTCTGTTAAGACGGATATTGATCGCAAATCAACAGCAGAATATACTTCTGGTCAATGAAAAGTTGAAACTGAAAAACATTCAAAGAGAATTAATTGAGGCTAAATCTGATTTACTCGAAACAGAACGCTATAAATCTGTTTTTTCGACAATCATCAGCAGTGAATTCAGGATAAAGATGGCGGAAATTCTTGAATGCTCGGAGCAATTAATTAATGATACGGACAGTAAAACAACTGAAACCGGGCAATTAATAAGACATTCTGCAAGCAGCTTAGTTCAAAAATTTAACCACAATCTAAGAGTATGGCAGATAAGTTCAAATTACCGGAAAATTACCTATGCAATGCAAGATGTAATTGAGATCGTTAAAGAAGTAAAAATCAAACATGAGGATTTTGCCAGGAGTAAGCACCTGCAATTTTCTCTGATTACAGATTACCGCGAAGTGAATCTGGATACCGACAGAGAAATGCTTTCTCTAGTGATCGAGAATCTTGTTCATAATGCCATCAATTATACAACCTCTGGCAGTGTGGAACTTGGGGTTAAAACGGCCAAATCACTCAGAGGCGGTATCGAAGTTATACTATCAGTCAGAGACACGGGAATGGGGATATCACCGTCTGTTCTGAGCAGCATATTCGATAATGTCCCAAACAAAAATGCGGATGATGATAATCTGATTTTTGGTTTGCAGTTAAGCAAAAAACTGGTGGAATATCTCGGAGGGAAATTTCTCATCAAAAGCATCCCGGATTTCGGGTCACTTTTTGAGGTCAGATTCGGTGTCAGCCCCGAGGGTATTATCCCTGATAACAAGCCTGTAACTCATCTTGAACCTGAAATTACACTGCTTCTTGAACCGCTCAATAACCGGAAACTACGAATACTTTATGTTGAGGATGAAAGCTTAATCGGAGATTTTGTTTCAAAAATTATTGCTCCGATTGCATCAATTGATATTGCCGTTGATTCTAAGACTGCATTGCAGTTTGCCTTAAGAAAAAAGTATGATATGATTTTTATGGATATCAATCTTGGACCCGACTCGCTTGATGGCATGTCTGTTACACGCGAAATCCGTGAATATGAATATTATAAACATACTCCGGTTATTTGTATTACTGCCTTTGATCAGCCGGGGGATAAAGCTGCCTTTCTTGAGTTTGGGTTCTCTCAGTATTTGCCCAAACCCTTTACAGCCCCGCAACTATTTGCGGAAATTGAAAAGGCAATAGAAGTTATTAAAAGACATGAACAGGAACTGAAAATGGAAAGCGCATTTTTACGTATCTCTGCCGGAACAGAATGACTTAACAAATTATAATAGTGACGTAACCGGTTTATCTGACTCTGTAAATGATGTTTATTACTAAAAGAGGTTTATTATGTCCGATCTGTTAAAGCTGTTTAAATATTCGCGCATCGTTAAGTACTCTTATCTCACCGTTCTTGCTTTGGTGCTTGTAAGTTATACCGCTTCTTACCTTGCGGTGTCGGGGATAGAAGAGCATCATAATGAGCAGGAATTAATGTATGCGACGATTCCTGAAATTCTTACTAAGGCAGAACAGTCTGAGGAGCAAGTATATATGATTGCTCTCTGCGAGCTGATGGAGGGACATACTACATACAGCGAGAACAACAGACAAATGATTACTATTGAGTTTGAACGCCAGGCGAACCTCTGGTCGCAGATTTACACACTGTCGGGTTCATTGCATTTACAAAAAATATCAGACTCAACTCAAACAGCAAGGGTTTCATACAGAGAAACTATAAGACAGCTTTTAGCCAAGAATACTCCGGGAATAGATGCTGATCAACGTATAATGCTCGCAGGAAGCCTTTCTGCAAAATATTCCGAGATGCGCAAAACTTCGGAAGATTTACGAAGTCTTTATCAGGTTAAACTTGCCTCGCTTCATGAGAGTGAAAGAGAACATCTCGCGGGACATATAGCATGGTATAACGTGCTTGTACTGATCACTATTCCGGTACTTATTTATCTCGGATTTGTACTCAGGAGTGTGTTCAGGGGTCTTGAGATGCAAAATCAAAAACTGACAGGTGAGATATCAGAAAGGAAAAAAATTCAGGATGAACTTACAATTGCAAAAGAAACTGCCGAAGAAGCAAACCGCCTTAAAACTGCAATACTGGCAAATATGAGCCATGAGTTAAGGATACCCATGACCGGAATTCTGGGATACGCGGAACTTATTCTGATGGAAGCACCGAATGACGATATTTGTGAAATGGCTGAAAGACTGAAGTACTCAGCAAACCGCCTTATGACAACTCTCAATCTGATAATAAATCTTTCCCGTGTTGAATCCGGCAGACAGGTGGTAATACATACAAAAGAAGACCTTTTGGAAATTATTCGTCTTGTCTGTAAGAAGCAAAATGATTTTGCCTCAGGCAAATCACTCTATCTCACAATTAAAACTGATTTTATTGCTGTATTCTGCGAAATTGACCGGCAGATGGTTTTCCAGATTATTGAAAACCTGGTCAATAATGCCATTAAATATACTGAGAAAGGAGGAGTGGTAGTTGAATTATCGTCCGAACAAATTACTGATAATTTTCATGAGGTAATTATCAGGGTCACAGATACCGGTATTGGTATCAAACCGGAACATATTAATCAAATTTGGGAGCACTTCAGGCAGGCCAGTGAAGGTTACACCAGAAGTTATGAGGGTAACGGTCTGGGTCTGACATTGAGTAGAAAATATACTGAGCGCCTTAACGGACGGATATCGGTAAAAAGTACCCCTGGTGAGGGTTCAACATTCGAACTGCGTTTTCCTGCTCTTAAGGAAAATATCGTAAAAAGAATAGTTATGCGTCCTGTATTTAAGGAAACTGATACCGGTCTGAAAGTGAACCGGAAACCGCTCCTTCTTCTGGTGGAGGACGATCAAATGTGTGCTGATCTGGCGGCAAGAACTGTTGCTCAAATTTGCAGGATTGATCTTGCTCCTGACTCAGTGACCGCCCTGACGCTTATCAAGAAACATAAGTATGATATTATCATTATGGATATTAATCTTGGTTTTAAATCTCTTGACGGAATTACCACTACGCAGTTAATCCGGCAAATTGAGGGCTATCAGGAAACACCCATCATTTGTGTTACAGCGTTCACCATGCCTGGAGACAAAGAAGCATTTCTTGAAAGCGGATGCACGCAATATCTTGCAAAACCTTATACATCAGAACAACTCCTTGCCGAAATTGAAGCCGCAATGGGTATAATAAAGGCACAAGAACAATATCAGGGAAGCAGCCGGAGAATCGCGAAGGATTAAACAGGTGATGCTGTTTTTTGCCGGAGGCCGCACTCCGCGGTCTCCGGGTTTTAGATAATTTTTATGTATCTGCCCTATTTATTCTTCTTTAGTCTTCTGTTACTATCGCCTGCCTCATATGTCTTGCCTTATAGAAGCCGAAAAATTAGTTTAAGTAAGCTCGTATTAAATTTATAATGCAAAGGTCAGTTCAGGGACTGAACTGCTCTCATAATCGTGATAGGCATGAAGACAAGAATTTTCCTTAACGCTTCCAGCTCCATTAAATATTCTTATTTGCTCCTCCTCCTGATGATTCTGGCGGCAGGCCTTCTTTCTTTCTATATCCTGAAAGAATTTGATAAACATATCACTGAGCATGATCAGTTATCAGTAACCCATTTTGAGCTGTTTCATTCTCTTGCCAGATCGGAAGAGCAGGTTTACCTCATGAGTTTTAATGCGATGACGGACAGCGTAGGGTTTCACTCGGGCATTTATGAGGAACAAATTGCAAATGAATTTCTCCGGCAGAGTGAAATTATACGGCAGCTTTCAGCAATTACCTCTACCACGGCGAAAATAAAACTGCTTCGTGAGAGCAAACTGCTGATCAGCTCTTACCGGGAAGAGATATATACGATCCTCAGAAAATTCCGGGAGAAGAAATCAGGTAATCAGCCGGAGGATTTCACAGGGGATTTGTTTTCTATATATAACAAGCATAAGATGGCATCCGCGGATATCAGGAAGGAATATGCACTGCAGCTTGCTGAAATGAATAGAGCTGAAGGGAAGGATCTTTCCCGGCTTTATTACTGGCATCTTGCTTCGGGTGCTCTCCTGATCATTCTGATTGTACTTTTCGGTAATTTCCTCAGAAAGATATACACCGGAATGCAGACGCAGAACAGGATGCTCCTTAACGAGATTGAAAACAGGGAAAAAATAGAAGAGAGACTCATCAGCGCGAAAGAAGCTGCTGAGGAGGCTAACAGGCTTAAAACCTCTTTTCTGGCCAATATGAGCCATGAACTAAGAACACCTATGACCGGCATTCTTGGGTATTCCGAACTGCTTGTTCTTGAAGCGCATACAAACGAACTTAAAGAGATGGCCCTTACGGTAAGAGATTCAGCTCAGCGTCTGATGCGTACACTGAACCTTATTCTTGATCTTTCACGTATTGATTCAGGGAAGCTGAATATAACCCGCACTCACGCAGATCTGGTGGAAATGATCAATGCCGTATGCGTTAAAATGGACACTATGGCAAGAAAAAAATCTCTGTACCTTCGTGTCAGGTCAGACTATGAATCAGTTTATTGCGAAACAGATCAGCAGATGTTTACCCAGATTATTGAAAACCTGATAAATAACGCGATAAAATATACTGAGGTTGGAGGCGTTGAGGTTGAAATAACATCTGAGGATATTGCCGGCGGAAGACGTGATGCGGTTATTACCGTTAAGGATACCGGCATTGGCATTGATGAAAAACATCTTGACCTGATTTGGGAAGATTTCAGGCAGGCAAGCGAAGGGCATGACAGAAGTTTTGAGGGGACAGGACTCGGGCTTTCGATAACGAAAAAATTTGTTGAGCGGCTTAACGGAAAAATTCAGGTTACAAGCACTCCCGGCGTCGGATCAAAGTTTGAGATTCGTTTCGGAGTCTTTGCTGAAAACCTGATTCTCCGCAGTCCGGTAAGGCATGCACTGGCAGAACAGCGCGGTGATTTTACTACAGGCAATGGCAGCAAACATAACATCCTCTATGTGGAGGATGATGATGGAATAGCGACTCTTGTTGCCAGATGTCTTGCGTCTGATTATCATGTTGATCATGCACGCAATTCTGAGACAGCACTCAGACTGGTTAAGCAGAACAAGTATGACATAATCCTAATGGATATCAATCTTGGTATTGCCTCACAGGATGGCATTACAACTACGCAGATGATCCGCAAACTGGACAGTTACAAAAATACTCCGGTTATTTGTATCACTGCATTTTCCATGTCAGGTGACCGGGAAGCATTCCTTGCTGCCGGATGCACGCAGTATATATCAAAGCCCTTTACCAACGATCAGCTCATCGCGGAGGTGGAGAAGGCAGCAAAAACCATCCGTTCTTAGCAGCACAGTGGGATTATGTACACGCCGATGCAGGTCTCAGTAAGGAGGTTCTTGTACCGCTGTTATATGCAGATTACCCGAAGCACGGAACTGCTTTTCTAAATTACTATCATCTCGAAACCTGAATGATGCAGGTTGAGCCAGGGACAAAACTTTTCTATTCTTTTTAATCTCTTGGCATCATTCCGGATTTCACCACCTGCGGCTTCTGAGGTCTCGCTCCGGTTTTGTAATACTCCGGGGGATCCGGCCGCTGAACTGATCTCATCTGATTTAAGGCCTGCAGTCATTTGCTACGGTTTTCCCTTTTCAATGTCAGCTTTCATCCGGGATATTTTTCCTGAAAGCAAACGCCAGCTCTGAGCATACATCCTCTTCAGAGTTCATAAAGACCCACTCCTTGATTACCGTTTTAAGATTCCGCTCCGAATGAGAGGTTAAACCTAGGCGGGTTCCATACCTTCGGACCGGTCTTGTTCCCTTTCCATTCGCTGGCAGTTCAGTCCGCAAAAAAATAAAAATTTATTTTAAAAAGACTTGACAGGTGTACATCTGTTCACTATGTTAGTGGTGAACAAATTATCACTATTGGAATGAAACAGGAAATAACACTTCGTCAGAAAGAAATTCTCGGATTCATCGCAGAATTCGGCCAGGAAAACGGATATCCCCCTTCGCTGAGGGATATTGCAAATCATTTTGGCATTGCCTCAACCAATGGAGTTTCAGGTCATCTGGAAGCATTGGTAAATAAGAATTTTCTCTCGAAGGAGAGCAATTCCAGCCGGGCACTCGCTATTACCGATAAAGGATGGCAGGTTCTTGGTTTGGAAAATCAGCAGACCGAGCGGGATGAAGAAAACCCTTATAGTCTGCCTCTGCTCGGCCGTGTTGCAGCAGGTTTCCCGATAATGCATTATGATAATATAGAAGGTTCCGTGGTGGTTGATCCCTCCATGATGCGGGAACGGAAAGACAGCTTTGCTCTTAAAGTTAAGGGCGATAGTATGATTAACGCCGGGATATTTGAAGGTGATATCGTTGTGGTTCACAAACAGCTCTTCGCCTCAAATGGTGATATCGTAGTAGCACAGATTGACGGTGAGGTGACCGTTAAAACCTATTTAAGAAAAAATAATCAGATCATACTGCTCCCCGCTAACGAGAAGTATGAACCGATTGTAATCGGTCAGAACAGTAATTTTACCCTGATTGGCAAGGTTACCGGCGTAACCCGGTGCCTGAATTAAGGAAGGAGAAGGCAATGAAGTCAATGATTTTTTCAGAAGCAATTGAGAAAAGGAGAAAAGTAAACTTCTTTTATGATGATCTGCTGATTGAAATTGAGCCATATTTTCTGGCAATGGACAAGTTTGGCCACAAAGTGGTGTATGGTAAAGTAACTGGCACGGATGCGGTTAGGAAGTTTGAATTTTTCAAAATCAGCAATCTGCGTGTTCTGCTCCAGGGTTTTGCTCCGGCACTGCCGCTCTACACCGGCACATATAATTGAAAAAGAGGTGTGACATGAATAATTCAAGAGACCGTTTCAGAGTTGTTTTTTCAGTACCAAAGAAGGACAGGATTGATGATCTTGCCTGGCATTTGATGACCAGAGGATACATTATTACCCAAAGAAAATTCGGCAGATACCTTTCCGATCCCCCGAAGGTTGCCGGTTATGATGTGGATCTGATCGGCAAAAAGGGAAAGGACTATTTGATTGGGCTGATTGTGGACTCGGATGATAACTTCACAAAAGAGTTTATCGAAAAAGTTGAGATACTTTGCGCCAGGAAGACAAAATACACCTATCGCCCGGTTCCGCTCTATCTTTCGGTTGCCACGGACCGGCTTAATGAACTGAGGAAAGCACTCTCAGCAATCAGCGAGGAATTACGGAAGAACATCAGAATCCACGTTTATACTTCCGCGCAGCTTCCGAGCCTGTTTTCAGAAGAAAGCCAGCGTTCCAAGGCATTCATCAACTAAACTTCACATACCCGGTCCGCCGGAATTCTCCACAACCGGCGGGCCTCTCCTCTTATCCCGAACCCCCGAAGGCCGTTTTTCGTCCGCAAAAGCGGTTTTTCAGGGGGCTTTTTTCCCTTCAAAAATTAGCCGAAGTTCCGTAATTTAAAAGTTTGATTAGAGTATTTTGGCAAAGTATCATCAGTCGGTTTCTAAAGCCAGTTAATGAAAAATAAGACAGAAGAACAACAGAAGTACGGGCTGCCTCGTGACGCGGTTATCCCGGAACATATAGCCATCATAATGGATGGAAACGGAAGATGGGCCAAAAGCAAAGGTCTTCCGAGAATCGCCGGTCACCATGCCGGGGTTGACTCAGTCAGGGAAATTGTTGAAGTGGCTGCTGAAATCGGGGTAAAATACCTTACTCTCTATACCTTTTCTACAGAAAACTGGAAGCGTCCGAAGGATGAAGTTTCTACACTTATGACCCTCCTTGTCCGGACTCTGAGAAAAGAAATAAATGAACTTCACAAGAATAATGTCCGTCTTAATACCATCGGAGATTTCAGCATGCTCCCTGAAAAGGTGCAGGAGGAATTCACTGATGCAATTGAGAGAACTGCCGGTAACAGCCGGTTAAATCTTAATCTCGCCCTCAGTTACAGCGGAAGATGGGAGATCATCGAAGCAGTAAGAAAAATTGCTGCTGATGCCGCGGCCGGTACTATCACACCGGCGCAGGTTAACGATCAGCTTTTTTCTTCTTATCTGACAACAAGCGGAATGCCTGATCCTGAACTTCTGATCCGCACCAGCGGTGAATTCAGGGTGAGCAATTTCCTCCTCTGGCAGATAGCGTATTCTGAGATATATATATGCAGCACCTACTGGCCTGAATTCAGAAAACAGAACCTGATAGAGGCCATTCTCGATTTCCAGAAGCGGGAAAGAAGGTTCGGCAAGGTAAGCGAGCAGTTACAGAATGAAACTAAAAGGAATTGAATGTTTTTAAACTTTTCTAAACGTGCAGTGTTTTTGATTGTGCTGCTGATGTTCAGTGCAGCGGAAACAAACGCTCAGAAAGTATATAAAATACTCGGCGTCTCTGTGCAGGGGAACAAAAGTGCCGACGCAAAAACCATTATTGCTAATACCGGACTCCGGGTCGGAGATGAAATCCGTATTCCGGGAGATCAGACTCTCAATGCAATCAAGCAGCTTTGGTCACTCAATATTTTCAGTGATGTGCAGATTATCATTGAGAAAGAAGTTGGTGACGGCGTTTTTCTGGTAGTCAAAGTTGATGAATATCCCCGTATCGAAAAAGTTGCTTTCGAGGGGTATGACCATTTTGATGAAGATGAACTTCAGACCAAAGTAACCTTCATCAGAGGCCAGATTCTTAAGCCGCAGGAAGTTGAACGCCTTAAACTCCGCCTCAATGCTTATTATGAAGAAGACGGATTTTTTAACGCCCAGTTCACCACCAAATATTACAGTTACTTCACTGCTGATACATCAAAAAACTATATTAATGTAGTCTGGCGCAACGATGCAGACCTCTCAGAAGAATATGTTGTTGAATATGAGAGAGATGACATAACGTACTCAAATCTTATTGAACGAATTAAAGACAGAAAACTGCTTATGGTTGTGGTTGATGAAAACAGCCGCAGCACCGTAAGAAAAATTCTGTTTGAAGGAAATGATTTTTTCGCGGACGATGATCTGAAAGCTGAACTTGAAGAAACCGTTGAAGCAAGATGGTGGAAGTTCTGGTCCCTTTCACGGTTTGACAAGAAAAAATATGAAGAGGATAAAACCAAAATTCTTCAGTTCTATCAGAGGAACGGATTCAGGGACGCTGAAGTACTGGGAGACAGTATTATCTATTCTGATGATAAAGAAGATGTTCAGATTATTATCCGGGTTTATGAAGGTCCCCAGTATAAAATCCGCAATATTACCTGGGAAGGCAATAAAATATATACCACTGAAACGCTTAATGAACGGCTCGCCTTTAAGCCGGGAGATATTTACGATCTCGAACGCTTTAACCAGAATCTTCGTCAGAATGAAAAGCAGAATGACATCGCCTCTCTCTATCTGGACAATGGTTACCTGACATTCAACCTGCGCACAACCGAAACAAAAATTGGCGCGGATTCCATAGATATTCTTATCCAGGTAAGTGAGCGCAATCAGTTTAAGATCGGCCGTGTTGACATAACCGGCAATGATAAGACAAAGGATAAAGTTATCCGCCGTGAATTATATACCGTACCCGGAGACTTTTTCAACCGCGCAATGATGCTCCGCAGCCTGCAGCAGCTTGCAAACCTGCAGTATTTTAATGTGGAAAAGATTTATCAGGAAGGTGTTGATTATAACCTGGCTAATGACAGCACGGTGAATGTTTCCTTTAAGGTTGAGGAAAAATCAAGCGATTATCTGAATGCATCGGTTGGTTACAGCGGCAGTTTCGGATTCAGCGGAGCGGTAGGAGTAACCCTTACGAACTTCTCTATTGCTGAACCTTTCAGTCTTGGCGGAGGACAGATCCTCAGCTTTAACTGGCAGTTTGGTGTGGGAAGCATATATCGTACATTCTCCCTTGGATTCACTGAACCATGGCTGATGGATTCACCTACGCTTATCGGGGCGGATATATTTGACACACGCCAGCAGTATATCTATGATCTGCGGCAGTCAGGTGCAACTGTGCGCCTCGGCAGACGCCTGAGATGGCCGGATGATTACTTCTATGCAAGCACATTCTTCCGCTTCCAGGGTAATAATGTTATAGATGGCGGAGGATATTACCGTATCGGTAAAACCAATCAGTTTACCCTTGGATTCGGATTGCAGCGTAAGAACGTAGATAATCCTATCTTTCCGTCGCTTGGTTCCTCCATGTCTCTGGATGCTGAAATTTCAGGCGGACCATTTCTGCCGGGAAGCGTTGATTTTTACAAAGTCAACTTTAAGCTTGAATGGTATAAGCGCCTCTTTAACTCAAACAAGTTTGCATTTTATACTGTTGCTGATTTAGGTTATCTGGAAGAAATTGTAGCAGGTACTCCTATTCAGCCGTTTGAATTTTTCTACATGGGAGGCAACGGGCTTGTAATTGCAACCGTGCCGCTCCGCGGATATGATGACCGGAGCATTGGTCCCAAAGATATTAACGGAAACGTAAGAGACGGCCGAGTCTATTCAAGATATACTGCTGAACTCCGTTTCGCTGTTGCTCTTGAACCGATTCCGCTCTATCTCCTCACCTTTGCCGAAGCGGGTAATGTGTATGAGGATATCAACAGCGCTGATATTTTTAATCTGAAGCGCTCTATCGGCTTCGGAGCCCGTCTGCTTATCAATCCGATTGGACTGATCGGTTTTGATATGGGTTATGGTTTTGACAGAAAAGCAATTGACGGTAAAGATCCGGCATGGCTTTTCCACTTCCAGTTTGGCAAAGCATTTTAATACAATAACAATAAGGAACTCATTCGTGAAAAACACAATTAAACTGGTTCTCCTGACTGTTCTGCTTTCCGCAGGATCATTGTTCGCACAGACCCAGAAAACAGGATATGTTGATTCTGAAGTAATCCTGAAACAGTTCTCTGAAGCTATTAAAGCTCAGGGTGAACTTGATGCAATTATCGAAAAGTGGAATGCTGAAATTGACAGCATGACCTATAATCTTCAGCAGGCATATCAGAACTATCAGAAGCAGTCCGGCAATATGAAAGAAGATAAAAAGCTTGAAGAACAGCAGAAACTGGTTCAGCAGCAGCAGATGATTGAGGAATACAGAAGATCAAAATTTGCACAGGGAACCGGAGAAATCTACAAAAAACAGGATGAGCTTCTGAAACCGGTGAAGGAAAAAATCTTTAAGGCAATCGAAGGTGTAGCAAAAGATGAAGGAATGCACTTTGTGTTTGACAAGACCGGTGAGATTCTGCTTCTTTATGCAGATTCCCAGTTCGATATTACCTATAAAGTACTCGACCGCCTTAAGAGAGGCAAATAAGTTTAACCATACAGGAATATTCCTATGAAAACTTTGTCATATATTACCGCGCTCCTGTTCGTGTGGACAGGACTTCTCTCAGCTCAGATTACCATCGGCTATGTTGATTCAGATACCGTTCTGGATAAACTCCCCGATGCGCAGGATGCCCGCCAGCAGCTTGATCAGATTATACAGGAATGGCAGGGGGAACTGCAAAAACTTGAACGGGAGTGGAAGACAAAGTATGAAGATTATGACAAGCGCCGCCTGATTCTTACTGATGACGCACGGATGCAGATTGAGGCGGAGCTTGTAAAAATGGAACAGAAGATTGTTGAATACCGCGAAAAGAAATTCGGTACCAACGGCGAACTTTTCACCAAACAGGATGAACTGATGAAACCGGTACAAAACAGGGTATTTAATGCAATCACCCAGGTCGCCAAAGAACTGGATCTGGATTTTGTATTTGACCGGAGCGGAGGTGTTCTGGTTCTCTATGCTAAAGAAGAGCATGACATTACCGCTAAAGTGCTGGAAAAATTAAAATAAGGAGTTGAAGTATGATCACCGCGGGCCAGGCTGCTGAACTAACCGGTGCGGTTATTACAGGTTCGGCTGAAACAGTAATTCACAGGCTTGCTAAAATTGAAGATGCCGGGAGCGGTGATCTCTCCTTTCTTGAAAGGGATATATACGCAAAGTACCATGAAACCACCGGTGCTTCTGTCCTTTTTGTTAAGCCCGGCTTTACAAAATCCCGTCCTGAAATAACCTATCTTGAGGTTAAAAATCCTTATCTTTCATTTGTAGCCGTCCTTAACCGGTTTTTTGCTCCGGAGTTTAAGCTGACAGGAATTTCTCCCTCCGCATATATTGATCCAACGGCGAAAATTGGTGCAAACTGTGCAATAGGCCAGAATGTAGTAATTGAAGCAAATTGTGTTATCGGAGATAACACAAAGATTTTTCACAATACGGTTATCAGCCGTGATACAAAAATCGGAAATAATGCTCTTATATTCCAAAATGTTTCTATACGGGAAGAATGCATCATAGGAAACAATGTCATTCTGCAGCCCGGAGTGGTGATCGGCGGAGACGGCTTCGGATTTGTTCCTGACAGCAAAGGCGTATATAATAAAGTCTGGCAAAAAGGTAATGTCATCATTGAAGATGATGTTGAAATTGGCGCGAATACCTGCATTGACCGTGCGGCAATGGGTTCAACCATAGTCCGCAAAGGAGTGAAAATGGATAACATGGTCCAGATTGCTCACGGTGCTGAAATTGGCGAAAACTCAGTCCTCTCCGCGTTGTCAGGTGTTGCCGGAAGTTCAATTCTCGGAAAGAATTGTATAGTGGCGGCACAGGTTGGTATAGCCGATCATCTGCGAGTAACCGATGGAGCTATTATCCTGGCTCAGTCGGGGGTATCAAGATCTATAGACAAACCGGGAATGTACTTTGGATATCCGGCCAAGGAGCATCGTCTGGCACAGAGACTCGAAGTACATACCAGAAATCTTCCTGAGTATGCTGACCGGATTAAAGCTCTTGAAAAGAAAATAGCAGAACTTGAAGAGAAACTGGGAAGCAAATAATTGCAAACCTGTCAGAAATAGTACCATAAAAATGAAAAAAGTAGTTAAGAAACTTACAAGAGAAGAAGCGGAGCAGGAAGAAATCAGATTCTACAAAAGTCTGACTCCTGAAGAGAGAGTATACATGGTTCAGGATTTACGGGAACAGTATATAAGAGAAAACAATTTAGAGGAAGAATATGTAATAGCAAAAAAGTGATTACGGAAATTGTACAGAGTAACTAAAAAACCAGGGAAGTTCTAACGAGTTTGATTGTACGCGGATCTTAAACAGATGCTGAAGCAGCGCGGATTTTAGCGGATCGGAAATCAAATTTACAATAAACAGTTTACACGGAGGAATAATAATGCAGTGACATTAAAAACTTTCCGCTATACTTCGGGGATTTTTATTCTTTCTGCTATCTGCTTTTATATTTTTACTCCAATGAAATTCAATCAATCCGGAACAGCGGCTTGAATTCCGGTTCAGTCATATCCTCAGTATAATATACTTTCTCTAAAAACAATCCTGATGGAGGTGCTGTATATGGAGCTACCACCTGGGCATCCCTGTTGGCCATCGCATCCTTAAGAAAAGTAACTCCCGCATTTCCTCTTCCCACTTCAACTGCAGCGCCGATAATCCTTCTGACCATTTTCCAGAGAAAGTGATCAGCTTTCAGCCGGATGATAATCATCTCTCCGAATTTACCTGTCTGAATATCCAGTATCTCCGCCCGTGAATCTTCTCCCTCGGTATCAACCTGCGAGAAGGCAAAAAAATCATGACGGCCCTTAAGAAAATTGAGTGATTCGGCAATCCTTTCGTGATTCAGCGGATCCTTCACCCACCAGATGTAATCCTTGTAAAAACCGCTCGGACGGGAAGAAATCTGATATATATAGCTGCGGGCTACGGCACTGTAACGGGCATGAAATTTAGGCGATACGGGTTCTATGGATCTCACCACAATATCAGCGGGAAGAAGATCATTCACTCTGAAAAGGAAATTTCTCATGTCAGGGCCTTTCAGAATTTCCAGATGTGCTATCTGCGCAAGAGCATGAACACCTGCGTCAGTGCGGCCTGAGCCCTGCATGTCAATCTTATCCTTCGGGAAGAGCTTGCGAAGCGCTTCAAATAATGTGCCTTGCACTGTTTTTACATCTTTTTGCACCTGCCATCCCTGATAGCGTGTCCCCTTATATTCTATGGTCAGTTTATATCTCATGGTAACTCAGAATTCAACAGATGCTGTTGCAGAGGCATCGGCAGTTTCATAAATACTGACTCCTATGCCGTTAATATTAGCAGGCAGTCCGGACTTTCTGAGTTCTTCGATAAAATAGAGAGCAAGATTTTCTGCAGTGGAGTGAAAAGGCACCACTTCATGTTTCGAATTGAGTTTTTTGAAGAACTGAATAACTTCGGTATCCGAGTCAGCAAGAATGAATGCATGATCAAGCCGGTTAAGCAGCGGCTGCATAACCTTATCAATATCATAAAAATCAATCAGGATGCCGTTTTCATCCGGAGTTCCTTCAAGTGTTATATATGCTTTGTATGAGTGACCGTGCAGGTTTTTGCATAAACCGGGATGAAACGGCAGCCGGTGCCCCATTTCCCAGTGATATTCTTTGGTGATTTTCATTATACTCCTTTGAGAGAGGGATCCCAGATATATTTATGCATCTGCAATTGAAATCTGACGGGAAGATTGTCCCGCAGAATCAGATCAACCAGTTCCTTTGGGGTAAAGGAAGAAAAGACGGTTGAAAAAAGCAGTCTGCACTTATCTGTAAGTTGGTGTTGCTGAATGGTTTCTTTTGCCCAGGTATAGTCCTCTTCAGAGCCTATGACAAACTTCAGTTCATCTGTCTGCTTCAGATATTTGAGATTCTCATACCTGTTCTTATGCATCATGCCGCTTGAAGGACATTTTAAGTCCATTATCACTGTGACACGGGGATCAATATCCTGAATAGGTAGACTACCTCCGGTTTCAATAAGCACAGTGTAACCTTCATCCGAGAGTTCTGTCATCAGCTGATGAACACGTTTCTGTACGAGCGGTTCGCCTCCGGTAATTTCAACAAGGCGGCAGTCATACTTTTTAATCTCATCTTTTATTTGCTGAAAGGTCATCTCTTTCCCTTCATAAAAAGCGTATTCCGTATCGCAGTAGGTACAGCGCAGGTTACACCAGGTCAGACGGATAAAGATGCAGGGAAATCCTGCATAGGTACTTTCCCCCTGAACTGAATAATAGATTTCGTTGATATTGAGTGAGTGCATAATAATTGGTTTTTCCGGTGCAAAGATACGGAAAAAGAGGATAAAGAGCCGGCAGAATGCCTGCAGACAATGATAATTACCCTGAGAGGATTTTCTTAAGTTTGGGCACCTGCCTGCCTCTCTACCAAATGCAGGCCCCAGATAACTGCCGCAAGTGACACAGTTATGAACAGGGGAATCAAGAAGGCAGACTCAGCGATGAAAGCAGTCATCCTCAAGTAATGGGGAAGTGCGCCCACAGCAATGGCAAGTCCGAATGCTATTGAAGCGGTCAGACCAGCACGGCCGGGGAGTCCTGAAGCAAGAATTCTTATGGCTGCCGGAGAGGAGGCCTGCAGAAAAAATATTCCGGCGTAAAGACTGATTCTTGACTGCTCATGAAAGGTAAGCAGGATAATGGCCGCAATAAGTGAGGTATAGAGCCAGATTTTTTTGCCGGCAAAATCCGCCAGAAAACCGCCGGCAAGTTTACCCGAAGCGGCACTAAGGGCAAGAGGTATCAATATGGCGATTTCACCTGCTGTAATATACTGAAAGATATTCCACACTGCAGAGCGAAAAGCAATGGCAAGCAGCACGGCAATCATAATGATATCATGCCCGTCAGGAATAAAGGATTGCTTTGGAGGCGGTTCCTGAATTTTTCCGTTTTTCAGGACACCTGTCAGTGCAGCTGAGAGCAAAAAGAGGACTATCAGTTCGGCGGTGGGAAAAAGTCCGAGCCACGATATATACCCGCCGAGTGCAAGCCCCAGTACACCCGGAGAGGAGAATAAACCGATATAACCGGATTTATGATCATCCGCCGTTATAGACAGGGAGCCGCCTCCGACATGGAACACTGAAGACCCCAACCCGCTCAGAATGATTGCAGTCCATGGAGAAAAAGTGAAAACAATAAGCCCGCCAATAGCAGAGAGAATACCTGCATACACATATACTCTGCTCAGCTGATATTTGTCCGAGAGCAGCCCGGCAAGCGGCTGCGAACCAAATGCAAGTACATTATATACAAGCACCATCATGCTCAGGTCTTTCCCGGTCGCTGCGGAGGCAGCGGTTCCTATTAACATTCCCGCGGTCAGATCGTTCAGCAGGTGAATAAAGCCAAGCAGTGCCGGCAGATGCCATACTGACTGCTTAAACCTGATACCGGGGAATGTCGCACTATTCATAAAAGCATCTCATAGATAAGCAATCCCGCCCCTGCAGAAAAGATATTAGCAAGAAGGGAAATCCTCAGCGCTTCCCTGTAATCACTTCTCAGGAGAAAGCGGAGCAGAAACATCTCAGCTGTTATGACAAGAAGTTCAACCGCAGTGAAGAATGGAAAAAACCCCAGACTTTCGTAATAAGATGAGTAATAAAATTTATAAAACGCAAGCTGGGCAAGCGGCTGTGTTATTATATTGACTATTACAGCGTATCCGGCTGATTGCATCAAAGGGCGTTTAACGGCAAAGATATATACTGCAAATTCAAGCAGCAGAGTAAGCAGCAGTGTGCCGATATTCATTCGTTTTTCTTTGCCCGTCTTCTGCGAATAATGATGATCAGTAGTGCGGTAACTCCGGCAAGCGGCAGCAGGAAGTAAAAGATATCACCGGCAAACAACCCCTCCGGTTCCGGTGCTACATCACCAAGGAGTAAATTTTCTGAATGAAAAAGCCCTGCTTCCGGCTTAAAAGGCATTTCCTTGATTAACTCAGAATCTTCATAGATCTTAACGGCTGTTATCGCTGCTTCAAAGCTGCTGTCTTTTAACATGGTAAAAGAAACCGTAAAATACACCTCATCAAAACTGCCGTATTTTTTCTTAAACACTTTACTTATATCAAGTTCTGTTTTGTGATAACTTATCCCTGATTTTTTAAGCCTGCTGAGAACAGCACTGAGTTCTTCACCTGTTAAGATAAAATCACTGACGAGGCTGTCCCTGTTAAATACATATATCACGGGCTTTGCTGAGTTCTTTTTTATCTGAATGTATCTCTGATCAAACAGATTAGTGATTTCATCTGCTGATGTATAGTACTCCCTGAATAAATTTGATAATAGAAATATTTTACCGGGGAAAGAATCAACGGCGGAAAAATCAAGAAAATATCTTTTTTCTTCCGGCTCCCGGGGACGGATGATCACATCCGGCAGCAGAGTGGCGGAAATGAGCAGAAAAAGAAGGATAAATCTGGGCATACAAATCTCAGGATTATGATGAAGTTTATACCCTATGTTAAGGAAAAAGTTTCAAATAGAATAAGGGGAATGCCGCAGGGGAAACAATTTCCGGCTATTGATCAGCGGGAATGGCGTACTTTTTTTAGTTCAGAGAAATCTGAGGGAACGCTGTGGTTATGGTGTTATGGAAGGCCAGTTCAACAATTTTGGCATCCATAAACCGGCGCATGGGGAAAGTGGCAAGCAAACGGAAAACATCACCGTCAGATTTGGCGCTCAGAATAATCCAGAGCTTAGTACGGTCCATTGACAACGTATAGCTGTTAATCTTCCCTTCGAGCATCAGTTTATTTACCTGTTCACGCTGCTGCGGGATAAGAGTCATAAATTCTTCCGTGATGGTGTCCGGCAGATCTATGTCAACCATGTATTGTTTCATCAGACTGAGTATGTTTCCTTTATTGAGAAATTTTGCTTTGTTTCTGAAACAATTTACAGCGAATAATGATTCCCTCAAAATCAGAGACAAAAAAAAGCCCTGAGAAAACCGCTTCTTTATTCAAAAAGCCATTCAAAAAAGGATTTTCTTTCCTTTTTATTTGCTTTCCAGTAGTCCTGATATCGTTTCTGGGTGATCAGCCCGACAGGGCCGTCATAAATTCCGCCATCCTGAAATCCGTCATAAACCCTTACAGCAACCACATTTTCTCCCGGCTTAAGGACTCCTGCCGGGATGTAATAACCTCTGAGCTGCTGCCACTCCTGGTCAATTGAGCTGGAGGAAGGATTATTATTGATTAAACCGGTACTGCCAACTTTTACACCGTTTATGAAAGCTTCATCAAGATCATCTATTCTGCCAAGAAGCAGCACAAGCGAGCTGCCCTGGAGTTTTTCCGGTAAGGTAAATCTCTTTCTGTACCACGCCATTCCATTGTATTCAGCGTAACCCTGAGACTCCCATTTAGCGGGAACAACAATCTGCTTCCAGCCGGCTTCGCGGAACGAGGGGGCTGCCCATTCGGGCTGATCTCCGGTTGTGAATGACCAGTATCCTTCAAGACTGTATTCAGGTAGCAGGGCGCCTTCAAGAATGGTAACCCGAAGAGGCCCTTCAATAATCCCGCCGGAAAGCTGTGCGTCATACACTCGTACCGCAATCACGTTCTTACCATTATAATTAAGAAAGTGGCCGGGTATCTTGTAAGTTCTGAACTGGTCATAGGCGGTTTGATATTCAGGAGGAAAAAACCCTGTTGCCCCTATCAGCCGGCCGTTGCAATAAACCTGGTCAGCATCATCAATTCTCCCAAGTTCAATATAAACCGGACGCCCTTTGGCATCCTGGGGTATGGTGAAACTCTTTCTGTACCATGCGTAGCCGTTGTATCCGTGAAATCCCTCGTCTTCCCAGGAAGCCGGAGCATAAATTGATTCCCACTGGCTGTCATCAAAAGAGGGCTGTGCCCAGGTCTGATCATCACCGATGGAGAATTTCCAGCTGCCCTTCAGGTCAAGTGACAAGAATTTCTTCTGAGGGTAAACTGCGGTGCAGATGAGAAGGAAGAGAACAACAATTTGCAATTTTTTCATGGCGTAAAATACTTCAGGACGTAATTCAAATTAAGTTAAAAAGAAAGCCGGAGGGGATTAATCCTCCGGTTCTGTTCTGCAGATTACCGGTCAGAAGGTATTCTGAGCCGCAATGTGGTTTTTATAGTCCTGATAAATGTTGATGAACATTCTCTTTGCTTTAGGATCTTTCTCATTGTGAGAGAAGTTCAGGATTGCTTCCATTCCGGAAGGTTCGCCTATGTTGCAGATTGAGAGCGCGATCAGAATTCTGGTAGAAGGATCTTTTTCTGATTTCATAACTTCAATAAGGACATCATTTACTTCCGTGATCCGATATTTTCCTGCCATATAAACTGAGCTTCTTCTGAGGCCGCAATTTTCTGAACGGATACCTTCAATAAGATTCTGCACATAAAGTTTTTCGCTGAAGTAGCGGATTCTGCTGGTGTCCTGTGCCAGGGTGAAAGCTGACTGAAGCAGAAGGACTGCGAGGGTAACAATGCTTAACGATTTCATGACGGACTCCTTTTGTGATGCTGGTTATTACTGATTACTAATTTTTACGGTGTTATATGAAACAGCCGGTGAAGCGGGAAGCTCGGCTTTTGGGTTCTGCCCGCCGGATATTTTCAGCCCTGCTATTGCGGCGACTGTTGTTACGATCCATACCGCGATGACCGGGTAGAGCTGTTGTTTTTTCTGCTGTTTCATTTTGTTTTCACTTACCGTGTTGTTGTTAATTTCTGATTCAAAACTATGGGGAATGATTGTAAAGGGTGTCACGGATTTGTAACGAATTGTAAAAGTTTTGTAAAGGATTTGGGGGATACAAATCGGCGGCCGGCAGCCGGGTTTTCGGCTCTCAGGGGTGGTCCGGAGGGGGAGGGATGAAATTGTTCCGGTAAAGCCGCCGCCGCGTCATATATACACGTTTTTCAAATCGTATATATAGCTGCTCCGTGGAGAGAATGCTGCCCTCTAAACATGGTTTTCCCCTGTCTGCCGCGGAGGTCAGGATTGGTGGATTTTTATTTTGGAGGGACTTTTGCAGATTTGTACCATGAAAAGAAAAGATTTTTTACTTACAATTGCAGGAGCGGGTATAATGGCCGGATTAGGCAGTCTCAGAACATTTGCGGAAGATTTCAAGGAACGGGACAAAAAGATGCCGGTTTATTTTTTCGGGCACGGCTCCCCGATGAACGGTATTGAAGATAATGAATTCAGCCGGGGATGGCGTGAGGTTGGTAAATCCTTGGATTACCCTTCGGCTGTATTGTGTATTTCGGCTCACTGGCTGACCCATGGTACACACGTAACAGCGATGAACAAGCCAAGAACCATTCATGATTTTGGCGGATTTCCCAAGGCATTGTATGAAATTCAGTACCCTGCTCCGGGCTACCCTGAACTTGCCGAAGAGGTTGGCAAAACAATCACTTCTGTTAAGGTGGGAATGGATCACGAATGGGGTCTCGACCACGGCTGCTGGGTTGTGGTGAAAGAGATGTTTCCTGATGCAAATATTCCTGTCCTGCAGTTAAGCATTGATTACAATAAACCGGCGGAATATCATTATAAACTTGCCAAAGAACTTGCTTCCCTCAGAAAAAAAGGGGTTCTGATTATGGGAAGCGGTAATATGGTGCATAATCTCAGGATGATCGGCTGGGATATGCCGGATAGCGGGTTTGACTGGGCTGAAGAGATGAATCAGATATTTAAGAAGAAGATCGCATCCAGAGAGCATTCCTCCCTGATAAACTATGACTCGTTAAATCCTGCTGCCAGACTGGCAATTCCGACTCCGGATCACTATTACCCTCTCCTCTATTCACTCGGCTTGCAGGAGGAAAAAGAGGAAACTGAATTCTTTAATGATAAGGCAGTGATGGGGTCGGTGACCATGACATCAGTAAAAATCAGCTGAGGGGATGTTGTTTCTCCCTACATCCTGAATTGAATGCCGGACCCGGAGTTCTCTCCTACCGGAGAATAATCGAAGATTGCATAGGTAAACTCATTGTAGTTTAACCGCTTTATTTATTGTTAATCCCGTGTTTTCTGCGTAAGTTTTGCAATAACTTAGCAGAAATATGGATGTAACGAATTCTGCAGAAATTTTCAGGGGCACAAGTATAAGGTTTACGACCCTCCCTATTTTTATGCCTTTTGCTGTTACAGCATGGGACGATTTTTTGTTCAGATTATTCACCCACTCAGGTATTCAGTTTACAGCAGATAACTGCAATTTCAGACAGCGGAAAAGAGGTTGGGGATAATTATGCAGCGGGGATTCATGGAAATTTGCTGTTCTGAAAAAGGAAGTAATGTCCTAAGGGAAATATACTTACGATTCTTAATTCCGTTTGAAGTTTCTGTATTCTTGCCCAGGTGTTCCGGTCTCCTTCCGATAGTTCTCTCAATCCTTTGGTTTAACCTGGTTTACAAAATACCATGAACATAAAGATTAAAAGCATACGCTCCAAACTGCTGCTCTCAATAATACCGGTTATAGTAATTCTCTCCCTTCTTACCGGATATATAACCAACCGCTTTGTCATAGAATCACAGAAAGAATCAATTGACCGCTTTATGAGCGTCTATTGCGAGGATTATGCCCGGCAGATAGAAGATAATATCACTCAGATTGCCTTAATTGCTGAATATACTGCCGAGTTTGTCAGCCACTCTGACAGGCTCTCCGAGCAGGATGCATATTTATATCTGGAAGGAAATATCGGGAAAAATTATCTGCTTCTGGGTTCAAGGATTACGCTTGAGCCATCCGCCAATGGCGGGATAAAGCGGCTCTATTCTGTCAGCCAGATTGACGGAAAGTTTGTCAGGAGCGAGCTCTCCTCAGAGATTGATTATACACAGTCGGAGGAAACCTGGTATCAGGTGCCTAAAAAGGAGGGGAGGGCAATCTGGGGAGAACCTTTCGTTGACCGGGAAACCGGCAAACTTTGTTCAAGGTATTCTGTCCCCATATACAAAAATGGAAAGTTTTTTGGCGTCGCTTCAACAAGAATAGACCTGACACACTTCAGGGATTTTACCAGAGAAACATTTTACAAGACAACGAACTTTGTCATTATATCGCAGAAGGGGCAGTTTATCTATCATCCAAGTCTGAAACGGATTCTCAAGGATAATATGCTCACCGTTCAGGGGAGTTCTGTTAATCCGGGCCAGCTTCATGCGCAGGCAGAAAAGATGATCAGAGGAGAGAAAGGCAAGGTATTGCTTGATATTGATGATGAGGTCGATCAGCGGCTTTGGGCATATTACCATCCCATTGTAATCGGAAAAGACCAGCACTGGAGCATATCCATTTCGGTGCGTGAGGATGAAATTCTTAAGGAAATCCGTAAAAACAGCAGAAATATCCTGATTGCAAATCTGGCTTTTTCTGTGCTTATGTTTATTATTGTCCTGTATATCTCCTCTGGCATAACGCGGCCGGTCAATCTTTTTATACAAGGCGTGAACAAAATACGGGCAAGCAGAATTAAAAGGCCGGTTGAGATCAAATCCAATGACGAAATCGGGGAACTTGCTTCTGCCTTTAATGAAATGATAACGGATGTTGCGCATAAAGAACAGGAGCTTGCAGAGCTTACCCACCGGTTTAATTTTGCGTTTCAGGCAACAAATGAAGGGATATATGACTGGGATATTCATACTGGCCAGATATACTTTAGTGACCGGATGTATGCAATGTACGGATATGAGCCGGGTGAATTTCAACCGACGGTCGAGCGCTGGAAGTCCCTGAGCCATCCTTCCTCTGTTGATGTGGTTCAGAAAGCGATTCATGATGCACTTGACGGCTCTGGTACATTTGAGGTTGAATATCAGGCCGTTAAGAAAAGCGGAGAACTGTTCTGGGTTTTAATCAGAGGAATGGTTGTCGAAACAAATGAAATTGGAAAAGCCAGAAGAATTGTCGGAACACATGCAGATATCACTGCAAGAAAAAAAGCTGAAATTGAACTGCTCGCTCTTAATACATCCCTTGAGCAGAGGATAGCTGAAAGAACAAGATCGCTGGAAGAAACTCTGCGAAGTCTTAATGACAGTACCGCAAGTCTGCATTCAGTAAATATCGCACTCAACGACGCTGCAATAGTTTCAAAGTCTGATCTTAAAGGAACCATCATTGATGTAAATGATGAGTTTTGCAGAGTCTCATTATACACCCGCGATGAACTTATTGGCAAAAATCATAATATCATTAATTCAGGATATCATCCGTCTGAATTCTTCAAAGAGATGTGGGCGACTATCGGAAGAGGACAGGTTTGGAGAGGCCAAATCCGTAACAAGCGCAAAGACGGAACATTCTACTGGGTTGACTCGGTGATTTCGCCGATTCTGGGCGAAAATGGAAAACCAGAGAGTTATCTCGGAATCCGTTTTGATATAACGGAAATTAAACTGGCAGAGATGGCCCTCTTTGAGGCTGAAGCTAAAAGCCGTTCTCTTCTGACCTCAGCAAGTGAGGGAATTTTCGGCTGCGATATATATGGAAATGTCACCTTTATCAATCCTTCCGCCCTGAAAATGCTGGGTTATGCTGAGGATGAGGTAATGGGAAAAAGTATTCATGAACTGGCGCATCATTCTTACAGTGACGGTTCAAAATACTTTAAGGAACATTGTCCTATGCATAAGTCATTTACTGAGGGATTGGCATCCAAAGTTGATGATGAGGTGCTGTGGCGAAAGGATGGTTCAAAGTTCTTTGCTGCATATACCAGCACTCCTCTCCGTAAAGGGGAAGAAATAGCCGGATCGGTTGTTATTTTTAATGATATAACTGCGAAAAAGGAACTTGATAAAAAACTGAAGCTGATTCAGTACGGAATTGACAATGCTAAGGACAGTATCTGTTTCATTGATCCCAGCACAGGTATAATTCTGGATGCCAATATTCATGCCTATGGATCACTTGGTTTCAGCAGGGAAGAAATTATCGGAAGGAAGTTCTGGTATTTTGATATCAACTTTGTCAGGGAAAATTGGCATGCGTTCATTGACAGGCTTAAGTCGGGTGAAAAGATTACCTATGAATCATCACTCTGCAGCAAAGATGAAGTTATCATTCCCGTTGAAATAAATTGCTCCTATTTTGAGTTTGAGGGATCAGGATATTTTGTTGCCTTCACTCATGATATCACAGAAAGGAAAAAAGCTGAACTGCTGCTGAGGAGTTCAAAAGAAGCCGCCGACAGAATTGTTGATGCAATTCCTATCCCGACGGCGGTTACCCGGATAGCTGACGGAGCTATTCAGCGTGCAAATACAGCAATGGCGGAGTTCCATAAAGTGAAGCCTGAGGACTTTGAAGGTATGAAGTCCATTTCATGGTATGTTAATCCTGATGCGCGCAAGATGCTTGTGGCAAAGCTTCTGGCAGACGGATATCTTGAGAACTATGAGGTTACTTTCAAGAGGTATGGAACAGGTGAACCACGGGAATGCCTGGTATCGTTTATTCCGATAATGTATAATGATCAGGATTGTCTTGTCGGATCAATCATTGATATCACCGATCTGAAACGCATTCAGGAAGAACTTGCGGTAGCAAAGCAGAATGCCGAAGCCGCAACGGTGGCAAAGAGCCAGTTCCTTGCAACCATGTCCCATGAAATCAGAACTCCGATGAATGCTATCATCGGACTTTCACATCTCGCACTGAAAACCAGCCTGAATCCAAAACAGCTTGACTACCTTATTAAAATTGAGAGATCAGCTCAGGCACTGCTTGGTATTATTAATGATATCCTTGATTTCTCAAAAATTGAAGCAGGCCGTCTTTCTATTGAACACGCGGACTTTGATCTTGAACACGTCATGGACTCAGTTGCAAACCTTGTTTCGCAGAAGGCACAGGAAAAAGGGCTTGAGTTCAGTATTCATATCGCCAATGAGGTACCGCTCAATCTTGTTGGTGACTCGCTGCGCATAGGACAAATAATTACCAACTATTGCAGCAACGCTGTCAAATTTACACCGGCGGGAGATATCATCGTCTCCGCGGAAGTGCATGAATGGATTGATGAGGAAACAGTCAAACTGAAATTCTTTGTAAAAGATACCGGAATCGGCATGACGCCGGATCAGAAGGCAAAGATGTTTCAGAAGTTTTCTCAGGCGGACAGTTCAACAACCAGGAAATTTGGCGGAACGGGTCTTGGACTTGCGATTTCAAAATCGCTTGCCGAACTGATGGGGGGTGAGGTCTGGCTTGAAAGTGAATTCGGTGGCGGCAGCACTTTTTACTTTACCGCTGTGCTCGGTGTCCAGAAAGAACAGAAGCGTGATGAATATATACCATCAGTTGACCTGAGAGGCTTAAATGTTCTTGTTGTGGATGATAATCAGACATCACGCGAAATTCTGTACGAAGCTCTTGAATCGTTCTCTTTCAAAGTGACGCTTGCTACTTCCGGAAAAGAAGCGCTCGGGCTTATTGCTGCAAACAGACAGCATCCTTTTGATCTCGTTATTATGGACTGGATTATGCCTGAGATGGACGGACTTGAAACCTCTAAGGCAATTTTTGAACATGCATCAACCAAGATTCCTACCATTATTATGGTGACCGCATTTGGCAGGGAAGAGGTTGCTGAGAAAGCTCACCAGATTGGCATCAAAGGATTTCTTAATAAGCCGGTAAGCCATTCACACCTGTTCGATACTATTATGGAGGTATTTGGCAAGGAAGTTCGCACAACGCGTAAACGTTCTGAAAAAGGAATGAAGCACAAAGAAGCGCTTGAAAAGATCAAGGGTGCGCTTATTCTGCTTACGGAGGACAATGAAATTAATCAGCAGGTGGCTGTTGAACTGTTCGAGCAGGCAGGACTCCGCGTTGATATTGCCAACAATGGCAGGGAGGCACTGGAGAAAATCTCAGAGTCAGGCAGTCCGTCAAAATATGATATTGTTCTGATGGATCTCCAGATGCCTGTTATGGATGGATATACAGCAACAACCGAAATAAGAAAGCTTAATGGCTATAAAGATCTTCCTATTGTTGCCATGACGGCTGATGCAATGGTAGGCATCAGGGAAAAATGCCTTGATGTTGGGATGATGGATTTTGTTACAAAACCAATTGATCCCGATGAGGTATTTGGCTGTCTGGTTAAATGGATAAAACCCGGTGAGCGCGATGTTTCAGATCTGCCGGACATGACAAAGCGGCAAGATGTATATCTGGAAATTCCTGACTTTAAGAACATCAATATTGTAAACGGTCTGCACCGCGTTGGAGGAAACAGAAAATTATACATTGAACTGCTGGAGAAATTCTTTAATAACAACAGTAATGTAGTTGTTCAGATTACTGAAGCGATACAACAGGGCAACCAGGAACTTGCTGTAAGGCTTGCGCACACGGTGAAGGGTGTTGCCGGTAATCTTGGAGCTGAAAAACTGCAGCAGAGAGCAATGGAACTGGAATCTTCACTGAAGCGTGAACTGAATGGAAGCCAGGAGATTCTGCAGGCTTTTGAGCAGGAACTCCGGCCTGTGCTGGCTGAACTGAACGAATGGATTTCGGGTAAGGCAAGTGAAGTCCAGGAAGATGACACCATTCAGCTTGATATGAGCAAACTGACTGAAAAGCTCAGAGAGCTAAAATCGCTTCTTGATGACAATGAGGTTCTGGCAAAGGATAAGATAGATGAAATCAACCATATTTCCGGAGCGGGCCATATCCGCAAGCAGCTTGATGCGATGACAGCAAATATTAAAAACTATGATTTTGATGAGGCGGTTTCACAGTTTGACTCCCTGACTAAGGAATTACAAATCACATTGTAAAAAACCCGGTAACACATATATACATTACAAGAACAAAATAAGGATAACGATCATGGCACTGGTAGAATGGAAGAATGCATACTCAACGAATATTGAGGTTGTGGATAATCAGCATAAGCGGCTGGTTGGATTTGTGAATGAAATGCATGAAGCGATTCTCATGGGTAAAGGGCAGGCGGTTATGGGGACAATTCTTAATAACCTGGTTGAATATACCGTCTATCATTTCTCAACAGAAGAAAAATTCTTTGATGAGTACAATTATCCGGATGCTGAGCTTCATAAGAAGCAGCACAGAGATCTTGTTGAACAGGTGAGCGCTATCAAAGCAAAGTTTGACGCAGGAGAAAAAGTGCTTACTCTTGATGTTATGAATTTTCTGCGTGACTGGCTTCATGACCACATTCTTGGTTCGGATGTTCATTTCGGACCTTTTTTAAATAGCAAAGGCGTTCATTAATTTTAGCCGGAGGGTAATCCGGCGTTCTCAATGTAATTAGCAGACGATTAATATCAGCCCAGGAGATATTCATCGGTGGCTTAACATATTTTTTAAGCAGAAGGTGAAAGAGTTATGTCTGATATTTCCGGTTCCAGAATTCTCATTGTTGATGATGCTCCAGAGAATATTGATATTCTCAGCAACGCGCTTCAGAGCTTTAAATGTATTGCTGCCCTGAACGGGGAAAAGGCTCTAAAAATCGCGAAGGGAAGCAATCCGCCTGATCTGATCCTGCTGGACATCATGATGCCGGGCATGGATGGTTTTGAGGTTTGCCGCCAGCTAAAGGAGAATCCTGATACACAGGATATACCGGTGATCTTCATTACTGGGAAGACGGATGTTGAAGATGAGACCCGGGGGCTGGATCTTGGTGCCACCGATTTCATTCCAAAGCCGATCAGCACGCCGGTTGTCTATGCACGGGTAAAGAACCATCTTGAGTTTTCCCAGGCGAAAAAGAAGCTCAAAATTCAGTATGAAGAATCAGTTCTGCAGAATAAATTCATTACTGACAGCATCAACTATGCAAAAAGAATTCAGACTGCCATACTTCCCAGCGCGGGGGATTTCCAGAATCTTTTTCCTGACAGTTTTCTTCTCTTTCTGCCGAAAGATATCGTCAGCGGTGATTTCTACTGGTGCGGCGAGCATGAGGGGAAAAAGATTGTAGCGGTTGCTGACTGTACCGGGCATGGCGTGCCGGGGGCGTTCATGTCCATGATCGGCAACACCCTCCTGAATGATATTGTATATGCCAAACAAATCTCCAAGCCTGACAGTATCCTGGCAGAGCTTGATTCCGGAATTATTGATGAACTCAATAAAGATTTACATGAAGGAACGCTGGACGGCATGGATATATCCGTATGTATGATAGACCAGCAGACTGAAAAAATATATTTTGCCGGTGCTTACCGTCCCTTGTATTATCAGTATAATGGTGAACTCTTCGAAGTTAAAGGAACAAAAAAATCAATCGGTGATAACAGAAAATCGGTGGTTTTTGAACTGCATGAAATTCCGTTTCAGAAGAATTTGTTGTTATATCTCTTTTCGGATGGATTTACGGACCAGAATGACTCAGAAGGAAAAAAATTCGGTTCAGGAAAGCTAAAGCAGATTCTTTCAGAGCATGCCGATAAAGCTATTCAGGAGCAATTTCAGATTCTGCATAAGGCATTTCTTGAACATAAGAGTTCTGAAGCTCAGAGGGATGATGTGACCTTTCTCGGAATTCGTATATAAGTCTTCCGGCAGTTACGGGATTGGTGCCTCGCTCGCGGCGGCATTTCCCGCAATCCAGCCGGTAGTCCAGCATGCCTGGAAGTTGAATCCTCCGGTAACCGCGTCTATATCAAGCAGTTCGCCCGTGAAATAGATATTCTTGTGAAGTCTGCTTTCCATAGTTGAAAAGTTGATCTGTTTTAAGGAAACTCCGCCGCAGGTTACAAACTCTTCCTTAAAGGTGCTTTTGCCGTTTGCCTGCAGTTTCTGGCAGCAGAGCAGACCGGAAAGAACATGCAGTTTTTTCTGTGATATATCTTTCAGCTGCAGCGATTCGGAAATCTCCGCACTTTCAAGAAACCGTTTCCAGAGTTTTATCGCCAGTCCGTAAGGTGACCTGGCGGAGAGCTTTTGCACCGGCTGATCCTCTTTCAGCTTAAGCAGTTCAGAATATACCTGATCCTGGTTTCTTCCGCTGAGCCAGTTTACGGAAAGAGTGAACTGGTAATTTATTTCATTCAGAATTCTTGCACCCCAGGCAGAAAGTTTAAGAACGGCCGGTCCGCTTAAGCCCCAGTGAGTGATTAGCAGCGGTCCGGATTGTTTCAGTCTGGTTCCCTCGACCGAGACGACTGCATCTGGCACAGAAATACCCTGAAGTCCTTCAAGGAATGGAGCGGTAATGTTAAAGGTGAATAATGAAGGAACCGGGGGTTCAATTTGATAACCAATCTCAGCCAGAATTACCATCAGACCGGAAGAACTTCCGGCTGACAAAATTACCCGGTCTGCTGAAAATTTTTTACCGCCGGTAAACTCTAATTCCCAGCCCGATTTTCCTCCGTCCAGCGGGGTTAGGCATGATAACTCCTGTTGTGTTTGAACTGGTACGGACAAATTTTCTGTTCTTTCCAAAAAACAATTGATAATCTCTGCCGAAGTGTTTCCGGATGGAAACATTCTGCCGTCGGATTCGGCAACGATCTTTACCCCAAACCTGCCAAACCATTCGATGGTGTCTTTGGGCTGAAACCGGGTAAAGGGGGAGAGCAGCTCTTTACCGCCTCTGGGGTAGAATCCGGTCAGCTGGCGCGGGTCAAAACAGGCATGGGTTACATTGCATCTGCCTCCTCCTGAAATCCTCACTTTTGAGAGCAGTTTGGTGGTTTTTTCGAATAGTGCTACCTCGCTAGCCGGACTGGCCTCTTTTGCGGTAATTGCCGCAAAAAAGCCTGAAGCTCCTCCTCCGATGACGGCTATTTTTGGCATACTCTGCTCAACACGGAAAAACCTGAAATTTCATGCAACAAATATAACCCCGCCAATCAGGAATTGAATCCGGATGCCGGAGGATAACGGATTGAGTTTTTATGTAATTTAGAGTATTAGAAATAATCTGCTTTGGCAGTCTGTCACCTTTATGAAAAGGAGAATAATCATGAAAAAAGTTTTCCTGTTCCTGCTATTAACCGGAGCCTTGTTTGCACAAAACACACTTACCGGACAAATCCATGGTAAAGTTATTGCGGGCAATTCATATGTCTCCGGTGCTTTGGTGGAAGCATTCGGGCTCAGCCCTGCTTCGGGGGACTCTATGCTGTTTACTGCAACTTCGGGAAACACCGGTGATTATAGTTTCCCGGCACTTCCTTCGGGTATATATTATCTGAAGGCAAGATATAACGGCGCATCTTCCCAGCAGGCCGGACCTTTTGCCATTCAGCCTGGTATAATACTTCAGAATATAAATCTCTATCTCTCCTCAACCGGAGTAATCACCAATTCCGTTTCAGGTATCATCTTTGATGCTGTTACAAATACCCCAATACCGGGTGCGGCTGTTACCTTAACCGGTAATGCTGCAGGTATTATATATAGAACGCAGGCAAATATTTCAGGGGAATACAAATTTCAGAACATCACCCCGGGAAGCTATCTGCTTGAAGCTTCAGCGCCTGGATATCAGACAACTTCACTTCTTGCCTACCTGAATATCCAGAACGGCACGTTTCTGACCGGTGTTAATATGGCCCTGATGCCTGTTACTACAACAGGTGTTTTTTTCGGAGGGCATGTAAGAGAAGGCGGGATGATTACTGTGGTTATTCCTATTCCCGGTGCACACATCTCTCTCATGCGGCTGAGCACAACGCCCGACTCAATTACCTTCCATGCTGTATCTGATTCAACCGGCAGATTCAGATTTCCGGTAGTTCCGACAGGGACCTACCGCTTGGTTGCTGAGAAGTCGGGGTATCTGAGGAAAGTGGTTGAAAATCTGCAGATAACACAGAATACTGATAATTATATCATTCCTCTGGAACCGCAGGGAACCAATACCGGCGGAAAAGTTAAAGGAACGGTTTCTTTTGACGGCACTAACCTTCCGGTCGCACAGGCAAAAATTGAATTTCTTCCTCTGAACATGCCTCCGGCCGCAACGAATTTTGTTGCCTTTACAGGACCTGAGGGAAGATATGAAAAACAGCTTCCTGCAGGAGCGTATGTTGTCTCCTGTTCATATATCAACTCTGCGGGGGTTGTATATAAAGAGTATTTCGACAATAAACTGCAGGTAACCGAAGCTGATATTGTAAGTGTTCTCCCGGGGCAGGTGAAGGAAAACATCAATTTCGGAATTCCGGGTGTTCAGAATCCGCCAATGGTTGTTCTGAAAGGTACTGTGCGTGACACGGTAAATAATCCTGTTCCTCAGGCAATGGTTACTCTCTGGATACTTAATGATTCTCTGCGTCTGACTACCATGAGCGGACCTGACGGCAATTATCATTTTTCACTGACTAATCACCCCGCAATGAATGTCGGCTACAGAGTTTCCGCGCAGAAAGAAGGATTCAAAGCAGAGTTTTATAATAACAAGCCAACTTTTGCTCTGGCCGATGTTATTGTCATTCATGGCGATACCGTTGTTGCCGGAATAGACTTCTCACTTGAGCCGCTTCTGAGTCCTGGCCCATCATCAATAAGCGGATTTGTTTATCAGGAGGACGGAACAACCCCGATTGCAAATGCTTTTGTGATTGCATCAAAACGCCCGACAGGCGAAATTCTGTTTACCTTCTCAGGCGGAAACGGTTCATACAGTTTTGCCAATGTAAGCCCGGGAGGATATTATATACTCTTTGCCGCGACAGGATTTGTTCCCGAGTTTTATAATAATGCACAGATGTGGGAACAGGCAGCCCTTATACCGGCATCAGGTGCTGTTACAGGAATTAACGGAACACTCGCGGCTATTGTTTCGAATAATAACCCTGGTATTGTTGCCGGCACGATCACTACAGCTGAGGGGCAGCCTCTTTCTGAAGTCTATGTCTCAGTCGTGAATGAAACCGGACAAGTGATCGGATACGCATTCAGTGATGCTTCCGGAAATTATTCTGTGACCGGACTTGCTCAGGGTACCTATACGGTTCAGGCAAGCAAGGTACAGTTTAACAGTTTCAGCCAGAATATGGTATATAATCCTGATGCAGGTCTGACCCATCTTATGAATATATCACTGAGCTCTTCACCGGCAGATATTGGTTCAGATGATGGTGATATTCCGGAGAAATTCACTCTGCTCAGCAACTATCCGAATCCCTTCAATCCGTCAACGGTAATTGAGTTCACGCTTGCCGGGAGGAGTGATATTACCCTTACGGTATATGATCTTTTTGGAAGAGAAATCGCAGTACTCGCTTCAGGCAGTTATTCAGCAGGCAGACATACTGTTTCATTTGACGGCAGCAATCTTTCAAGCGGAGTATATATCTATAAGCTTAGCAATGGCAAGGGACAGAATATAACGAGAAAGATGACACTGCTGAAATAATTATGAATTATTAAGTATTAGATAACGAGTTAAATTCTTTGCAAAAGTGAAAGAAAAATTATATGAGTTTAGGCAACCTTACTGAGAATAGCCGGTAACTCTAATTCCCGTATATAAAGACCACAAGGAATCGTGCTGAGTCCCAGTTTTGTTATATGGTAACAATGGGTATTCGGCACTTTTTCTATAAGGTTGTGTTTTCTCAGACGAGTTAGTATACGTGATACTTTTGCAGAACTGTAGTTATCACCGAGATTCTCACGCAAGGTTTTGTTTCTGATTCCATTGAGGGCATTACTACCACAATGAACAGCAATAAGCACATCCTGTTCCTGCTTGTCAAAGAAGTTTATCCCTTTAACTGAGCGGCCATTATCTTTGAGGGGATTGCTGAGTTGTTCTAAATTCATTCTCCCGGCTGAGGTATCATCGAAGGAGGCAAGAAAATCAAGGTATCTGCTGTTTACCGCTGTACACTCTTTCCTGAGCGGATGGATACTGTAAATACTCTTTTTCATCTCTGCTTTTTTCCAGGTGATTGTTCCCTGACGGGTTTTCACCATGCGATAGATTCTAAATGCTTTGATATTATTCACCGTCGTCTCAATGCGGAGAACTCCTGGAGCTTTATCATACATTTTAACACTATTTGCACCAATAGCGTGCTTAACGCGAGTTCCATGAATCATTTTATTATAATGAGTAGTGACTTCCTGTTCATAATGAGCAGCAAGCGACCGGTTAAAAAAGGTAGCTATGTTACCTGGTTTGACCAAATGAATACATCTGAGGATTAATTCGTCGTAAAGATGTTTCATTCGATGCTTGTCCTTGAAGACAATATCGGTGGCATATTCTGCCTGAGTAAAAGTCCACTCCGGCCACTGGCGATATTCGGCAAAAACCGGGAGATATCGCCGCATAAATGCTTTCAGCCCGGAGTGTAAATTACCTGCACTGATTTTATCACTGAGTTTTTGTGCTTTCTGAAAATCACTTAGGTAGGTAAAGACATTATCCTGAAGAATATACATGATCCGGTTCTTACGGAGTTTATAAGCCAGAAGATTATGACCGTTAAAATACAACTGAACTTTGCAAGGCAGCCAGGTAGGAATACGAATAAAGCAAAGTCCAAGATATTTATCTAAGAAATACAAATAATAATGCAGGCATTTTGAGGATCGCGCACGAACATCTCCGGTATGAGTGATCTTGTTCCAGGTGGTCTGATATCCGTCGCAAGATTCCATAATTGAGAAAATCGCAACAATGCCTTGCTTGAGGTTCTTTTCAGAAATGATTTTTTTGACTGTATTTTCTTTGTTGACCAGTCTCGGACTCCTGATATAGACAATAGGAACCCGGGTTTTTGCACTAAGAGTCTCCATTTGTGCATTAATTTTATCACGGACGGATTTAGCAAATTTCGTATAGTCCACAAACTTGATCTTGTGTTTGAGCAAAAAAAATTTCATTGCTCCCGGATATCTCCAGCCTGGCATTGTTCCACTGATAATAATCCGGTCAAAACAACTTACAACACCGAGAATATTGTCTTTATATTTTTCCAGAAAAGCCGAGAACATGAGAATCCTTTTGCAATTGAGTTCTCTATATTACGAAAATTACCGTGAATTTACGTGCTTACCATTTTGGTTCTGGCTACGCCAGCGTATGAATTATGAATTGCTCTAATCGGTAATTTCTAATTCAAAAAAAGCCCTGGCTTTGCAGCCGGGGCTTTTTGTTTTGCTTAATTTAAGATAAAGACGATGCAAATACTGACCGGATGTTTTACTGGCCGCAGATTTTTTGCATTTGCGTCGTCTCAGGGGGCTAAGGGGAAAGCGGCTTTTGGGTTTTACGCAGGTACTCGCTTAGACGACGCAATGGCATGAACTTCGATAAAAATAAGAGTTGCGTTAAGCGATTGCATCGTCTTTACTTTTATACTCAGCAACCTTCTGTAAAGACGATGCAAATGCTAACCGGATGTTTTACTGGCCGCAGATTTTTTGCATTTGCGTCGTCTCAGGGAAGAGCGCGGAAGGGGGCTTTTGATGCATCTCAGGGAAGAATGAGAGGAGCTGCTTTTTAATGGTTGACACGTACGCGCGTAGACGACGCAATCGCATGAACTACAATAAAAATAAGAGTTGCGTTAAGCGATTGCATCGTCTTTACAATTTATTACAGGTATTCTATGAAACACCGATGAATATGAAATGAGTAATCTCTTTAAATCTGCAATTCATAATTCATACTTCATAATTCATTTGTCGTATGTAATCCGGTATATTTTATTAGCGTAATCATCGGAAACCAGGATAGAGCCATCCGGCAGCTGTTGAATATCAACCGGCCGTCCGGTTGTTTTTTCATTCTGCATCCAGCCGTCAGCAAATGTTGTATATCCCGTGGATTTGTTCCCATCCAGAGTTACTAAAGTAACCCTATAGCCAATCTTTTTGCTCCGGTTCCATGAGCCATGTTCAGCAATAAATATCTGATTCCTGTATTTTGCCGGGAACATGCTGCCTGTATAAAAACGCATGCCAAGAGCCGCCACATGAGGACCGAGCTCCTGCGCTGGTCTTATGAAGGAGTCAAAATCAGCGTTTTTCCCAAAATCAGGATCAATTATGTTGCTGCCATGCAAAAAGGGAAACCCGAAGTGCATTCCTTTTTTGGGCGCGTGGTTAAGTTCATCCGGCGGTATATCATCACCGAGCATATCTCGTCCGTTATCAGTAAACCATAGTTCGTTAGTTTCCGGGTGCCAGGAAAAACCCACGGTATTTCTTACGCCATGGGCAAAAACTTCCAGTTCGCTTCCATCCGGATTCATTCTCATAATGGAGGAATAGCGTTCATCCTCTTCAAGGCAGACATTACACGGAGCGCCTACTGGTATATACAGTTTACCGTCCGGTCCGAAAGCGATAAATTTCCAGCCGTGATGGGTTTCTTTAGGGAAATCGTCCCGGATGACCACAGGTTTATGCGGGGAGGAGAGTTTGTTTTCAATATCATCATACCGAAGGATTCTGTTCACCTCAGCCACATAGAGAGAGCCGTTCCTGAACGCCACACCGTTGGGCATAAAGAGACCGGAAGCAATCGTATATACTTTGTCTGCTTTATAATCCTTGTCTTCATCCACAAGCGCATAAACACTGCCGCCGGAACGGTTTCCCACAAAGAGCACACCCGAGGGGGAAAGTGTCATAGAGCGGGCGTTTTTTATGTTATCAGCATAGACGGAAATGGAGAATCCCTCCGGAAGTTTTATGTGGCTCAGTTCATTACCGGAGTCCACCCGGGGCTCTTCACCCCTGCAGTTAAGTGAGAGGAACATCATTAACGGAATCAGTAATCGTATCATATTCATGGCGCATCCTTACATGAGAGTTGGAAAACAGTATTTGTAAGTTATGCAATGTTTCTCTAATTTGCCAGACCAACAAACTATCAGTTAACTAAAAAGAGGCCCAAATGAGAACCGTTCTTTCGTTGTTCGTGCTGTTTGTTTTTCTGAGCGGAGAGATTTTTTCGCTGCCAAGATTTTCTGTAAGATCCGGGGGTAAGTGTATTGACTGTCATGTGAACCCGACAGGGGGTACCATGCGTAATGAGTCCGGCTGGAAATGGGGAAAAAACAATCTGGTAATGTGGAAATCTGACGGTGAGGAATCCTCCCAGGCAAGCAACATGATCGGGGAGAATGTTTCTTACGGACTCGATTTCCGTACTCAGTATCTCTACTCACAGGAGCAGGGGAAATCTGATTTTCAGAATATGACCGGTTCCCTTTACTTTAATGCCGAGCTGAATGATAAGATCAGTCTTTTCGCGCGGAATGATTTTGTATGGGGCATCTGGGAGGCCTACGGTATAGCGAATATATTCAAAAGCGGATATATCAAAGCAGGCGTGTTTACCCCTAATTACGGCATCCGGCTGGATGACCACACCGCCTACACCAGAGGCGGTGATCTGGGACTTACTCACACCAGTTCCGGTGGTCTTATATATGACCCGCGTTACCTTGAGACTGGTGTTGAATTTGGTTATAACTTCGGCGAACTGGCTTTCGCAACCATGAGCATCGGAAGACAGGGGGGATTTGCTTCAGCCGCTCCTTTTTCTAAAGACCCCAGTTATACTGCCCGCGTGGAATTTACTCCTGAAGTAAGTGATAACTTTACCTTTATGGCAGGGGCGAATTATGCCTCGCACAAGCAGACTCTGTTCCCGGGGTGGAGAGATTACAGTTATGCCGGCGGATTCCTCGGATTCGGCGCTGCAGGATTCACTCTGCTGGCTGAGTATGATATCGCAAGCAACTACCGCGCTGCAGATACCACATCAAATGTAATGATGGTGGAGCTCAGTTACAAAATAAAACGCGGACTTGATGCGGTTGTCCGTTATGACCGCTACGACAGAAATACAGACGGAGAGGGAGATGTTACCTCACACCTGATTGTGGGTCTGGAATATTTTCCTGTCAGTTTTATGGAGATCCGTCCGCAGTTCCGTCTCTTTACGGCGGATGACCCGACAAAAAAGAATTCAGTTGTGCTGCAGTTTCATTTTTGGTACTAAAATTAATTAGTAGTTAGTAATTAGTAATTAGTAATCAAAGTGATTTGAAATATATTTTATATCGTTTTGAAAATATCAATAACTAACATCTGCCGGCGTTATCCGGAGAGAAATAATTTTAAAGGATATATATGAGTGACAGAAATTTGATTAACTGGTTCGAAATTCCCGCGGTGGGTTTTGAACGCGCGTGTGGTTTTTATTCAAAGGTTTTAGGTGTTGAAATTGAAAGAACCAGCATGGGAGAGTTCAAGATGGGTATGTTCCCTATGTCCATGAGCACGGTATCAGGAGCCATAGTAACCGGCGAGGGTTATATTCCTTCGACGGAGGGTTCGTATATTTACCTGAATGCTAACCCTGATCTTAATGATGCTCTCGGACGCGTTGAGGCTGCCGGGGGCAAAATTCTGGTTCCGAAAACCCTGATTACTCCGGAACATGGATTTTTTGCCATCATTATGGATACTGAAGGGAATAAAATCCACCTCCATTCAAGCAGTTAATTTCCGTGATGCCAGGCCCCCTGTGGTTATTCCGGGGGGCTTTGCTATTTTTGCACGTTAGTTTTTGCTCACAATACAGGAATCAGATGGAACCCCGACAGTACATTCAGGGGATACTGAAAAGATTACATACAATTAAATCAGAAATTACTGAACTTGCCGCACCCCTCACCGCAGAGCAGTTAAACTTTAAACCTAATCCTAAAAGCTGGAGCATAGCCGAAGTTATGGAGCATATCATAACCGCTAATGCCACTTATTTTTCAGGAATTGCAGAGCTTATTTCCTCAAATCCCTCATCAAAAGCTTCCGGAACCTATTCCCATAATCTGATGGCAAGGATGATGGTTTATTTCCTTCGCCCGGATGGAATGAAACTCCCTGCTCCGCCTGTATTTGAGCCGGAAAGCAGTCACCTCGACCAGCATATAATCCAGCGACTCGAGCAGAATTTCAGGGAGATTGAATCATTCATCGAGGATGCAAAAGAGATGGATCTGGTCCGGCTGAAGATGCCTTCCCCGGCGCTTAGTCTTCTCTATTTTAATCTTGGCGGGGTATTCGATATTCTGGTTACCCATGCTGAAAGACACTATAAACAGATGAAGCGCGTTCTGGCTGCGGAGGGATTCCCCCGTTGAATGACCTGAATTCAAAGCTTCTATTAAATGTTACCCTGCCGGGAATGATCGCGGGAATCCTCGAACTGACAGGATATTTTGATGACTTTATCTGGCTTTTCTGGATTGCCTACTGGGTTTTTGCGGGGTATGTTATAAGCCGCCGCCTTAAAAAAGGGCAGTTCCTTCACGGTATGATTGCGGGGGCAGGGGCGTATGCTCTTGCTGTTGCAATTAAATTGCTTGGTTACGAGATGTATATCGAAAACTCCTCTGCCGCAATGGCGCTAATCAGTGCCCTGCCTGAGGATGTTAACCCCAGGATTTATATTGCTTCCATGGGGCTTATTGTATCAGTAATCAGCGGAACCGTTACAGGCTTTTTGACTTTAGCAGTTTCAAAATTGAAAGGCTGAACTTTCCCCTTAACTTGGATATCAGATAAGTGGTATAATATTCTGACAGTTTTCGAAATCACTCCTGTTTTCCGACTGTCACAAGGGTCCAAATGGCAGAGAGAGTTGCTTTTATTGGTATTCATAGGGTGTAATCATACATTCTGACATTAGTTAATCAGGCAGCGCTTACACCTGCCTGACCGGGCAGGAATTCTTCATTGTTCCTTCTTCATTTGTCGAATCATTTTGAAAACAAGATTTAAAACTCTCTTTCTGATAGATACCTGTATCCTTTCCGCATTCCACCCATCACTTTTACCCTGTTCTGAGCCCTTTTTACTTCTCAAAAACCACAAATTTGGGTAATTTTTGAGTTCATTTTCCGGCAAAATTAACTGATGACTGAAAACCAGGATAACACACAACGAAAAGTTTCGTTCCTTAAAAACATCCCCTTCCTTTCAAACCTGACACAACTTTTCTCCGGTGAAAACGGATCACGATGGCCATTTTCCAAAAGGGTGACCCTTGTGATTTCCGGAGTGCTTCTGACAGGGCTCATCCTGCTCACGGTATATATCATCTTCCCCGGAGTTGATCCCTCAGTGCCTTTATATAAGGTGAAGAAGGATAAATTCCTTGTGACGATTACCGAGAGCGGGGAACTGATCGCAAAGAATGCTGTGTCGGTTTCATCTCCCCGTGTGAGGGGAAATCTGAAAATCGTGTATCTGATTCCTGAGGGCTCGTATGTGCAGCCCGGTGATACCATTGTACAATTTGATCCTACCGAAGCGCTTAACAATCTTAGGGAGGCGGAATCACGGCTTGAGGTTGCAATTTCCAATAAGGATAAACTGGTTGCCAATCAGCTCAGTCAGATGACACGTCTGGAGTCTGACCTGAAGAGCGCTGAGCTTTCTTACGAACTCTCAAAACTGAATCTTGAGCAGCTGAAATTTGAAGCTGAGATTAAGCAGCAGGAAGGACAACTTCAGTTAAAGCGGAATGAACTCTCTTTTCTGAAAGCAAAGCAGGATCTCGCGTCGCAGAAGATTGTTCAGAAATCCGAACTGAATAATGTGGAGATTGATGTTCAGCAGAAACGCACCGATCTGCAGCGTGCTGAACGTGATCTCGCAATGCTTACTCTTACTGCACCCAAGGAAGGCCTGGTCGTATATGAAAATAACTGGGCTACAGGAAGGAAAATAGCCATCGGTGATACACCCTGGCAGGGAATGACTCTTATAACCCTGCCTGACCTGAGCGAAATGCAGAGTGTCACCTATGTAAATGAGGTTGATGTGAGCAGAATCCGAAAAGAGCTTAATGTTGAAGTGCGGCTTGATGCATTCAGGGATAGTTCATTCCCGGGATATATCGGCTCTGTTGCGGCACTCGGCAAGGCTAAAGACGGCAATTCAGCGATTAAAGTATTTGAAATTGCAGTTAATATCAGAACTCAGTCAGAAATTCTGAAGCCCGGAATGACCACATCCAACCGGATTATTATCAGTGAAGTACCTGATGTGCTATATATACCGCAGGAAGCAGTCTTCCAGAAACACGGCGGCCACGTGGTTTATCTGAAAAGAGCAACGGGATTTCTTGAGCAGGAGGTAACGCTTGGTGAACGGAATGAAGATTATATCATCGTTACAAAGGGGGTCAGGTCAGGAGATGAAGTAGCTCTCAGAGACCCGACCATAAAAGAGGATGAACCGCTTCAGCCGGCTGACGGAAAGACCTCCGCTTCAAACGGGAATGAATAGATGAACCGGACTGAACTGCTTAAACTGGGGCTCGCGGGGCTTCTTGCCAATAAAACCCGCGCGGGACTCACCATGCTTGGCATCATCTTCGGTGTTGCTTCCGTGATAGCAATGATGTCAATAGGCGAAGGTGCACGCGTTGAAACTCTGCAGCAGATTGAAATGCTCGGGACGAACAACATCATCATTAACAGAATTGACAATCCTCGGAGAACTCCGGGTGCCACAGTTGCTTATTCACCCGGACTGGTAATTAAGGATGCTGAATCAATTCAGGATATCAACCCCTTTGTTGAATCTGTAACTCCCGCACGTTTTCTTATGCTTCGTGTGCAATACGGCTCCTTTGCTGATGAGATGCAGATTATCGGCACAACAGAGGAATATCCCAATACCTTTAACACGCGATTGCTGGCAGGCAGTTTTTTCAAGGATTATGATCTTGAATCCGCTGCCAATGTCTGCGTGATCGGAAGCGGCATCAAAGAAGAAATTTTCCGGTTTGAAGACCCGCTCAAAAAAAAGATAAAAATTGCCAACTCATGGTTTACCATAATCGGAGTGGCTGCCCCAAAGAATATATCCTCAGCGGGGATGAAGAGTTTCGGACTTCGTGATTTCAATAAAGATATATATATACCCTTCAGCAGCATGGCCAGCAAACTGGAAGAGCCCGCCGAGTCAGGAGGAAGAAGCATTACCATTACGCGCGGGAGGGGACGGATGAATAATGAACAGGAAGCACCAAAAATTGACAAAAATTCAGTTGATCAGCTTACAGTTAAGGTAAAGAACTCCGATCAGCTCACCTCAGCCGCTGATCTTATCAGAAGGCAGCTTGAGCGCAGGCATTATGGAGTGCGGGATTTTGAGATGATACTTCCCGAGCAGCTCCTTGCCCAGAAGCAGAAAACCCAGCGGATATTTAATATCGTCATGGGTGCCATCGCGGGTATATCATTGCTTGTCGGGGGAATCGGCATTATGAATATCATGCTTGCGAACATCCTTGAAAGAACCAAAGAGATAGGAATCCGGCGGGCGATTGGTGCAACCAGGGATGATGTGCTGTATCAGTTCCTGTTTGAAGCTTTGCTGATCAGCATAACGGGGGGAATAGCGGGAATTGTTCTGGGTTTTGTGCTGACCAGTCTTATATCCACGTATGCTGAGTGGAAAACGGTCATATCCATGCTTTCTGTTATTATTGCTTTTATTGTATCAGCGGCAACCGGTGTGATTTTTGGTATATACCCGGCTAAAAAAGCTGCTGATAAAGATCCGATCGAGGCCCTCCGTTATGAATAAGTTTCCCCTTCCAGATATGTTCAGTTTTTCAGCCGCAAGAGTTTTATCTCTTATTGTGGTTTTTGCAGTTACTTCCGGTGCACAAACTCTGCTCACACTTGAAAAATCAATAGAAATTGCTCTTTCTCAGAGTTATGCAATCCGCTCAGCCGGGCTTTCGCTGCAGAGTTCAAAAAAGAACCTGGAAGCTATTGAGATGGGGATGATGACTTCGGTAAATCTGGAATTTGATCTGCCGCGATATTCCAATAATCTGAAAAGCCAGTTTAACTCCGTTACCGGAGCAGAGCAGTTTTATGAAGTCGGCAATACACAGCTTGAAGGACGGCTTTATTTTAATCAGCCGATTGTTTTTTCCAACGGTACATTCTCACTTATTGGTTCAATCTTCGGACGCGATCAGTTCAGCGGTGATAATCCTGTAACCCGGGATTATTATTCCAATTTTTCCCTCCGTCTGCGGCAGCCGTTATTCGGGTTTAATACACTCAGCTCTAATCTTGAGAAAGCCCAAATCAACCTTGAGAAATCAGAGCGGAATTACAACCGTTCCAAATCAGAAATCGTTTACAGTGTAACATCTGCTTTCTTTAATCTGTACCAGGCAAAAAAGCAGCTTGAAATTGCGGCTGAGAATGTAAACCAGAGCAGTGTTTCTTACACAACTGCGGAAAATAAATTCAAAGCGGGACTAATTGCAGAAGTAGAAAAACTGCAACTTGAAGTTGATCTCGCATCAGCGAAAAATGATATGCTGAGTGCTGAGAACAGTTATTCTGAACTTAAGGATAATTTCAAGTTACTGATAGGCCTTCCCCTGGATGAAGATATAGAGCCGGAAGGTGAAATTACGTACACGGAAATTCTGGTTGATGAAGAACTTGCTGTGAATTCAGCGCTCAAGAACCGCTCTGAAATCAGAAACTCTCAGCTTGATATTGAACTCAGCCGGCTTTCGGTTGAAGAAACAGAAGCACGAGGAAGAATATCCGGGCTTCTGGTTGCCAATTACGGGATAAATAAAAATGATGAGAAGTTTAATGCAATCTTCCGAAATCCGGCTGAAGACCGGGGCGTGACTTTCACTCTGTCAATACCGGTGTGGGACTGGAATCAGAATAATTTGCAAAGTGAGGCGGCTCAGGCAAATCTTGAACTTTCACGCCTAACCGCTTCAAATCAGGAGCAGTCCGTACGCAAAGAAATCACAACAGTGCTCAGTAAAATTAAAGCTGCCAAAGCCAGGGTTGAAGTTCTCAGCAGAAGCGTGGAAGTAGCTCAAAAGGGTTTTGACATTTCCATGGAGAGGTTTAAATCAGGAAATATAACCAGTTTTGATCTCTCACAGCAGCAGCTCCGTCTTACCAATGCAAAGCTGAACTCCCTGCGTGCACTGATTGACTATAAACTGACGCTGGCAGATCTGAACCGGAAGACACTGTACGATTTCGGAAAATAAACGGTTTTTCCTCCGGCATTGGTATAAATTCCTCATTTTAAGCTGTTTACACACCCCTCTGCCAGGAATCGCGTGACCGATTCAATTGGAATTCACCCCCTGCATCGCTATTTTTACGGGTTAAATTAGACTTATTATCCCCGAACTAAACGGAAATTCAAATGCTGGAACTGCAGAGAACAATTAAACATCCTGTTTCGATGGCGGGTGTTGGGCTCCATACCGGAACCAACTGCCACATGACATTTAAACCCGCTCCAATTAATTACGGAATCCGGTTTGTCAGAACCGACCTGGGAGGTAATCCGGAAATTCCTGCTCTCGCGGATCATGTTGTTGATATTTCCCGGGGCACAACGCTTGCAGTCGGGGAGGCAAAAGTTTTTACTGTGGAGCATGTTTTAGCCGCAATCGTGGGTCTGCAGATTGACAATATTATCATTGAACTTGACGGCATTGAACCTCCCATAGGAGATGGCAGTGCTCTTCCTTATGTGAACCTCCTGCAGAAAGCTGAATTTGTTGTCCAGGATGCCCCCAAGGATTATCTCATCATTGATCAGACTGTTGTATATAAAGACGAAAACAACCAGGTTGATATTGTGGGACTTCCGTTGGATGGTTACCGGCTTACCGTAATGGTTGACTATCAGAACCCCGCGCTCGGAAGTCAGCACACCGGTCTTTTTGATCTTGAAAAGGAATTCGTCAATGAATTTGCACCGGCAAGAACTTTCTGCTTCCTCAGTGAAGTTGAGTCTCTCTCAAAAGTCGGCTTAATCAAAGGCGGAGATATTGATAATGCAGTAGTGATTGTTGATAAACAGCTTAATAACAGTGAGCTGCAGGATCTTGGCAAAAAACTTGGCATTGAGCAGGAAATCTCACTTGGTGATAATGGTATCCTTAATAATAAAGCGCTCAGATTCAGAAATGAACCCGCCCGTCATAAACTGCTTGATTTGATGGGTGATCTTGCACTGATAGGTGTTCCCTTTAAGGCACAGATACTTGCCGCGCGCCCGGGACACAAATCTAACGTTGAATTTGCAAAGCAGGTCAGAAAACTTTATCAGCAGAAAAAATTAGTAAAGAAATATCAGCATGTCCGTCAGGAGGGTGTTGTATTCGATATCAACGCGATTCAGAGAATACTTCCGCATCGTTATCCTTTTCTGATGGTTGATAAAATAACCTCACTTGATCTTGATCAGAAAGTTACCGGAGTAAAATCCGTCACCGTAAATGAGCCGTTCTTTCAGGGACACTTTCCTGGAAGACCGATCATGCCGGGAGTAATGATTATAGAAGCAATGGCTCAGGTTGGCGGTATTCTTCTGCTGAACTCATTCCCGAATCCTGAAGAAAAGCTGGTTCTTTTTATGCAGATTAATAATGCAAAGTTCAGAAAGCCGGTTGTGCCCGGTGATCAGCTTGTGCTTGAAGTTGAAATGGTTCAGAAGCGAACCCGTTATGTGGTAATGGCAGGCAAGGCGATAGTTGATACAAATCTTGTTGCAGAAGCGGAGTTTGTTGCTGCAATAGTTGACAGAAATCAGGCATAAGGAGCAAAGCATCATGGCAGAGATTCATCCGTCTGCAATCGTCTCATCAGAGGCAAAACTTGGCGAAGGTGTGGTAGTTTCCCCGTTCGCTATTATTCACGGAGATGTTGAAATAGGAGACGGAACATTTATCGGTCCCGGAGTTAATATATATGACGGCGCAAGGATCGGCAGGAATGTAAAAATCTATCAGAATGCCTCCATTGCCCACAGGCCTCAGGATCTGAAGTTTGCCAATGAAGAAACGTATTTATATATAGGCGATCAAACCGTCATTCATGAATTCGTAACACTTCACCGGGGAACAAAAGAAACCGGCAAAACGGTCATAGGGAGCAATGTTCTGCTTATGGCCTACTCACATGTCGCGCATGACTGTCACATCGGCAACCGCTGCATTCTGGCAAACGGTGTGCAGATTGCCGGACATGTGCATATTGATGACTGGACGATTATCGGCGGTCTTACTCCGGTGCATCAGTTCTGCAAGGTGGGTTCACACGTAATGATCGGCGGAGGTTTCCGTGCAGTTCAGGATGTGCCGCCATTCATTCTTGCCGCAGAAGAACCGCTCAGATATGAAGGCATTAATATCGTTGGTTTAAGAAGAAGAGGATTTACCGCGAAAGATATTGAGGATATTAAAAAAATGTATGCTATTATCTATGATCCGCACAATAATGTTACTCAGGCTGTGGATATGATTAAAGAAATGTTCCCCGGCAATCAGCACGCAAAATTGATAACGGACTTTATCGCCTCAAGCACGCGCGGACTTGTCGGTAAAAAAACAGGCCGTGAAAGAAGATAACAGACTGCTTTCCCGTTTTACCTGGGCGATTTCAGATTCTCCGGCGCAGACCGGAAGAAAAAATATGGAGGAGGATGAAATTCTTTTTGCTTCAGTTAAACCGGGCGAAGCATTCCTGCGCTTGTATACGTGGACTCCCTACTGTATATCACTCGGTTATAATCAGTCTGAAGCTATACTTGATCATGAGCAGCTTGCCAAAGACGGCATCGAATATATACACCGCCCGACCGGCGGAAAAGCTGTCCTGCACGCTGAAGAACTGACCTACGCAGTGGTGCTTGGCCTGACCGAACGGATTCAGCCGGGGCTTATCTATGAAGAGATTAATCATGTGCTCGCAAGTGGACTTGCCGGTTATGATGACCGGCTGCAGGAGTGCGGGCTTGAGGAAATTCAGCCGGATCTGAGAACTCATGCACTGCTGCCCGAAGGGGATGCCTGTTTTTCTGTTCCGGCAAAAAGTGAACTGAAATTCCGCGGAAAAAAAATTTGCGGCAGTGCCCAGCGGTACGGCAGATATGCAGTGCTTCAGCATGGTTCTTTGCTGACCGGCGGATTTCATCTGCGGCTCCCGCAATACCTTAACACCTCAGATGAAGTAAAAACAAAAATATACAGCAGTCTTACGGCATCCGCTTCCGATCTTGGAACCATAATCGGAGAGGAGATAGACATGAAGCGCCTGCGTAAGGCAATTATCCAAAGTTTTATGAATGCAACGGAGCCGGCGGTTACCCGGCTGCAGGAAATAACAGAAAGTTAATATGAGCAGCACCTCAGGACAGTTCAGAAAAGTCACAACAAAAACCTTTACCCTCATGAAAAAGAAGGGTATTAAGATTTCAGCTCTTACTGCTTATGATTTTATCACGGCAAAACTACTGGACAGTGCAGGCATTGATCTTTTGCTTGTTGGTGATTCCCTCGGAAACGTATTTCAGGGGAATGAAACCACACTCCCCGTAACCATGGATGAGATGATATATCATACCAAAGCAGTGGCAAAGGGAGTGCAGCGCGCAATGGTTATTACGGATATGCCTTTCATGTCGTATCAGCTCAGTGTGGATGAAGCATTCAGAAACGCAGGCCGCATCATGAAAGAAACTCCTGCCGGCGGTGTTAAAATTGAAGGGGGAGAGCGTGTTGCAGAAACGGTAAGAAAAATCACCGAAGCGGGAATCCCGGTCATGGGACATATTGGCCTCACTCCCCAGAGTATACATCAGTTCGGAAGTTACCGTGAGCGCGGTACTTCGCAGGAGGAAGCAGATGAGATTATCAGTGATGCAAAAATCCTGGAACAGGCAGGCGCTTTCTGCATCGTGATTGAAAAGATTCCCGCAATGCTTGCTCAGAAGATATCTGAATCCATACAGATTCCTACTATCGGAATCGGGGCAGGGCCTTATTGCGACGGACAGATACTTGTTACACCGGACATGCTGGGACTGAATAAGGACTTTAAGCCGCGTTTTGTCAGGCATTATCTGCATATGGCTGACCAGATTGACGAGGCAATAAAGCAGTATATCACTGACGTGCGCGCGAAAGAATTTCCTTCGGAGTCGGAAAGCTACTGATGAAATTGTTTTTCCTCCGCTTCGCAAATCTGGCAGCAATGCTTCTTCTTTTTCTTTCCTTGCCTGTGCAGGGGAAAGAAACATTGTATGAAATTTACCGTCAGGCGGGTGAAGTCACCTCCATTGTGCAGTATGGTGACGAGATATGGATCAGCTCCTATGGAAAAGGGATTCACTACTATAATCTGAAAACAAAAGTATGGAACTCATTTTCAACCGAACAGAAAAATATTGATAATGATTTCTTCTACTGCGTGGCAGTCAGCGAATTATATATCTGGGGTGGTACCAGCGACGGGCTGATGATTTACGACCGTAAGCGGAAGGCCTGGCGTAAAAGAAAATTTGCTTCAGGGGGCGAATATGGAAACTGGATACGTTCTCTTCACTATGATAAAGAACAGGGGATTCTCTGGATCGGCAGATTCGTGAATCTGACACGTTTTGATGAGAAGAAAAACAAGTTTGACGATTTTGATCTTACGCAGAACAAACTTGCCGGTTCTAATAATATTAAAGTAATAAAACCCGAGGGGGAGAAATATCTCTGGATCGGGACGGAATCAGGTGTATTTCTCTACAATAAAGCTCTTGAACCATCCGACCGTTCAGCATTGACCTTTTATTCAAACAAGGGGAATGGTTTCAGAGGGGAGGGGGAGTCAGTCTCCATTGCTGATATACTTCCGGAAGATAAGTATGTATGGTTTGCTACCGAGGAGTTTATCACTCCGGACCAGCCCGATTTTAATCTTGGCGGTATATACCGCTTTAACCGGAGGGCAACCTGGGATAAGTTTGACAAAAGGACAGGTCTGAAAGCAAACGGTATAAGTGCGATTGCCCGGATGGGAAGAAATATGTTTGCGGCACAGTACGTCTTTGACAGTAATTCAAAACAGGGAGTGGGAAGGGGAGTTACCATGTTTGACCGGATAACCGGAAAACCGCTTCAGTTTGACCCTGAAGAAATTAAGCTTGAGACCAATGATGTTTCACATCTCTACTTTGATGGTGAACATCTCTGGATCGGAACAAAAATCGGACTGTGGAAAGTAAAGATGAACAATGCTTTTGCCAATCCCGAATTCCGTTCAGGCAGACAGATAAGCAATAATAAGAAAAATAACTGATCAGGTATGATAAAAAAAATAGAAACAAGCCGTCTGGAAGAATTACGCAAAGCATTTGACGGAAAAAAAATTGCAGTCATCGGGGATATGATGCTGGACTGTTATATAACAGGAACCACAAAAAGGATTTCTCCGGAAGCTCCCGTTCCTGTTGTTGAAATTGAAAATGAATTCAGCCGGTTCGGCGGTGCGGCAAACGTAGCGCTGAATATTGTTAAACTCGGCGGTATTGCGCTCCCGTTTGGCGTTATCGGTGAGGATACCTACGCTGATATGTTCTCGGATCTGCTTTATGCTTCAAATATCAGTTCAGACGGACTGATAAGAACCAAAAGCCGGCCGACTACTGCAAAGACCCGTATCATTGCGCATCATCAGCATGTTGTGCGCATTGATAAGGAAAGCACGGAGCCGATTGACGCGGAAACAGAAAGCCGTCTGCTTAAAGCATTTGAACAGATTGTGGCAGATGTTGACGGCGTGATTCTTCAGGATTACAACAAGGGAGTTCTTAATGAGTCGTTCATCACAAATGCAATATCGCTTGCCAGAAAACACAAAAAACTGATAACCGTTGACCCAAAGTTCAACAACTTTTTCGCTTATAAAGATGTGACCGTATTCAAGCCAAACAGAAAAGAAGCTTCGGACGTTCTTAAAATGAAAATAAAGAACCCGGAAGATGTGGAGAAAGCATGCTCGCTGCTTATGCAGAAGCTTAATGCTGAATATATACTCCTGACGCTTGGTGAAGAAGGTGTTGCAGTATTTAACAAGGAAGGTGTTGTGAAACGCATGCCGACCAAAGCAAGAAAAGTGGCAGATGTATCAGGCGCCGGTGACACGGTAATATCAACCCTTACCATGGCACTCAGTGCAGGAGCAACCATTGAAGAAGCCTGTTATCTTGCCAATTATGCCGGCGGACTGGTCTGCGAAGAGGTTGGTATCATCCCCATTGAAAAAGATAAACTATTTACCGCGGTGGAGGAAGACTGAGATGTCAGTACTGCTCAGCCGTGATGAAATTAAAAAGGTGAGGGAGGGGCTTAAGGAACAAAATAAGAAAGTTGTGTTTACCAACGGTGTGTTTGATATCCTGCACGCCGGTCATGTGGACTACCTCTCCAAGGCCAGGAAGTTCGGAGATGCACTCATCCTGGGACTGAATTCAGATGCCTCAGTAAAACGGATTAAAGGTGAGAAGCGGCCAATTGTGACGCAGGAAGAAAGGGCATTTATTCTGGCTAATCTTCGTGCGGTAGATTTTGTAACTTTGTTTGAAGAAGATACGCCGTATGAACTCATCAGTGAAATTGTCCCCGATATTCTGGTGAAGGGTGCCGACTGGGACATCTCGAAAATTGCCGGCAGGGATATAGTTGAGGCCAACGGCGGTGAGGTTAAAACGATACCTTTTATCAATTTTACCTCCACTTCGAATATTATTAAGACGATACTGGATAAATACAAGAGTTGAGTGATCATAAGATTGCCGATGATATTAAAAATACCGTTAAAGAAGGTATTGAAAAAATTGAACGGATAAGAAGCCGCTTTCATAAAAGCGTAAACTTCTTTATCGGCATCTTTGTTTTCTTTTTTACCGTTTTCCTCATACTCCTCTCAGCCAGCCAGACCTCAACGTTCAGAGAAATACTCCTCGGATATATCGTTGACGCGGTTAATGAATCCGCTAACGGAAAGCTGAGCGTGGGCAGTCTTGAGGGTTCACTGTTTACATCAATTGAACTCCGTGACGTGCTGCTGACGGAGAAAACTGATACTGCTGCTTATGCCGGGCTTGTGGCAGTCCGCATTTCTCCTTTCAGGATATTTCAGAAAAGAATTGCAATAAAAGAAATAACCGTTCAGAATGCTGATATCAGAATGAGCACTGATTCCTCTGGCACCCTGAATTTCGCGAGAATTTTTCCTCCTGCCAGCGAAGAAGATACAACAGAATCAGATTTTCCCTTCACAATCGTTCTTGAAAGACTTGATCTGAGCGGAGTGGATTTTACCTATACCGACTTCCGCTCCGGAAAATTCAGTTCAGAGTATGATACTCTCAACCTGAATGATGTAAAGATCAGGGATCTTGAGCTCTCCTTAAACAGTAAAGTTGATATTGACAGGAACTCATACGAGGCAGAAATAAAAAATCTGGCTTTCCGTTCGAACATTGCCGGACTGGATGTAGAGCATATGAGTGTGCGGGCGCGTATTGATACCAATGGCGCGGTACTGAGTGATTTCAATTTGCGGACAACCCGTTCAGATCTTTCACTTAACATGATACTTGCGGATTTTAATTTCTTTGGTGAGTTTGAACTTCCGGTATTTTCAGCGGCACCGATATATCTCGGTCTCTATGCTTCCAAATTTAACTTTGATGATCTGAGAGCCTTTCTCCCGTCCGTGGATATGCTTAAAGGGGAATTAGCCGGCGACATCATGGCTAAAGGCACACTTGACCAGCTTGAAGTAAAAAAGCTTGATCTTTCCTACCGGAATACCCTGCTTAAAACTCAGGGAATGCTTTATAACCTTACCAATCCCGATCTGCTTACCATAGATGCTGCGATAACGAATTCGTTTATCTCTGAAACGGATGTCCCTTATCTACTGCCGCTCTACCCTATCCCGAAAATGGAGTACTTTGATAACGTAGGTATTGATACCATTTCCTATAAAGGAACTCCCTGGGATTTTAAAACGTATGCGTCATTGCGGGTAAAAAAGGGAAAAGTGCGTGCTAATTTTGATCTTAATATCAACGGCCCGCAGCCAGTCTACGCGGTGAAAACAGAACTCCGTGATATGAATATTACTCCTCTGACGGGCTATCCGCTGATTTTGAATGTGAATTTGAAAGGGAATGGAAGTTCGTTTGATCCCGACTCCATGGCCGCGGCGATGGAGGGGGAATTGTTCTCATCGGTTATTGGCAGAAAGAGGTTTGAGCAGATTACTCTCAGGGGAAGCATTAAGGATCAGAGTCTTCTGATTGAAACCTCGGGCAGTGCGGATCCTGATTCGTTTAAGCTGACTCTGGGTACTTATTTTCCGGAGGATGAGGAACCCTACTACAATCTGAATCTTGATTATAAGAATCTGGATATTGCGGGATATATACCTGACTCAAGCGCGCTCTCATCCGATCTTACCTTTCAGATAGATGCCGAGGGGAGCAGTTTTGATCTGGAAAAACTTAACGGAAGTTTAAAGGTTAATCTGCAGGAGTCCGAATTCATGGATGACACGCTGCAGAATATCTATGCTTCTCTAAAGATTACTTCCAAGGAGGATTCTTACAAGAAATTAGAGCTGTTATCATCAGTCGGCAAGGTAGTGATTGAGGGGAAAGTAAACATTGCTGATGCGGGTATGGAAATTGTCAGGCATGTTGACACTCTGGTCGCAACGTTTAAGGGACTTGCTCTCCGCTATTTCCCAGATGAATTCGCGGAGATTGTTGAACAGGCAGGCACGGATATAAAGAAGAATTTTCAAAAACGGCTGACCAAACCCGATGCTGCCCCTCCTGCTGAGTACCCGGTTTTTGATGTGAAATACACCATTAATTCTGTTGACCTTCGTCCGATTGCGATATTTCTCCGAAACCGTGATGCTACCTTTGAAGGGGAAGTAACCGGGTCGATAAAAAATGAAAAGGAAGGATTCGAACTCACCTCCCGGGTTGCTCTTCCGTTCTTCAGAATGTGGAACGGAGATGAGGTTAATTTTGTATCTGATGCCGAAATTGATTTCGCCTTTAAACAGGATAACGCAAAAAGCGGAATCAGCGCGGTAAAAGCTTCGCTCGACGCCAGCGCGGGAAGAGTATATATCGGCACCGAATACAATAATCTGTTCGTAAAAGCGGGAATCAAAGATGAGAAGCTTTCTCTGGCAGCGGGTCTGCAGTCAAAGGCGCCAAAACTCTCAGCAGGGTTAGAGTCAGAAGTTGATCTTACCAATTCTATCATCAAATTTGACATCAGCCGGCTTGAATTTTCATACAATGATTTTGAAGTCCGGAATCAGCAGCCGATGAGTATCGGTATTCAGAAAAGCTCTGTGCGGTTTAATAACTTTAATCTGAGCAGAGGATATACCCGTCTCTTTGTTAACGGTCTGATGCAGATGGATGGTTATCAGGATTTAGATCTGCTTATCTCAAATTTTCGCGGTTATGACCTGAGCAACGCTATTCTGGGACTGCCGCCTGAAGAGGGAGTGGATTTTGACATGAATCTGCGCGGTTCCATTGAAGGAAGCTTTAATAATCCGCGCGCGCAGTTTACCGTAACAGCGGACAGCGTGACTTATCAGGGAAGAAATTTTGGCTCTCTCAAGTCACTCTTTGATTACTCAAATAAACTGTTAAAGGCCGATCTGCGGTTTATTGATCTGAAGAATACTTTTGAAAATGCCCGGTTAAAGATAAGCGCTTTCCTCCCGCTTGATCTGGCGCTTAATGCGGAAGGGGACCGTCTGCCAGAAAATAAACCGGTGCGCCTCCGTCTGCTTGCCGATGAGTTTAATCTTGCCGCGTTTGGTAATTCGCTGCCGTTTCTGAATGAACTGCGCGGTATCCTGAATGCTGATGTATCCATTGCCGGCAATTATGCCAATCTGGAAAAAACCGGATATTTTAATGTATCAGAAGGGTATTTCGTTCTCCAGAATAATAATCTTCCTTATGAAGCAACCGTTAAGATGAAGCTTGACGGAAATTATATATTGCTGGACAGGTTTACCCTTACCAATGCAGGAAGAGTTAAAAACAAAGGGACCATGGAAGGAAGCGGCAGGATCAATATAGATGGATACAGTGTTGACTCAATGCTGTTTACCTTTAACGGAAATCTTTCCGTCCTTTCCGAAGATTCACGTGCCGTGCTTCCTGCTGTTTACGGAGATTTATTCCTCGAGACCAAAGGGCCGGTTACCTTCACCCGCGCCGCGGGAGTATCTGCATTGTCTGCTTCCATTCTGGTGACCGAAGGAAATCTGATTTTCCCTCCAACGCAGTCAGCGTATTCAAGCTCGGCGGATAATTTTATATATAAATATTTTGATAATAACCCTGAAATCACCAGACGCGATCAGGAAATTCAGGATCTTCTTAATACACAGCGTATCAGGCGCAGAAGCACGGGTACGGTACAGCAGGCGGCGGCTGATTTTGATTTTAATGTCGGCATAGAAATTAAAACCGAGGCATCAATCAATTTCGTTTTTTCAGCGGAAGCAAACCAGAGTCTGCTTGCGCGGCTGGGCGGCGGTCTCATTATTGAACGAAGAAAAGGAATACAGAGCATTCAGGGAGAACTTGAACTGCAGGACGGCTCTAATCTGAAACTGATTAAAACCTTTAACGCAGAAGGTAAACTCAGATTCGAAAGTGAAATTACCAATCCGTATTTAGATATCACTGCGTTATATAAAGATTACTATACTCCTCCCGATACAGCATCGGCAACGGTTAAGGAGGAAGAAGTTGCGGTAAAAGTTATACTGAAGGGCCCGCTCAGTGATCTTTCTAAAACCTTCACCCAGATGGAAAATAACATAGCCGTCTACAAGGGGAAGACTAATATTGACAATAATACCCCGTCACCGGAGTATGATAAAGCTGATGCAATCTGGTTTATTGTTACCGGAAAGTTTAAGAACGATCTTACGGCGCAGGAAAAAACCAAAACAACGCAGTTTCTGGGAGTTGATGCTACCTCTGTTGCCGGCTCACTTCTTGGCGGATTGCTTACGGCTTATTTGGGGGACTATGTCCGTTCTTTTGAATTCAGAAACGTAGGAGCTGCAACTAAATTTAACCTCAGCGGAAAATACAAAGACCTGAGATATACTATTGGCGGATCAACAAATGTTTTCCAGGATTTCTCTACAGCCAATGTCCGGATCGAATACCCGATCATTCAGAATTTTCTGATACGGATAGAACGAAGGGAATCATCAACGGAAACCAATTACACAAATGAAATGATCAACGAGCTTGGTCTGAAATACAGGTTTGAATTTTAATGAAAAAACGTCTGATCGCCTTTTTTAACAGTAATCCTGGCAGGTCAATTAAAGCCAGGCAGCTTGCTGATGAACTGCATCTGCATGAAGAGCATGAATACCAGCATCTGAAAGAAGTTTTACACACTATGACAACTGAAGGGTATCTGCTCAGGGAGGGGAAACGTTTCCGCCTGAACAGAGGGGTGATTACGAACCGGCTAACAGGAACCCTTGAAATAAACCGGAGCGGTTTTGGATTTGTCATACCGGATGATAAAAATATCAAAGGTGATATTTTTATAGCCGAAAGAAATCTCCATACCGCCTTTTTTGGTGATAAGGTTGAGGTTCAGATATTGGCCCGGCAGAAGGGGAGCAGAAAAAATGTAGAGGGGGAGATTATCCGGGTAGTTAAAAGAAAGTGGCAGGAGATTGCCGGAACGCTGCATGCCGAGGGAGCTTACTTTTATGTGGTTCCGGAAATATCGCAGATAACCAGGAATATATACGTCAGCCCGGAACATCTGAACGGAGCAGCACCGGGCAGCAGAGTGGTGCTGCATGAAATCGTATGGGAAAACCCGAAGCTTAATCCGCATGGCAAAGTCCGCAGTGTTGCCACAGGAAAAGAGATCTTTCGCAGAGAACTGGAGATGGTTGCCGAGGAGTTCGGAATCCCTCATGTGTTTCCGAAATCAGTGATCTCAGAGGCGGAAGGATATCAGCCGCCAATAACGGGAGACCGGTATGAAGGGAGAGAAGATTTCCGCGATCATCTGGTACTCACCATTGACCCGGATGACGCAAAGGACTTTGATGATGCACTATCAGTGCGGCTGCTTGAAAACGGCAACTATGAAGTCGGGATCCACATTGCGGATGTGTCGCACTATGTGAATCAGGGAACTGAACTTGATAAGGAAGCTGAAAAACGGGGCAACAGCACCTATCTGGCTTCAGGAGTGATCCCGATGCTGCCGGAAAACCTCTCCAACAGCATCTGCTCACTGGTTCCTGATGAAGACCGTCTGACATTTTCAGTTGTGGTGGAAATGACCGCCTCTGCACGTCTGGTGAACTACTTCATCTCTAAATCGGTTATCAGGAGCAAGCGCCGTTTTGCATACGAGGAGGTTCAGCAAATCCTTGAAGGTGCCGAAGGAGACTGCAAAGAGGAACTGCTCATCCTGCACAAACTCGCTTCACAGATGCGGAAAAAGAGGATGAAAAACGGCAGTATTGATTTTTCCAGTACCGAAGTGAAATTCCGGCTTGACGATCAGGGGAAACCGGTTGAGGTGCTGTTGAAGGAGAGCAAGGAAAGCCATAAACTTGTTGAGGAATTTATGCTCCTTGCCAATAAACTGGTGGCGGAGTATATAAAAAAGAAAACCGGCAGGGGCAAAAAACTCCCCTTTATATACCGGGTACACGATAAGCCGAATGAAGAAAAGCTGAAAGATTTCGTGAATCTGCTTAAGGGGCTGGGTTTTAAGGTGCCCCCGTATTCTTCAGTGACTCCGAAGCTGCTGAACGAAATGATTGCTTCAGCCAAAGGAAAGCCGGAGGAAAGTCTGATTAATGAGGTTGGTATCCGTTCCATGGCCAAGGCCGAATATTCCGCTCAGAATATCGGGCATTTTGGTCTTGGATTTCAGCACTATTCGCATTTTACCTCTCCGATCAGAAGGTACTCTGACCTTGTGGCGCACAGGATGCTTTTTGATTATCTTCATGATCAGAAACCGCAGATTATGGAAAAGCGGCTTGAATCAATTTGTGAGCATATTTCCGGTACCGAGAGAACTTCTGCCGAGGCCGAGCGTCATTCAGTGAAGATCAAGCAGGTGGAATTCATGAAGGAAAAAGTCGGAATGGATTTTACTGGAATAATTTCCGGTGTTACCAATTACGGTATGTTTATTAAATTGGAAGAAACCTTCGCTGAAGGACTGCTCCGGCTCCGGGATCTTGAGGATGACCGGTATTTTTATGACGAAAAGAAATTCGCCCTGATAGGCAGGTTTAGCAAGAGGCAGTACCGCCTTGGGGACAGGGTGCAGGTTAAACTGGTGCGTGTGGATACAGAACGGATGGAAATGGATTTCCTTCCGGTAAGCAAGTTGCAGAATTAAAAGAATAAATTACTGTTATATGATGAAGATACTCCATATTAAACAGGGACTGCTTTTAAGCATTCTCTTTCATTCTCTGCTTTTCGGGCAGTTCGGCCAGAACAAAGTCCAGTATAAGGAATTTGAGTGGATATATATCCAGTCTCAGCATTTTGACGTCTATTTTTCCCCTGAAGGGGCAAAGATAGCGGAGTTTGCAGCCAAAGCTGCTGAGGATGCTCTGGCTCAGATTGAATCCAAACTCAACTTTAAGATCAATAACCGGATTACCTTTATTCTGTATAACTCACAGAATGATTTCCAGGAGACCAATGTTACTGATGAGTATCTGAGTGAAGGCATCGGCGGATTCACCGAACTTTTTAAGAATCGTGTTGTTGTGCCGTTTACCGGTTCATATAAACAGTTCCGTCATGTGATCCATCACGAACTGGTGCATGCTGTTATTAATGATATGTTCTACGGCGGTTCAATTCAGAATATTATATCAAACAATATCAGCATACGTCTGCCCCTCTGGTTTAATGAAGGACTTGCTGAATATCTCTCCCTCGGATGGGATACTGATACCGATATGTTCATCCGTGATGCAGCCAATAGTGAATATCTGCCGAATATACCTCAGCTCGACGGATATTTTGCCTACCGCGGAGGACAGAGTGTGTTTAATTATATCGCCCGGAAATATGGGGAAGAAAAAGTAGGGGAGCTGGTTAACCGTGTTAAGAGCAAAGGCAGTTTTGAAGAAGGGCTTCAGGCAACGCTCGGGCTGAAGTTCGAAGAGTTTAATGAACGGTGGCGCAAGGATGTGAAGCGTGAGTTCTGGCCGGATATCGCAAAGTATAAGGATCCGGATGAATTCGCGAAGAGGCTTACCGACCCGAGAAAAGACGGAGGCTTTTATAATACCAGTCCGGCTATTTCTCCCGACGGCAGGCAGATTGCGTTTATTTCCAACCGTGATTTCTTTTTTGATGTTTATCTGATGGAAGTCAGTGATCCGAAGAATGTAAGAAGAATCGTTAAGGGAAACCGTTCCGCTGATTTTGAAGAGCTGAATATCCTTACTCCGGGCCTTACCTGGTCGCCGGATAATAAAAGCATCGCTCTCGGCGCAAAGAGCAGCGGATATGATGTAATATATATCATTGACGCAGAGACCGGTGATACCGAGGTTCTGCCTCATAAGTTTGCTGGTGTAGCCAGCATACACTGGTCGCCGGATTCCGTTCATCTGGCTATTTCAGCTCATTCTGCTGATCAGTCTGATATTTACCTCTATAATCTGAATACGAACCAGTTAACAAATCTTACTTCTGATATTTATACGGACAACGATCCTCACTGGAGCTCGGACGGCAGGTATGTCTTCTTTGTTTCTGACCGGGGGAATGATGTTAGCACAGGCAACGGAAACTCCCTGAAGGAAAGAACCGGCTTCCAGAATGATGTTTATGCAATCGAAGTAAGCAGCAAACAGATATTCAGATTAACCGGGTACACGCTGAGCGATGAATCAAGCCCGGTTCCCTCACCCGACGGAACCCATCTTCTGTATGTTTCCGATAAAAACGGCATCAATAATATATATAAGAAAAAAGTCGCGTTCACCAATGATTCCTCCTACGTCAGTGAGGAGGGTTCGCCCCTGACCAATTCCATGAACGGTATTTATCAGCTTTCCCTTTCTGCGGACTCAAAAAAGCTGGTGTTCAGTTCCATGTATCAGGCATCGTACAATATTTTTTCAATGAATAATCCTTTTGAACTGCAGACCGATCTGACAAAACTTGAGCCGACCAATTATATGGCTGAACTCAAAGGCATACGAGTGCGTCCGGCAGAAAAAGAAAAGATTGAATTTGAAGATTCATCTGAAATAAAAAAAGATGATGTGAAAATCGTGACCGGCCAGGTGGTGGATTCAACCACGGCAGGAGACTCTCTCCGGATAGATACCAGCAGTATCATTTTTGGTGAGAATACCTATTTTAAACCGGATTCAGTTCAGAAGGAGAATAAAAATTTTCAGCTTACTGATAATCTGGATGCTGACGGTAATTACCGGGTGAATAAATATAAAATTACTTTCTCTCCTGATATAGTTTATGCAAACGCCGGTTACAGTACCTTCTACGGTTTGCTGGGAACAACGGTAATATCATTCAGTGATGTTCTGGGTAATCATCGCCTTATCGGGCAGACAAGCCTTCAGATTGATCTGAAAAACAGCGACTATGGACTTGCCTATTATTATCTTCCGAACAGGATGGATATAGGCATTGAAGCATTCCATACAGCGCGGTTTGTATATCTTGAGCGGTTCGGAACGGCGCTGAATCTTTTCCGGTTCAGAAACTATGGAATGTCAACATCATTCAGTTATCCGTTAAGCCGTTATTACCGCTTTGACGGCGGCCTGAGTCTGCTGAATGTTACGTCTGAAAACCTTGATAATCTTTTTGAGGAAAGCCAGAAACGCACATTTCTGATTCCATCATTCAGCTTTGTTCATGATAACACCATTTTCGGATATACAGCTCCAATTGAAGGAACCAGATACCGTTTTGAGACTTTCGGGAATGCACTATCTCTAGATAAATATTCATTCTTCTCTGTTACCGCTGATTACCGTAACTATATCAGATTCTGGACGGATTATTCAATTGCGCTCCGTTTTTCAGGCGCCTACTCGGATGGTAAAAATCCGCAGAGATTTTTCCTTGGGGGACTGGAAAACTGGATAAACCGTCAGTTTGCAACGGGTGAACTTCCTGTTGAGTCACCGTCAGATTTTGCTTTTCTGACCGGTGCACTTCCGCTCCGAGGATATAATTATGCTGAAAAAATAGGTACACGTTATACCCTGTTTAATTTTGAGTACCGGTTCCCTCTTATCCGCTATCTGCTGACCGGAGCGCTGCCAATACTTTTCAGAAACGTGCAGGGTGTGGCATTCTTTGATGCCGGTACTGCATGGAGCAAGGAACGGAATCTCCAATTATTTACCAAGGATGCAGGCGGGGAGACGATCACAAAAGACCTGCTCATGGGAACGGGAGTTGGTGCCAGGATGTATTTCCTTTACTTCCTTACCCGGTTTGACGTGGCCTGGGCTTATGACGTGAAGGGCTTTTCTGAGCCAAAGTTCTATTTCTCCCTGGGCGCGGATTTCTGATCTGAGCTAAAGAATTTCAGCCCCCGGCCGCCTGAAAACGGAGCAGCCGGGGGCTTTTTCTTTTTGTCAGAGGCATCACCTGACTCCTCCCTCTTTATTTGTATTTCGCCTTGTTATTATGCGATTTACCTCATTTATTCTTTAAAATACCCCCCGGCTTTCAGTTCTTATGAGTTAATATTGGCGGATTTTTTTATTTTCTATTATAAGGTAAAATATTTTTATTTTAATTTTTAAGAATGACAATCAATGTCTGTTGTCGCTAAAATCCTTCTTTTTGACGACGATCTCCGGTCGTTGAGCCTTCTAACAGATGGCCTGGCCGAGCGTGGTCTGATACCGGAAATTAAGCCGGTTAAAACCCTTACGGATTTCGTTAATGCGCTTGACGAGTTTAAACCGGAGGCGGTTTTAATCAATTACCGTCAGAGTTCTTATGAGAGCCTGACAGCCCTGGCTCTTACGCGGAAAAAGAACCCTCTTTATCCGTTTGTATTCATATTTGCGGATGAACCTGTTCATTACCATCTCAAACACCGTATATCTTCACAGCTGGCCAACGAAGAATTCCGTACCCTGAGTGAATCAGTTAAAGGCATATTCGATGACATCAGTCAGAGAAAGTCAATGGAACAGCGGCAGCATCTCGCGGATACCGAACTGGCTCTTGAAAAGGAAAAGGAAGAAGCAGCCCGCGGAATCCTGAAAAGCTCCCCTTCTCTGATTCTTCTTTACGATAAGGAGGGGAATTATATCGAACGTTATCTTTCCCCCGATTCTCCATTTGCTTATCCTGCGCCGGAATTTTTCGAAAAGAACCTGAATGATATCCTGAACAGCGGCGATGTCGTAAAAATAAAAGAATTAACAGGCAAAGGTTTTGAGTTCTATGAATTCACAACCGGATCAGGTGCTGATAAACGGGTGCTCATGCTTCAGGTGCTTACCACCAGCCAGGAGCAGCTGATTCTTTATGTAGCGGATATAACCCGTGAAAGAGCACTTGCAGGTGAACTCCGGAATCTGAAGCAGCTTATCAGCAGTTCGGCCAGTCAGTATATACTCCTGAACGGATCATGGGGCATTGAGCTGGTTTCACAGGGAATCGAGCAATTCCTTGGATGGGGAGAGGGGATTAAAAGCAGAAGTATTGATGACCTCCTTCCCGATCTGGTTCCGGGGCTGACCGCCCAGCAGGTCGCTATAGGGCTTGAACTTGATTCATCCTGGACTGAAGTGTATCAGTACCGGAGTGAAGATAAAAAAGAAAAGATGGCTGCAGTTTCAGCAAACAAAGTTGAGTCCGGCGGTAACCTTGCGGCAATCCTCATCTCTATAACCGATCTTTCGGAGTGGAAAGAACGGGAAAATGAGTTCAGGCTTGATTCCGCCAAGTACCGCGCAATTACGGAAAATCTCAATCTGGGCATTATTGCCCTGCGCGATCATCGTATATATTACGCGAATGAGTTCTTTTGCAGTCTTCTTGAGATGAAAGCAGAGGCGGTGATAGGATCCGACTTTAACGAAATACTGGTAAAGGAAGACCGCAAGCTTTTTGAAGATACCGTTCGCACTCTTCTGGCTGAAGAGAGAACCCATTCAGCGGCAGAACTCCGGCTGATGCATGCAAACGGCATTAGTGTGGTAAATACGGAAATCTCACTGAAGCTTTCAAAGTTTGACGGTGCATTTACGATATTCTGCGTCATCAAAGATCAGAGTGAAGCTAAGCTTCACGCCATGATTGTTGAAAATCAGATTTCCACATCATCCAATCTCAGCCAGACTTCAAGCACTCCTAAAGAGCATGATCTGAGAACTTCCCTTAACGGTATTATCGGATTTGCTGAAATTATCAGAGAACATTTTAAGGATAAAAGCGAAGAGGAGTTCCTCAATATCGCTGATCAGATACTGAATAACGGCAAACATCTGATGGAGGTGCTGGAACTTGGTCCTTCGCTTGAAACAGCAAAAGGCCAGCCAATGGCACTGGAGATCAACACCGTTCTTCTTTCTGAACTGCTCTCCAAAACTCTTGAAAGCGTGAAAGGGGGTAGCAGCAAAAAAGAAATCCGGCTGAACTTCCTTTACAGCACAAAAATTGAAGTTCTCGCTGATGAGAAAAAACTGTATCAGCTGATCCTTGCACTGATAAAGAATTCTTACGACAGTCCGGTTGAAAGCACCATTAACGTTGAGACGGGTTATGACGGGGCTAAAGGAAAAGCGTATATACGTATTAAGGATTCCGGAATCAGGATAGATGAAAAGTTAGTTCCGCTTCTGTTTAAGCCGATGGCAGGTGAAACTTCCAAAAGATATCCTGAACTGTACAAACTCGGTGTTATCGTATATCCCGCTCAGCATCTCATCCAGCAGATGAACGGTGAACTTTCAGTACTTTCAAAGGCGGAGACGGGTGTATCGGTCACGGTCTATCTGCCGGTCCCTGAAAAGAAGGAATCGGCCAAGGTTAATCTGGGCAATTCACTTGTTGCGGTTTCTACCGAGCTGGTGATGCTCACGGAGCTCAATCCTGTGATTCTGATCGTGGAAGATGATCCCGGATGCGCAAAGATGCTCCAGATAACATTCAGAAATCTGACAAAAACCGATATTGCGGTTAACGGTGATGAAGCTTTGGATTTTATTGCAGGCCGGGCGGCCACCGGGCAGACCTACGATCTGCTCCTGCTTGATATCGGGCTTCCTCCGCCATGGGACGGCATTCTGCTCAGGAAGGAAATTCTGACACGGTATCCTCAGTATGAGAATGTGCCGATTCTGGCTGAAACCGCTTTTGCTATGAAGGCGGATGTGAGCAGAATCACCGCGGCTGGTTTTGACGCATATATTGCAAAGCCGATAGACCGGCGCTATCTTATTAAAACGATGGTTGCCGCTCTCAAGAAATATAACCGGCTCTGATTGATTATATATCAGGTAAGGGCCGCTATTTCTTTTTCCCGGGGTTAGAAAAAAGGTTAGTGTTTAATTTTAGGTAACGGAACACAGTTATGATTAAGCGATTTTTAGTTATCGTGCTGATGATGGTGCTCTCCATCTCATGTAATGAAGACACCACCGTCGGGCCGGAAACCCCCGGGGGGGGGACAACCGTCAGTATTATCCTCCTTGCTCCTGCCGGAGGGGAATCCTATAAGGCTGGTGAATCGAGACCAATCCGCTGGACAAGCAATACCACGAATAATATAAAAATTGAGTTCAGCTCAGACGGCGGAACCACTTTTCAGACCATTGCCGCTTCAGTGGCGAATCTTGGTATATATAACTGGACCGTTCCGAACACTCCCTCAGCAATCTGCCTTATCCGTGTTTCCGATGCCTCAAATGCTTCCGTTAACGACGTAACCGATAATTTTTTCTCGATAGTTACCAATGTTCAGAAAACCCTTACGCTCATCCGGCCAAACGGCGGCGATACCCTGATTGCAGGAAGCAGTTATCAGGTACAGTGGACCTCAGCCAATGTTGCAAATGTATCCCTTTCCTGGTCTTCTGATAACGGGGTTTCCTGGAATGTTATTGCAAACAGTTACCCCGCAGACTCAGCTAAGTACACCTGGTCACCGGTGCCTAATATTATTTCCTCTGACTGCAGATTTAAGATTACTGAAACCGGAACCGATACCGTTGCCGATGTAAGTGAAAACCGGTTCACCATACGTAACTCACAGGCGGTTACGGTGCTCTCTCCCAATTCCGGTGAGACTCTCATTAAAGGTTCATCTCATATTATTTCATGGACCGCGACCGATATCAGCAGTGTTAAGATTGAATACTCAACCAATGACGGCAGTACCTGGAGCACGATAACTGCTTCGACAACCAATGACGGAAGTTTTGACTGGAATCCGATTCCGAATATATCAACAGATCAGGCAAGAATCAGAATTTCCGATGCCGCTGACGGAACGCCATTTGATTTATCAGACGGTCCTTTTTCTATTGCTGACCAGCCGTCAATTTCAGTGCTTACTCCGGGCAATGGTGAGACTCTTACCGCCGGATCAAGGGTAAGCATTACCTGGAGTTCAACCGGAAAATCTTCCCGGGGTGAGGACGAAGTACGCGTGAATAAACAGGGAAATCAGTCTCTGGTTAATAACGTATCAATTGCATATTCAACCAATAACGGAGTTTCCTGGATAAGTATCGTCTCCAGTATTCCGAATACCGGAAGTTATTCATGGGATCCGGTGCCAAATACCGTTACATCAACCGGCAAGATTCGTGTACGTGATGTATCAGACTCAACAGTATTCGGACTGTCACCCGGCAGCTTTTCCATTGTTCCGGCTCCGGTGAAATCTGTTACGGTACTTACACCAAACGGAGGTGAAGTCTGGGGTGCAGGTACAGATCAGTTTATCACGTGGAATAGTTCAAACATTACCTACGTAAGAATCGAATTAAGCACAAACGGCGGACAATCATGGTCCACGCTTGCCAGCAATATTGAGGCATCAAACGGTTCGTATGCCTGGCTCGGAATTCCGAGTACCCCTTCTCAAAACTGCAAAATCAGAATCAGCGAAAGTCCGGTTGCATCGGTAACAGATCAGAGCGATAATGCGTTTACCATCGCACCGCAGCAGTATATAACGCTTACGGCTCCAGACGGCGGTGAGGTTCTTACCACGGGAGGCAGTTCCAATATAACCTGGGTTTCAGAGAATATTGAAAATGTAAAATTAGAATACACAACCAATAACGGTTTTACCTGGAGTGTTATTACCAACTCAACCGAAAGTGACGGATTCTTTACCTGGACACCGGTACCGGAAGTGTTTTCCACGAACTGCAGAGTAAGAATCAGTGACGCTTCAGACGGAGTGCCCTCTGACGTGAGCAATGGTATATTCAGCATTCTTGCAGAACCGGAGATAAAGGTTACTGCTCCGAACGGCGGCGAGAGAATTCAGTCCGGCTCAGTATATGAAATTAAGTGGGTTACCAGCACTCCCGGCGGCAGCGCGAGAAGCAGCAGAAGAAACACCGTAAAGGAAAATGATAATCCGGGCGTGCAGAATGTCCGTATAGAGTTTTCAACCGACGGCGGCGCTGTATGGAGCAATATCACTGCATCCGTGCCGAACAACGGCGTATATATCTGGAATCCGGTCCCGAATATCAGTTCAGCCCTCTGTAAAATCAGAATCAGTGATGCTGCTGACGGATATCCGACCGATCAGTCTGACTCGGCATTTGTTGTGTTTAATCAGAGCGTACAGCAAATTACTATCACCGCGCCAAACGGCGGCGAACAGTTAACAGCCGGAGGAGTGACCGGTATATCCTGGACTTCAACCGGTGTATCTGCCGTTAACATTGAGTTTACCACTAATAACGGCGTGAACTGGTCATCAGTTGCTGCCAATATCCCAAGCACCGGTTTTTATTCATGGAATCCGGTTCCTGTTGTTTCATCCAATAACTGCCGTATCCGCATCAGTGATGCAGTTGACAGCATACCTTCGGTCACAAGCGCATCAACATTCACCATACTGCCGCAGCCGACCGTATCAGTTCTTTCTCCAGCGGGCGGTGAGGTTTTATACAGCGGAACAACACATACCATACGCTGGACAAGTGAAGGGCTGCCTAAGGTAAAACTTGAACTCACTACCAATAATGGTTCTGCATGGACGGTGATTACAGACAGCACCGAAAGTGACGGTTCCTATGAATGGACCGTTCCTTCTCTGGCTTCATCACTTTGTAAAATCCGTGTGAGCGCCCCTCAGGGAGGAATACCCTCATCAGTTTCCAATGCGGTATTTACCATCACGAATACCCTGCCTCAGAGCATTCAGGTAGTAAAGCCGAATGGCGGCGAAACATTTTATGCCGGTGTTCCTAATCAGATAACCTGGAATAGTTCAGGTGTTGATACCGTAAAGATTGAATATTCAACCAATAACGGCGTAAACTGGCTGACTGTAGTTAATAAAACCGCGAGCAGCGGATCATATATATGGTCAAATCTGCCTGCACTTACCTCCGCAAACGCGAAAATCCGCATCAGTGATGCCGCAGACGCCACTCCTTCAGATGAAAGTGATGCAGTATTCACCATAGCTGTTGAGCCTCAGTTACAGGTGACCTCGCCAAACGGCGGAGAAAGTATTCTGGCCGGTTCGGCTTATGCCATTACCTGGAGTACCATTCTTTCTAAATCAGCTGAAACGATCACTGCGGTAAATATTGAATTTTCGACTGATGCCGGGCTGAACTGGTCGCAGCTTGCCCAGTCAGTTCCGAATACAGGAACGTATAGCTGGAACCCGGTTCCGAATATCTCTAGCACAACCTGCCGTATTAAAATCAGTGATGCGGCTGACGGAGTGCCGGCGGATATGTCAGACAGCAATTTTACCGTATATAACGTATCCCTGCAGAGTATTACTGTTACCGCGCCAAACGGCGGTGAAGTTCTTCAGCCGGGTTCAAGTTTTAATATTACCTGGAACAGTTCAGGTATCTCATTTGTCAATATCGAGCTGACAACCAACAACGGACTCAACTGGAGTACAATTGCAGCCAATACAGAAAGTGACGGATTCTTCCAGTGGGTTCCTGCTTCAACTATTGCCTCAACAAACTGTAAAGTGAGAATTTATGACGCTGTTGACAGTCTACCGGTTGATGAGAGCAATGCAACGTTTACGATACTGCAGTCACCAACCGTAACGGTGCTTTCTCCAAACGGCGGTGAGCAGCTTACAGCAGGAGCTCCCTATCTGATTCAGTGGAACTCTCAGAATATCGGCGCCGTAAAGATTGCATTCTCCTCCAATAACGGTGCAACGTGGAATTCCATAATTGACAGTACCGAGAGTGACGGCCAGTATATATGGACGGTTCCGAATGTAAGTTCAGCACTCTGCAAGATCAGAATCAGCAATCAGACAGACGGATTCCCGCAGGATGAGTCGGATAACAGTTTCTCCATAACTACGGCTTCACCTCAGAGTATTACGGTCACCTCTCCGAATGGCGGTGAGAACTATTCCGCCGGTTCGGCACAGGTGATTAACTGGACCAGTTCCGGAGTTGATTCTGTCAAAATAGAATATACAACGAACAACGGTGTTAACTGGACAGTCATAGCCGGAAGTACCGAAAGTGACGGTTCGTATTTGTGGAGTCCTCTCCCTTCTGTTACATCTGCTAATATGAAGGTAAGAATCAGCGATGCATCAGACGGAGTTCCTTCAGATGAGAGTGACGCAGTATTCAGTATAGCGCCTGATCCGGTCATTGCCGTACTTTCACCGAACGGAAGTGAAATCTGGAGGACCGGTTCAGTTGAAAATATAACCTGGAATTCCTCGAATCTTGACAGTGTCAGGATAGAGTTTACCACCAATAACGGAGCAACCTGGACTCTTATTGCCGCAAAAGCTCCTTCTTCAGGTATATATCAGTGGACTATTCCGAATCTGAACTCACAGCTCTGCAAAGTGAGAATCAGTGATCCTGCTGACGGCGTACCGTCAGACATCTCTGATGATAATTTTATCATTACATCTGCAGTTCTTCAGAGTATCTCCGTAACAAAACCAAACGGCAGTGAGATAATCACCTCAGGTGTGCCTTACGAGATTACCTGGAACAACAGCGGACTTGACAGCGTAAAGATTGAGTACACCACGAACAACGGCCAGACCTGGTCAACCATAGTGAGCGGTACTCAGCCGGACGGTTCATATTTCTGGACAACTGTTCCTGCAATCAACTCATCAAACGCAAAGATCAGGGTATCTGACGCGTTTGACGGAACTCCGGTTGACGAAAGTGATGCGGTATTCACCATCCGAACAGAGCCTACCCTGACCCTTACTGCTCCGAACGGAGGAGACAGCATTCTTGCCGGGTCAGTATATACCATCACCTGGTCAACACTGCTTAATAGAAACATTGAATCAGTTACCGCGGTAAAGCTTGAGTTCTCAACTGATGCAGGCCTGACCTGGAGTCAGATAGCCGCTTCTGCTCCGAACACGGGCAGCTATAGCTGGAATCCGGTACCGAATGTATCAAGCACCACCTGCCGGATCAAGATCAGCGATGCACAGGACGGAGTGCCTGCGGATATGTCTGATAACAATTTTACGGTGTATAACGTCTCGCTACAGACCATAACGGTCAATACGCCCAACGGCGGAGAAATTATCCAGCCGGGCAGCACATTCAATATTACCTGGTCGAGCAGCGGAATTGCAAATGTAACAATCGAACTGACCACCAATAATGGACTCACCTGGTCATCCATCGTGAGCAATACCCCAAGTGACGGACTGCATCCCTGGACCCCTGCTTCGGGTATCTCTTCCACAAACTGCAAAATCAGGATTTATGATGCAGCCGACAGCATTCCTTCAGATGCAAGCAATGCCGCGTTTACAATTATCTCCTCACCAGCATTGAATATTCTTTCCCCGAATGGCGGAGAAGTATATACATCAGGAAGCCAGCAGACGGTAACCTGGACATCGCAAAATGTCGCGAATGTTAAGATTGAGTTTACTTCAAATAACGGTGCAACCTGGGATGAAGTGATTGCCTCGACACCGAGTGACGGAGTGCATCAGTGGACCGTTCCTGCCGGAATCAGTTCTGTGCTTTGCAAAATCCGGGTCACTGATGCGGTGAACGGCAGTCCCTCTGATGTTTCTGAAGAGGTGTTCACTGTTGTTCCTGCTCAGAGCGTAACAGTTACCTCGCCAAACGGAGGGGAAACGCTGATTACCGGAACCAATCAGGTAATTACCTGGACCAGCACAGAGATTGACTTTGTAAAGATTGAATATACAACCAACAACGGAGTCAACTGGACTGCCATCTCGGCAAGCACGGAAAGCGACGGATCCTATCTGTGGAGTCCGGTGCCATCAGTGATAACGACTAATGCGAAGATCAGGATTAGTGATGCCTCTGATGGAACACCAGCTGATCAGAGCGATGCTGTGTTCAGTATATCAGCAGATCCGGTGGTAGAAGTAATTTCACCAAACGGGGGTGAAACCCTTCTGACCGGAGCGGTGCAGAATATCCTCTGGAGTTCATCAAATCTTGATAATGTTAAGATTGAGTTCACCACCAACAACGGTTCAAGCTGGACGGTCATCGCTGCAACCACACCTTCAACCGGTACCTATGCATGGACCGTACCAAATGTAAACTCACTGCTCTGTAAAGTAAGAATAAGCGATCCTGCAGACGGAGAGCCGTTTGATATATCCAACGGCAGCTTTACGATAAGCAATGTTCCGGTTCAGACGGTAAGAGTAAGTTCACCAAACGGCGGTGAAACTGTTACATCAGGCATTCCATACGAGATTACCTGGAACAACAGCGGATTGGACAGCGTAAAGATAGAATACAGCACAAACAATGGCCAGACCTGGTCAACCATCGTGAGCGGAACACAGCCGGATGGTTCATACTTCTGGACAACTGTTCCAACAATCAACTCATCAAACGCAAAGATCAGAGTATCTGACGCATTTGACGGAACTCCGGTTGACGAAAGTGACGCAGTGTTCAGCATTACAACTGAACCAACACTGCAGCTGACAGCGCCAAATGGCGGTGAAAGTATTTCAGCCGGTTCTGTCTATACCATAACCTGGACAACTCTGCTCAGCAGGATGACGGAAAATGTAACAGCCGTGAAACTTGAATTCTCAACTGATGCAGGCCTGACCTGGAGCCAGATAGCTGCATCCGTACCTAATACCGGCAGCTATAGCTGGAATCCGGTACCAAATGTATCAAGCACCGCATGCCGGATTAAAATCAGTGATGCTGTTGACGGATCACCGGCGGATATGTCCGATAATAATTTTACCGTATATAATGTAGCGCAGCAGTCAGTAACCGTTACGGCACCAAACGGCGGTGAAATTATTCAGCCGGGAAGCACCTATAACATTACCTGGTCAAGCAGTGGTATATCATCGGTCGGAATACAGCTCACCACGAATAATGGTCTGACATGGAGCACCATAATTAGCAGTACCGAAAGCGACGGTTTCTATCAGTGGGTTCCGGCATCCAGCATTGCATCCACCAACTGCAAGGTTCGGATTTATGATGCTACGGACAGTCTGCCGGTAGATGAAAGCAATGCATCCTTTACTATACTTGCTTCACCTGCAGTTACGGTTCTCACCCCAAATGGCGGTGAAGCGCTGAACTCCGGTTCACAATATGCTATAACCTGGAACTCTCAGAGCATCGAAAAGGTGAAGATTGAATTTACCTCGAATAACGGTGCATCGTGGACTTTCATTGATTCTGTAACCAGCAACGGTCAGTATCTCTGGACGGTACCTGCTGTTACTTCAGTTCTTTGTAAAATACGGGTGAGCGATCTTGCCAACGGCTTCCCGCAGGATGTTTCGGATGAAGTGTTCTCCGTAACCACTGCGGCTCCGCAAAGTATTGCAATAACTTCACCAAACGGCGGAGAGGTTCTCGCTTCAGGAGCGAACCGCCTGATAAGCTGGACAAGCAGCGGTGTGGATTTCGTAGAAATCGAATATACTACAAACAATGGTGTGGACTGGAATACGATTACCGCTATAACCGAGAGTGACGGTGCTTATTTATGGAGTCCGGTACCTTCAGTTGTAACTAATAATGCACGCATCAGAATTTCTGACGCTGCTGACGGAACACCGGAAGATCTGAGTGATGCAGTATTCAGCATAGCACCTGATCCGGTGGTAGAAGTAATTTCACCAAACGGAGGTGAGACGCTTCTGACCGGAGCGGTGCAGAATATACTTTGGAGTTCCTCAAATCTTGATAATGTTAAGATTGAGTTCACCACCAACAATGGTTCAAGCTGGACTGTTATAGCAGCAACCACACCTTCAACCGGTACATACGCATGGACCATACCGAATGTTAACTCACTGTTGTGCAAGATCCGCATCAGCGATCCGGCCGATGGAGAGCCATTTGATATATCCAACGCTACATTTACGATCAGTAATGTACCTGTTCAGACAGTAAGAGTTTCCTCACCCAATGGCGGAGAGACAGTAACTTCCGGTATTCCTTATGAGATTACCTGGAACAACAGCGGCCTTGACAGCGTAAAGATTGAGTACACCACGAACAACGGCCAGACCTGGTCAACCATCGTGAGCGGAACTCAGCCGGATGGTTCCTACTTCTGGACGAACGTTCCTGCAACTAATTCTTCAAATGCAAAAATCCGCATTAGCGACGCAGCGGACGGCACACCAACCGATGAGTCTGATGCAGTATTCACCATCAGAACCGAACCGACACTTACCCTGACTGCACCAAACGGTGGTGACAGTATCCTTGCAGGATCTGTATATACTATCACCTGGTCAACAGCCCTGAGCAGAATGACCGAAAGCGTAACTGCGGTTAAGCTTGAGTTCTCTACAAACTCAGGACTGACGTGGAGCCAGATTACAAACTCAGCACCAAATACCGGCAGTTACAGCTGGAACCCGGTGCCTAATGTCTCCAGCACAACCTGCCGCATCAAGATCAGTGATGCCGAGGACGGAACACCTGCTGATATGTCCGATAATAACTTTACGGTGTATAATGCAGTCCAGCAGTCAGTAACGGTTACTGCTCCGAACGGCGGAGAGATTATTCAGCCGGGCAGTACCTTTAACATCACCTGGTCAGGCAGCAATATATCAAATGTCGCAATTCAGCTGACCACAAATAATGGCCTGAACTGGAGCACTATAGTAAGTTCAACTGAAAGTGACGGCTTCTATCAGTGGGTTCCTGCTTCTAACATAGCATCAACAAACTGTAAGATCAGAATCTATGATGCAACCGACAGTCTGCCTGTTGATGAGAGTGATGCATCATTCACAATACTTTCTTCACCTGCGGTTACGGTTATTTCACCAAACGGGGGAGAATCGCTAAACTCCGGATCTCAGTACACAATTAACTGGAATTCCCAGAGTATTGAAAAAGTAAAAATCGAGTTCACTTCTAATAATGGAGCATCATGGAGTTTTGTTGATTCTGTGACCAGCAGCGGCCAGTATCTCTGGACCGTTCCGGCAGTAAGTTCTGTTCTCTGCAAGATCAGAGTAAGTGATCTGACTGACGGATTCCCCGTGGATGTCTCAGATGAAGTATTCTCTGTTTCTACGGCCGCTCCTCAGAGCATTGCTGTTACATCACCGAACGGCGGAGAAGTTCTCTCCTCTGGTGCAAACCGACTGATAAGCTGGACCAGCAGCGGAATTGATTTTGTTCAGTTAGAATATACAACTAACAACGGTGTTGACTGGACAACGATCACCGCAAGCACTGAGAGTGACGGTGCTTATTTGTGGAGTCCTGTGCCTTCAGTTGTAACGAATAACGCACGCATCAGAATTTCTGACGCAGCGGATGGTTCGCCTGAAGATCTCAGTGATGCAGTATTCAGCATTGCTCCTGACCCGGCTGTTGAAGTTCTCTATCCTGACGGCGGTGAAACTTTCCTGTCCGGATCAGTGCAGAATATTTTATGGAGTTCATCAAATCTTGATAATGTTAAGATTGAGTTCACCACCAACAACGGTTCAAGCTGGACGGTCATTGCGGCAACCACACCATCAACCGGTACCTACGCATGGACCGTACCGAATGTAAATTCACTGCTCTGTAAGATCCGCATCAGCGATCCTGCAGACGGCGAACCGTTTGATATATCTAACGGCAGCTTTACGATAAGCAATGTTCCGGTTCAGACGGTAAGAGTAAGTTCACCAAACGGCGGTGAAACTGTTACATCAGGCATTCCATACGAGATTACCTGGAATAACAGTGGACTTGACAGCGTAAAGATTGAGTACACCACAAACAACGGCCAGACCTGGTCAACCATCGTGAGCGGTACTCAGCCGGACGGTTCATACTTCTGGACAACTGTTCCTGCAATCAACTCATCAAACGCAAAGATCAGAGTATCTGACGCGTTTGACGGAACTCCGGTTGACGAAAGTGATGAGGTATTCACCATCAGAACAGAGCCTACCCTGACCCTTACTGCTCCGAACGGAGGAGACAGCATTCTTGCCGGGTCAGTATATACCATCACCTGGTCAACACTGCTTAATAGAAACATTGAATCTGTTACCGCGGTAAAGCTTGAGTTCTCAACTGATGCAGGCTTGACCTGGAGTCAGATAGCCGCTTCTGCTCCGAACACGGGCAGCTATAGCTGGAATCCGGTGCCGAATGTATCAAGCACCACCTGCCGGATCAAGATCAGCGATGCACAGGACGGAGTTCCTGCGGATATGTCTGATAACAACTTTACGGTGTATAACGTCTCCCTTCAGACCATAACGGTTAATACACCCAACGGCGGAGAAATTATCCAGCCGGGCAGCACATTCAATATTACCTGGTCGAGCAGCGGAATTGCAAATGTAACAATCGAGCTGACCACCAATAATGGTCTCACCTGGTCATCCATCGTGAGCAATACCCCAAGTGACGGACTGCATCAGTGGGTTCCTGCTTCAGGTATTTCCTCAACAAACTGCAAGATCCGTATATATGACGCGTCTGATAATACACCGGTTGATGAAAGTAACGCGGCATTTACCATTATCTCTGCACCGGCAGTATCAGTTCTTTCACCTAACGGCGGAGAGCAATACAGCGCGGGATCAAGCCAGCTGATTACCTGGAACTCTCAGGGCATTGAAAAGGTGAAGATTGAATTCACCTCCAACAACGGTGCATCCTGGACCTTTGTGGATTCTGTTACCAGCAATGGCCAGTATCTCTGGACCGTGTCATCCGTAACTTCGTCACTTTGCAAAATCAGAATAAGCGATCTGACAAACGGATTCCCGGTTGATGAATCAGACGAGGTATTCTCCATCGCTACCTCATCACCGCAGAGCGTTACGGTAACATCTCCAAACGGTGGTGAGACCTATGCTTCCGGTTCAAATCAATTTATCGCATGGACCAGTTCCGGAGTTGATTCCGTAAAGATTGAATATACAACCAATAACGGAGTAGACTGGACAACCATTTCAGCAGGAACCGAAAGTGACGGCTCCTACCTCTGGACCCCGGTGCCGTCTGTTCAGACTAACAACGCGAAGATCAGAATTTCTGATAAATCAGACGGCGCTCCTTCTGATGAAAGTGATGCTGTCTTTAGTATAGCCCCGAATCCGTTTGTAACCGTCACCGCGCCGAATGGTGCTGAATCACTTATAGGCGGAAGTGATTATATCATCAGATGGACATCCGGTAATCTTGCAAATGTGAGAATTGAGTTTACTTCTGATAACGGAGCTTCCTGGAATACTGTTATCGCATCAACCGCCTCTACCGGCAGTTATGTCTGGACAGTGCCAAATGTGACCTCTGAACTCTGTAAAATCAGGATAAGCGATCCGGCAGACGGTGAACCCCAGGATATATCTGACAATATGTTCAGTATATCAGTAACATCACCGCAGACAATTACGGTAACCGCGCCCGATGGCGGTGAATCATTCCCGACCGGCTCAAGTCAGGTTATTACCTGGACGAGCACCGGTGTAAGCAATGTGGAGATTGAATACACTACCAATAACGGTGTAAGCTGGACAACTATTACCGCTTCTACCGAAAGTGACGGATACTACGTATGGAACTCAATTCCTGCTGTTACTTCGAATAACTGCAAAATCCGTATATCCGATGCCGCAGACGGAACTCCATCCGATGAGAGTGATGCGGTCTTCAGTATTGCGCCGGAACCAGCCATCACCGTCTTCACGCCAAATGGCGGTGAATTATGGTCGTTCGGTACATCGCAGGCTATTACCTGGTCGTCTGAGAATCTTGAGAAAGTGAAGATTGAATTCACCACCAATAACGGATTCACCTGGACGACAATCGTTGACAGCTTAGCTTCGACAGGCACCTATAGCTGGAGTATTCCGAATCTGAATTCATCACTCTGCCGTGTCAGAATCAGTGATTATGCGGACGGTGTACCTTTTGATATATCAAACAATAACTTTACGCTCACTAATCAGATTCAGCAGACGCTTACGGTTACCTCACCAAACGGCGGTGAAAGCTTTGAGTCCACCTCATCGCAGAGTATAACCTGGCTGAGCGCTGCAGTGAATAAAGTAAAAATCGAATATACCACCAATAACGGCCTGACGTGGCTGGTGATAGTTGACAGTACTGAGAGCGACGGACTTTATGAATGGAATCCGCTGCCTTCTGTAACTTCAACCCTCTGCAAAGTAAGAATCAGTGATCTTGCTGACGGTTCGCCAGTTGATGAAAGTGATGCTGCTTTCTCTATTACTCCGGTTAAGTCAATTACCGTAACATATCCTAACGGCGGTGAAAACCTTATTGCCGGAACGCTCTATAATATTACCTGGACTTCGCAGGGTGTCAGCAATGTGCGCATCGAATACCGTATAGGCAATACCGGTGATTATGAAGCGATTGTTGAAAGCACGCCAAGTGACGGAAGTTATGAATGGAGTCCGTCTATACCGGCATCGTTCTATAAACTGCGCATCAGCAATGCAGAAGGTACCATTCCTTCAGATGAGTCAAACGGTACATTCACTGTCCTTGATGAACCGTCAATTAATCTTCTGACTCCTGACGGCGGACAGTCACTGATTGCCGGTGAGCAGTATAATATAACGTGGATATCAGAAGGCCTCAGTAATGTTAGCATCGAACTAACTACCAATAACGGTGCATCATGGACTGTTATCGTTGACAGCACCGAGAGTGATGGTATATACACATGGACGGTAGATACCGTTAACTCGGCACTGTGTAAAATCAGAATAAGTGATGAAGCAGACGGCCTGCCTGCTGACCAGTCAGCAGCGGTATTCCAGATTTCACCTGCTATAACACAAAGTGTAACAGTGACCTATCCAAACGGCGGTGAAGCGCTGCCGGCGGGAAGTGCCGCGAATATTACCTGGATCAGCACCGGTATTGATTCTGTTAAGATAGAATACTCAACCAATAACGGCCAGAACTGGATTACCGTCAGTTCAGGAGTCTCAGCCAGCGGTATCTATAGCTGGAATCCTGTGCCTGCAACCATTTCTGGTAACTGCCTTATCAGAATCAGCGATAAGAATGACGGATTCCCGTTTGATATGAGTGACGGTGTGTTTAGCATTACTTCCGAGTCAGCAATCAGAGTACTTTCGCCGAACGGAGGAAATAACTTCCTTGCCGGAACCTCACAGCAGGTTCGCTGGACTTCACAGAATGTGACTAATGTGGATCTCCACTATACCACGAATAACGGCGCCTCATGGGATACGATCAGAACCGGCATCCCGAGTTCAGGTGTATATATCTGGAGCATTCCTGCCGGACTGAATACCGAGCAGGGCAGAGTTCGCGTCCGTGATGCTGCAGACGGCAGCCCGTTTGACGAATCCGACTCGAACTTTACGATTGCTTCTGATCCGTATATCAGGGTAACATTCCCGAATGGCGGGGAGTTTATCGTCTCTGATACGGTTATTACGTGGATATCCGTTGGAGTGCAGAATGTTAACATTGAGTATTCGCTGGATAACGGCGTAACCGGATGGAATACAATTGTGGCCAATACCCCATCAACCGGCGCTTACCGCTGGACATATATTGGCCAGCTTTCTGCCAATGCTCGAATAAGGATTACTTCAACGGCTGATGCTTCTATCAGTGATATGAATGATGCTCCTTTTAATATCGGATTTGACTACGGCAGACCGGTTATCCTGAATTCAGCAAGCGAAGTCTGGAATCAGAATGAATCATATAATCTGCGCTGGATGTCTGAAACCGCCGGCGCGGTGAAGATTGAATACTCATCCGATAACGGAATGAACTGGAATGTTCTTGCTGAACGCTATGACTCCAAGTCAGGCGAGAACAGCTTTGCAGCAGAGCACCGTTCGTTCAGCAGCAGGCGCGTTCTCTTCAGGATTACCAATCTTGAAAGAGGCCTTACATCAGTTAGTCCGCCTGTTGAGTTAAAATAGCCCGGCACTTAAAAAAGGGAAGACAAAGTCTTCCCTTTTTTTATTCAGAATGAGCATTCAGATTTGGATATGGTGAAAGAAAGAAGAGGAAATAGATGAAAATACACACCGAGATACTTTCCGTTAAGTCAAAAGGGGAGACACAGCTGACAGATATTACATCCGGGGTACGGCAGATTTTACAGAAGTCCGGCCTGAGGGAAGGCATCATTACGGTAAGTGTGAAGGGCTCCACGGCGGGCATTACCTCCATTGAATATGAACCAGGACTGCTTAAGGATTACCCGGAATTCTGGGAAAAGATTGTACCTGAGAAAAACCGGTACCACCATGACGATACCTGGCATGACGGCAACGGACACAGTCATGTAAGGGCATCGCTTCAGGGATCATCCTTTCAGACGTCTGTGATCAATGGTGAACTCTTCACGGGAACCTGGCAGCAGATTGTTTTGGTTGACTTTGATAACCGGCCGCGGCAACGAGAAATTGCAGTGACCCTCATCGGTGAGTGATGAATAGAAGGGAAATTAACTTGAAAAAATTATCCTCTATGGGTAACTTAGAGGTCATTTTAGAAAATATGTACAATCCCCCTGAGGGTTTAATAGTAAAGGACAAACGATGAAATTTATAAGAAATATGGCAGCACTATTCCTGTTTCTGCCTTTTTTTCTTTCTGCTCAGATTACCTGGACTCCTTATTTTGCTTCCCATTCAGATTCGGTAACGGTTATTTTTGACGCCTCTCAGGGGAATGCCGGACTGCTCGGTTATACCGGAGATGTTTATGCCCATACAGGAGTTATTACCAGCGCCAGTACATCAAACTCTGACTGGAAATATGTAAAAACCAACTGGGGAGTGAATACCCCTGAAACAAAACTAACCCGCATCGGCACGGATTTATACCAGTTTAAGATTAAACCTTCCGTGCGAGCTTTTTACGGTGTGCCGGCCAATGAAGCCATTCAGAAAATCGCATTTGTTTTCAGAAGCGCGGCATCTCCATACCGCGAGGGGAAAACTGCTGAAGGGGGAGACATTTTTGTTAATCTCTCAACAGGAGGTCTGGATGTTGCAATCACGCTGCCTGAATCTGACCCGACAATACTTGCCCTGAACGGCTCTCTTCCCATTCAGGCGCTCTCGACCGGCTCAACTAATCTTGCCCTCTATATAGACGGCAATCAGGTCAGCACAACGGCATCCTTTACCATCAATTATAACTATACCGGCTCAACCGCAGGAAAGAAATGGGTAAAAGCCGTTGCCACCTCCTCAACCGGAAGCACCAAGGCAGACTCCTTATATGTCGTTGTCCGCCCTCCGGTCACCGTGCAGGCATTACCCGCAAATATGAAGGACGGTGTTAACTATACCTCGGTTACATCGGCAACACTTTCACTCTACGCTCCTCACAAAGAGTATGTATATATCATCGGCGACTTCACCAACTGGCAGGTTGATCCGAATCTCTATATGAAGAAAACCCCTGACGGCAACCGCTTCTGGGCGGAGATTCCCGGACTTTCCCCCGGTGTAGAATACGGCTTCCAGTATCTGGTTGACGGCACACTCCGTGTTACCGATCCCTATGTTGATAAAGTGCTTGACCCCTGGAATGACCGGTATATAAGCAACGCAGTCTATCCCGGTCTTAAACAATATCCGGCTGGCAAAACATCGGGTATCGTTGGAGTATTACAGACTGCACAGAGCGCGTATCAGTGGCAGAATACCAGTTTTACCCGTCCTGCTAAAACCGACCTTGTTATATACGAACTGCTTATCCGTGATTTCACCACGGCGAGAACGTACCAGTCGGTTATTGATACCCTCTCCTATCTGAAACGCCTTGGAATCAATGCAATTCAGCTTATGCCGGTGATGGAATTTGAAGGAAACGAAAGCTGGGGATATAACCCGATGTTTATGTTTGCTCCTGATAAATACTACGGCCCCAAGAATAAACTGAAAGAACTTATTGATAAAGCCCACGGCATGGGTATGGCAGTGATTCTTGATATCGTTCTTAACCATCAGTTCGGACTGTCACCGCTGGTGCGCCTCTGGTGGGATTCTGCAAATAATCAGCCCGCTGCAAACAGCCCCTATTTTAATCAGGTTGCGCGTCATCCGTTTAATGTCGGCTATGATTTTAACCATGAAAGCCAGGCAACCAAAGATTTTGTTGACCGCGTTAATACCTACTGGCTCACTGAATATAAAGTTGACGGATTCCGTTATGACCTGAGCAAAGGATTCACCCAGACCAACAGCGGAAGCAATGTTGGTCAGTGGGGGCAGTATGATCAGTCGCGCATTAATCTGCTCAAGAGAATGGCGGATGTGGTGTGGCAGACCGATCCTGGTGCGTATGTAATCCTTGAGCATTTTGCTGATAACAGCGAAGAAACCGTGCTTGCCAATTACGGAATGATGCTCTGGTCAAACCATAATCATTCCTATAACGAAGCAACCATGGGTTGGCTTGCTAATTCAGACTTCTCCTGGATTTCCTGGAAAAATAAAGGATGGCAGCAGCCCCACGGCATAGGATATATGGAAAGCCATGACGAAGAACGGCTGATGTATAAAAATCTTCAGTACGGGAATGCCTCCGGCACATATAACATAAAAAATCTTGCTGTCGCACTGAACCGTCAGAAACTTGCGGCGGCATTTTTCTTCACTGTTCCCGGTCCCAAGATGCTCTGGCAGTTTGGTGAACTGGGCTTTGATTTGTCTATCAACTATCCATGCGGAACCGATGCCTGCCGCCTGAGCAACAAACCCCCGAAGTGGGATTATCTGCAGATACCGGAGCGGGTAAAACTGAACAAGGTATATTCAGCGCTGGCGAATCTGAAGGTGAATTATCCGGCATTCAGGACAAATGATTTCACCATAGCAGGAAGCGGCGCGGTTAAAAAGATTCATCTCTATCATTCCTCAATGAATGTTGTGGTGATTGGAAACTTTGATGTGACAACACAGTCAGGAATTCCCGTATTCCCGAATGCAGGCACCTGGTATAATTATTTTGACGGCACTTCGATGAATGTGACTGACCCGAATATGTCAGTACAGCTTCAGCCGGGGGAGTTCCGTATATATACTTCTGTCCAGCTTCCTGCTCCTGAACCCGGGCTGCTTACCAGTGCGGAAGAAATTGCAGGAGAGATTCCTTCCGAGTATGGTTTATCGCAGAATTATCCGAACCCTTTTAATCCGGAAACAACCATCCGTTTCGCGGTGAAGCAGGCGGATATGGTAACCATTGATGTATATGATGTGATGGGATCAAAAGTTGCATCAGTGCTCAATGAGTATAAACCGGCCGGTACTTACGAAGTAAGTTTTGATGCATCAGCGCTCTCTTCCGGAGTTTATTTCTACCGGATGACCGCAGGAGGATACAGCGAAATGAAAAAATTAGTGGTGCTGAAATAATCCAGCATCAAAAAAAGTTTTTTTGCAGAATTCTTGCAGAGCCACGCCGCGGCGTGGCTCTTCTATTTCAGGAAACGGGGAAATTTAGAAAGTGGTGAATTTCCGTCTGGTCATGCAGCCGGCGCGGATGCCGTCTCTGAGGCAGGTTTTGTTTCTGCGGCCGGTTTGCTCTCCGGTGTGTTTCCGCCGGAAGCAGCGGGAGCTGAGTTTTTGTAATCGGTCTGGTAAAAACCCGATCCTTTAAAAATAGGTGCAATGCCTGAACCGATCTTTCTTTTTACCGGTGCGCTGCATGAGGGGCAGTTGCTCAGCGGTGCGGAGCTCATGCTCTGGAAATGTTCGAACTGGTGTCCGCAGGAACTGCAGACATAATCATATGTTGGCATAGTTTTCCTCGTATCTGTTTTTAACTGGTCGCAAAATTAATGAATATCTCAGAATTTTTCTCTATTTTACCTTTTTGATGCATAATCTTTGTTAACGATTTACCAATGAAAAAAGTTCTCGCGATTTTCTTGCTTATCCTCGGTCTTCAGGGGTGCCTGAATTACGAACAGGATATTTCCCTCAACCCGGATGGCTCAGGAACCATGATTCTGACCTACTGGATGAAAGTTTCTGACCCTCAGAATACCGTGCTACTCGATCAGACCGGTCTGTTTAATGTGGATACGATCAGGAATCAGTTCTCCACCCCCTTTACGGTTGTGAATGATATTTCCGTGGTTACTGATACCGTTGATTCAGTCTCCCGGGCAACAGTCCAGCTGGAATTCACTCATATTGACTCCCTTAACCAGACCGAAGCGTTCCGGGGCTCAAATTTCTCCCTGAAAGACGGGGCTGCCGGTCAGAAGGTGTTTTCCCAGTTTATCTCCCCCATCGTTACCGGATTCGGTTTTACCGGCGATGATTATACAGTTACCTATAAGTATAATTTTCCCGGTGAAATCATTCAGCACAACGCTACCTCACGGGAAGAAAAATATCTTATCTGGAACTACACCATGGCTGAAATTGGGAAAGGGAAAACCATTTCCGTTACCTATCGTGCCTACAAACTGAAGGAAACCCCTTACTGGATTTATGCTCTTTCAGGAGCGGTGCTGCTCATCGTTCTGGTGTTCCTTTTCCGTAAAAAACGGGGCTGAGGATTTCGTCTCCCTTCCGGATGAAAACGGGAATGTGTTTTTATTGAATACATTCCCGTTTTTGTTTTAAAGGCGGGAATATGTTTGTGTAGAGACGATGCAATCGCCGCGATAAATTTTATATATACGAATGATTCATGCGATTGCGCCGTCTCAAACCCGCTTAAAATATTCAGATTGACGTATATAAAAAGGAATCCCCATATTCTTCCCTGAGAGGCCGCAAATGCATAAGACCGCAAAAAAGTAAAGCATCCGGTCAGCATTTACGACGTCTCTACGAAAAAAATATTTTTAATTCATGCGTAGAGACGTTGCAATCGCCGCTGTGGATATATGTAAGTGGTAAATGCCGGACGGCGATTGCAGCGTCTCAAACCCGTCCATGACAATCAGGGCAATGGATCAAACCCATTCGCGACAATCAAGGCGGCGTATTCGAAAAGGATTCCCGTGTTTTTCCCTGAGACGCCGCAAATGCATCAGATCGCAAAAAGTAAGGCATCCGGTCAGCATTTGCGACGTCTCTACGAAAAAAATATTTTTAATTCATGCGTAGAGACGTTGCAATCGCTGCGACAATTTATATATATACGAAAGATTTATGCGATTGCGCCGTCTCATTGTTTGTCGGCTGTTTGTAACCTCCCAAACCCATTTACGACAATAGGGGTGGTGAAGAAACCATGATTCCCCTGTTCTTCCCTGAGACGCCGCAAATGCATCAGATCGCAAAAAGTAAGGCATCCGGTCAGCATTTGCGACGTCTCTACAAAAAATTGAACCAAACAAAAAAAAGCCCCGGACATTTCCGGGGCTTCTTAAATGGTGAATTATCATTTAAACCAATTCATACTTCATAATTCATCATTCATAATTATTTCAGATAATTACCTTTTAAACCAATTCATACTTCATTCCGTCGCAGCGGATCATTATTCATTATTTCAGCAGTGTCATCTTTCCCGATGCTGAAAATGTGCCTGCCTTCAGGCGGTAGATATATACACCTCCGGGAAAGCTGCCTGCATCAAAGCTTATCTGATGCACACCTGCCGTCATCTCTGCATTGTTAAGAAGTACTGCCACTTCCTGACCAAGGATGTTGTAGATACGCAGGTCTGCTGAAACGTTTTTGGGCAGAGAAAAACTTATTACCGTTGATGGGTTAAAGGGATTTGGATAATTTTGTTTTAACTCATAATCCTGAACAATGTTACCCGGTTCTTCAGCCGATACAGGCGGCCTGTAGCCCCGTATCTGCCCGCCGGTTCTCTGTGCATTGCCTTTGTAAGTCAGCCAGCTTTTTTCTGCGTTAAAGATACCCGGAGTATCATAACCATACACTCTCCGGTTAAGCGAGCCGGCAAAAATTTCCGTGTCTCCGTCACCGTCTATATCTGCAAGTGTTGGTGATGTTTCAAACCCGGTGACCACATGAACATTTTCTGCGATGAGTGGAAAACCGGGAACAAGCTGGGCAGAATCAGTAAAAGCATAAATGGCGCCTTTGCTGGTCGGAACAATCACATCACCTTTGCCGTCTCCGCTGACATCTCCTATCGCTACCGACCCGTCAACCCAGGTGGCGAAAATCCTTTGGGGAAAGCCGGGGAGCAGGGTGCCGTCTAATTTCCAGGCCCATGCCAGACCGCTGTCAACTGCTGTTACGGTTCCGTAAGCAAGTTCCGGTATCGAGTCTCCGGTCATATCTCCTATGGCAACGCTTGCAAAATAATGGCCTGAATAGACAGGAATGGGGAAGTTCGGGAAAATTTTTCCGGTATAGTCGAAAGCATATATACCGTTAATTCCGCCCAGGGTCATGTTCAGTTTGATAATAATTTCCAGATCGCCGTTATTGTCAAGATCATAAAGTGAGGGAGCTGCCCCCGGAGTGGAATAGGTTATTTTCATCGGCCAGCCGTCAAGAGGGCGTCCGTTTCTGTCCACCACATTGAGCGCGGCAATGGTAGAGTCCGCAATCCGTCCGCCTGATATATATACAATTTCGTTGTGGCCGTCATTATTGATATCTCCGGCAGCAGGCGCGCTGTCGCCTCCGTAGGTGATATCCAGCGGAAATCCTGATATATATTCGAACTGGGACCCGTTATAGCGGAGCACATGAAGCTTCGCCTGGTCAAAAGGGGAGTCGCGGTAGTAGGAAGTGATAACAATATCCAGTTTTCCGTCCTCATCCATATCTATCAGTGCCGGAGTTGTTGACTCATGCTGCGTTCCGAGGAAAAAGGGGGAGCCGGCAAGCTGCTGTCCGTTGGACTTATAAATAAACAGCATGCCGTTTTCATCGCCAAAGACCAGTTCCATCTTGCCGTCTCCGTCAACATCACCGGCTGCGGTAATCTCGATCGAGCCGGAATTCTGCAGCTGACCGGCGGGTACTGCCTGAGGAAAACCGATCTGGTATGCCCCGTTCGCTTTCCAGACAAAAAGTTCAGGGGTGGCAAAGCTCTTGGTAACAGAAATATTCAGAATTCCGTCGCCGTCAAAATCAGCAATCGTTGGGGAGTTTGAATAGAGTCCCCAGTCACCGCTTGCGGAACGGGGCCAGCCGTATTGATATGGAATGGTCTGAGCGGAGAGCTGCCAGATGAGGATGAATGGTAAAACTAAAGCAAACAGACGCATCGTTGCCTTTCCTGGATTATTTAACTTCTTAAATTTACAAATATTCACCTTTTTTCCTTACCCCTTTTCGGGTTATTTTTGCGCATTCAATCAGGTAATTTGCGGTTTTCAGCGCCAGTTCATGTTCAAAAAAATTCTCTTTGTCTCCGGAGGCATCATTATCTTTATTTCCGGCACATTTCTTTACGGTATCACTTCAAATTTTCGTACCGTAACCCTGCAGGATGCTCTGAGGCAGAAGGGTTTGACTGAAGTTACCAACCCGCAGATTGTGATTATCAGGAATCAGTATCTCCTCCGGCTGTATTCTGACTCTGTGCTGGTGAAGGAGTACCGTGCGGTGTTCGGGACCAACAAAGGAGTGAAACGGTTATCCGGTGACCGGGGGACCCCCGCCGGTGAGTATATTATCTGCCGGATTGATACAGTTCATCAGTATGAATCTTTTTTACAGCTTAACTACCCGAATATGGATGATATGGTTGCCGGCCTCCGGGATGGTTACTTAACCCAGGAAGAATTTAATCAGATGCGGTTCAGGTATTATTACCAGGACTGCCGCCCTGACAGCGGCAGCAGGATGACCGCCATCGGTATTCACGGCATCGGTCAGCTGAATTTTTTATTTAAGAATCTCCCATTTGTTTTTAACTGGACAAACGGCTCCGCCGCAGTCAGCAATGAAAGCATCAGGGAGCTCTTGTCTGTTGTGAAAAAAGGAACACCTGTTGTTATCAGGCCAAATTAAAATCATTGTAATTATATTTCTGCTGTTTACCGCTTTATTGCTTGTCAGCGGATGCGAATCAGAAAAACCAAAACCGGAAGACACTCTCAATGAGTATCTGAAACAGGAAGGGAATGCCCGGCTCTTTCTTGAAAAAAATCTCGGACTGGAACTCCGCTATGGATTTTATCTCCCTCTCACTGCCAATGACACGTATCGCTTCTGTTATCTTGAAGAAGAGGACAGCTTTGCTGAATGGGGCATAAGATTTGTGCTCGTGGAACTGCAGGATACACTTCCCGTTGTTGTATATACAAGTCCGGTGTTTGACGGCTCTCTTAAGGAGTCGGCGGTAAGGCCTGTCCGTCTGCCGGGTTATACTTATGATCTCATTTTCTATAATTCAGGAAGTTATTTCCTTGGTTCAGGCGGCGGTGAAGTCTATTCTTACCTGGCTGATTTTGAAGAGAAGACTTTTACCCCCTGTTTCCTTGAAGTTTCCGGAGATGGTTCCGTTGTATTATCGTTTCCCGGTGACGCGCCGGAAGAACTGAGGCAGTTTTTTATCAGGGAATTCAAAAAAGATTATCCCATGCTGATTGTTGAACCAGACGGAAACGGCAGATAAAATGCTGCGCTTTCCGGCTATGCTGCTGATGATTATCATTTCTCTCGCCGCAGTTCATGGAGTGCAGGCGCAGAACCGTATGCAGTTTGAGCTGAATTCCATCAGTTTCAGGGGTAATGCTAAGGTCAGTTCCGGCAATCTGGCGCAGGTAATATATACCGTGGAGACTCCCATGTGGCTGTGGAAATTCCTGAATACCTTCAGCGGCTTTGGCGCTCCGCCGGTCTGGTTTGACAGCACAACCATTCAGTATGATCTGAGGGCACTTTCCGATTATTATACATCAAACGGATTTTTTCAGTCGGAATTCAGTTATGAATTTATCCTTGATTCGGCTGATAAAAAAGCAGACCTGACGTATATCATTAATGAAGGGCCGCAGTCAAAGTATGGTGAAATTGAATTTTTCGGACTGCCGAAGAATGATCCGGTGCTGATTTCTGAAGCAATGAAAGGATTCAGCCCTGACTCCACGCAGTTTTTTAATCAGGCAGCAATTAAATCAGGAATAGACAATATCACCGTTTTTTTTGAAAACAGCGGTTATATGCTAGCCCGTTTTGACAGTACTATCATACTGCGCGATACGCTCACCAACCGCGCGCACCTGCAGATTTATCTTTTTCTGGGCAGCAGATATTCTATCAGCGGTGTCTCAGTTGAAAAGAAGGGGGAGGGGAGTGAGGCGGTGGAAGAAGACATGCTCATTGACCTGGTGGGCATAAAAAGCGGGGATATCTATAATCTTGAGAGAATCCGTCTCAGCCAGGTTCGTCTTTACCGGACAGGCCTTTTCTCCAGTGTGGCGCTGAATCCTCTTTTTAGTGACACGGTAAACAGTACCGTGCCTCTGATGATTTCTGGAACTATTGGTAATATACATGAGCTGTCTCCTGAAATTCTGATGAATAATCAGTCCAATACGTTTAATGTGGGCGCGGGCGGAACGTTCGTTAAAAAGAATTTTCTGGGGGATGCACGCAAACTCAGCATCTTTGGTTCAGCGGGTTATCGCGATTTCTTCCGCACAAATTTTGACCGGATGATCAAGACCTTTTCCCTGCAGGATACTACCATCAGGGGGTACGTTGAAAATACTCTCCGGATTGAACAGCCGTATATATTTAACCGCCCTATACTCGGTACGTTTGAGACCTACTTCAGAATTAACAAGGAAGACAACTCCAACAAGAGAAACTACGGAGGCAAGCTCAGCTTCGAGTTTGAACTGCCGAGATATACGTTTATTAATTTTATTACCGCGTATTATAATCTTGAAGTGGCTGACGAACTGTTCCCCTCACTCTCCGGACTGAAGCAGATTAATAAAACCCTTTCAATACTCGGCGCGGATCTCCGCTCATCGCATGTTGATAATCCTCTCTTCCCTTCAAGCGGTTATAACTTCAGCTTTCTTGTTGAAGAAGCAAACCTGCTGGATTACGGACTTACAAAACTCTTCGGCAGTGAGTATAACGGCTCTCTCTTTTACAAAACAGCCATAACCGGAGCATACTATTTTAATCTGAACTCCCGGCGCAGTTCAGTGCTTGGTGTTAAACTGAAAACAGCGCATCTGCAGGCATACCTCGGCGATGATGCCGGCATTGCAACCACCCGGAGATATACAGCAGGGGGCAGCAATTCAATTCGGGGCTGGGCAGCCCGCCAGCTTGCGCCTGCTGAAGTGATTCTGCTGGATGGTGAACAGGTCATTGTGCAGGGGGGTAATTTTATTCTTGAAGGTTCGCTGGAACTCCGCCAGAAAGTCTTCGGTGATTTTGGTGTCGCGGCATTTGCTGATTATGGCAATGTCTGGAAAAATCATACAAAGTTTAATATACCGGAAGTGGCTGTTGCCGGCGGTATCGGCTTCCGTTATTATTCCCCGTTTGCTCCCTTCCGGCTCGATTTCGGATTCAAATTGTATGACCCTTACGACAAGCGTCCTTTGGGTAAAAAGCGTTTTATCACCGATCTCATGGAATACCATTTCGGTATCGGAGAAGCATTTTAACAAGGATATCAGTATGAAAACACACATTACCAATGTCAGGGTGCGCTATGCGGATACCGATCAGATGGGTTTTGTATATAACGGAAAGTATTTTGAATATTTTGAAGTCGGAAGGACAGAACTTCTGCGCGATAACGGCTTAACCTATAAAGGCATCGAAGAAAGCGGATATATGCTGCCGGTGCTGGAAGTTGGCATCCGTTACCGCAGTCCCGCGTTTTATGATGAACTGCTCGAAATACACACTATCACCAAAGAAACCCCCTCAACCCGCATACGGCTGGAACACAAGATATATGTTCCGGAACGGCAGAAACTGATCTGTGAGGGATTTGTTGAACTGGTTTTTGTTGACGCAAAAACGCGCAGACCTATGCGCGCACCGCAGTCATTCACCGAAGCAATGAAAAAGTTTTATGAATAACGATATCTTTTATCACCCTTCCATAGATCACCTTATTACGCTCGCGATTAAGGAAGACCTTGATACCGGCGATATCACCGGCGAAGCGATTTTCAGCAATGAAGCAGCAACAGGACGCTTTGTTGTAAAGCAGGACGGTGTTGTATCCGGTCTGCCCATGATTGAAATCGTCTATAAAAAGCTGCATCTGCAGAGCAGTGTTGAATGCTTTTTTAAGGATGGTGATCATGTTAAAAAGGGGGATATTGTGGCTGAAATGCATGGCGAAGCAAAAAAACTTCTGACAGGGGAGAGAACCGTTTTGAACTTTTTGCAGAGAATGAGCGGTATTGCCACAAAAGCATCCCGCTTTATCGGGGAGATGAAAGAATATAAAACCAAACTCCTTGATACCCGTAAAACGCTCCCCGGTCACCGACTTCTTGATAAGTATGCGGTTACCTGCGGCGGCGCAAGCAATCACCGGATGGGTCTTTATGACATGTTCCTGATCAAGGATAATCATATTGCAGTTGCCGGGTCGGTTACCCGTGCAATCAATAACTGCCGTGATTATGCTGTCCGTCAGAATCTGAATGTAAAACTGGAAGTTGAAGTTGATACACTTGCCCAGTTTTCCGAAGCGCTGGCGCTGAAGCCGGATATCATCATGCTTGACAATTTTTCCCTCGAAGATATAAGCAAAGCGGTTGACATGAACAGGGGAACCTGCCTGCTTGAAGTATCAGGCGGTGTGCGGCTGGAGGATGTTCACTCCATCGCGGCGCTTGGTGTGGATTATATATCAACCGGCTCACTTACTCACTCAGTTGAGGCGCTTGATATTTCACTTGATGTTGAGCTCGGTTAACCGGAAGCGCCTGAGTAACTGATGTTTGACAAGATAAAGCAGCTTTCCAAAGAAACCGCGCTCTACGGTCTCAGTACCTTTGTGGGCCGCTTTATTAATTTCTTTCTGGTGCCGTTTTATACCAATATTTTTCCTCCGTCAGAGTATGGTATTGTCACCAATATCTATGCATATATAGCGGTCATGAATATCGTCCTGCTTTACGGCATGGATTCAGCATATCTTAAGACAGCTTCTCCTCTGGAAGGGGAAGAACGGAAAAAGGCATTCTCAACCGCCTGGCTGGGAGTGCTCATCTCCTCCTCCCTCGTTGGAGTTCTCCTAACGGTATTTTATGGATGGGGAACGGGAGTGGTGTCTCTCCCGGCGGATCAGAGCAGTATATATCTGCTTGCCGTCGGCGTGCTGGTGTTTGATAATCTGGGCGCTATTCAGTTCATTCAGCTCCGCCTGGAGCAGAAAGCGCTGCTATTCTCTTCCATCAGGATTGTGAACATCATCATTATGGTGGCCCTTAATTTTATTCTGGTGCTTGGCTATGATTACGGTGTAGAGGCAGTGTTTATCAGCAATCTGGCAGCATCATTCTTCTCCTTCTGCGTTGTATCGCTCTTTACCTTTAAGCATTTCAGCTTCAGTTTTGATATTCCGCTTTTTACAAAGATGGCAAAGTTTGCCCTGCCCTATCTGCCAGCCGGACTGGCTTCTGCCTTCCTGCAGGTAATTGACCGCCCGATTATTGAGGGGATACTCGGGCTTGAAGCGCTCGGCATATATCAGGCAAACTACCGGCTCGGCATTTTTATGATGCTCTACGGCTCAATGTTTCAGTTTGCCTGGCAGCCTTTTTTTCTGAAACACGCCAAAGGGGAGGATGCACCGGTACTCTATGGAAGAATCTTTACTCTCTTTGTCCTGATTGGTTTTGTCATTCTGCTCTTCTTTACCTTTTTTATAGAAAATCTGCTTGCCGTTTCGGTTAAAGGAGTATCACTGATCGGAAGGGAATATACCTCTGCCTCCGGTATCATTCCGGTTATTCTCGGGGCATATCTGTGCAATGCCATATATATCTTTTTTAACGTGGGTATACTTCTTCGTGAAAAAAGCACTATTGTACCCCTGTTTGTCGGTCTCGCGGCAGTGTTAAAGATCAGTCTGAATCTGCTCTTCCTTAAAAGCGGGGGGATATATCTTGCTGCATGGGCCAGTTTTGGTGCGTATGCGTTTCTTGCCCTCTCGTTTTATTTATACTCAAGAAAAACATTCCCGATTCAGTTTGAAACCAGGAAACTTCTGCTGCTAACGGTTATTTCAGCTGTGTGTATCACAGCGGCTTATCTGCTTGCAGATTATCCGGTATGGATTAAAGGAGCGGTCTTCCTTCTTTTTCCGGCTTTGCTTGCGGCAGCAGGATTCCTAAATGCATCGGAAACGGCGCGGCTTAAACAACTATTCAGGAGATAAGATGAAACAAAAAGAAATCCCCGTTTATTTTAAGAGACTCTCCCCTGAGTTTGCAGATATTCCGCTCCCCGCTTATGCTACCGAGGGGAGTGCCGGACTTGATATCCGTGCTGCAATAAATGAAACGGTTCTGCTGCAGCCTGGCGGGTTTACTAAAATTCCTACCAATCTTACTGCTGAAATTCCTGCCGGTTATGAGATTCAGGTACGCCCCCGCAGCGGTCTGGCGGCAAAACATGGTGTTACGGTATTAAACTCCCCCGGGACCATTGATTCCGACTACCGGGGAGAAATTCAGGTGATTCTTATTAATCACGGACCGGAGCCGTTTGAGATTCACAGGGGGGACCGGATAGCTCAGCTCGTTCTGGCGCAGGTCGTCCGGATGGATGTTGCGGAAACCCTGTCGGTGAGTGATACAAAACGGGGGAGCGGGGGATTTGGCTCTTCAGGCAAAAAATAATCTTTTCAATTTACAAGTAGAAAATAATTTTTGGGATGTGTAAGTTTACGGAGTAAGCTATTTCTCCTTTTTTCGTTCCCGGCGTTAACCAATTCAGAATCAGATGACAGAATTCATTCATTTACATAATCACACACATTACAGTCTCATGGATGGCGCGGCCAGCGTTAAAGCGCTGGTTATGGCTGCCAAAAAGCAGGGGATGCAGTCTGTTGCCATTACCGACCATGGCGTGATGTATGGTGTTCCTGAGTTTTACAGGAAATGTAAAGAAGAAGGCATCAAACCGATTATCGGTATGGAAGCATATATTGTGCTTGACCGCAGTAGGTCTGAGAAGACTAAGCAGGAAGAAGTAAACGGCAGGAAGAAAAAGCAGTACCAGCATCTGATTCTTCTTGCAAAGAATATGACAGGTTATAAAAACCTGATAAAGCTTTCAACCATCGGATTCCTTGAAGGATATTATTACAGGCCCCGTATTGATATGGAAGTACTGCGGCAGTATTCCGAAGGGCTAATCTGCACAAGCGCATGTCTCGGCGGAATTGTCTCCCACTTTATTGCAGAGAATGAACCGGAGAAAGCGGAGAAAATCGCACGGGATTTTAAAGAACTCTTTGGTGATGACTTTTATCTGGAATTGCAGGATCACGGCCTCGAAAAAGATAAACTGATTCTGCATGCCGTTCCACGTCTGGCAAAAAAACTTGATATACCGCTGATAGCAACCAACGACTGCCATTATATATCAAAGGATGACGCGCTTGCCCATAACGTGCTGGTGCATCTTTCTGATAAAACGGGCGAGGTGGATTTCAGAAAACTCCGTTACGGCACCGATCAGCTGTACTTTAAGAGTGCGGCCGAGATGAAAAGCCTTTTCCGTGAGTGGCCGGCATCAATTGAGAATACCCTGGCAATTGATGAAAAAATTGACCTGAATCTTGATAATAAAGAAAATCATTTCCCCGAATTTCCGATTCCGGATGACTCACCGGCCAAAGACCTTGACGGATATATGGAGTATCTTGCTCATGAAGGTCTCAAAAAGAAATTCCATGAAATAACTCCGGAGATTAAGCAGCGCTTTGACTTTGAAGTAGCCACAATCCGTGATATGGGATTTTCCGGTTACTTCCTTATAGTGCAGGATTTTATTAACGCAGCAAAAAACATGGGAATACCAGTCGGACCGGGGCGTGGAAGCGCGGCAGGAAGTCTTGTCGCCTATTCACTGGGTATTACGAATGTTGACCCGCTGAAGTATAATCTGCTGTTTGAACGGTTTCTTAATCCCGCCCGCCGCTCCATGCCTGATATAGACGTGGACTTTGCTGACGATCAGCGCGGGGATGTGATAGATTACGTAAAACGGAAATACGGGGATGAAAATGTCGCGCAGATTATTACCTTTTCCCGGCTCTCTTCAAAGCAGGCAATCCGTGATGTGGCACGTGTGCTGCGCCTGCCTCTTACCATGGTGGATAAAATCACCAAGGTAATTCCGGCAAAATTCGGTAAAGTGCTTTCCATTGATGAAGCGCTTGAACTGCCTGATCTGAAATGGATTCGCGATTCGCAGGAAGAGGATATAAAAAATCTTATCACCTTTGCCCGCAAACTGGAAAACCTTAACCGGAATCACTCCAAGCATGCGGCAGGGGTTATTATCACCTCAAAGAAAGTTAGTGATATAGTTCCGCTTTCACGGGCGGAGGGGCAGACAGAAATTGTAACTCAGTTCAATATGAAAGAACTGGAAAGCAGCGGCCTGCTCAAAATGGACTTCCTCGGCCTGCGGACTTTAACTATTATACGTGACGCAATTAAGATGGTTGAGGAAATTCACGGGGTCACGATAAATATAGACGACATTCCTGATAACGACGCAAAAACCTTTGAACTCTTTTCACGCGGTCAGACAACCGGCATCTTTCAGTTTGAATCTGCCCCGATGCGGGAGTATCTGCGTAAGCTGAGGCCGGAAAGCATCAGTGATCTTGCGGCCATGAACGCACTCTACCGCCCGGGTCCGATGGAGTTCATTGATGACTTTATTGACCGCAAGGCAGGCAGAAAAAAAATTGAATACGCGCATCCTCTGCTTGAAGGTATCCTCAAAGAAACCTATGGGATTATCGTCTATCAGGAACAGGTAATACAAATTGCAAACGTGATTGCCGGTATGTCTCTTGCTGATGCAGATCTTCTCCGCCGCGCCATGGGTAAAAAAGATCTGGAAACCATGAAAAAGCAGGAGGAGAAATTCATTAAGGGAGCGGTCGAGAATAACGTTCCTGCTCATTCCGCCCGTGAAATTTTTGCCAACATAGACAAGTTCGCAAACTATGGATTTAATAAGAGCCATGCGGTGGCTTATTCCGTTGTGGCGTATCAGACCGCGTATCTGAAAGCGAACTATACAGCGGAATTCCTGGCTTCAAACCTTTCTCACGAAATGAAGAATAAGGATAAAATAGCCATCTTCCTCGAAGAGTGCAGAAAGCTTCATATTGATGTGCTTCCTCCGGATGTAAATAATCCGTCGGTATCATTCACTCTGGAAGAGGGGAGCATCCGTTTTGGTCTTTCAGCGGTGAGAAATGTGGGGGTTAATGTGGTTGAAGAAATTATCCGCACGAGAAAAAAAATCGGAAGAAAATTCACTTCACTGTTCGACTTTACTTCCAGTGTAAATACCCGTACCGTAAATAAACGTGCTATGGAAGGGCTTGTTCTTGCCGGAGCGTTTGACAGTATCCATCCCAACCGGAAAGCGCTTTTTGAAAGTATTGAAACCGCGCTTGATTATGGCGGCAGGGCGCAGGAGTATCTGGAAAAAATCACCGACAGTCTCTTTGGTGCTTCTGAGGATATGATGCAGATCAGCGAACCTGAACTCAGATTTACCGAAGACTGGTCTGAAGCAGAACGCCTCCGTCAGGAGCGAGAAATGCTCGGCTTTTATCTGACAGGTCACCCGCTGCGCAAATATGAGCTTGAGGCAAACTCCTTCTCAACCATCCGCCTAGGTGAAGCCGGAGAAATGGCTGATGAGGATGCCGGCGGCCTTGAACGGGTGGTCGGTGTTGTAACCGAGGTAAATGTAAAACTTGATAAAAAGGGGAACAAGATGGCATTTCTGACAATAAATGACCTCACCGGGGCCTGCGAGTGCATGATGTTTTCTTCAGTATATGAAAAATGCGGTGAAATGCTTGAGCCGGAAAAAGTATTCCTGTTTCAGGGTTACACAGAAAAAGCAGGGGACAATCTGAAACTCCGGCTGGAAAACGTAATCCCGGTTGAGGCTTCCCGTGATATGCTTACGAAGTATATTGAAATAATTATTGACCGGGATAATCATACGCCGGAAATAATTTCAGAACTGGAGCCGGTGCTTAAAAAGCACAAAGGCAATCTGCCCGTGCACATCCGGCTGCTCTCCTCCGGCGAGTATGATGATCAGAAATTCAGGCTCAGGAGCATCACCGTCTCAAATAATCCGGGAACCATAGAAGAAATCACACGGCTGGTCGGTGAAAATTTTGTGAAGCTGGCGGTTTCTAAAATATAGATTCCTTTTAATTCAAATTGTAAGATTACGTACATTTTTGTATAATTTGATGTTGACCGAAAAAAAAATGGAAGGTTACTAATACTATGGCTGACACCAAAAAGTGGGCATTAGTCCTTGGTGCATCCTCTGGATTTGGCGAGGCGACCGCTATTCAGATGGCAAAAGAAGGATTTAACGTTGCCGGCGTTCATCTTGACCGGGCTGCAACAATGCCTAATGTCGAGAGGATAAAATCCGAAATTGAAAAACAGGGTGTTAAAGCTCTGTTCTTTAACGCGAATGCAGCCGATGAGGCAAAACGTAAAGAAATTCTTGACACGCTGGAAAATTTGCCCGAAGGGAAAGCAGAAGTTTTTATGCTGCTTCACTCTCTGGCATTTGGCGCGCTTAAACCATTTGTTGATTTTAACAGTGAAACACCCCTCACTAAAGCACAAATGGAAATGACGCTCGACGTGATGGCACATTCTCTGGTTTACTGGACTCAGGACCTTTTCTACCGCAAGATGCTTGCCCGCAAAGCAAGGATTTTTGCCATGACAAGTTCAGGCAGTCACATTGCTATTCCCTCCTATGGCGCCGTTTCTGCTGCAAAAGCAGCTCTCGAATCTCACTGCCGCCAGCTTGCCATGGAGCTCGGTGATCTGGAAGTTGCAGTCAGCCCCATCATGGCTGGTGTAACCGATACCCCGGCTTTGCGCAAAATTCCGGGAAATACCCCGATGATCAATGTGGCGCAGAGAAAAAATCCGCGCAACCGGCTTACCACCCCTGAGGATATCGCAAAAGTGATAGCCCTTTTATGCAAGGATGGAGGCGAATGGGTTTCCGGAGGTCTTATTCATGCAGACGGCGGCGAGGATGTGGTCAATTTTAACGGTCAGCGTGCTGACGGTTCTAATTTAATTTGATTAATATACAAAACAGGATATATAATGAAAGCTCTCGAAGCTACTGATGCTAATTTTGAAACAGAAGTTCTGAAATCCGATCTCCCCGTGCTGGTTGATTTCTGGGCTGTCTGGTGCGGACCCTGCAAGATGATTGCTCCGGTTGTGGAGGAAATTGCCGGTGAATACTCGGGCAAACTGAAAGTTGCCAAAGTTGATGTTGATGAAAACCCGATGAGCGGCCAGAAATATGGTGTCCGCAGCATTCCCACGCTTCTGCTGTTCAAACAGGGAAAAGTGGTTGAGACCATCATCGGTGCGATGCCAAAACCGAAACTGCTTGACCGCATCAAACCGCATCTGGTCTGAGCAATATATACAATAGTTAATAGAGGAAAGACGGCGCACCCCTCCCGGTGCGCCGTCATAGTTTACACAGGTAGTGAAAAATGAAAAAAATAATCATAACTGACAATGTTGATAAAAAAGCCGTAGCGCTCCTTAAGGATGCCGCCTTTGAAGTGAATTACACCCCCGGCATGAAGCCGGAGGATATATATAAAGTGATAGGGGAGTATCACGGCATGATTGTGCGCAGTGATACAAAGGTAAATGCCGAGATGATTTCACACATGCAGAGTATGGAAGTAATCGGGCGTGCCGGAACCGGCGTTGATAATATAGATTCAGCCGCGGCGACCCGCAAGGGAATCATTGTGATGAATACTCCCGGGGGCAATACCATTTCCACCGCGGAGCATGCATTTTCGATGATGATGTCCCTCTGCCGTAATATCCCGCAGGCGGATGCATCGGTAAAAAGCGGCAAATGGGACAGGAAATCCTATAAAGGCACTGAGGTGCACGGTAAAACGCTCGGTGTGGTGGGGCTTGGTAAAATCGGCCGAGAAGTTGCGCTCCGTGCGCAGGCATTCGGCATGCAGATTATCGGGTATGATCCGCTCCTCAGCAGTGATCTTGCCGTTAAAATGAACGTTGAACTGACCACGCTCGATGATATATATAAACGCTCTGACATCATTACCGTTCATGTTCCTCTTGACGCAACAACCAAAGACCTGCTCAGAAAAGAAACATTTGCAAAGTGCAAGGACGGAGTTAAAATAATCAACTGCGCCCGCGGAGGAATTGTGAATGAGGATGATCTGCTGGAGGCGCTAAATTCCGGAAAAGTATCCGGCGCTGCCATGGATGTATTCGTAAAAGAGCCGCCTGACTTCTCCCATCCGCTGCTGAAGCATCCAAAGTTTGTGAGCACGCCCCATCTCGGAGCATCCACCGATGAAGCGCAGGAAAAAGTAGCGATTCAGATAGCTGAACAAATCATAGACCTTTTCAAGAAAAAAATAGTTTACGGAGCGGTGAATGCAGCCGCGGTTGAGGCTGCCGGCAAGCCGGAGCTCGCGCCGTATATAAAACTGGCGGAAAGCATGGGGGCCCTGCAGTCCCAGCTTCTTACTTCACAGGTGAAATCACTTCGTGTGAATCTTTTTGGCGACCTGCTCAATAATTCTGTTTCCCTCATGACCGCTGCTGTGCTGAAAGGATTTTTAAAGAACAGAATTCCCGAGCCGGTTAATTATATTAACGCAGGCTATTTTGCAAAAGAAATGGGTCTGCAGATCGAGGAAGTGAAATCCTCTGAACATCCTGATTATATTAATCTGATTTCGGTAGAATGCACCACCTCACAGGACAAGAGGAAGCTCGACGGAGTGGTATTTGGCAATAACGAAATACGCATCGTCAACATAGATGAGTTTCATCTTGAGCTGAATCCGGAAGGTGATATGTTGTTTTATACCAACCTGGATAAGCCGGGAATGCTGGCAAAAGTAGGCGCAATTCTCGCTGAAAATGACATCAATATTGCCGGACTTTCACTCGGCCGGTTTGGTATCGGGAAGGAGGCACTGACCGTAATTAACCTGGATTCGGGCATGGAAAAAGTGGTTTTAGACAAAATATCTTCCATAGACGGCGTTTCTAAGGTATTTTCGGTCAAAATCTGAGATATTTGTCAAAAATTGTCTTGACAAAATGTTATTTTTTCGTTAAATCACTAAGCAATTTGTTTGAATTTCGGAAAAAATGAGAGCACGGGTTAAAATCCTGCAATTTTCAGGTAAGATTTTAACAAGTGAAAAAGTTTTTCATTTTCATCAATCAATAATCACTAATCAATAAAGGAGAGCATACATGCTTAAGAGAGCCTTTACAATATTCGCAGCAGTAGCGGTTTTCGCATCTGTCAGCTTCGCCCAGTCAGGCGCGGTTAAAGATGTTAAAAAAGTTCAGCTGCAAAACGAACATTACCAGGCACCTCAGGTTGTTACAGATAATGTACTTCCTTCAGTGTTCCCGGTAAATACACCAGCAGTTGGTGACACCATTGGTACCACTAACTATGACTATTTCACCAATAGCGTTGTTAGAAATCAGGTGTTCTTCAACCCGGCAGACGGCAAAGTTCACTTCGCAGTCATGCTGAGACAGCCAGGATCAAAGAGAGTAATTCATTACATCTATCCTGATGGCGCTGTTTATGCTAAAATGGTTCCTTTCGATTCAGTTGCTGCAGCTTCCGGCTGGCCTGATATCAGCGTTAAAAACGTTGGTTCAGATCTCGGTACAGTAGCAGTTGTAGGTCACACACCTTCAAAGCTTGGTATCTCTGACGGTGCTTCACCGTTTCTGGTAACCCAGTTCAATTCATCAACTGACCCGTCAGTTGCATGGGGCGGAGAAAACATTTTCCTCGCTGCTTCAGGCAACAGAACCCAGTTCCAGTTCTACAAGAGCGAAGACCTCGGTTCAACCTTCACCAACTGGGATTCTATCTCCAGCTACCACCCGACACCAATCTGGTGGGTTGAAAACGGCGGCGTTGAAGTTGGTATTGCTACCAGCCCTGACAACAACTACATTGCTTACTACGGTACTAATGCAGGTCAGGCAGGCGGCGGAGCTCACGTTTATAACCCGGTTTCAGCTGACTCAGCAGACAACTTCTGGGCAATTTACTCAACCAACGGCGGAACAAGCTTCACCGGTATGAGAATTGCAGCAGACGGTGTTATCGGTTTAGTAGCTAACAGACCTGGTTATGCTCCTTTATTTGAAAACTTCGGTCATGTTGATATGGCTGTTGCAAATAACGGTGTATGGCACGCAGTAGCTAACGGTTACGGTCTTACCTTTGACGGAACCGGAACTGCTACCGGCAACATGTTCCCGCTTATTTACTGGAACTCAACAACAAACGCATGGACCGCTATCTCTGATATCGCTATTGACAGCATCCAGGCAATCGGTGATCTTTATCCGACCAACTCAATCGGTCAGGCATATCCTTCAGTATCAGTTTCACCTGACGGTCAGGTTGTTTACGCAATCTGGACAGGTCCTGAATTCACCGGTGTTCCTTCAGCAGCTACTCTTGATACCGCTGAAGCAGTTTACTGGAGAGATCTCTATCATGCATTCTCAACCGACGGCGGTTCTAACTGGACCTACGGTGGTGTTCTGCAGGGTAAAAACAGCAAATCAGAAGCTTTCGGTCATGCTGCTCAGTGGCTTGAAGATGCAGGCGACAAATATGTTGCTCACATCGTTTATCTCGAAGATCAGTCACCGACTGTTTCTCTGTTCGCTGGTGTAGGCACACAGGATCCTCTCGTGTACAAGACCTTCGATCTGCCAAAACCTGTTTCAGTTGAAGACGGAACCACTCCGTTCGGATTCACCCTGAATCAGAACTATCCGAATCCGTTCAACCCTTCAACCCAGATTACATTCAACCTCGCTCAGGCAGGCAATGTATCACTGAAGGTATTTGACGTTCTCGGAAGAGAAGTAGCTACCCTCGTTAACAGCGAATTAGCTTCAGGCGCACATACAGTTACTTTTGATGCATCAGATCTCGCTTCCGGCTTATATGTTTACAGACTCGATGCTGGAAACATGACCGCCACACGCAAAATGATGCTCATGAAGTAATTTTATTCAGAGACTCTGAATTAGTTCATTTTATTTCAAACGGATCTCTGAATAAGGGATCCGTTTTTTTATTTTGAACCAAACTATTTATATATTCCGCAGGAGAAAAAATTTACTCTTGTCTAACAATTAACTGAGTGGAGAAGAAATGAAAGTTTCGTTTTCAAAGATCTTTTCAATCTTCCTGTTCTTAACCTTCTCCGTTGTTTACGCACAGTCAGGTGTGGGTAAACTGGTCGGAAAAGTTATTGACGCAGGAACCAAGGAACCCCTGATCGGGGCCAACGTTCTGATCGTCGGAAGTGCACAGGGTGCTGCTACCGATGTTGAAGGACGTTACTTTATTCTTAACGTAACCCCCGGTACCTATGAAGTTAAGGTGAGTTACGTTGGTTATGGTCCAAAGACCATTCAGGATGTCCGTATTGTTGCGAACATCACTTACGAACTCAATGTTGAGCTGAGCACTGATTTTACTCTGCCCACCATTGAAGTCAGCTCAAAGAAGTTCTTTGAGGAAAAATCAACCAATACAACCAAAGTTCTCGATGCTGATCAGATCAGCAAACTTCCCGTAAAGGGCGTTGAGAAACTGGCTGGTCTCCAGTCCGGTGTTGTTATTCAGGAAGGTTCAGGCGGCGCTGACGGTAATGCTACCATTAACGTACGCGGCGGCCGCGGCGGCGAAGTTTTGTACATCGTTGACGGTGTGCCTCAGAATGACATTCTTTTCGGCGGAAACTCTGCACAGGTTTCCAACAACGCAATTGACCAGCTCTCTTTCCAGATCGGTGGTTACGAGGCAAAATATGGTCAGGCACAGTCAGGTATCGTGAACGTTACTACCAAATCAGGAAGCGCTAAATATTCCTTCTTTGGTGATGTTCTTTCTTCATCGTTCACTGATGATTACGGATACAATCTGTATTCCGCAAATATCGGCGGTCCGATTATTCCGGGTAATGCAAACCACACAATCTTTCTTTCAGGTGAAAGAGGATGGTTTGGCGATGCTAATCCGAGAGCTATTCCTCTTGAGATTCCGACGATGAATATCAACACGAATGTGCTCCCGAATAACTCCTCAAGCGTCTGGAGATTCAGCGGAAGAACGCTGCATAACTTCCAGCCGTTCTCACTGCGTCTTGGTGCAAATATTAACACCAGAACCAGCAGAGGATATACCCATACCTATGCAAAAAACAATGCTGAGCATAATCCTCTGACCGAGAATGAAAACTATTCATTCAGCGGACGCTTCAGCCATAACGTAAGCAACTCCATGTTTTACAATGTAAACATCGGATACAAAATTCAGAATCAGGAATCAGGCGACGGTGTATGGTTCGATAATATCGAAGCTTATGGCGATACCACTGCCAACAAACCATGGGTAAGACCTGGTGTACGTCTTATTCAGGGTACCCGTGTAAGTCTTGATCCGGTTCAGTTATTCTTTGATAAAGGACGTGTTTCTAACTCCTATACCAAACTGAACAATGACAATCTTACCTTAGATGTTGATTTCACCAATCAGGTGAGCAACCACCTCCTCGAAATCGGAGGCGGTGTTCAGCTTCACACCCTCAGATACTGGGCAATTGCTCCTGTTGGTGTTGCTATTGACAATACTACCAAAACCCTTAAGGAAAGAATTGCTCTTCAGAGACCTTTCTATTTTGGTTATGATATTCTTGGTAATGTTTCGGATGCGGATGAAACCACCATTTACGGAACTGATTCATATACTACCAGCTCAGCTCCGAGAAATCCGATGATTGCGTATTTCTATATGCAGGACAGATTTGAATTAAGCGACCTCGTGCTGAATCTTGGTGTCCGCTGGGATTACTTTGATTCACAGGCAGATGTTGTAAAAGACGAACTGCTTCCTTATGCAGGCGGATCAAATCCTGATGCATTTGATGACGGTGACTTTAAAATTAAGGATGCTGAAAGCTATATCTCACCAAGAATTGGTATCGGTTTCCCTGTAACTGCCAGCACGGTTTTCCATGCACAGTTCGGTAAGTTCATCCAGCAGCCAAGACTGATTGACGTATTCACCTCTGTGAACTCACTCGACGGTCTGGTTACCGATGGTAACTTCGGCGTTAATACCGGTAATGTTCAGAGTGAAATTACCACCCAGTATGAAATTGGTTTCAGACAGGTGCTTGGAAATAATGACGGCGCACTTAACCTGACCGCTTTCTACAAGAATACCAAGGGTCTCGTTAATGACGAAACCAGATTCTTCTACCGCTCTATTGGCGGACAGAGAGACCGTTATTACGGCCCTGCAAATTCTGACTTCGGTACCATTAAGGGTCTTGCACTCTCACTGACCGTAAGCAGAATGGATTATTTCTCCTTCAACGTTGAATATACCTATTCACTGGCTGAAGGAACCGGATCATCAACCGGTTCATCAACCACTGCTGCATTCAGAAATAACAACGGTGAAACCCCGAAGGTTATTGCACCGCTCGATTTCGATCAGAGACATACCGGTGTTGTGAATGTTGATTTCTCCGTACCAAAAGGAGAACTTGGATTCTTTGAAAGAACTTCTGCAAACTTCCTGGTTTCCTTCAACAGCGGACGTCCTTATACCCCGCTTGAGAAGCAGAATATTACTCCGGGCGGCGGATCAAACCTTGGTGATACCAAAGGTTATGTTAACTCCGCTTATGGTCCTGGCAGCTTCAGAGTTGACTTCAAACTTGAAAAATCGTTTGAATTCGGCGGAGCAGTTCTTACTCCGTATCTCTGGATTGAAAACCTGTTTGATGCAGACAACGTAGTAAATGTCTATCGTTCAACCGGAAGTCCTACCACGACCGGCTATCTGACCACTGCTGAAGGTAAAGCTGTTGCTGCTTCAAGAGGTCAGGAATATGTTGACGATTACATTGCGCTTGAAAGAGACCCCAATAATTTTGGTATTCCAAGACTTATTAAGCTTGGATTCAGAGTTAATTTTGCAAATATTAACTTCTAAGAAAAAGGAAGCGTTAAACAATGATAAAGATTAATCAATTCAGATCAACGGCGGCAAGAGTACTCCTCTTGCTGGCCGTTATCTTTGCAGTCGGTGCCTATAGCGGTGACGGCGTAAAAAGAACCGGCAACTCGCTCTATAAGAGTTCTGCCGAGTTCTTTGTATTTAATATCAACAACCTCAACATACCCGTTGATAACAAAGGCGTTATCGCTGACGTAGATCCGGGTACCGGTGCAGGCGGTTTCTATGATGGTAAAGTATTCCTCTTCTCAGGCGGATTCTTTATGTCAGGAATAACCAACGGTACCATGTGGGCAAACGGTGTTCTTTCAGCTTCAAGAATTGAAGATTACCAGCCGGGTCCGGTTGGTTCTTCAAGAACTGATCCAAAGAACAAGATGTATGTTGTTACCGCGCAGGACGAAGTATTTGGTCCGGCATGGCAGGAATGGAAAACCGCAGTTTCCATCGGCGCTGACTTCTATGACGGCGATGGTGACGGTGCCTATAATCCGGTTGACCTGAACGGCAACGGTAAATGGGACAGCAACGAAGACCGTCCTGACCTTATCGGTGATGTAACTGCATGGACCGTATATAATGACGGTGTTGCAAAATCCCTTAGAAGATTTACCGACGTTGAACCCCAGGGTATTGAAATCAGACAGACTGTGTTTGCTTTCGCTTCCAAGGGTGTTGTTGGTAACATGCTCTTCATCCGTTACAGAATCGTTAACCGCGGTACTGTAGCAGACAAAATTGACTCTGTTTATTTCTCCGTGGCTGCTGACCCTGATCTCGGTGATTATACCGATGACCTGGTAGGCTGCGATACCACCCTTTCAGCCGGTTATGTATATAACGGCGGTCCTGACGGACAGTTCGGTGCTAACTGCCCGACCTTCCTTATGGACTTCTTCCAGGGTCCGGTTGTATATATCCCGGGCGAAACCTTTGTTGACGCGAATGGTAACGGTGAGTTTGACGCAGGTGAAACCCCTCTTACCGAAGCTCACAACGTCCGCGGCGTGGTAATGGGCATTGACACCATTCCTGGTGCAAAGAATATGCCTCTTACTTCATTTACACAGTATATGCAGAGCCACCCGACCCACGGTGACCCGAACACCCGTTTCGAGCTCCGTAATTATCTTCTGGGCGGTGTGTCAAAAGACGGTGTACCTCTTGATCCATGTACCTGGGCATTCGGTAACGGTCCGGCAAATGCAGGTGTCTGCGCTACCTGGGATCCTCATTTCATGTATTCAGGCAAGCCAGAAGATGGTACCGGCTGGTTAAACACCACCCCGATTGACCAGAGACAGATGTCAAATACCGGCCCGTTTGTTCTGAAAAAAGATCAGCCGATTGACATCGTTGCAGCCTATGTTGTTGGCCGCCATCCTTCACTTTCTGTTCAGTCTGTCAGAACCGCAAAGGAATATGATCAGATTGCTCAGTTAGTATTTGATTCTAACTTCCCTTCACCTCCGGCTCCTCCGCCAGCAGTGTATGATGTTAAAACCGGAAACGGCTTTATTGATCTTACCTGGCAGACCGCTCCTCAGGTGAATTACAGAGCTATTGATACCGTTCTTGATATTGACCGCAGACTGCAGGGTTACTATGTAACCGCTTTCCGCACCAATAGCAAAGCGGATATGATTGGCGGTACGGTTAACTCAACCCGTTTAGTAACATATGAGATGGATAATATTATCCATGGCATTCAGCAGAAAAAATCAAACGGCGCTATTGAGACCTATCTCGAAAGACCATCTGCAGAATATCTGCTTGATTCAGCACTCTATTCAAAACCTGATGAAGGCCGTATTCGTTTACGTGTTACTCAGGATCCTTTTACCGGAGTTCCTCTCGTGAAAGGTAAAGAGTATTATTTTGCTCTCACTACCTTTACTCTTAACCACAAAGTGATTAAGAATAAAGCAACCGGTACCTACGGTCCGGCTGGTGACTATATTGACGAAACCAATGGTGCAGTTGATGAATACGAAACTGCAATTATAAGAGTTGTCTACGGCACTGATTTGTTTGCTCCGGCTTCGGATATCGGACAGAGCAAAAAGGCAGCAGGTTTTGCCGGAACAGGCGGAGTTAAATTCCTCCCTGTTAATAACAGCGAACTGACCGGTGACACTTATACGGTTTCATTCAAGGCTGATACCACCACAATTCCATATTCAGCCTCCTATTCGCTTACTAATAACAGAACAGGTACTGTTCTGATCTCTGATTCAAAGGCATATAACTTTGACTCAACCAACTATGCTGGTAAACTTACTGAAGGATTCGTTCTGAAAGTAAAAGATGTAGCTCCAACGGTTGCTCCTGATACCCGGCAGACTTACACCCCGGCAGCAAACAAGTGGTTTGTTGACCTCAACCTGTTAACTGCAAGTCTCGGTGCTGTATATAGCGGAAGAGATATCGCAGGAGTAGGCGGAAGTGCAACTCTTGGTAACAGACAATCCACCATCACCAAGGCAAACCGCCTGCGTGCAATTGAAGTGCGCTTCGGTCAGCCTGGTAAAGCATACCGCTACATGAACGGATTTGTTGGTACTTCAGCTCTTTCAAGAAGAAACAGCTTCAAGTATGCAGCAGGCCTTAACGGCACAGACGTACTCCCAAGCCGCGGCGGCGCAATGGGCCAGTTCGGTGTGGGCTTTGTAGATGTACCGTTCCAGGTATGGGTAAAGGATTCAGTTTATGGTGAGGAAAGACAGCTTGCAGTAGGCTTTGTTGAGAAATCAGCAAACCTGCCAGGCGGAAATCCTGACGGTAACTGGTTCCCTGGTACCGATGTAACCCAGTCACTGGAAGCGATCATCGTTTTTGATGCAAACTATGATGCATCAGGCAGCCAGATCGAATATACCGGCGGTGTATTCGGAAGCGACAGTGCATGGGCAGATATCCGCGGATATCAGTTCCCTGCAAGTGCAACCACAGTAACTGATGAACAGAAGCGTATTGCAGCCTCACCGCTGTTTAACGCGATGTATGTAATCAGTCTGAGTGCACTGACAGCGACCAGTACGTTTACTGCAGGAGACGTATTCAGAGTACCGGTAGGCACCTATCCGTACACTGATGCAGACAGCTATACATTCTCAACCAAACAGGGCGGAGCACTCACTGATGCTGAACAGAAAGATCTGTTCAACAAGGTTAATGTATATCCGAACCCGCTGTTTGCGTTCAACCCTGAAACCAGTTATAATTCACAGGCTTATTCAGATGATCCGTTTGTGACCTTCACAAACCTTCCTGAAGAAGTTACAGTGAAAATCTTCACGGTATCAGGCGCTCTGGTAAGAACCCTTACGCAGGCAGACAAACTTGACGGTGTTGGTTCACCGTTCCTGCGCTGGGATCTTGAGAACGAAAATGGTCTGAGAGTTGCATCAGGAATGTACCTTGCTATCGTATCTTCACCCGGATTCGGAGAAAAGATACTGAAGTTTGGTGTTATTTTACCACAGAAGCAATTACAGAGATATTAAAAAAACGGGCGGGTTAACCACCCGCCTCTTATTAACCTAATAGGAGTTTGATAAAATGAAAAAAGTTCTCATAATCTTTCTTATGGCATCCTTGGCCTGGGCCGGTGATGTTTCCAGAAAAGGAACTACCGGTGCTGATCAGCTCCTGATACCGGTTGGAGCGAGAAGTATTGCTACTGGCGGTGCATTCTTGTCCAATACGACAGGCGTTGAAGCTATTTATTTCAATCCGGCAGGTCTTGACCTTGCCAACAGCTCTGAGGCAATGTTCTCCTATATGTCTTATCTCGCTGATATGAATATCACCTACTTTGCAGCAGGTGCTAATTTTGGCGAGCTCGGAAGTATAGGAATTTCCTATAAAGGTCTCGATTTTGGTGACATTCCTGTTACCACAATTGATGCACCGGACGGAAACGGAGCTACCTATTCCCCGGCTTTCTTTACCGTAGGTCTTACCTATGCAAAGAAAGTTACAGACCGCGTTGCAATTGGTGTGAATGCAAAAATGATCCACGAAGGAATCATGAACACCTCAGCCAATGGTTTCGCAGTTGATTTCGGTGTTCAGTACCGCTTCCCTCAGAATCTTTCTATGGGCGTTACGGTAAAGAATATCGGAAGCAACATGAAGTATGACGGACAGGATCTTCAGGTAAAAACGGTGATTCCGGGATCAAACCCGAATTCAGCGTTCGGTTCTTATGCTCCTGTTACCGAAGAATTCCAGCTCCCGAGCTACTTCGAAATGAGCTTAGCGTATGATTACAGATTCAACGAAGCCAACAACATTCTGTTCGGATCATCATTCAGAAACAACAATGCCGGTGAAGATAACATCGTCTTCGGTATGGAATATGATTTCAGCAAAATGTTCTTCGTTCGTGCTGGTTATGACATGCTTCTCCAGAACACAGACCAGTCAATCTATGGTCTGGCTATGGGCGCAGGCGTGAACTATAACTTCACAGACGGCATCACCATGAGTCTTGATTACGCTTACCGGGATGTTCAGGATTTCCCGACCCCGAACCATATCTTCACTCTGAAGCTTGGTCTCCAGTAATCGTTCCTAATTGATTGATGAGGCGCCCGGTTTAATCACCGGGCGCCTTTTTTTATGGACTGCACACGAACAAGCAGTCTTTCGGCCACGTCCTGATTCCCGCGCTAAGATTCAATGGTTTCATTTTGCTATCTCCTTTACTGACTTCCGAATATTTGTTTTTCAAACTGCTTCTTCCTATTTTTTAACATACCGACATAAGAATTTCTCCTTTTTATTCCAGTTTTCCAATTTCCGGAGGGAATATGAAAAAAAATATCTGGCTGAAGCCAGTTCTTAGCCGTGTCACTCTGTTTTCACTCGCCCTGCTGCTCACAGGCGCTTATTACGGTGATGGCGGCAAACGGCACAATCTGCAAAAAGCTACCGCTCTGAACTCCTACCTTATTGATATTAATAATCTTGTACTTCCGGTAAATAACCGCGGAATTCTTGCGGACCAGAATATTGGCAATATCTCCGGCGGTATATATGACAGTCTTGTGGTGCTTTTTTCGGGCGGGTTTTTCCTTTCAGGTGAATCGAACGGGGCTGACTGGGCAAACGGTGTGATGTCTGCCTCCAGAATTGAGGACTACCGGGAAGGTCCTGTCGGCTCAAATCAGAATGATCCGCGCAACCGGCTGTATATACTCAGCAGCCAGGACCGTGCATTCAGTGAATCATGGCAGAACTGGAAAGAGGCAGTTGCGCTTGGAGCTGATTATTACGATGGCAACGGTGATAACCGTTATGACCCGGTTGATCTGAACGGAGACGGAAAATGGAATCCGGATGAGGACCGCCCTGATCTGATTGGCGACCTTACCGTCTGGTGCGTGTATAATGATGGGGTGCCAAAAAACCTGCGCCGCTTTAACAATATTAACCCGCAGGGGATTGAAATTCATCAGAGTGTTTTTGGCTTTGCCTCACGCGGAACCATCGGGAATATGCTTTTTGTCCGTTACCGCCTTATTAACAGAGGAACGGTCGCGGAGAGGATTGACTCAGTCTATTTTTCAGCAGTTACCGATCCTGACATAGGTGATTATACTGATGATCTGGTCGGCTGCGATACCTTGCTCTCAGCAGGATTTGCGTATAACCGTACGCCTGACGGTCAGTATGGAGTTAATGCTCCTGCGTTCCTGAATGACTTTTTTCAGGGGCCGGTTGTATATATTCCCGGTGAAACCTTTATTGACGCAGACGGAAACGGTCTTTTTGATTTAGGTGAAACGCCCCTTACTGAGGCATATAATGTGCGCGGATTTTATAAGGGTATAGACACTATTCCGGGGGCAAAAAATCTTCCGCTGACATCCTTTACTCAGTATATTTCAAGCCACCCGACAATAGGTGATCCCAGTTTTTACCATGAGCTGATTAACTATCAGAAAGGAGGACGTTACAGAGACGGAACCCCCATTGACCCCTGCCGTTGGTTTTTTAGTAATGGTCCTTCTGATTCCGCTAACTGCGGAACCTGGGATCCGAAATTCATGTATTCAGGCGACCCATTAACCTATTCAGGATGGCTTAATACTTCTCCGGTTGATCAGCGTATGATGCTTAATACAGGACCGTTTGTCCTGAGAGCAAATGAACCGGTGGATATTGTGGTAGGATATGTTGTCGGCAGATCATCATTGAGTAGTATTGAAAGCCTGAGGGAAGTAAAAAAGAATGACATCGTAGCGCAGTATTTGTTCGACCTGAATTTTCCCACACCGCCTCAGCCGCCCGATGTTGCCGTTGACGTAAGAACCGGTGACGGATTCATTGACCTTACCTGGAATACAGCTGATTTTATAAACTTCCGCGCGGTTGATACCATTCTTGATATAGACAGAAGAGTGCAGGGTTTTTATATTACCGGCTACCGGACAAACAACAGAGCGCAGGAAACAGGGGGAATAGTAAATGCAAAACTCCTTGGCAGTTACGGAGTTAAAAATCAGATACATACAATTTTCCAGAAACAGAGCAATGGCGCAATTACTACCTATTTTGAACGGCCCGCTGAGCAGTTCCTCCTGGATACTCTTATATACGGCAATCCCGCTGAAGGAAGAATCCGCGTAAGGATTACGGAAGATCCTTTTACGGGAATACCTCTGGTAAAGGGAAAGGAATATTATTTCTCTGTTACTTCCTTTACCCTTAATCACCGGGTAATAAAAAACCGGGCAACAAATACCTACGGGCCGGAAGGAGATTATATTGATGACAGGAATATCGCTATAGATGAATTTGATAACGCGATAGTCCGTGTTGTTTACGGAACTGATATGTATTCTCCCGCTGCTGATATCGGGCAGGGAAAGCGTGCCGCGGGTTTTGCAGGCACCGGCGGTGTGAAATTTCTGACGGTTGATAACAGCGGGCTGACCGGAGATTCCTATACGGTTGAATTTAAAGGCGATACAGCCACTCTGCCATACTCTGCCTCTTACTCACTTAAAAATAACAGAACTGGCGCATACCTGATTACCGGTTCAAAATCTTATAACTTTGATACCACTAACTATGCGGGCAAAGTAACCGAAGGATTTATCCTGAAAGTAAAAGATGTAGCTCCAACGGTATCAACTGATGCTCAGCAGACTTACACCCCGGCAGCAAACAAGTGGTTTGTTGACCTCAACCTGTTAACTGCAAGTCTCGGTGCTGTATATAGCGGAAGAGATATCGCAGGGGTAGGCGGAAGTGCAACTCTTGGTAACAGACAATCTACCATCACCAAGGCAAACCACCTGCGTGCAATCGAAGTACGCTTCGGTCAGCCTGGCAAAGCATACCGCTACATGAACGGATTTGTTGGTACCTCAGCTCTTTCAAGAAGAAACAGCTTCAAGTATGCAGCAGGTCTTAACGGCACAGACGTACTCCCAAGCCGCGGCGGCGCAATGGGCCAGTTCGGTGTGGGCTTTGTAGATGTACCGTTCCAGGTATGGGTAAAGGATTCAGTTTATGGTGAGGAAAGACAGCTTGCAGTGGGCTTTGTTGAGAAATCAGCAAACCTGCCTGGCGGAAATCCTGACGGTAACTGGTTCCCTGGTACCGATGTAACCCAGTCACTGGAAGCGATCATCGTTTTTGATGCAAACTATGATGCATCAGGCAGCCAGATCGAATATACCGGCGGTGTATTCGGAAGCGACAGTGCATGGGCAGATATCCGCGGATATCAGTTCCCTGCAAGTGCAACCACAGTAACTGATGAACAGAAGCGTATTGCAGCCTCACCGCTGTTTAACGCGATGTATGTAATAAGTCTGAGTGCACTGACAGCGACCAGTACATTTACTGCAGGAGACGTATTCAGAGTACCGGTAGGCACCTATCCGTACACTGATGCAGACAGCTATACATTCTCAACCAAACAGGGCGGAGCACTCACTGATGCTGAACAGAAAGATCTGTTCAACAAGGTTAATGTATATCCGAACCCGCTGTTTGCGTATAATCCTGCTACGAGTTACGACCGTACACTCTCGCCGGATGATCCGTATGTTACATTCACCAATCTTCCGGCTGATGTAACCATCAGGATATATACAGTATCAGGAGCGCTGATCCGCACACTCACTGAAGCTGACAAGACCGACGGACCATCTTCCCCCTTCCTCCGCTGGGATCTGAAGAATGAAAGCAGGCGCAGAGTTGCTTCTGGAATGTATATGGCAATAGTCTCATCCCCCGGCTTCGGAGAGAAAATACTGAAGTTGGGTATCGTACAGCCGATGAAACAAATAACAAGGTAATTATGATGTATGAATTATGAAGTATGAATTATGAAGTATGAATTATGAAGTATGAATTATGAAGTACGAAGTATGAATTAAAGGGGATTGCTTCTGGTCATCAGTCTCTCATTCCTTGTGCTGCCGGCAGTTCTTGCTGTCGTTGTGGTCCTTGCTGTCCTTTGAGTTGTGCTGCGGTCAGGTCTTTTGACTTAATCTGTAAAAATGCTTATTTTAACCTAACACAAATTTCGGACTTCCCGGTTGGGGGTTGTCCTCACTTTTTTTCCGGAGGGAAAATGAATGGTTTCCATGTTCATCGACCGGTATTTTTGCTCGTTCTGCTCTTTAGTTTTCTGCTGTTTTTAACCGGAGCTTTTTCCGGTGACGGCGGGGGAAAACGAAGTCCTCAGAAATCCTCTGCCCTTAACGGTTTTCTCATTAACATCAATAATATCCGTCTCCCATTAGACAATCAGGGAGTCCTTGGTGACTTTGACCCTGGTACCGGAGCCGGCGGGTTTTACGACGGTAAGATATTCCTCTTTTCCGGCGGACTCATCCTCACCGGATATACAAATAGTACACTTTGGGCTAATGGAGTTTTTAGCGCCTCACGTATGCAGGACTATCAGCCGGGACCGGTCGGCTCTGATCAGAATGATCCGCGCAATAAAGTCTATGTTGTCCGCAGTATGGATATTCCATTTGGTGACTCATGGCAGGAATGGAAAAACGCTGTGGCACTGGGAGCTGATTTTTATGACGGAGACGGGGATGGTATATATAATCCCTCTGATCTGAATTATGACGGCAAATGGAACAGCAACGAAGACCGCCCCGACCTGATCGGCGACCTAACAGCATGGTGCGTGTATAATGACGGTGTACCGAGAGCATTACGGCGTCTGACATCAGTCAGCCCCCAGGGAATCGAGATTCATCAGACCGTCTTCGGATTTGCTTCGCGTGAGAATATCGGCAATATGCTTTTTGTCCGTTACCGCCTTATTAACAAGGGTACTGTGGCCGATCTGCTTGATTCTGTGTATTTTTCTGTCATTACCGACCCGGATCTTGGTGACTACATGGATGATCTGCTGGGCTGCGATACTACCCTGGATGCCGGATATGTTTATAACGCAACCGCTGATGCACTATATGGAGTAAATGCTCCGGTATTTCTTGCAAGCCTGCTTCAGGGGCCGGCTGTATATATTCCGGGAGTTACATTTACTGATTCCAATGGCAACGGAATATTTGACAGTGGAGAATCGCCCCTTACAGAAGCATACAATGTGAAAGGTTTGGTTAAGGGAATCGACACTCTTAGAGGTGCAAAAAATCTCCCGATGACCTCTTTTATGCAAATGATGCAGTTGTGGGGTGGTGATCCCGGAGGAATGTTCGTTTGGGATTACCGGAATTGGCAGAAGGGTTTGCACTATTCCGGAGCACCGTTTGATCCTTGTACATGGTCGTTTGGCACGGGTACGAACGATCCTGACTGCATTAACTGGAATCCGAAGTATCTTTATTCCGGTGATCCTGTAGCAGGAAACGGGTGGAGAAATAAAACGCCAATTGATCAGAGGAAAATGATTACGACCGGTACTTTCCCTCTCCATAAAAATCAGCCAGTTGATATAGTTGCCGCATATATTGTGGGAAGATCGCCGGTGAGCAGTCTTCTGAGCGTGAATACAGCAAAGGAACTTGCAAAGGCAGCCAGGAGTGTGTTTAATAAAAATTTTGAAGGTCCTGCAAAACCTGATGAGCTTTCTGTTGATGTCCGCACAGGTAACGGCTTCATTGACCTGACCTGGAATACTTCCCCTTTAGTTACTTACCGCTCCTTAGATACGATACTTGGCATTGACCGGCGCGTGCAAGGATTTTATGTAACGGCCTACAGGACCAATTCTGAAGCGGCACTGATTCCCGGCGTGGTAAATGCAAAAATTATTTCCTCCTATGCCGTGAATAACTTTATTCATGATATATATCAGACGCAGCAAAATGGCGGGCTGGATATGCGGTTCAAAAGACCTGAAGCCGAATATCTTCTTGACAGTGCACTTCACGCAGATCCCGCTCAGGGGCGCATCCGACTGAGAATATCCGCGGATCCTTTCGACGGAATTCCCCTCATTAAAGGAAAGGAATACTTTTTTGCTCTTACTACCTATACGCTTAATCACAAGAGTATAGTAAACAAACAGACAACTACCTATGGCCCTCCCGGCGATTATCTTGATGCAACCGGCGCGGCAATTGACGAATACAGCACATCAATTATCCGCGTAGTTTATGACACTGATCTTTATGAACCTGCCCCGGATATCGGCAAAGGAAACAAAACTTCCGGCTTTGCAACTCAGGGAAATGTTGCTTATCTGGTGGTTAATGATGAAGAACTGACCGGCGACAGTTACACGGTTGAGTTTAAAAGTGATACAAGCCTGTATCATTACTCGGCTTCTTATTCACTAAAGAACAACAGAACCGGCCAGTACCTGATTACTGATTCAAAGTTCTATAACTATGATACAAACAACTATGCTGGAAAAATAATCGAAGGGTTTGTTCTTAAAGTTAAGCCGGTGGTGCCTGCCCCATCAAACGAAACACAGCAAAAATATATACCTGCATTAAATACATGGTTCACCGACCTGAACGTGACCAACGCGAGCCTGGGCGCAGTCTATGCCGGGGATGATATCCACTGGTGGGGGAGTGCAATTTTCGGAAGCAGGCAATCAACCATTACAAAAGCAAACCGTTTGCGGGCGGTAGAAGTGCGCTTCGGGCTGCCAGGCAAGGCATACCGGTATATGAACGGATTTGTTGGAAATAATGCCCTCGCAAGAAGAAATGTTTACCGGTATGCTGCTGGAATACAGCCCATCGACACCTTATCCTCACGAGGCGGATCAATGGGTAAGTATGGCATTGGTTATGTTGATGTGCCGTTTCAGGTATGGGTTAAGGATTCAGTCTATGGTGAAGAGCGTCAGCTGGCGGTTGGATTCGTTGAAAAGACGGCAAAATTTTTTGGCGGAAATCCGGATGGCAATTGGTACCCGGGTGTTGATGTTTTATTGTCTTTAGAAGCAATCATTGTCTTTGATGCTGATTATGACCCGTCAGGCAGCCAGATAGTATATACCGGCGGAGTGTTCGGAACGGATAGTGCATGGGCAGATCTCATGGGATATCAATTCCCTCCGGGTGCTACAACAGTAACCGATGAGCAGAAGCGCATTGCTGCCTCACCGCTGTTTAATGCGATGTATGTTATAGGACTGAGTGCACTTACTCCGACGAGTACCTTTACTCCCGGAGATATCTTCAGAGTGCCGGTCGCGGTGTATCCTTATACCGATGATGATGTATATACCTTTTCCACAAGAAAAGGAGGAGACCTGACCTTTGAAGAGAAGAAGGAACTGTTTGAAAAGGTTAATGTATTCCCGAATCCGTTTTTCGCCAATAATACCAGATTCAGCTATGAGAATCCTAAAACGGCGGAGGAGTCGTTTGTAACGTTTACCAATCTTCCTGAAACAGTTACCATAAAGATATACACTGTTTCAGGGGCTTTGATAAAAACTCTTACGGAGAGTGATAAAATGGATGGCGCTTCATCACCCTTCCTGCGTTGGGATCTTAAGAACCAGAGCGGCAACCGTGTTGCTTCAGGCATGTATCTGGCGATCGTGACAGCACCCGGCTACGGAGAAAAACTGCTGAAATTGGGAATTATTCAGCAGGCAGGTTCAAAGTGATGATATTCCCGGGATCCGGAGCATGATCTCCTTAAAGGTGCCTGGACATCGTGGTTGTTGTCCTCGCCATTCTTGAACAAAAGGCTTAAATAAATTTTGTAAAATATCCGATTCAGAACCGTCCGTAGCAGGTATGCTCTGAATAAATTCCCTGGAGGAAGAATGAAAAAAATATCATATCACAGGCAGGCAGTTATCAGATTACTGCTGCTCTGCAGTCTGCTCATTTTAACCGGAAGTTATCAGGTAGACAGCGGTAAGAATGGAATTCTCAGGGTAACTTCAGAAGCGTTGAGTTATGTAATAAAAATAAACAACATAACACTTCCGCTGGATAATAACGGGGGGATTGGCGATGTGAGGTCGTTCAGCGGAGCGTACTATGACGGTAAAAGATTTCTTTTCTCAGGCGGATTTTATCTTTCAGGTCTATCAGATGGAGAGATGTGGGGCAATGGTTATTTCACAGCCGCACGTGTTCAGGATTATCTTCCCGGACCTGTTGGTTCAGACCCTAAGGATCCTAAGAACAGATTATATGTTATCACAAGCTTGGATCTCCCATTTGGTGATGCCTGGCAGCTCTGGAGGGATGCAGTATCGCTTGGCGCTGATTTTTACGATGGCAACGGTGACGGGAAATATGAGCCGGTTGATCTGAACGGCAACGGCAGGTGGGACACGGATGAAGACAGGCCCGATATTATCGGTGATATAACCGCCTGGTGCGTAACTAATGACGCAGTAATACCAGGGCTTCGCAGGTTTACTGATGTTTCCCCCCGTGGTATTGAAATTCAGCAGACCGTTTTTGGTTTCGCTGCCCGGAATGAACTGGATGATATTTTATATATACGCTACCGGATTATCAATAAAGGTACCTTTGCTCCCCGTTTTGATTCTGTCTATTTCAGTCTTGGGCTTGAGCCGGAAGTCGGAACGTATTACAATGATCTGACCGGATCAGATACGCTGCTTTCGGGGGCATACGCCTATGACAACGGCCCTGATCCTGATTATGGAAATAATTCTCCGACATTCTTTGCGGGATTTGTTCAGGGTCCGCCGGCATATATTCCAGGGGAAACATTTATTGACGCAAATAATAACGGAGTTTATGATATTGGTGAGAACTCACTTTCCTCGGCAGTGAACTTTAAGGGGGGAATTATGAAAACAGATACATTGCCCGGAGCCAAAAATTTATTAATGACATCATTTACTACAACTAATAATTACCATAACTATGGCATGATGCCCAATACCCGGCATGAACTGAGATATTATCAGACCGGAGGTTTGCGGAAGGATGGCAATCAGGTTATTCCATGCACATGGTGGGAGGGCAATGGCAGCCAAAAACCGGATGAATGCGGTTTGTGGAATCCAAAGTTCTTACACTCGGGTGATCCGGTAGCAGGCACAGGATGGATAAACACCTATCAGATTGATCAGACAATGATGGTTACAACAGGCACGTTTACTCTTCATAAAGACCAGCCGGTGGATATAGTTGCAGCGTATGTGGTAGGAAGATCTCCTGTAAGCAGTCTCCTGAGCGTGAACGCAGCAAAAAAGATTGCGGGATTTGCGAAGAACCTGTGGGAAAATCAGCGTTCAGATAATACCAGGCCTGATGATATTACTGTGGACGTCCGTACCGGAGACGGATTTATTGATCTTACCTGGAATACTGCCGGTCTGGTTAATTATCAGGGAATTGATTCGGTCTTTGACAAAAACAAAAAACTTCATGCATTTTTTGTTACCGGTCTTCGTACTAACAATGTTGCAGCATCAATCAGCGGTGCAGCAAATGCAAAGGAACTGGCACGGTATGCTGTTAAAAACAACATTCATGCATTACTGCAAAAGCAGTCACATGGCGGTTTTATAACATATTTCGAACGCCCCTCAGAAGAATTTCTGCTTGATACTCTTATATATAGTAAACCGGATGAGGGGAGAATTCGGCTGCGCATAACCGAGGACCCGTTTACCTCATCACCCCTTATTAAAGGGAAGGAGTACTATTTTACTATTACTTCCATTCTGCTTGATCATAACCGGATATATAATCAGGCGACAGGAACTTACGGTCCGGCGGGGGATTATATTGACACGATGCGAAATGCGGTTTCAGAGTATCAATCGTCCATCATCAGGGTGGTTTACGGCTCTGATTTGTATGAACCTGCTGCCCTCACCGGTCAAAGCAGCCGTTCATCAGGATTCGCCGGAACCGGAGGAGTAAAATTCCTCACGGTTAATAGCAACGAACTTACTGGTGACACTTATACGGTTGAATTCAAAAGCGATACCACTACCGCTCCTTACTCAGCTTCTTACTCACTCAGGAATAACAGAACCGGTGAGTATCTGATCAGCGACTCTAAATCCTATAACTTTGATACAACAGACTATTCAGGAAAACTAACCGAGGGTTTTCTTCTGAAAGTAAAAAATGTTACGCCGTTGGTTGCAAATGTAACTCAGCAGACATATACCCCAGCGGAGAATAAATGGTTTAAAAATCTTGATCTGACCCATAATAATCATGGCGCCGAATATTGCGGAAAGGATATCACAGGAATAGACGGCAGCGGAATGTTTGGTAACAAGCAATCAACCATCATGAAAGCAAACCTCCTCCGGGCGATTGAAGTCCGGTTTGGTCAGCCGGGTAAGGCATACCGTTATATGAATGGATTTGTGGGCACTTCTGCAAACTCAAGAAGAAATACATACCGGTATGCGGCAGGAATCCGCCCGATAGATACCCTTTCCTCCCGCGGCGGTGCTATGGGTAAGTATGGAATTGGTTATGTTGATGTGCCATTTCAGGTATGGGTAAAGGATTCCGTTTATGGTGAGGAAAGACAGCTTGCAGCCGGCTTTGTTGAAAAATCAACAACCTGGTTTGGCGGTAATCCCGATGGCAGCTGGTTTCCGGGAACAGATGTAACCTCATCATTGGAAGCAATCATTGTCTTTGATGCTGATTATGACCCTGCAGGCAGTCAGATTGAATATACCGGAGGAGTGTTCGGAACGGACAGTGCATGGGCAGACCTCCGGGGATATCAATTCCCTCCAGGTGCTGCAACAGTCACCGATGAGCAGAAGCGCATTGCTGCCTCACCGCTGTTTAATGCGATGTATGTTATAGGACTGAGTGCACTTACTCCAACGAGTACCTTTACTCCCGGAGATATCTTCAGAGTGCCGGTCGCGGTGTATCCCTATACCGATGATGATGTATATACCTTTTCAACAAGAAAAGGAGGAGACCTGACTCTTGAGGAAAAGAAGGAATTATTCGAAAAAGTGAATGTATTCCCGAATCCGTTTTTTGCCAATAATACCAGATTCAGCCATGAGAATCCCAGAACGGCGGAAGAATCGTTTGTAACATTTACCAATCTTCCTGAAACAGTTACCATAAAGATATATACTCTTTCCGGCTCTCTGATAAGAACTCTGACAGAAGGTGATAAACAGGATGGCGCTTCATCCCCCTTCCTGCGCTGGGATCTGAAGAACCAGAGCGGCAGCCGTATTGCTTCAGGCATGTATCTGGCAATCGTGACAGCCCCTGGCTATGGAGAAAAACTGCTGAAATTGGGGATCATCCAGCAGAAAAAATGAAAATTGCAGGAAATTAAACTTCAGTGAGATAATTCAAATGTCAGAAAACTAACGGACCCTAAAGTGTCCTTATTGTCGTGGCTGTCCTTATTGTCCTTGCTTCTCATAATTGCCTGCTCCCTGAAATTGATCCTCCCCGGCGGCTGCCCGGCTGCCGGGGAATTTTCTCCTGCACCCCCCTTTGTGCTCAATCAGCAATATTTTTCTCCGTAAATTTGAAAAAACAGTACAGAGATTTATGAAAAACGTGTTACTTCTGCTGATCTTTCTTTGCACTGTGCCGCTTTCTGCCCAGAACGGTACGTTCAGAATAGATTTTGATTACGCCCGGTTTTATTACAGCGATTCAGCCGGATACCTTGAAATTTACTACTCTTTCATGCAGGCGGGGCTTACCCGTGAAATGCAGGATACCTCCGTGGTCATTCGAGGGTTTCTCGATATTAAAATTACCGGTATTACCGATAAGGAATTTGAATTCTCAAAGGAATACCAGTTCAGGAATGCCTACGCCAAAGCTGATTCCGCCTCCATTTCCGGCTCCCTGATGGGAGTTTTGGGATATGTGCTTCCCTTCGGAGAGTATAAATTATCGCTCGGCGCCCGCGATGCCACTAATGCTGAATTTAAGGCCTCCTATGAGTATGAAGTTCATATTCATCCGCTGCCTGAAAACCTTTTTACCATCAGTGATATCCAGCTCGCCTCTAATATCAAGAAAGGGGAGGATGAAAGTTCCCTCTTTTATAAGAACACCTATGAGGTGACCCCGAATCCGACCCTGCTTTTTGGTGAGTCACTGCCGGTTCTTTATTACTACACGGAGTTTTATAATCTTGATAAAAATGTACAGTCTGATGTTCTGAAAATTGAGCAGAATATCATCAATGCGAAAGACCAGTTCGTGTACCGCAAATCAAAATATACCCGCAGATCGAACCCCTCCATTGTAGAGGCAGGCGCCATTAATATTTATAAATATCCCTCAGGGGCATATACCCTGGTGCTGAGTATCTCTGATACGGTTTCGAACAATAAGGCGCTGGTTCAGAAGCGGTTCTTTATTTATAATCCGTCGGTGATTGATACTTCATCACAATACAGCGCTGATCTGGATTTTTATTCCTCTGAATTCAGCGGGATGAGTGATGAAGAGGTTGAGATGTCATTCAAATATGTAAGATATATTTGCGGCAAGGATGAACTGAGCCGCTGGCAGAGTCTTACAACCGTGGATGCAAAAAAGAATTTCCTCTATAATTTCTGGAAATCACGCGACAATATCCCCGAGACTCCTGAAAATGAGTACAAAAAAGAATATTACCGCCGCATTAATTACGCCAATGATCATTATAAATCATTCCAGAAAAAAGGGTGGGAAACTGACCGGGGAAGAATTCATCTGAGCTATGGCGAACCGAGTGAAATTGAGCGGTTCCCCAATCAGGTGGATACCAAACCCTATGAAGTCTGGACCTATCATAATATTGAAGGAGGCGTGATATTTGTGTTCGGTGATCTTACCGGGTATGCTGATTATACGCTCCTTCACTCAACACATCGCGGAGAACTCCGGGATGAAAACTGGCTCAGAAGAATTCAGTCCCTGAATAAGTAAGCTCATGAAAAACCGGCTGGAATATATACTATTCCGCTCCCTCAGCCGCCTTTTCTGCTTTGCGGGTCTGGGCTTTGCAAGAAAGTTTTCGCATGTGATTGCTTTGCTTTTTTACTATGTGATTCCCATCCGGAAATCCGTGGTGAAAAAGAACCTGGCAATTGCGTTTCCCGATGCATCACCGGAGGAAAGGGAGAGGATTGCGTTCGGCTCGTACAAAAGTTTTGCCCGGTCGCTTGTTGAGATTCTTATGATGCCTGAACTGACAGAGGAATCAGTAAAAAAACTGGTTGCATCCGATTCGGTCGGCATGATCAGACAGAAGTTTGAAGAGGGGAAAGGTGTAATCCTGCTCACGGCACACTACGGCAACTGGGAGTATTCCGCTCTCGCGATTGGCATATATACAGGAATTCCTCTCTATGTGGTTACCAAAAGCCAGCGAAATCCTTTCGTGAATGACTGGATGAACCGCTATCGTGCAAAATTCGGAAATGTTATTGTGCCGCTTGGTGCCTCCATAAAACTTGTCTTCAAACAGTTGTACGATAAAAAAGTAATTGCCATGGTAGCCGATCAGCGCGGTCCCTCTGACGGAATCAAAATGGATTTTATGGGGAGGGAGACCAGAGTCTATGCCGGCCCCGCTTCCCTTTCCATTAAGACAGGAGCGCCAATCCTGATGGGCTTTATCGAAAGGCAGCCCGATGATTCATACCGGATGGAGTTTCAGGAAATTTCAAAAGAAGGTCTGCCTGAAAATTTTGATGCAGCTACTGCCGAACTGACCCGGCGGCATATTTCCATTCTTGAAGATCAGCTCCGTAAAAAACCGGAAGACTGGCTCTGGATGCACAACCGGTGGAAATACTGAAAAAAAGAATTCTTGTAATTCAGACAGCTTTTTTAGGGGATTGTCTTCTTACGGTACCTTTTTTACTCCGTCTCCGGATTCAGAATCCGGAAGCAGAGATATCACTCGTTACTTCAGCCAAAACCGGTCAGGTTTTTTCTTCCTTAAAGTGCATTGACGCGCTTTATATTCTTGATAAAAGAGGAAAACATAAATCCCTGCTGAGAACGATCGAATTCGCTGAAGAGATTTCCCGGATTCCGTTTGACCGGCTTTATTCGCTTCACCGGTCATTCCGGACGACGTTGTTTTCATTTTTTGTGAAAGCCGAGGAAAAACTGGGATTTGAAAATGCTTCGCTTTCGTTTTTGTATAATCTGAGAGTGCCCTATAAAACCCATGTACACGAAATTGACCGCAATCTCGCCTTTTTAGGAGAAGAGGGTTTTGAACTGGACCAGACTCCGGAAGAGTTTTTTTCATTTACCGGGGAGCAGGAAACGAAGGTCCGGGACCAGATTGCCAGTATTGGCGCGGAGGATGGAAAACTGATTGCCATTGCTCCCGGCTCCGTCTGGGAGACAAAACGCTATCCCGCGGAGTATTTCAGGGAAATTGCATCCGTTCTGGTTAACCGGGGCTGCAAAATAGCCATTATCGGGGGAGTGGAGGAGTCTGAACTGGCAGAGCGCATTTTATCGGGGGCTCAGAGTCAAAATATCTTTAATTTGTGCGGCGTTTTTAACATTTTAGAGAGCATTCTTTTTCTAAAGAAAGCAAGAATGCTTCTTTGCAACGACAGCGCGCCGGTTCACCTGGGCTTTCTGGCAGGAACACCGGTGCTTGAGATTTACTGTTCCACTGTGCCTGATTTCGGGTTTTATCCATATGGGAAAAACTCAGGATATATATCGGCGGCACTCACCTGCAAGCCGTGCGGCATTCACGGCCACAGGGCATGCCCGGTCGGCACGTTTGATTGTGCCGTAAGAGTAACACCGCAGATGGTGCTTGACAGGATTGATAAAGAATTTCTATGACTGAAAAATTACAGACAAAATCTATAAATATTGACGAGACTCCCGCGGAGGGAATAGAGCAGGCAGTCCGTGTGTTTTACGAAGGGGGAATTTTTATATATCCCACTGATACGATCTATGGCATCGGAGGAAATCCCTTTAACAATGAAGCCATGGAGAGGATAACCATCCTGAAAAAGCGGGATGAAAAAAAGCATTATATCATGCTTGTCGGGAGTATTGAAACACTGCTCCGGTATGTTGATCTGAAAACCGAACAGCATATGGATTTTCTGAACAGTCTCTGGCCAAATCCCATTTCTGTTATTCTCCGGCTGAATAAAAACACCAGGAATCTCTGGGGGCAGGAAGATGCCGCGTTCAGAATTCCGAATCACAATTTTTGCAGAAAACTTCTTAACACACTGAACACCCCCCTTATCTCCACCAGTGTAAATAAAAGCGGTGAACCCCCGCTGAATGATTATTCACAGATCAGGGGGGGCTTTTCTGAACATACTGATTTGTTTCTTTACAGCACAGGTATTCAGCTTAATCAGAGTTCAACCCTCATCCGGCTTACCGGAACGCATCCGGAACTGCTGCGTGAAGGAAAGGTGCCGTTCAGCGATATCCTCAGCAAATTTGAACTGGCAGGTTATCAGACATGACTAAGCTGTTTAAATTTCTAAAGGAATTCTGGGCACGCAACCGCTTTTCGGTTATGATTGTGCCCCGAGGTTCAGGAGGATTCATCAGGCCGCACAGTTTCAGCATGCTTGCTGTTTCTTCAGTTCTTGTTGTATATACAGCACTTATCCTGCTGGTTACCTATTTTCTTATCGTGAAAACCCCGGTGAAGGATTATGTGTTTGTTGATCCGCTCGGCTTTACCCGGGATGAGATTAAAGAGATAACCACGCTGAACAGCCGGGTGAACTCGCTGGTAAAGGAAGTTGATGAACTGAAACAGATTAACCAGAATCTCCGTAATGCGATTCTGCGGGCTGATTCCAACGCGCTCCGATCCGTTGATTATAATGATCTCAGAAAGAAAACCGGGGGAAATCTTTTATATATCGTAACGCATCTGCTGCGCTCGGCCGGTTTCATCGCAGCGGATGACCCTGCCTTCAGGCGTCCCTCTGACGGAATAACCACGGATGAGTTTAAATCGGAATCGGGACATTTTGGCATGGACTTTTCCGTTAAAGAGGGGACACCGGTTTTTGCCTCGGCAAACGGCTACGTGGTTTTTTCAGGATATACCGTTGATGACGGTTATATGATTATCCTCGCGCACCGGAATAATTTTATCACGGTATATAAACACTGCTCGGTACTGATAAAAAGACCCCGCGATAAAGTCTATCAGGGGGAGGTTATTGCTCTCAGCGGCAACTCAGGCCGGCTGAGTTACGGACCTCATCTGCATTTTGAATTATGGAAAGACGGATCAGCCCAGGATCCCCGTCACTACTTACTTACAAACTAAAAGGAGAAGAGTGAAAAACGATAAAAAAGGTGAGTCAGATTCAGGCGTAAGTATCATCAGCGTCGGGGTTGAAATAACCGGCGATATCACAACCAGGGGAAGCGTCCGTGTTGACGGCAAGGTGCAGGGGAAGATTAAATCTGACGGCAATATTACTATTGGTGAGCGGGGGGAAGTTCATGGCGATATTCACGCGATGAATATCACTATTAACGGCAAGGTAACCGGTTCAATCCATTCTCAGGAGAAACTGCACCTGGAGTCAAACGCTGCCGTTGCAGGAGATGTGTTCACCAGCAAACTGGTAATTGAAGAAGGAGCCCGCTTCCTTGGTAAAAGCTCTATGAACCAGAATAAGGAAAATCCGGATGCCCGTCAAGACTTCTGAGGGATGGCGTGAGGCAGGGCCGTATCTAAGTCTTGGCGTACAGCTTGCGGCAACCGTCCTCCTCCTTCTGTGGGGCGGGAAGTGGCTTGATGAAAAGTATGGCACTGAGCCCTACTGGACCCTGGCAGGGGCATTTCTCGGAATTACTGTTGGGCTTTATAATCTGATTAAAACCGTGAATCACCTGGAAAAAATGCAGAAAAAGAATGATAAGTCGTCAGAAAATCGTTAAAATCTTCCTTTGGATCAGTATTCCCATCCTGCTTGTGGCTATGGCTGCCTACCGGCTCGGATGGATATCTGCAGACCTGCACAGTTCAATTTTAACCGCCCATCTGCTCAATTCTCTCCTCTTTTTTCTGGGGCACTGGCTTAACCGGAAGGGGCTGATGAAGTCAGACAAACTCTTCCTAATCTTTGTTTTCGGGGGGCAGATTGCCCGGATGCTCCTGGCACTGGTGCTCATCATTTTAAGTCTCAATTTGTTGAATATGAGTCAGAAAAACTTTATCTTAGTGTTCTTTTTATTTTATTTTCTGTTTCTGTCTCTGGAAATCTATTACTTAAGCAAAATTAAGAATTTTACAAGACCTTAAACATTATGTCGGAAAACACAGCACTCGCCGTAACTGATACCCTCGCACAGGTGAAAGACACTGTTGCGCAGGCTGGGAAGGAAAGCGACTGGATTATGCATCATATCCTGAACGGAAAGGAACTTGACTTCCTACCGTTTGGTATTATCCATCTTCCTGAACTTAACTTCTTCGGATACGATCTCCTGACCAAGCACTCAGTTTTTATGGTGCTTATTGCCGCGGTACTGATATTCCTTCTGATTAAGACAGCTAAAAGTTATAAAAAGTCCCTCGTTCCCAAAGGAATGACCAATTTCTTTGAAGTACTCATTCTTTTTGTACGTGATGAGATAGCAAAACCGACAATCGGCAAAGGCTATGAAAAGTTTGTCCCGTACCTGTTAACAGCGTTCTTTTTTATTTTGTTTTCGAATTTCTTCGGACTGATTCCGTTTTCGACCACCATCACAAGCAATATCACGGTAACGGCTACCCTGGCAATTATGTCATTTTTCATGATCCAGATCGGCGGTATCCGCAAGAATGGTGCATTTGGATACTTTAAGGGGCTGATACCCCATGGTATCCCCATACCGCTCCTCGTGATCATGATTCCGGTTGAGATTCTTGGTCTTTTTACCAAGCCGTTCGCGCTGGCTCTTCGTCTTTTTGCAAATATGACCGCAGGTCATATCGTTATTTACGCCTTGTTCAGTCTGATCTTTATTTCTAAATCCTGGGGACTGGCAGGTTTTTCATTTGCACTCGCGCTCTTTGTATTCTTCCTAGAAATACTGGTAGCGCTTCTGCAGGCATACATTTTCACAATGCTGTCATCGCTGTTTATCGGCATGGCGGTTCATCAGGATCATTAATCAACAAAGTCAACATAAATAATTAATTTCTCGGAGGAATAGTAATGAATTTAGCAGCATTAGCAGCAGGTATCGGTGCCGGTTTAGTAATCGTAGGCGGCGCTTTCGGTATTGGTAAGCTCGCAGCAGCAGCCATGGAAGCAAGCGGCAGACAGCCAGAAGCAGCCGGTGCAATCCGTACCTCAATGATCATCGCAGCAGCGCTGATCGAAGGTATTGCGCTCTTTGCTCTCGTGATTTGCTTCCAGTTAGCCGGAAAATAAATTAAAGAATTTTTAAGGCAGTCCGGAACGGTTCCGGACTGCCGTTTAATTTTTTAATTCCGGAGATTTATGGTTGCATTCATTTTAACAGCGTTTTACAGAGCCGGCGGCGGTGAAAGCGGCGGACTGCTTGACCTGAATCCAGGTCTTGCTTTCTGGACGGTACTCACCTTCCTCACGGTTCTTTTCATTCTTAAAAAGTTCGCCTGGACCCCGATCCTTACCGCACTGAATGAAAGAGAAAAATCCATTAAAGATTCTCTCGAAGCCGCTGAAAATGCCAAGAAGGACACCCAGAAGCTTACTGAAGAAAACCGTTCCATCATTGCCAAAGCAAATGATGAAGCACAGAAAATTATTAACAGTGCGCGCGAGTTCTCGGAAGAGCTGAAGAAAAGTGAAACTGAAGCATTGAAAGCAGAACTGGAAAAGGAAAAAACTGCGGCTTTCGCTGAAATTGAGCGGAAGAAACAGGAATCAATTGAGGCAATTAAAGATCAGGTTGCCGAGCTTTCCATTCAGATAGCCGAAAAGCTGATTCGCAAAAACCTTGACAAGGATGCCCAGAAAGAACTGATTTCTAAATCACTGAACGAAATTAAAAGTAACTGATTATGGCACTGAACAGAGTCGCGGATAAATACGCTGCAACTTTTCTGAGTTTACTCTCTGAAAAGTCTGCGGATGCTGCCGTCGGCGAGGATATGCAGTATATAGCTGAATCGCTTAAACAGGTTTCTCAGCTCAGAAGAATTATGGATAACCCCACGATTAATCCTGAACTGAAGGGAAAACTGATAATCGCGATTTTTGGCGGAAAAATATCCGAACATACTGTAGCCGCGGTTAACTTTCTTGTTTCCAAAAGAAGAATCGAACTGATAGGAGCGGTTGCGCAATCCTATGTCAGACTCCGCGACGTCAAGCTCGGCAGGATAGCAGTAAAAGTTTCCTCCGTGGTGCCTCTCAGCGATGACCAGAAAGAGGAAGTCAGAAAGTTTCTTGAGCAGAAGTTCAGCAAAACAGTAACCATGACCAATGAATTAGATGAAAATCTTCTCGGCGGGTTTATTGCTGAAATCGGAGATACGGTGATTGACGCCTCTCTGAAAAACAAACTGCGCAATGTGAAAAGTAAATTGTTAAACAGTACAATTCCACTTAACTGAATTTAGAGTACAAAGGATTTTAATATGGTAGAAGTAAGACCGGATGAAATAATTTCAATACTGCGCCAGCAGATTACCGGCTTTAAGGATCAGGCAGATATATACGATGTCGGAACCGTGCTTCAGGTGGGTGACGGTATCGCCCGTGTTTTCGGACTCTCGCAGGTAATGGCAGGCGAGCTGGTTGAGTTCCCGAATGATGTGTTTGGCATGGTGCTTAACCTTGAAGAGGACAGCATCGGATGCGTGCTTTTCGGAGAATCAACACTGGTAAAAGAAGGCGATAAAGTCCGCAGAACCGGAAAAGTTGCATCTATGCCTGTGGGCGATTCAATGCTCGGCCGCGTTATCAATCCGCTTGGTGTTCCTGTTGACGGTAAAGGTCCTATTCATACCGACAAGACTCTCCCCATTGAAAGAAAAGCGCTCGGCGTTCTTCAGAGACAGCCGGTTAAAGAACCGCTGCAGACCGGTATTGCCGCTATTGACGCAATGATCCCTATCGGAAGAGGCCAGAGAGAACTTATTATTGGTGACAGACAGACCGGTAAAACCGCTGTTGCCATTGACACAATTATTAATCAGAAATATACTCACACTGAAGAAGCAAAGAAGAACGGCATCAATCCGGTATTCTGCGTTTATGTAGCTGTGGGTCAGAAAAGATCAACCGTTGCGCAGGTTATTGCAAAACTGCAGGAACATGGAGCAATGGATTATACAACCGTTATTACGGCATCAGCATCTGAACCTGCTCCGCTTCAGTTCATTGCTCCATACTCAGGCGCAACACTTGGCGAGCACTTCAGAGATACAGGCCGCCATTCGCTGGTTATCTATGATGATCTTACCAAACAGGCAGCTGCGTACCGCGAACTTTCGCTTCTCCTGAGAAGACCTCCGGGAAGAGAAGCATATCCGGGTGACGTGTTCTATCTGCACAGCCGTCTGCTTGAAAGAGCTTCAAAACTGAATGATGAACTGGGAGGCGGTAGTCTTACTGCGCTTCCGATTATTGAAACACAGCAGGGTGACGTTTCTGCGTATATTCCGACGAACGTTATCTCGATTACAGACGGACAGATATATCTGGAATCAAACCTGTTTAACGCAGGTATCCGTCCTGCTATCAACGTTGGTATATCAGTTTCCCGTGTGGGCGGTAACGCACAGATTAAAGCAATGAAAAAAGTTGCAGGAAGCCTGAAACTTGACCTTGCACAGTACCGTGAACTTGAAGCATTCGCGAAGTTCGGTTCTGACCTTGACGTATCTACCCAGAAAACACTTGCACGCGGCGCAAGACTGGTTGAACTGCTAAAACAGGGACAGTATGCTCCGATCGCTGTTGAAAAGCAGGTTGTAAGCGTTTATCTCGGAACCAACGGATTCCTTGATACCGTGAATGTAGCTGATGTAAAAAGATTCGAAAAAGAATTTGAAGAATTCGCCGTGCTGAAATATCCTGATATCTATAAGAGCATCCGGGAATCAAAAGCAATGAGTGATGACACCATCGCGATGATTAAAAAAGCTGTAGCTGAATTCAGCCAGACATTTAAGAAGAGCAACTAAGAAGCTGTTTCATGGCAACGTTAAGAGATATACGGAACAGGATTAAAGGCGTTCAGAGCACGCAGAAGATAACCAAGGCAATGAAGATGGTTGCCGCGGCTAAACTTCGCAGGGCTCAGGATGCAATCATTAATGCCCGTCCGTTCACCAGAAAACTCAGCGAGATGCTTAAGCATCTGGTAACTGAACATGACCGTGAAACAAACCCGTTCCTCAATCAGAGGGAGGTTAAAAATGTTCTGGTTGTGGTCGTCAGTGCTGAGAGAGGCCTTTGCGGCGCTTTTAATACAAATATTATCAAAGAAGCATCTTCTTTGTATGCTTCTTTGAAGAAAGACGGCAAAGAACCTTCACTTTACTGTGTAGGTAAAAAAGGTTATGACTTCTTCAGAAAAAGAAATTATACGATGACCGGCTATAAAACCGGAGTTTTTAACGGTCTGAAATATGACTCTGCCCTGCAGTTATCCAAGCTTTTTATTGAAGGATACCTGAACGGCCAGTTTGACCAGATTATCGTCGTATATAATGAATTTAAATCAGTCGTTTCACAGAGAGTGGTTCGCGAAACCTATCTGCCTGTGCCGGTGATTGAGGCATCACAGAAGGGAATTCACGAAGAAGTGGATTTCATCTATGAGCCGGGCCAGAAAGATATTTTTGAAAGGCTGCTTGCAATCAATCTGAAGGCACAGTTCTGGAGAATTCTCCTTGAGTCAAACGCGTCCGAATTCGGATCACGAATGACTGCTATGGAAAACGCTACCAACAATGCGCGCGATCTGATTAAATCTCTGAAATTAACTTATAATAAAGAGAGACAGGCGGCAATCACCAAGGAAATCCTTGAAATTGTCTCCGGCGCGAATGCACTTAAGGGCTGATAATACTCAACCCTGATGTTTGAAGAACTCTCTCAAAAGTTAGATAAAGCCCTAAAGAAAATCACCGGACAGGGCAAGATTACCGAAGCAAATGTTTCGGATACCGTCCGTGAGATAAGGCGTATCCTGCTTGATGCGGACGTTAACTTTAAGGTAACAAAAGAGTTTATTGAGCGGGTAACCGCTAAAGCCATGGGTACTGAAGTGCTTACTTCTATTACCCCGGCTCAGCTTATCACAAAAATTATTTATGATGAGCTGGTTGAACTTCTTGGAAGCGAGAATGCTGATATTAAGCTGAACTCTTCCGGAGTAACCGTCATAATGCTGGTAGGGCTGCAGGGCTCGGGTAAAACCACCTTCGCGGGTAAACTTGCCAGGAAGATGACCAAACTCGGAAGAAAGCCTCTTCTCGCCGCGGCCGATATATACAGGCCTGCGGCAATAGAGCAGCTGAAGATTCTCGGTTACTCTATTTCTGTTCCGGTATTTTCACTTGAGGTGAAGGATGCCCGGAAAATAGCCGAAGATGCACTTGCTTACGCAAAGAGCAACGGTCATGATACTCTTATTATTGATACTGCAGGACGTCTGCACATCGATAATGAGTTGATGGCTGAAGTCGTTGATATCAGGAATCTTGTGGAGCCTCACGAGGTTCTTTTTGTTGTTGATTCCATGACCGGTCAGGATGCCGTGAATTCCGCGAAAGCATTCAATGACCAGGTTGGTTTTGACGGAATGGTTCTTACAAAACTTGATGGTGACTCACGAGGCGGCTGTGCCCTTTCTATAAGGGCTGTTGTCGGTAAACCGATTAAGTTTATCTCCAACGGAGAAAAACTTGATGCGGTTGATAATTTTTATCCCGACCGGCTTGCATCGCGCATTCTTGGAAAAGGAGATGTGATCTCCCTCGTTGAGAAAGCCCAGCAGCATTTTGAAGAAATTGATACTGAAAAACTTGAAGCTAAACTGAGGAAGAATCAGTTTGATTTTGATGACTTCTTAAGCCAGATTAAGCTGCTTAAAAAACTCGGGCCGGTTTCTTCACTGATGTCCATGATACCGGGCATGAGCAATATGAAGAACGCGAAAGTTGACGAGAAGGCGTTTATAAGAATTGAAGCAATTATCAATTCCATGACGCCTCATGAAAGAAGTACGCCAAAAGTACTGAACGGAAGCAGAAGAAAAAGAATTGCCCGCGGAAGCGGAACAACACTGCAGGACGTAAACCGCCTGCTGAAACAGTTTCAGGAAATGCAGACAATGATCAGCAGACTGAACAGATCGGGTTTCAATCCGAAAGGAATGCTCCCGAAGAATTTTAAATTAAACTAAATATATACTAATTGGAGGCATAACACTTGGCAGTAAAGCTAAGATTACGCAGGATGGGTAAAAAGAGACAGCCATATTATAAGCTGGTTGCCGCTGATTCCCGTTCACCCCGCGATGGAAAGTTTCTTGAGGCGGTTGGCATCTATAATCCGATGACACAGCCCCATCAGCTTGAGATCAGCGAGGAAGCAGCAATTAAATGGCTGCAAAACGGAGCACAGCCCACAGACACAGTAAAAAGTTTGCTGAGTCAGAAGGGCATTATGCTTAAATATGATTTATTAAAACGCGGATTAGCTCCTGAAGCTATCGAAGCAGAAGTTGCAAGCTGGCAGAAACTGAAAGAAACTGCTGCAGCTAACAAGACCGCAAAAAAAGCAAAGAAAAAATCCAAAGGTACTGAAGGAGCGTAGGTTGCAGCTCCTGAAATTAAACCGGAAGTAAACAGCTTCTTTTCTTCTTACACTCCGGTGCGGCGTGTACCTTCAACATCGAGCACCTAACCAAATACGGAGGACGGACCATGAAAGAATTCATTGAGTTCATTGCGAAGAACATTGTTGATGATCCCTCACAAGTTCATGTTGAGGAATTACAGAAGGAGGATGGTACGACCATCCTGAGGCTTAAAGTGGCTCAGGGTGAGACCGGAAAAGTCATCGGCAAGGGTGGTAAAACTGCACAGGCAATCAGGCTTCTGCTTGCTGCTGCAGGCCGTAAGGACGGAAAAAAGGTTAATTTCGAGATACTTGACTGACAACCAGCAGAATATGTTCAGGATAGCTAAAGTATCCGCTGCTGATGAAAAACGAGGATACTTTCTTCTTGAACTGTTCACTGATTTCCCTGAAAAACTGCTTTCGGTTAAAGAAATTTCCGTTCAGATTCAGGGAAAGATGAAAATACTGACAATTGAAGATGCTGTCCTGAGAAATCAGCAGTGTCTTATACGATTTAAGGGTATTGACCCGGTTGCTGATAAGCCGCTTTTACTGCATGCAGAGTTGTTTCTGCCTGATGAAATGCTCGAAAAACTTTCCGATCATGAATGGTATATCCATGACCTGATCGGCAGTGAGGTATATAAAAACGGCGAATTATTCGGCAGTATTGAGGATGTCCTCAGTCTGAAATCAAACGACGTCTGGCAGATAAGAAAAACCGACGGGAGTGAATATCTGCTTCCGGCACTGAAGGAATTGATATCTGAATTCAGACCGCATGAAAAAAAACTGATTCTGAAAGACGGAGAGGAGTTTTATGAGGATTGATATACTCTCTGCCGTTCCGGATCTGATGCACAGCCCGCTTAATACGAGCATCATCAAGCGGGGCCGGGACAAAGGACTTGTTACCATTGAGGTGCACAATATCAGGGATTATGCCCATGATAAACACCGGATGATAGATGACAGGCCATTTGGGGGGCAGCCGGGTATGCTGCTTAAGCCCGAACCGCTCTTTGAAGCAATTGAAACTTTGAATCAACGGTATCAGTATGATACCATGATATTCACTTCTCCGCGGGGAAAGATATTTGATCAGAAAGATGCAAACCGCCTCTCTTTGAAACAGAATATACTTTTTGTTGCGGGACACTACAAGGGTATTGATCAGCGTGTTGTTGATACCTTTGCTCAGGAAGAATTCTCTATAGGCAAATTTGTGCTGAGCGGAGGAGAACTCCCCGCTTTACTGCTTGTGGATGCAATTGTTCGTCTTATTCCCGGAGTACTGGGAGACAGCGAGTCAGCATTAAATGATTCGTTTATGGATGGTGAAGCCATTGAAGCACCGGCCTACACGCGTCCCGCTGAATTCAGAGGGATGAAGATTCCCGATGTTTTGCTTACGGGCAATCACGGCAAAATTAAGGAATGGCAAAAAGAACAGTCGGTTATTCAGACCGAGATATGGAAGAAAAACAATAATATTTTTTAGTGGAGTTAAGCACTATGTTCAGCATAAATAATCTGTTAGAAACTGAAAATCGTACTGATTATCCGGATTTTCATCCCGGAGACCATGTTAAGGTTTATGTAAAAATTATCGAAGGCGATAAGGAAAGAGAACAGCCCTTTGAAGGTGATGTAATCAGCATCAGAGGCAGCAAGGAAAACAAAACCTTTATCGTAAGAAAAATTTCCAATGGTGTCGGCGTTGAAAGAATTTTCCCTTTCAACTCACCAAAGATCACCAAGATTGAGCTCCTGAAGCGCGGTGATGTCCGCAGAGCAAAACTGTTCTACCTCAGAAAACTCTCAGGTAAAGCAGCTAGAATTAAAACCAAGAAAAGCTAAAAGCTTTTAAGAGTTTTTCTATTATGAGCCGGCCTGCTCAGAAGTAGTGCCGGCTTTTTTTGTTTTAAAATTTTACTGAAGCAGGCGAGCTTTGTGCAACGTTGCCAGGGCCGAGAGAACCGGGATTTGAGTTATAAGGGGAAAGGACTCTACAGGAAAACACCTGTACTTCATGATGAAGCAGTCAGTTATGGTAAATGTAAGTACTGTTTCAGTTTTGTTCGATTGCGGTCAGTGTTTTGTCAACAAGAACAATAACACGCACTGTTCCTGTAATGGTCACTTTTTCACCCGGAGAGGGGAGAGGTGATTTGGTAATCACCGGAATCTGTCCGGTTTTATCTGAGATCAGATAATATGAGATCACTTCAAGATCAAAAACTTCGGTCACGCTGCCGCTGACAGTAACCCGGTGATTGGTATACTGCCGGATATTTTCGTGGATTTCCCCAATGTCTGTTTCAGAACTGCATCCGGAAAAGATCAGACTGAATATTCCGGCAATGTATATTTTCCTGAAGTATGCCACAGGGTAAAGAGTATATTAATGAAAATTCTTTCCTGAAGATAATAAAAAAGGGATTCCCTTTTTCAAGAGAATCCCTTTTATAAGGAGGGAAAAGTTTACTTCTTCTGTACTAACTGTGCGTTAATTGCGATGTTAACGGTTTTATCTACCACAGATCCGCCAAGCTCAGTGAGAGCATTCCATTTCAGACCGTAATCAAAGCGGTCAACCGCTCCTGAAACTTTGTAGCCTGCTTTGGTATTTCCGTAAGGATCTTTTACTGACCCGAGATAATTTACATCAAGAGTAACTTCTCTAGTTACATCTCTCATGGTCAGATTACCGGTAACCTTAAATTTCTTGTCGCCAGCTTTGGTAATCTTAGTGCTTTTGAAAGCGATTTTCGGGAATTTTTCAGCATTAAAGAAATCATCACTTTTCAGGTGATTATCTCTCATGGTATTGTCAGTGTTGATAGTATTTACATCAATTGAAAACTCAATTGTTGCGCCTTCCAGATCGCCGTCTTTCTTAGTAACTACTTTTCCTTCATAACCTGAGAAAAAGCCGTCAACTTCAGAAATCATCAGGTGGGTCACGGTAAACTTAACATTTGAGTGAGATTTGTCGAATGACCATTCGGTCTGGGCATTCAGTGAAAAAGTGAAAAGAAGAGCAAAAAGTCCTGATAAGAACTGTTTCATGGGAACCTCCTTGTGTTAATGATTATTAATAAAAAACTCTGATACAAATATATGTAGCTACATTTAATATCACAACATATAATTAGGTCAAAAAAATGTCCCTAATTCTTAAATTAGGGTAACAAAAGAAAAATTTATGCGCTTACTACTACCAGATAACATCTACTTCAGGGCTTTAGTTTCAGTTTTACCTCAGGAAAAAGGTATTACTGCCGGATTTCTGCCCTCTGCATCTATCATCTCAGCTATTACTTCCGGGGAAGCGGATGTGGCATTTCTTCCGTCCCTTTACCTGACAAATGATGAGTCCCTGAGAATTTCATCAAAAATAGGTCTTTCTTTTGAGGGACTGGGGAGCACCTCATACCTGGTGCTGCATGAAGTACCTGAGGAGGGAAGACCTGATATCAGCATTACCGGTGATCATTCAGCCCAGGAGGCACTCATGGCTAAAATGCTGATGAATGAGCTTTACACCATCGAGCCGAAGTTCCACATTAAAACTCCGGAAGATGCATTGCATGATAAAAATATCATTTTAGCAGGGGACCTGGCATTTATTTCTGGAAAGTACAGGGAAGCATTATCTTTCGCTGAAGAGGTGGTTGAGATGGGTGATCTTCCTTACCTGAATTTTGTTCTTTGCGCAAAAGACAGCGGAAAGGGGAAGCAGGCGGAGAAAATTATTCTTGAGGCGGTTGACAAATTTTACGATGCACTTGAAGGGGAAGAGCTTTTCGGACTGGATCCTGAAAGCAGACAATTCGTCAGGGAAAATATGCAGAATACCATCCTTGATATTGATGAGGCGGATCTTGAAGGGCTGAATAATCTCCTCAGAATGTTATTCTATGAGGGACTGGCTGACGATATACGGGAACTGAAGTTTTTTGAGTGATAGCACTCAGGTTCAACTCTTACTTGCTCTCAGAAATTGCAGGGAAAGTCCAAGATCTGTGGACTATTACGCAATAATAAAGTGTCGGATGATGACTAATGGTAATTTCTCAGGTTAATAAAAGCTCAAAAAAAAGGAGAGCATTTCTGCTCTCCTTTTCATTTAGAGATGGGGAAAATCAGATCGCAACATGCGAGACACTGAGTACGTTTGGATTTTCTTTAATTCGTTCGAGTGAGTCATGAGGCACGGCTGATTTCAGCTTCATGGTGCAGCAGGCAGCTATTCCTCCGTCAAAGATGATGTTTTCAACTTCTTCAACATTGATTTCGGTTTCGCGGATTACTGCGAGGATTGCTGCAAGTACTCCCGGCCGGTCATAGTGTTTTACTACCAGCTGATAACTTGCATCGGTAATCTTAGCGCGGTTGACCCAGTGAGCAATCATGCCGCTATGGACAAATTCTCTGATGATGCGCACGGTTTCAGCAGCAACGGCATTCTGTGCCTGTTCGGTTGATGCTCCGATATGATGGGTGACATAAACACCGGGGATATTCTGCAGTGGTGATGTAACCGGTCCATCTTTTGCTTCAGGTTCACCTTTAAATACGTCAACTGCAACACGGATACCTTTTTCTTTGATAGCTTCAATCATTGCAGCTTCATCAATAATATCCTGACGGCTGGTGTTAATCAGTAAAGCGCCTTTTTTCATATAGCTGAACATCTCTTTGTTAAAGAGACCTTTTGTCTGTGGTGTTGCGGGAAGATGTATGCTTACCACATCGCAGATGGGGAGTATCTGATCCATTTCAGAAAAATCTTTAATGGCAACACCTTCAATGCGTGATATATCCTTGCCATAGACATTCATGCCGAAAGCAAGTGCACGTTTGGAAAGTTCTTTTCCGATAGCGCCGACACCGATAACGGCGAGATTTTTACCGTAAAGGCCTTCTGCTTTTGAGTATTCACCCTTATTCCACTTACCTGCTCTGAAGTCTATAACATTGTCAGGAATGCGGCGGTCGAGTGAGATGATAAGCCCCATTGCCAGTTCAGCAACAGCAATGGAATTCATACCCGGGCAGTTTGCAACATATACGCCTTTTTTGTTTGCAGCAGCTATGTTGATGTTATTAACACCGGCGCCTGCTCTGATAATCAGGTTAAGCTGCTTGCCGCTCTCAATGGTTTCAGCGCTGACAACCGTTGAGCGGACAACCAGGATGTCAATATCCCCGATAACGCCGGGAAGATCTTTTTCCCCCAGTTTCGGGCTGTAAACAACATCCAGGTCAAGTGATTTCATTTCTTCGATATATATGTCGGGGAACTTATCCGCGACGAGTACTTTAATAGCCATGGTCGTATCCTTTTTATTTGTTAAGCATTGGAACTTGTACGTTGTGCTCAATTGCTGTTTTTACTGCAATATCATAGCCGGCATCAACATGTCTTATGACTCCCATTCCGGGGTCGGAAGTCAGAACCCTTTGCAAACGTTTTGCGGCAGCTTCAGATCCGTCCGCAACGATGACCATACCCGCATGAATGGAATTGCCAATACCCACTCCTCCGCCATGATGCACCGATACCCAGCTTGCCCCGCCAACAGCGTTTATCATAGCATTAAGAATCGGCCAGTCCGCTATTGCATCACTGCCGTCTTTCATCGCTTCGGTTTCGCGGTAAGGGGAGGCCACGGACCCGCAGTCAAGATGATCGCGTCCGATAACAATCGGGGCTTTTACTTTTCCTTTTGCTACCAGATCATTGAACACCTGTCCGATAAGGGCACGTTCACCGTAACCAAGCCAGCAGATGCGGGCGGGGAGCCCCTGGAAGTGAACTTTTTCCCGAGCCATTTTCAGCCAGTTGTGCAGATGAGTGTTTTCAGGGAGTGCCTTCATAACTGCTTCGTCTGTGATATATATATCCTCCGGATCTCCCGAGAGAGCTACCCAGCGGAAGGGACCTTTCCCTTCACAGAAAAGGGGACGTATGTATTCGGGAATAAAGCCGGGTATATCAAATGCATTCAGAACCCCCTCTTTTTTGGCTTCAGTGCGGATGTTATTTCCGTAGTCAAATGCTATTGCCCCTGCCTTTTGGAAATCCAGCATCGCCTGGACATGCACGGCGATGGTTTTGCCCGCAAGTTCTATATATTTCTTCGGATCGGAAGACCGCATCACGGCTGCATCCTCAAGTGACATCCCCATTGGCACGTAACCGTTAAGAGTATCATGAGCGGAAGTCTGGTCGGTAATAATATCGGGCCTGAATCCGCGTTTGAGCAGTTCGGGCAGAAGTTCTCCCGCATTGCCGGTTAAGCCGACAGAGAGTGCTTCCCCTTTATTTTTTGCATCAGTTACCAGATGTACGGCCTGGTCAACAGATTCCGCGATCACATCAAGGTATCCGGTGTCTATTCTCTTCTGCAGACGTGAACGGTCAACATCAATACCCAGGAATGCAGCACCGCACATAGTGGCAGCGAGCGGTTGAGCGCCACCCATGCCGCCGATTCCGGCCGTAAGGAGGATTTTTCCTTTAAGAGATCCGCCAAAATATCTTTTTGCGCATTCAGCAAAGGTTTCATACGTACCCTGAAGGATTCCCTGAGTGCCGATATATATCCAGCTTCCCGCGGTCATCTGGCCATACATGATAAGTCCGTTATCTTCCAGTTCCCTGAATTTTTCCCAGGAAGCCCAGGCTGGCACCAGCATGGAGTTGGAGATCAGCACACGCGGCGCATCCGGATGGCTTCTGAAGATACCAACCGGCTTACCGGACTGCACTAAAAGGGTTTCATCCTCTTCAAGAGACTGAAGGGATTTGATGATTGCGTAATAGCTTTCAGGATTCCTTGCGGCTTTTCCCTTGCCGCCATAAACGATCAGATCAGAGGGACGTTCTGCAACATCCGGGTCAAGATTATTCATCAGCATTCTCATTGCTGCTTCCTGAATCCATCCTTTGCAGCTTAATGAGGTGCCTTTAGCAGCCCTTATTTCGGGCAGTGTTTTCATATTCATTACTGATTCTTAAAATGAGTATCGTATATAAGTGAGTATTGTGTAATCATGGATTTATAAAGCCATTTCTTCCAGAACCATCCTTTAGTGCTCTGCTCTCTAAGAAACTTCAGGTTAAGCTCCATATTATAACGCAGACGGGTGAATTCATCCTTGGTCAGTTTCACGGTTTCTTCACCGGAATTCAGTTTGTCCAGAATAGAGTTAAAAGCTTTCTCCTCAGCGAACAGTTTCTGGTTTCCCGTAACCTGCTTAAGCAGCTGTTTAACGAAGGTAGTCAGAATTTTTCTTTCGTTCTTGGAAAAATCGAAATTATAATTTCTCAGATTAAATTTCATAGATCCTTTAAAATGTTAATGAAGTGAGTTTTTCCCGCATCTTCTGATATCCGGGTTTAATGATATTATATATATAATAAAGCCGCTCTTCATGATGGCAAAAAGCGGATTTCATAGCATTGATGGTAAGTTTTTCGATATCGTCCAGATTAATGCCGAAGGTTTCAACCGCGGTCAGGAATTCCTTTGTCATGGTCGTGTTGCCCATCAGACGGTCATCGGTATTGATGGTCAGGCGGAATTTTGATTTATAAAGCACGCCAAACGGATGGTTTTCAATTTTATCAACAGCACCGGTAAAGACATTTGAGAGTAGACATACTTCAATCGGAATCCGTTTGTCCAGAACATACTGTGCCAGATCACCCATTCCTGTAACTTTACCTTCTGCATCAAAACTGAAATCCTCAATCAGACGGGTTCCGTGCCCTATGCGGTGAGCACCGCACCACTGAATAGCCTGCCAGATGGACTCCTTGCCAAATGCCTCGCCTGCGTGGATGGTAATATTAAAATTCTGCCGCTGAATAAACTGGAATGCTTCAATATGTTTCTTTGGGGGGTATCCGCCTTCTTCACCGGCAAGGTCAAATCCCACGACTCCCTGGTCCCGGTAGTTCACAGCCAGTTCGGCGATTTCGAGGGAATCTTTCATATTTCTCATGCCGCAAAGAATCAGGCCGTAACCAACACCAAAATCCCGTTTTCCCTTTTCCAGCCCCTCAAGCACTGCTTTTACCACATCGTCATGGTAGAGCCCTTTTTCGGTATGGAGAACCGGTGCAAAGCGGGTCTCAACATAGCAGACATTTTCCTGAGCCATATCTTCCATCATCTCATAAGCCACCCGCGTGAGTCCCTCCCTGGTCTGCATCACGCCGCAGGTATGTTCAAATCCTTGCAGAAACTCAACCAAATTCCCCTTATTTGCTCCGCGGTGGAACCACTCAGCCAGTTCACCCGGGTCGCTGGTTGGCAGCTTTTTATATTTGAGGTCGCGGGCTAAATCAATAACTGTCTGAGGTCTGAGCCCCCCGTCAAGGTGGTCGTGGAGAAGCACTTTTGGCACTTCCCTGATAATTTCGGTCTTCAAGAAAAAATCCTTTTTTTCATAGTAAATTTACCGCTGAAAGGATGAATTACAATCAGAATTGCCGGGTAATTGCGAAAAGAAAAGAGTCAGACGGGGAAGTGTTTTCCGGAATTATTTAAGAATAGAACAGAGTCCCAAATAGCACGTAAATTATTCCTATATTTAGGGTAGAAATAAAATCATGTTCAATCTGTAAAGGAATCTTAATGCAAAAATACCGTTATATTCTCCTGGGTCTGCTGGCCGCAGGAATGCTTGTAACAGGCTTTCAGTGTTCGTCCGCTGATATTACCAGCGCAAAACTCTACATCCAGCAGAAAAACACTGAAAAAGCAATTGAATCATTAAACAGGGAAATCTCCAAAAATCCAAAAAGTGATGAGGGGTATTTCCTTCTTGGTGTTCTTTATGCTGAAAAAGAAGAATTTGACAAAATGCTGGAAAATTTTACCAAATCTCTTGATATCAGCAAAAAATTTGAGAAAGATATCAAATCCCAGAAACTTGCTACCTGGGGAAGTCTTTTTAACAAAGGGGTGGCATTTTACCAGAAAGCAGGTAAAACCGAGGATACTGATTCAGGCATGACCTACTATCAGAAATCGGCAGACTCATTTGAAATGGCTACCCGCATTCAGCCTGATTCTCCCAATACCTATAAATATCTTGCTTATGTATATCTGAGCATGGGCAGATATGATGAGGCAATCTCACCGCTGAATACACTGATCAAACTTGACGACTCTCCGGAAGGCTACCGCTTTATTGGTGAGATCTATTATGATCAGGGTCAGAAGATGAAGGATAAATTTGAAACTTCCAAGGATCCGGCAGACCAGGCTGAATCACAGAAGAAATTTGAGCAGGCTGTTGAAATTCTGGAAAAAGGAAAAGCCAAATATCCGAATGATCCTGAAATTCTTCTTTACCTCTCTAATTCATATATAGCCGCAGGAAAAACTGACATTGCGCTCAGCGCATTCAAAGAGGGTGTGGAAAAAGAACCTTCCAACAAACTCTACCGTTACAACTACGGTGTTCTGCTGCTTGGCGTGGATGATTTTGAAGGTGCTGCTGCACAGTTCCAGAAGGCGCTGGAAATTGATCCTGAGTATATAAATGCTGATTATAACCTTGCTATTACCTACGTAAAGTGGGGTACCAAACTGGCAAAAGACGCTGAAACCGCAGGAAAGGAAGATCCTGAAGTAAAGGTTAAATACAGCCTTTCACTTCCTTATTTTGAGAAATATCTTGCCGTTAAACCGGATGATGCCTCAGCGTGGGAACTGCTTGGAAAAGTATATTCAGTGCTTGGAAGACTTGAAGATGCAACCAAAGCATTTGAAAAAGCAGACGCTAACAGAAAGTAAAGAAAGTAATTCATGAGCCAGAATAATGTTCCGCCTCCTCAGCAGATTAACATCCAGCTTGATGAAAAAGAAGCTGAAGGCATTTATTCGAATTTTGCGATTATCACCCATTCACCTGCTGAATTCGTAATAGATTTCACCAGGATTGTACCGGGTGTTCCCAAGGCAAAAGTATTTTCAAGGATTATTACCACACCGCAGCATGCCAAAATGTTCATGCGCGCGCTTAAGGATAATCTTGAAAAATATGAAAGCCGTTTCGGCGAAATAAAAGTCGACGGTCCTCAGGAGCAGGGTTTTGGTTTTATGCCCTATCCCGAAAAAGGAAAAATTAATTAAAGTAATAATGGCAAGGGCATGATGCAGCTCACAAATCTGCATCTGCCCTTGTTATATATCACTTACCGTAAATGAGCTGATGTATCACACACTGTCAGAATTACAAGAGAACTACATTACCATCCAAAGTGAAAAATTTCCGGAGGAAAGATGCGATTAGTCAGAAATTTTAATGAATTTCTGCGGATTATCAAGCCGGGAGCTGCTTTTGCACTCCTGATACTGATACTGCAGGGATGCGAGGTTAAAAACCCGATTATGCCGAGCTGGGACGTTGATTTGACGGTTCCGGTTGTGGACAGGGAGTTTAACCTGCAGTCTGTAATTGATAAAGATTCATCGGTGCTTCGCGCTTATGATGATCCATCACGGCTTGGCCTGCTGTATTATGGTGAAGTAAGTGATATCAGCCCGATAGTGGTCGGGGATAAACTGAGAATGTCTCCCATAGGCCTTTCAACAGGATTTACAATTGGAGCCATCAAAGTTAATCAGCCGGCTCCGGTTTCGGTATCAATTCCTGTAAGTGAATTTGTACCGGGCGCCACGGGAGGTCAGCCATTTCTATTTCCTCCGGTAGCCTCACAGTCGGTGAGCAAAAGTCTCCCCCCGATTGATGCATTTGAAGAGGCGGTTTTTGAATCAGGTAATCTTGAACTCCATTTTGATAACAATAATGGTGTAACCATTACAATCAATAGTGTTACATTTAAGAATACCGCTACCGGCGCTGTTATTCCTCAGCTCACATCAAACACTCCGCTGAATATTCCTCAGGGGCAGCGCGGCACCAAGGTATTCCCCCTTGCAGGCGCGGTTGTTCCTAAGGGGATGACAATTGATATCGTTCTTTCTTCCCCAGGTTCGGGCGGTAATGTTATTACACTGCCTGCTAATGCCGGAACTGCTGTTGAGGCTCAGTTCACTAATTTCTCACTGTCTCAGGTAACTGCACCGCTGCCGGCACAGGATCCTGTTTCTTTTGACAGTACTTTTGTACTTGATGACTCATCATCATTTGCAGAGATCGTCATAGATCAGGGACAGTTGAACCTCACTCTCAGCAATACTCTTGATGTCGGAGTAATTGCAAGTCTTACTATTAACAATTTACGTAAGCCGGATAATACTCCGTTTACCGCAAGTCCAACACTGGGCAGAGTTGGCTCCGGTTCCGAAACACAGACGGTCACCGTATCAGATCTTCACGACTGGAGAATCGTAAGCGGAAGCGGAGGTTCAACCCTTACCAACCGGCTGAGTTTTTCTGTTACGGTTAATACGATACCTTCAGCGGATCCGAGAACGATCAGGACAACGGATAATATTTCTGTTGATGTAACCATGTCAGAGCTTGTTCTCAAATCAATAAACGGAAGATTTAAACCTACTCCGCTTGATTTTGCCGCAACAAGCATCCCGATTAAACTGGGAACCTTCACATCATTTAATGCTTCACAGCTGGTCTTTGAGAAGTTCGGTCTTGTTCTTAATATCAATTCAACCACAACTGAAGAACTCGGTTTTTCCGGTACGATTACCGGTAAAAACAGTTCACGCACACAGGTGGTAAATATTCCGTATACTGTTATTCATCAGAATGCAAATACGATAACACTGAGCGATCAGGAACTGCGTGATTTTATTAATGCTTTTGCAAGCGCGCCTCCTGATTCAATTATACTTAAATATAACGCGATTCTGAATCCGGACTATAAAGTAGGCGCTATTGCCGCTACTGACTCTCTCTATGGTAATTCTGACATTGAAGTGCCTATTAAACTCGGTATAGGCGGAGGTCAGTTTACTGATACCAGCGAAGTAAATATTGACGAAAGCAACAGAGAAAATCTTGATAACCTGCTTTCAGCTTCAATAAGCATGAGTATTGAAAATGGCCTGCCGTTGGGCATCTCCGTTGTGAGTGATTTCTACGATGAAAATGGCAACCTCCTTTTCAGATTCCCGCCAAACAGAGCTCCGAATCCGGCAACGCTGAACGTGCTGGGCGGTCTTGTGGATGTTAATGGAAAAGTTACCACACCCCGTTCGAACACCTTTACTCTGCAGGTTAATCAGGATGAATTTTCCAAACTGACGCTTGCAAAGAAAATTGTTTCTACGGTGAGCATAAATACTACCGGTGTGAATGCACTGCCGGTACAGTTCCGGACCAATGACAAGATCAAGCTCAAAGGGTTCGGTTTAGTTCAATACAGAGTAAAGCCATAAGGAAAGGAGGAAAATCATGAAAACATATATTAAATTTATTACTGCAGTACTTTTCCTCATCCTCGGGGCTGATATATATGCTCAGGGTTCAGGAAGCGTGGGTTTAACCGATGCATGGACAACTTCCACCGCTAAAACCTACACCATCCTTTCACGCGGACTTTACGCAATCGGAAAAAATCCCGCAAACCTGGCTCTCCCCGGTACGGGAACAGTTGAATTCTCAACACACTTTCCGGTGCCTAACATGAGTCTTCGTGTGGGAACTGATTTTGCCAATCTGGATGAGTACAACTATTTCATCGGAGGCATGGATTCAAGCGGCACACAGGTAAGCCGTCTGCTTGATGCTGCTGACAAACAGAGATTCCACGACCTGTTTGTTGACGGCGGCAGAATTCTGATGAGTACTTCATTTAATCATCTCGGCTTTGTGATGAACCTTGGTGAAAAGATCGGTACCTTCGGATTTGCCGTGAATGATTTTGTGGATTTCAAATTCAAGATTCCGGTTGGTCTGGTTGATCTGCTTCTTCTGGGAAACCCGCAGGGAAGCGTGATTGATATTAACGATCTTGAAGCACAGGCATCCTACACAAGAGAGTATTCGTTTAACTATGCCCGAGACCTCGGTAACTTTAAACCAAAGTTTATACAGAAACTTACCGCGGGTGTTGGTGTTAAATTAGTCCACACCTATGCATATATGGGAATCCAGGAAGTTGATACCCGCATTGAAACAACAGGGCCAACCATTGAGGGATACGGCAAGATAAAAACATATCTTGGCTTCTCCCCGGACTTTGGCATGGAGTATGACTTTGATTCTACCAGTACCGGTGCTGAAAACAGTATGGGACCGTTTCCTACTCCGGCAGGATCAGCTCTCGGATTTGATCTTGGCCTGAGCGCTATCGTAAATGACCGCTTGTCTGTTGGTATTGCGATTACCGATATCGGCAGCATGACCTTTGACGAGAAACCGGTTGAATATTCTGGCAACTCGGATATATATATAACCGATATCACCAGCCAGGAGCAGAGAGATTCTCTCACTGAAAAACTGCGCGGTGAAGGTAAATATATCAGTTCGTTTGAAAAGGACCTGCCGACCGCACTCCGTGTCGGTGTTGCATACTATGTTTATAAGTCAGGAGTTGACGACCGTTATTTCCTGCTCGGGCTTGACTATAATCAGGGTTTTAACGATGAACCAAGAAACAGCACCAAACCGAGAATTTCCCTCGGCGGTGAATGGAATGCAACTTCATGGCTGCCATTTCTCCGCGGCGGATTCTCCTTCGGCGGTGATGATGAATTTATCTGGTCAGTAGGCGCCGGATTCTCGATCGGACCGGTTGAAATGAATGCGTCTATTCCTGACCTGCAGTATATATTCACTCCCGGCAAGGTTGAGCGTATTGCATTTGCCGTTGGCGGCCGGTGGAAATTCTAAATCTGAAGTATGAAATGTGAGTTTTCACTTTTCACTCTTAACCTTTAACTAAAAAAGCCCCGGTTAGCAGCCGGGGCTTTTTGTTTTAAGACTTAGTTTCCCCTTCTTTTTAAACGCAAAGTAAACGGAGTTTAATACAAAGTTTAAGACCATTCACCCCCAGCATCGCGCAATGAAGTACTTAAACACAGAGTGTGCAATGATCTTTCAATTCATACTTCATAATTCACAATTCATAATTCTTTATCACTGTTTTAAACGTGTCAGGTTTAACAGTGATGCTGCCAGGAAGATGAAATTAACCATCCATGCGGTCATTATCGGGTCAAGGGAGCCGTTTTTACCAAAGGCCTGTATGATCTTCATCATAACCAGATAGATGAATGTAATAAGAATATTTATTCCGATCTGAAGCGCAACCCCGCCTTTCCGTTTATTCGCGGAAAAGGGAAGCCCGAAGAGTACTATGATGAGGGATGTAAATGCAAATGAATAGCGGGAGTAATATTCAATTTCAATTTTTCTTACATCATTGCCCGCACGAATCTGATCTGCTATAAACTGCTGCAGTTCACCAAGATTCATCTCCTCAGGTTTTAACTGTTTGGAAGCAAGATCTGCCGGCTTAAAGTTAAGATCGCTCAGAGGAAAAGAGTCCAGTCTTGTGGTTGTGTAGACGGAATCAGTAAAGGTTCTTTTGTAGCCGATAGGCATTACCCAGTTTCCGCTCAGAGTGTCATAAAACATTCTGCCGGCATCAAAGCGCTGATTTACTATGGTCAGGTCATTCTCATCAAAATCCTGAATGCTTACTCTCAGTGCGTTATTGTTTGGTTCATCAAAATATGAGATCGAAACAATTCTGGTCGGGCTGTCCTGAAAAAAGATATTACTCCCCGCGAATGAATAACCCTTGTTGAGGTAATTCATCTCGATGTTAATTTTTCTTTTATTGGCAAGGGGTACAATATATCCGCTGAAGTAAACAGCCATCACACTGATAAAAAAGCAGACAATCAGAATAGGGAGCATATATCTGAACATACTTACTCCCCCTGCTTTGATGGCGGTCAGTTCATTCAGGTTTGCCATCTTTCCCGTTGTAAAGAGTGCCGCGAATAAAACCGAAACCGGAAGCATCAGTTTGATGATTTCCGGAATGAACATGATATAATATTCAAAGATGATGCTGCTGATGACGTTATTGTCAATAAAGTCATCCAGATTTTCCATCAGGTCAATCACCACAAACAGCGAGGTGAACGCGAGCAGTCCGAAGAATACCGTCTGACCAAACTGCTTTAATAAATAGCGGTCAAGTATTTTCATCGGTCTCCTCTGAGCGCCATTTTTTCGGAATGAGCTTTTTCAGGAAAGTGAAATCAAGGTTAATGGTTTCTTTTGCAGTCTTATTCGTCAGAATAATGCCGAGCACGCCCATCAGAACATTGGCAGACCACATTCCCCAGAGAGGGGAGACTATTCCCCGGTCAGCGAGTTTTTCACCGCCGATAAGGAATGCCCAATAAATCAGAAAAAAGAAAAGACTGATGCTTGCAGCCATTCCGAAGCCCCCTTTGCGGGTCATGATACCGAGCGGGCTGCCGAGCATGATAAAAATTATGCATGCAACCGGGATAGAATATTTCTTATGAATTTCAACAAGATATTTATCCGCTTCCCCCTGCATCATGTCAACCCTCATCGAAGAAGAGATAATAAGGTTTTTCTGTGCCTGAAGGCGGGTGATCATGTTTCTGAAGTCTGGCGGAGCTGATTCATCGGCTTTGAACGGCTTGCGTTTTTCAAGACTGTCCCCGATAAAATATCTGTTAACATCGGTCATAAATAAAGCAAAGTAGGAATTCCTGAGAGCCATGATGCTGTCCACCCGGAGCCACATATCGGCCGCGCTGAGTTCTCTGTCACCGCGGTGGCTGCCAATTCCCGATGATTGAATTGAAAACTGATCAGCATTCATGGTAATCTTGTGACGGTTAAAAAGCAACTTCCGGTAAAGGCCGTTTTCCTTCTGGTCGGTTTCGTGAATTTCCCCATTATTCAAATCCATGATAAGTTTGCTCATATCGGCAGTAAAATAGAGTTTCCCTGATTCTGCAGTCACAATGTTAATTTTTGAGGGGTCTGAATAATCGTAGAGAGTAATCTGGCTCATTCTGCCTGTAGTGCGGTCAATATCACGCACCAGAATGGCGGTATTATTTACTTCCTGTGAAAAAATGCCCGGTTCTATTGAAAGTGTAGGTTTTTTCTGTGAAATCTCAAACATCAGAATTTTTGCCTGATGGTTGGCGTCGGGCAGTACATCGTTATTAAATGAGATTAAAAGTCCGGCAACCACAATCGAAGCAGCGAAAGGCCCGGCCATCATTGTGTAAAGGCTGACCCCGGAGGATTTCATTACGGTGATTTCATTATTCTGGGACATCGACCCAAAAGCCATCAGAGTTGCCACCAATACTGCCATGGGGATTACCAGAACCACCATCCAGGCGAGGTTATAGGCGATCAGCTCAAAAATTACGATAAAATCCAGTCCTTTGCCGACTAATTTATCCGCGGCTTTCATCAGGAATTGCAGCAGAAAAATTCCCATCAGCGTTGCTGCTGAAAAGATGAACGGGGTCGCGTGATTTTTGAGGATGTAAAGAAAAATTAACATAGAAATCAAATATACAAATCCCGCGCTTCAGGCTGAAAAAGGGAGTCAATTCGGAGGGTAATCTCCCGATTTCAGGCGTCTATTTATACAGATTAGCGTAAATTTGCAGATGACTCCCCAGGAAATTCTGTGTCAGCCAGATGCCCCCGGAGGCATTGAGGTGATACAGAGATCGGAAGTCAGCCGTTTTGTAAAAAGCAGAAAAATTACTCCTCCCGGAAATTTCCGGAAGCATGATGTTACATTAATTAAATGAAGAAGGGTTGAAGACAAATGTCGCAGAAACAATTCATCGCAGAAAATAAGGACAGATTCATCAGTGAACTCTCAGAACTGCTGAGAATTCCAAGCATAAGCACACTTGCTGAAAACAAGGCAGACATGATCCGTACTGCTGAGTTCATCAAACAGCGGCTTCATGATGCAGGTATTAAAGATGTTACCATTTATGAAACCCCCGGCCACCCGATTGTCTATGCTGAATGGCTCGGCGCTCCAGGAAAACCGACCGTGCTGGTTTACGGGCACTATGATGTTCAGCCTGTTGACCCGGTTGATCTCTGGAGCACACCTCCGTTTGAACCGGTTATAAAAGACGGAAAGATTTATGCCCGTGGCGCGACCGATGACAAGGGGCAGATGTATATGCACATTAAAAGCGCTGAAACCTGGCTCAAAACAACTGGTACGCTTCCGGTAAATATTAAATTCCTCATTGAAGGTGAAGAAGAAATCGGCAGCCCGAGCCTTGAACCGTTTATTAATGCTCATAAAGATTTACTGAAATGTGATTCTGTTCTGATTTCAGATACATCACTCTTTGCGCCGGGTGTTCCGACACTGACTTACGGTCTCCGCGGCCTCTGCTATATGGAAGTAGAAGTAACCGGCCCGAATCGTGATCTTCATTCAGGCACCTATGGCGGCGCGGTTCCTAATCCGGTGAATATACTTGCCGGTATGATTGCAAAACTGCATGATAAAAAAGGAAAAGTAACCATCCCCGGGTTTTACGATGAAGTGGTTAAACTGACAAAGAAGGAACGCGATAATTTCGCGAAACTTCCTTTCAGTGAAAAGAAATATGCCGCTGCAATCGGCGTAAAACAACTTCAGGGAGAAGAAGGATTCTCAACATTTGAAAGAACCTGGGCACGTCCTACACTTGACTGCAACGGTATATTCGGCGGATTCACCGGACAGGGTGCCAAGACGATTATCCCCTCAAAGGCAACGGCAAAAATCAGCATGCGTCTGGTTGCAAACCAGTCTCCAAAGAAAATCAGCAAGCTGTTTGAAAAGTATATAAAAGAGATAGCCCCTAAATCAGTATCGGTAAAAGTGACCGATCTTCACGGCGGTGATGCTGCTCTTACCCCTCTGGACAGCAAAGCATCAATTGCGGCTTCAAAAGCGATGGAACGCGCTTTCGGCAAAAAGACCGTATATATGAGAGAAGGCGGGAGCATACCCATTGTGGCAGCGTTCCAGAGAATACTTAAAGCTCCGACCGTTCTGATGGGCATGGGCCTTAATACCGAAAATCTTCATTCCCCGAATGAACATTTTAATCTGAACCACTTCCTGCTTGGTATTGAGAGTTCAGCATATTTCTTTGACGAGTTCTCAAAGTAACTATTTGCAGTGCTGAAAATGAAGGTGATGGTGCGGTGATGAATATCAGACAACAGATAGTATTATGGACGGTTTTCTTTACACTTATCTTCCTGCAGGGCTGTGACTGGTTCCAGGACAAGCCGGAGAAGATAAGTGAAGGTGAAACTGTGGCGGATAATCAAAGCGCCGATATGAGCATTCAGGAGTTCGTAATCCGTGAAAAAATGAAAAATGCACCCAGCAGATTCGCGGGGGACACCCTGGACCTTGCTCTTTATGTAATCAAGAATTATCCCCCGGGCAGCTATCTGGCTGATCTTGATAATATCAGCACCAACTTCGCTAAAAAGGGAGCAGTTATATACTTCACCGAAAAAGGGAAGAAGTATGTTTTTGCGCTTATCGTGAAATCCATGGAAGGCGGCAAACTTATTGAAATTGATAATTTTACCGGATACAATTCCAGTTTTGTTGATTACGATTCAACCAATTTGGGAACCGCCTTCTTTTATCTGACGCTGTTTTCCTATGACAGCAGCGATTTCACGATGATATGGGAGGAAATTATTCCGCAAAGCGGCGGGCTGATGAATTTTACGTACAGTACCTGGGGTCCGTTAAAGATTCCCTTCGTGAATGTTCATTTCTTCAGCGCGCCTCAGCTTTCTAATGATGAGTATAAGTTTTTTCTTGTCAGAGGACTTGAGAATAAACCACACCTGCTGAATGTCTATGAAGGGCATATCAGGCGCAGAAGGGTTGCTGATATCAATCAAGACAGCATTCCTGATTATTATGAGTGGCGGGTGTTTTACACCGATTCTTCCAGAACATTTCTTGATTCCGTGGGTTTTATCTGGAAAGATACAGTCTATGTGAACACAAGAAATCCCCGCATGACCAGAAAATATTAGTATATAAAAAGGTATGAAACAAAAAGAAATCGCAGAGATTATACAGGAAACATTCGGTCTTCAGCCAGTGTTTGACGGAGAGCGGGTCCGCTGGTATGAGGATACCATAAAAGAGTATGAGGCGCTCCACTCGGGAGTGGGCATGCGCTTTATGCCTCAGATATATATACTCAAACTCAGCGGAGCTGATGCTCCTGATTTCCTGCACCGCATAACCACCAATAGCATTAAGGATCTTGCTGTTGGCCAGACCCGCAAGACAATCTTCACCACCGATAAGGGAAGAATACTTGACTCGGTATTGCTGCTCAGACAGGAAAATCATCTGCTGCTGTTCGGCGCGATGGCCAAAAAAGATATCGTTTCAGCATGGATATCAAGATATATCATTATGGATGATGTTCATATTGAAGATATGACGGATAAACTGAGTCTGCTTGAAATAAGCGGAGGACAGCTTTCTTCATTCGCCACACTGTTGCTTGGTGCAGGATTCAGCACGCATCAGCCGGATACGCTGCAAAAATATGATAATGTTTTTGAAGGGCTCTCGGTCATGTTCCGCAAAAGCAGGGATGGCAGGGAATCGGTGCTTCTGTTGTTTGATCACGCGCTTCTGGCAGATATTCTTGCTCATCTTCAGGCAATTAAGGTATTATTTGATTTCTCCTTCATCGGCTATGATGCTGCTGAACTCTACCGGATTGAGCAGGGTATTCCTGAATCAGGCGAACTGTCGGATGATTTTAATCCGCATGAAGTAGGGCTCATTCATGAAGTAAGCTTTACCAAGGGGTGCTACATTGGCCAAGAGGTAATTGCCCGGCTTGACACCTATGACAAGGTTCAGAAATCTCTTACCGGTGTGGTAATGGAAAATTCAGTAGCTTTGACCACCCCCGCCACAGTAATAGATGAAGATAATAAGGAAGTGGGTAAAATAACTTCTGTGGTTAAGGATCTAAAATCAGGTTATAAAGGTTTAGCGGTAATAAGGAAAGCATATCTTTCCGGAGATAAAGATCTCTTTATTCTGACAGACGGCAAGAAACACCCTGTCAGGATTCATGCATTACCATTCAGAAAGCTTGTTTAATGAAAATTTACACAAAAACAGGGGATAATGGCCAGACCGGCCTTTTTGGCGGAGGCAGGGTCAGCAAAAATTCAGAACGTATTGAAGCATACGGGACTGTGGATGAACTTAATTCTGTTCTTGGACTGATTCAGACCGAATCCAGTGACGAAAAATCAGGGGCTATAATCAGTTTTTTGCAGAATCAGCTTTTTAACGTCGGGTCTGATCTGGCAACTCCACTGGATTATCAGTCACCCCACTTTACGATTCCCAGAATCGGTGATAGCCAGATCGAGGAAGCGGAACGGATGATTGATGAACTTGAGCAGGAGCTTGAGCCGCTGAAGAATTTTATCCTTCCCGGGGGAGGTAAGGCTGCCGCATATGCTCACCTTGCGCGGACGGTCTGCCGAAGGGCTGAGAGGCGGATTGTTACCCTTTCTGAGCATGAAGATATCAACCGGAAAATCGTTATTTTTGTAAACAGGGTTTCAGATCTTTTGTTCGTTCTGGCCCGGTATCTCAACAAACTCGAAAAGAGAACTGATATTCCCTGGAAAAAATAAAGGGGGGTGAAATTGGTTTCGACGGGGTTAATGAGGCTTAAAAACGCATACCGTGTTCTCCGTAGACACGTTAAACGACGGGAAAAATGTAATTGACAACAATTACGCTTTAGCTGCCTAATTTAACTTAGGTGCCGTTCCCCCCACTTATGTCCGGCGGGGTGGGATGGAGCGACGATTAGCCGGAATAGCGGATCCGAGCATCCTGGTAGGTGAAGCGAAATAAACACAGGAGATATTTGACGGAATCCTGTCTTTCGGAGCCCGGCAGATGTACTTAAAAGAGAGACTACGTATGTAGTGGGTTTAAGTGTCTTAATTTCGGACGCGGGTTCGACTCCCGCCACCTCCACAAGTGTAAGGCCGGTATATATATGCCGGCCTTTTTTGTTTTGCTATTCAGTTAAAAATATATCCCCATCAAATTTTGTACAGACAGATGACGATCTGTCTTTTCAATGTACAATGTACAATTAACAATGTACGCATCCTCAGGAAGCTATATAATCCGTACAGACAAATGACAATCTGTTAATGAATTATGAAGTATCAATTATGAAGTATGAATGTCATTTCCCAAACTTCGTACAGACAGATGACAATCTGTCTATTTAATGTACAATGTACAATTAACAATGTACGCCTCCACGGGAAGCCATATAATCTGTACAGCCAGATGACAACCTGTCTCTCGCCGAAAAGTTATTTGCCGTACCTCTGGTGCTGGTCAACCAATATTCCATTTTGCACTTCACGGCAAAGCGAAAGGTTTACCGGCCTTTATTCTTCTTTGTAACACTCATGATTCTTCCGATGCGCCAGTCTTGAATTCACAATTCACCATTCACAATTCACCATTCTAAAGATGCGTATCATCCAGTTCAATGTGTCTTGTCTCGGGGATAAAGAAATACCCGACGATAAATGAAATAGCGGCAATCGCAATTGGATACCAGAGTCCGGCAAGATGGTTGCCGGTTGTTTCAATCATCGTAAGCCCGATGATGGGTACCAGTCCGCCGATAACACCGTTGCCAATGTGATAGGGGAGTGACATGGATGTATATCTGATTTTAGTCGGGAAAAGTTCCACCAGGAATGCCGCAATAGGGCCATAGACCATGGTAACATAGATTACCTGAATAAACACCAGAAAGGCCAGCATCCAGGGGTTATAATCCGGTCCCGGCTGGAAGTGCTCCATGATGGTATATATAGGTATATAGGTAAGTGCGGCTGCAAGCATACCTCCAAGGATAATCGGCTTTCTGCCAACCCGGTCTGAAAGCCAGCCGGTAACAATGAACAGAGGCGAGGCCAGCAGAAGCGCTCCCCCGACTATCATGTTGGAATCCACAAGCGGTACGTTAAAGATTTTCTGCAGATAGAAAAGCGCGTAAAACTGTCCGGTATACCAGACAACTCCCTGCCCCATAGTAGCACCGAACAGAGCAAGCATCACCATCCGCAGATTTTCCTTATTTGCGAAACTTTCCTTAAGAGGATTTTTGGAGATCTTTCCCTCTTTCTTCAGTTTGTTAAAAAGGGGAGACTCCTTTAGTGAGACACGTATATACAGCGAAACGGCCACAAGAAGGATGGAAATCAGAAATGGAATTCTCCAGCCGTATTCCGCGAAGGCTTCTTCACCGGTTATCTGCCGTGTAACCAGAATAACGCCGAGTGACATAAATAGCCCTGCTGTGGCGGTTATCTGAATAAAACTTGTGTAATAGCCGCGTTTTCCTGTCGGTGCATGTTCAGCGATATAGGTTGCCGCACCGCCATACTCCCCGCCGAGAGCAAGGCCCTGCAGTATTCTGAGAACGATAAGAATAATGCCTGCTGCCGGCCCTATGGTCTCACTCGTGGGTAAAACTCCCACAGCAAATGTACATAAACCCATGAGACTCATGGTGATAAGAAAGGTATATTTCCTGCCGATGAGGTCTCCGATTCTTCCGAAGAAGAGAGCCCCGAATGGGCGCACGATAAAACCGACAGCAAAAGCAGCCAGCCATGCAATGATATCCCCTAAGGCAGTGCCGGTCTGATAAAACTTGCCTGCTAATACGGTTGCCAGGCTGCCGAATATATAAAAGTCATACCACTCAATCATCGTCCCGACTGATGAGGCGGTTATTACTTTGGTGAGGGATTCAGGTTTTTCGAATTCATAGAATTCATTCTGGCTGGTACCAAGATTCTGATCCATCCGTGTGAGTCTCCTGTATGGTTGAAGCAAAAAAAGAATCTGCGAAAGTTACATACGCGGAGAGTGGAATTACAAAAGGAAAATTTTCCTTACAGAGAGCTGTTTGAGGCGGAGTGCTTAAATGGCCGGTAAAGTAATAGTGAAACTTGAACCCTCACCCTCAACACTCTCACCGGAAATCTCGCCGCCGAGTTTGTGAATCAGTTCTTTGGTAAGCTGAAAACCAAGACCTGTGCCTTTTTCTCTGTTTGTGCCTTCAGTAGAATGTGAATCAAGGGTGTCAAACATCATTTTAAGCCGTTCAGGTTCAATACCAACGCCTGTATCCTTAACCGTTATTAAGGCCTTCTGATTATCTTCAGAGAGAGTTGCAATAATGCTGATGGTTCCCCCTGGTTCGGTGAATTTAATGGCGTTGGTAAGAAGATTCAGGAGAATATTAGAAAGCATCTGTCTGTCCGTGTAGAGACGGATAGTACCGGTTACCGAAGAAGAAATTTTGATATTTTTACTTACGGCCTGAATAGCAGCCAGTTCCTTTACTGATCCTATTACATCGGCTGCAAGGATATTTTCAGGATTGATGGTGATCCGGTTTGTCTGTACGCGTGACCAGGTAAGAAGATTTTTTGTAAGCTCGAGCAGATTTTTTGAAGCTCTGCTGATATCAGAAGCAAAGTTCTTTATCTCCTGTCTGCTGAGTTTGTCTATATCGCTGACCAGGATATCTGAATTACCCAGAAGCGCCTGGAACGGGCTGGTGAGGTCATGCGAAATGATGGAAAAGAGTTTATCTTTTGTTCTGTTTGTCTCTGCAAGAGCGCTGTTCTGATGGGCAAGTTCCTCATTAAGCCGCTTCAGTTCTTCCCGCTGATTGCGGACGGCTTCATCGGCCTTCTGATTCTTCTTGTATAAAATATATATCCAGATAAATGATCCCAGAACCAGCAGAACAATGGTAATCAGAAAATTTCTGATAAGATTGGCATTGCGCAGGTTGGCTTCGGCAACTTCTTTTTCGGTTTTAAGCAGCAGATTTTCCTTTTCAATGGACTGAATTTCATACTGAATCTGCCAGTTAACCATTGAGTAATTAAGCCGTTCCACGGACTGGCTGTCCCTCAGCGCGGTATATGCAGCAAGCGCCCGGTATGCATTGGTATAATCCCCCGTCTTGCTGTAAATTTCAGAATACAGGTAATTCAGGTCGGTTCTGAGCTGCAGTGTATTATTACTGCCGGCGTTTTTTTCAGCCAGCTTCACATAGCGGAGTGCTTCAGTGAAATCAGCCATTTCCATATGCAGCTTTGCCAGGTTGTGATACGATGCTGACATGGAAAATTTATCATCAATGATATCTGCGGTATCAAGCGCGGCATGAAAAAACTTTTCCGCCTGTTGAAGATTGCCAAGTCCCTGATGTGCTCTGCCTACATAATTAAGCGAATTCGCAACCGAATTGTGTTCCTTAAATGAATTATAGAGATACACCGCGTGAGAAGCGTAAACCAGGGCGCTGTCATAATTTCTTATGCTCAGGTAATAATCCGCAAGATTAAAGTTGGAATAGGCTTCGCCAAATATATATGATTCCCTTTTTGAGTCCTCCAGAGCGCGCATGAAGTGTTCCTGCGCTTTTGGGAAATTGCTGAGTTTAAGGAAAATCAGGCCGATATTATTGGTTGTGATGATCATGCCGCGGGTATCATTAACCATTTTACGGAGCTCATAGGATTCTGAGTAAGCTTCAAATGCCTTTTCAAATATTCCCATTCTCCAGTAAACCACGCCTATATTATTCAGCGCCATTGCCATGCTGCGTTTAAGACCGAGTTTCTTACGGATTTCATAAGCATCACGGAAAAGCTGCAGAGCAGGAAGATTATCACCCCTTCTCCAGTAAATAAGCCCTATGCTTGCAAGTTCAATGGATGCTCCTCTTTCCTCGCCAAACCGCATAAGAATGCCGTATGACTCCTGATGCAGGCGGATTGCTTCCTCAATTCTTCCTTCTTTTTCTATCAGGTCAGCCAGACTGCTGATAACATACGCATAGGTCACGGAATCCTTTCCGCTTTTTGCGTCAGCCATGGCAATATTAAGCGTTCTGGTGCTCTCACTGTATTTTTGCTCGTTGAAGTAACACAGAGCCAGTTCAAGCCCGGCTTTTGCCTTTCCGGAGAAATTGCCGGATGAGGTGAAAATTGCCAGCGCCTCACGGGCATACGAATACGATAGTGAGAGATCTTTTGTGCGGATTTCTGAAGAGAGGATGAGGAGGGTATTGGCTTTTTTCTCCCCTGACTGCTTCTCTGCCTCCTGTCGCAGACTGTCAATAGACGGAGAATCCTGCCCCAAAACCAGTGAGGAACAAAGCAGAATAAGAAATAAATATGTTAATCTAATCACAAAGAATCGGGAACCCTGTCAGAATTCGGTAATTATTTACTATAACTTACAATAACAAATTGTAGATTCAAAAGGAAAAACTTTCTGAAACCTGCTGCTAACAGCCTATGGAATAACCTTTATTACACTCTGATAATTCCGGAAAGAAGGTGCAAAATATCTCTCCCCGGGAGAAATTAAACTTTGAGAATTTTTTCGAAAAGGTGCAGATTCTCATGAATTCTTTATGAAAACATCAGGATTTGGGCTCAAAATTACTAAAAAAACCAAATATTTTTATTGAAATCCTACTACTATTGAAGTAAATTACACAGTCTATGAAAAATTATTCTTTTAACAAAATGAACGGAGCCGGGAACGACTTCCTCATTTTTGATAAGAGACTAAATCCAGGACTGGCATTTACGCAGAAGAGTATCGCGTCTCTGTGTGACCGGCGCAAAGGAATCGGGGCAGATGGGCTTATGATCTATGAGCCCTCTGAAGACGGCACATTCGGGCTGGAGTTTTTTAACTCTGACGGCCTGCGCGGAAGCCTCTGCGGCAATGGTGCCCGGTGCGCTTTGGAGTTTCACCGGCAGTATTATTGGAAACAGGATGACCCTGTCCGGTTCCGTTTTAACGGAAAAGAATACAGCGGTAAGATAATTCGGGAGGGGCTTATCCGGTTTCACCTTGCACCACCTGAAAAAGTAAAGCTTGGTTTTAAGGTAAAAGCAGGGGGGCAGATGATTACGGCAAATTATGCTGACACCGGTTCGCCGCATGTTGTTGTTGAAACTGAGCAGATTCTGCGGAATCCGGCGAGACCTTCAGACGGAGCGTTCGCTTATCCTGATGAACTCGATGTGGTTCTACTCGGACGTGAAATACGTCATCTGAAAGAGTTCAGTCCGGGGGGTGTTAATGTGAATTTCATCAGTTACCGTAACGGGCTGATATATATACGTACATTTGAACGGGGAGTGGAAGATGAAACGCTTGCCTGCGGTACCGGTTCAGTGGCATCGGCGCTGGTGGTTCATCTTTTGCACGGGGCCGCTTCACCTCTTACTCTGAGAACCAGGGGCGGTGACAGTCTTGAAGCGGGTTTTGAAAAATCTGAAAACGGCAGTTTTCACGCAGTATATCTGCAGGGCCCGGCTGAGGTAAATTTTACCGGCCTGGTCAGCGAAAAGTTTTTTATATAATATCTGAGGAAACAATGGCAAAGGTGCTTTTTACAGTCGAATATGAAATCAGCGCGGAGAACAGGGAGTCCTACCTCTCCTCGATCAGGGAACTGAAAACTCTGATGAAGGCAGAAGGTCTCGAAAGTTATTCCGTTTACGAAGTTCGCGGAAAAGCAAACAATTTTCAGGAGCAGTTCGTTTTTACCTCGGAAGAGTCATACGACAATTATGATGACGCCGATGATGACCGGATTAATATCCTCCTTTCAAAAATTGAACAGCTCAAAAAACAGGGTACCACCCGTTATAATACAACCGTAGAGATCTGATTTCTCTTCAAATAATTGAGGACCGGTTGTTTTCGCTTAATCGCGGCTGAAAACACCGGTCTTTTTTATTTGCGTGAAATCAGCACCAAGTCCATCCAGTGAATCTGCTGCATGAATAAAACCCTTCATAGAATTTATATAGCATCTTTTTTTGTTGCGGGAATTGCCTCACTCATCCTGCTTATTTGGTATGGTTATGATTATTACCGGCTTCCCCTCACTGAACGCCCGTTTTCTCCTGATCACTCATCGCTTAAGCCGAGCGGCGTAGTGGGGCATGGACTGGGGATAATCGGAACTCTTATGATGGCACTCGGAGTATCAACGTATATGATCAGGAAAAGGGTTCGCTATTTCTATTCCTGGGGTTATCTGAAGCACTGGTTGGAGTTTCATATTTTTCTTTGTACCGTGGGCCCCATTTTTGTACTTTTTCATACCGCATTTAAATTCGGAGGTATCGTTGCCGTCAGTTTCTGGAGCATGACCGCCGTGGTGCTGAGCGGCTTTGCCGGAAGATATATATACGTGCAGATTCCGCGCTCAATCAGAGGAAATGAACTCTCGCTCGGAGAGATTGATGAGTACCGCCGCAAACTTGATGCCGATATTGAATCTACGCTATCAGGAAGCAATAATCTCGCATCCCGGCTGAAACTTCTTTTTGAAGGCGGCAGGGAAGGTTCCGCCGGTATCTGGTCAAGTCTTCTTCAGCCGGTAAAAGATTATTTTTTTATGAAGCGTCAGCTGAAGGAGTTAAAAGCGGAATTGCAGCATGTTACAGGTATCTCTCCTGCGGGAGGAAAAGAGCTCATCAGAACGGTAAAGCAGCGGTTTCAGCTTGAAAGAAGAAATCTTATCCTTAAACAGATGCAGCGGCTTTTCAGATACTGGCATATTTTTCATCTTCCGTTCGCGATTACGATGTTCGTTATTATGGTTATCCATGTGGCTGTTACCATCGCATTCGGATATAAATGGATTTTTTAAGAAAGGAAACACCATGAAGTTCAAAACAGCTTATCTCTATCCGCTGCTGATGCTTGTGCTCGGCGCGGGCGTTGTTCTCTACACTCAGCTTACCGGAGAAGAAAAGAATACTCCGGTAACACAATCCGGTATGCCCCAGGATGATATACACAGCGCGCTTCCTCCCTCGGGAGATGCACCCTCAAAAGCAAATGTTAATGAAAACTACCTCAATATGGTTAAAGAACTGAAGGCGAAGATTGAGGCAAATCCTGCCGATACTCTGAGCATGAGGGAGCTGGCAGAACTTTATTACGCGGGGCACAAGGTTGAAGAAGCATTCGCTCTCTATAATGCGATTCTTGAAAAGAATCCCAAAAGAACGGATATATTATTCGAGCTGACACAGTATTATTATGATAAGCAGAATTACGCAGAGGCCGAAAAGGTAACGCAGCGGATACTCTCTTATGACAAGAATAATTTCAGAGCAATGTATAACCTCGGCGCGCTGATGGTGGCAAAAGGAGATAAAGAAGGGGGCAAGAAACAATGGCAGATGATTATTGAGAAATTTCCCGGTACTGAAGCGGCAAAACTGGCTGCGGAGAATCTCGGTAAAATCTGATGGAAGTTTTCCTTGAGGAGCTTGGGGCCTATCTGTTTGCCCTGCTGCTGATAGGGGGAGTACTCTTTTTCTATATACGCCGGCTCAGAAGCGTAAACAGGGAAACCGCCTCAAAAATCCTCAAGGCAAAAGAAACAGGACTATACGAACCGGTATCTCTTCACCCGTATGTGGATCATGATACCTGCATCGGAACCAGTGCATGCATTGATGCCTGTCCGGAGAAGGATATACTGGGGTTTTCCAGAGGGAAAGCGGTTACCGTTAATGCAAGCAGATGCGTGGGACATGGCGCTTGTTTTCATGCTTGTCCGGTGCAGGCAATCTCACTGCTGATTGGCACCGAAAAAAGGGGAGTTGAACTTCCGCATGTAAGCCAGGAATTCGAGACGAATATACCGATGCTATATATTGCGGGCGAACTCGGAGGCATGGGGCTGATTAAAAATGCCATCGAACAGGGGAAGCAGGCGATAGATTATCTCGCGAAGAAACTAAAAAAAGACCATCACACTGATGCAGATGTTATCATCGTTGGGGCAGGGCCTGCCGGCATTGGTGCTTCCCTTAATGCGGTAAAACACGGGCTCCGGTATCTGACGCTTGAGCAGGATACCATCGGGGGTACGGTATCAAGTTTCCCCCGTGCAAAACTTGTCATGACCTCTCCAATGGAACTTCCGCTTCTCGGTAAAGTAAAGTTCACAGAAACTTCTAAAACCGAACTGATATCTCTCTGGAAAGAACTCATCAGCAAATTCAGCATTAACATTCATGAGCAGGAAAAAGTTGAAGAAATAAAAAAGATTGATGATATTTTTCATGTCCGTACCAATAAACAGCAGTACCGTTCTTCGGCTGTGCTCTTAGCCATCGGCAGAAGGGGAACACCCCGCAAGATGGGTGTTCCGGGTGAGGAGCTCGAAAAGGTCTATTACCGTCTGCTTGAACCGGAACTGATACATGATCAGGATATTCTGGTGGTTGGCGGAGGGGACTCAGCTATTGAATCTGCTCTTCTTCTGGCAGACGAAGGAAACCGCGTTTCGCTTTCCTACCGCTCAGAATCATTCAGCCGGCTGAAACCTCAAAACGCTGAAAAAATTAAAAAAGCTTCTGAGACGGGCGCAGTTAAACTTCTGATGAATTCATCAGTAACAGAAATCACAAAGGATGCAGCCACCCTTAAAGATAACGGAACTGGCACGGCCGAACAGATCAAAAATGACCTGGTCTATGTATTTATCGGCGGTGAACTTCCGACTGCTTTCTTAGAGAAAATTGGTGTGCAGATCACAAAAAAATTCGGTGAGGCAATTTTAAAGCACTAATTGTGTCCCTTTTCTTCCTATTTTAGCACTTCTTTAGAAAACACTCATTAACCATTACGTTTCCGGACAGAAACATTAGCACAGGTTTCGTTACATTTTTTATTTTTCTTCTGTCTGCTTTTTTACTGACGGGCAGAATTGACGCTCAGATTTCACCTGGTGAACTCACAAAGGCTCACGCGGGTCTCGAAGGAATAAGCAACTGCACCAAATGCCACGTTCTTGGTGAACAGGTGTATAATTCCAAATGTCTGGACTGCCATACCGAGGTGAAATCTCTCATTAACGCAGGCAGGGGTTATCATGCCTCCTCTGAAGTAAAAGGTAAAAACTGCTGGAACTGCCACAGTGAGCATCATGGCAGGGAGTTTCAGATAGTGCGCTTTGATGAAAAGAAATTTAACCATGATCTCACCGGGTTCAAACTAACCGGGACACACAGCAAAGCAGAATGCAGTGACTGTCATAAAAGGGAGTATATATCTGATTCCAAACTAAAAAACCGGAAGAAAACCTTTCTGGGGCTCAGTCGGAACTGCGTTTCATGTCATACGGATGCACATCAGGGAACGCTTGGCAAAGAGTGCCAGCAATGTCATACCACCACTGCATTTAAACCTGCTGAACTCTTCGACCACAATGAGTCGTCATTTAAGCTCACCGGAAAGCATCTTTCCGTTGAATGCAGCCACTGTCATAAGACGGAAACCAGAAACGGAAAACCTTTCCAGAAATTCAAGGGGCTTGCGTTTACAAACTGCTCTCCGTGTCATTCAGATCCCCATCAGGGAAGGTTCGGCGCTGACTGCCAGAAATGCCACACTACAGCTGATTTCCGCCAGGTAAAAACGGGCAGCTTTGACCACAATAAAACAAGATTTCCTCTACTTGGCAAACATCAGGCAGTTTCCTGCAACGATTGTCACAGCGGCGGTATATCCTCCAAACCGGAGTTTGCCTACTGCACCAGCTGCCATAAAGATGCTCACAACGGACAGTTTACCATTGACGGCAAGCTAAAGGATTGTGCTGCCTGCCACTCCGTTAACGGATATACACCCTCTCTTTTTACTCTTGAGCAGCATGCAGAAACATTCACGCTTACCGGCGCCCATTTATCGGTTCCCTGTTTCAGCTGTCATAAGAAGGAAGAGCAGTGGGTCTTTAAGCCCCTTGGAAAGGATTGCTGGGGCTGCCATGAGAATGTTCACGGCAATGAAATCAGTCCGCAATACGGAGGATCTGCTTCCTGTCAGAACTGCCATTCAACACATCACTGGCAATTGGTCTCGTTTGATCATTCCTCAACAGGATTTCTGCTTAAAGGAAAACATAGTAAAGCCCGATGCATGGACTGCCACAGCAGTAAAGATACCGTAAACAAGCACAGATTTGCATCACTTAACGGAGACTGCACGCAGTGCCATCAGGATATACATCGCGGTCAGTTTGCCGGCAGGGGTCCTGCTTCATGTGAAAACTGCCATGGGTTTGACTACTGGAAACCGGCTCTGTTCAACCATAACACCACCCGCTTCTCGCTTGAAGGGGCTCATGCAAAGGTGCCATGCAGTGAGTGCCATAAAACGATAACGGACGGGGATGTCTCGTATATACAATATAAACTTCAGGATTTCAAGTGCGCGGCCTGTCACAAATAATTGCTTTACTGCTTCTTTTGATTACGGCAACTGCTGCCCAGTCACCCCACGGTGCGGGGCTGAAGGCAGACTGTGCTGACTGCCACACTTCGGCTTCGTGGAATAAACTTCTTAATCCCATGAAGTTTGATCATGGAAGCACTTCCTTTCCTCTATCAGGACAGCACACTGCCGCTGACTGCAGACAGTGCCACACTACTCTGGTTTTTGAAGCAGCCGCAACGGACTGCTTTACCTGTCATAAAGATGTTCACAGCAATACAGTTGGCAATGACTGCATGCAGTGCCATACACCGCAAACCTGGCTGGTTACCGATGTGAAAAGCCTGCATGAGAAAACCCGTTTTCCACTGCTCGGCGCTCATCAGGATGCTGACTGCGGGCAGTGCCACACCGGCTATGTAAACCTTCATTTTGAAGTGATGCAGGCAGAGTGCTTCACCTGTCATAAGCAGGATTATCTTTCCGCGAATAATCCCAATCACGCATCATCAGGATTTTCAACCGACTGCACCGAATGCCACTCCGTTGCTGACCGTTCATGGAAAGGGGGAAGTTTTACGCATGACTTCTTCCCGCTGCTCGGAGGCCATAATCTGCCAAGCTGTTTTTCCTGCCATAACGGCGGACAATTTACAGGGCTGAGCGCGGACTGCAAATCCTGCCACCTTGATGATTATACAGCTACGGTAAACCCGAATCACACTTCGTCGGGTTTCAGCACAGACTGTAAAAGCTGCCACAATATATACGGCTGGCAGCCCGCCGCGTTTGACCACAATCAGACGGATTTCCCGTTAACGGGCAGGCATATATCCGTAAACTGCAGCAGCTGCCACACTTCCGGCTACGCAAATACGCCGGCTGACTGCAACAGCTGTCATAATGATGATTACCTGAATACATCAAATCCGAATCACGTTGCTGCAGGTTTCCCGATTGACTGCACGCAGTGCCACACCACAAACGGCTGGCAGCCGGCTGAGTTTGATCATGACGGACTCTATTTCCCTATATATAGCGGCAAGCACCGCAACGAATGGGCAAGCTGCTCTGACTGCCATACTCAGCCGTCCAACTATACCGTCTTTAGCTGCACTACCTGTCATGAACATAACCGCTCTGACATGGATCAGGAGCATCAGGGAATTCAGGGATATATCTATTCCAGCGATGCATGCCTGAGCTGCCATCCGGATGGTGAATCTGACGGAGCATTTAATCATGCTATATCACTATTCCCTCTGACAGGCGCTCATTCGACCGCAGACTGCTCAGGGTGCCACACGGCCGGATACACACAGCCGGTGAGCACATCATGCCAGCAGTGCCATCAGACTAAACTTCAGAACGTATTTAACCCTGATCATCAGGCAGCGGGGCTTACTGCTGAGTGCTCTGACTGTCATACAACTTCCCTCTGGAAGCCATCACTCTATGACCATGCGGTAACCGGTTTTACCTTAACAGGCGCTCATACCTCTGAGGATTGCAATTCCTGTCATGCGGCAGGATATACAAACGCGGTATCGGAATGCAACTCCTGTCATCTGGCGGATTTTAACGCGGCTTCAGACCCCAATCATATTGCAGCTAATTTCCCTCAGCAGTGTGAAACCTGCCATAGTACCGTTGCATGGACCCCCGCTTCATTTGACCATGATGCTGAATATTTTCCCATATACTCCGGTGAGCATAACGGGGAGTGGAATAATTGTTCGGACTGCCACACGAATTCATCAAATTACGCAGTATTCAGCTGTATCGGGTGTCATGAACACAACCGGCAGGAGATGGACAGTGAGCATCAGGGAGTGAGCGGTTATGTATATATAAGCAGCGAGTGTTTTGCCTGCCATCCGGACGGGAAATCTGACGGAGCTTTTAATCATGCGGTTTCTAATTTCCCCCTCACGGGCACTCATACGGTTATTACCTGTAATCAGTGTCATGCATCAGGTTACGCGGCAACCCCCACGGACTGCAACTCATGTCATAACACCGACTATACCGGAGCACTGAATCCTGATCATCAGAGCGCGGGTATACCATCTTCATGTGAGACCTGCCATGATGCGAATGCCTGGATTCCATCTTCTTTCAGCCATGCATCAACACAGTTTGCGCTTACCGGCGCACACATCGGAAGGCAGTGTTCAGACTGTCACACTGGTTCTTTAACTGCCGCTTCAGGCCAATGTATATCATGCCATCAGACGGATTTCAGCGCTTCCTCAAATCCTGATCATGAGGTGCTTGCGCTCTCATCAGACTGCCAGACCTGTCATACAACAAACGCCGGCTGGTCACCCGCGCAGTTCCCTGATCATGACAATTATTTTCAGCTTCTGGGCAGGCATGCGCAAATCAGAAATAACTGCTCGGACTGTCACAACGGAAATTATGCTCAGACACCTAACACCTGCTACGGCTGTCATCAGAGTGATTTCACCAGCGCGCAGAATCCGAATCATACCAGCGCCGGTTTCCCTCATGAGTGTGAAACATGCCATTCTCAGACTGCCTGGGAGCCTTCCACGTTTAACCACGATACGCAATATTTCCCGATATATAGCGGCAAGCACCGCAACGAGTGGACACAATGTTCGCAGTGCCATCAGAACGGAAGTAACTTTGCCATCTTCACCTGCATCAGCTGCCATGAGCATAATCAGGCGGATATGGATGATGAACATGAGGGTGTGAACAATTATCAGTATAATAGCGCAGCATGCCTGAGCTGCCATCCTGACGGTGAAGATCTTCTGCGGCTCCCGGAAACGAAAAAGGTGCACTGATGAGGAAAGTTATTCCGCTGAACAAATTCCTTTTTTTATTATGTATTGTCCCGTTTCTGCTGCAAACTTCTTTTGCGCAGACTCCTGAATGGCGCCAGGGCAAGGTTACCTATGTAACTTCACAGAACATTTATACGGAATTCAGCAATACAGAAGGTATTTCGGCGGGAGATACACTCTTCAGCCGCAACGGCAGTATATATACTCCTGCAGTTATCGTACAGTTTATTTCAACCCGCTCCGTGGCGGGGCCTTCCTTATCAGGGAGCCGGATAACAGCGGGGGATCTTCTCTTTGCGAAGGTACTTGTTGATGTTGTTGCTGATACCACAACTGCTGAGCCGGATACGACAGTTAAAACCGAGCAGGAGGCAGGTGTGATTAAAACAAAACCGCCGGTGCAGGATGTAAAAATCACACGCTCCGTTCTTAAGGGGAGAGCAGCCGTTCAGTCATCAACAACGCTTGTAAACACAGGAACCGCTGATGACCAGCAGCGATGGAGATACACACTCTCGCTCACCTCTCAGGATGCGTATATACAAGGTCTTACGCTTGGCACCCATCTTAACTATGCCTACAGTGTAAAAGAATGGCAGCGCATCAGCAATGCTCCGCTGAACCGGCTGATACCCTATGATCTCTATGCATCCTATGAGTCGGAAGAATATGGCAGATTTACCGCCGGAAGAAAAATCAGTAAGTGGTATCCTTCTCTCGGTGCAATAGACGGTGTGCAGTTTGAAAGCGGTAGTGATGCACTGCGTTATGGTGCCTTTGCAGGAGCAAGACCTTCAGCCATGCAGTATGGTTTTGACTTTAAACTGTTTCAGGGAGGCGTATTTGTCAGCCGCAGCGATACCATAGGCAAGGGGACTATGGAGAATACCATTTCTTTCATTCATCAGACGAACAGTTTTAACACCGACAGGCAGTTCGTTTCGCTGCTACATTATAGTCAGTTCTTCCGATGGCTGTCATTCTTTGCCTCTGCAGAAGCAGATTTTTACAGACAAGTTCCAGGGCAGTCAGGCGGTACTCCCGAACTCACAACACTTTATATACAGGCGCGGATGCGGATTACAAAAGAACTTCAGGCAGGAGTTTCTTATGACGCACGGCGAAATCCGGTGTATTACTTTACTTTCAGAAATCTGATTGACAGCAGTTTTTCCAATCCTCTCCGGGAAGGAACACGGATTCAGCTGAATTACCGTCCGCTTCCGTATCTCACTATGAATGCTACAGCCGGCTTCCGTTTCAGGCAGGGGGATGGCAAGACCTCGGTTAACTTTTCCGTTTACGGAGGATTATCAAAACTTCCATTTGTAAGGGGCAGTATGGTTTACTCTTTCGCCCGGAGCGAGGCATCATACTCAGTTTCCGATAATCACTCCCTGCTCTACAGGGATGAGGTTGGTCAGGATATTTCCTGGTCAGCCGGGGTAAGGATGTATTCCTACTCCTATGGCTCAGGCAGGCTGAAATTACGGCAGAATATGATTCATTCTGACCTGAACTGGATGTTTATGGAAAAAACGTTCCTCACCCTGAGCATTGAAGAAACCGTAAGTAAATCCCTTACCTCAGGCAGAATCTATCTGGATCTGACCCGCAGATTTTAGCTCCCACCTGTAATCGGGGGTTGTTCGAGGTCACTTTGCCGGATTATTACATTGGCTCTAAGACGGATTTTGATTAAGTTTGCAACAGCATGAATATGTATGAATACACCGGTTCAATCCATATGCACTCCGTTTACTCAGACGGATCAGGGGAAGTGCCGGAGATTGTCCGTTTTGCTCAAGAACTGAATCTTGACTTCATAATGCTCACCGATCATAACACTCTCAGAGCCAAAGATGAAGGATTTGAGGGGTTTTACGGTGATACTGCCCTTATTGTGGGATATGAAATAAACGATAAGGAAAACCGGAATCACTACCTTGCATTCGGGGTTGATAAGACTATTTCCACACGAGTACCCGCAAAAGATTATGTCAGAATGATCAAAGAATCAGGCGGAATCGGCTTCCTGGCACATCCCCATGAAAAGAGAAACGCCCAGAAGGAATATCCCCCATATCCCTGGACTGAATGGGATACCGAAGATTTCACCGGAATGGAAATCTGGAACCATATGTCTGAATGGATGGAAAATCTGACGGAAGAAAACAAGTATCACTCCTTTGTGCACCCCCTTAAAACCATCAAAATGCCCCCTCAGGAAACGCTTGAAACCTGGGACCGGCTCAGCCAGAAAAGGCGGGTGGTAGGCATAGGCGGCATTGACGCTCACGCCCATAAAGTGAATCTTCTGGGGCTTATGGAGGTGGAAGTTTTTCCCTATAAAGTATTGTTCAAGTCCATCAGAACCCATATTTTACTGGGTGAAAAATTCGATTTTAGCGTAAAAGAGCAGTTTCCTCTTTTCAGAGATGCCCTTCTGAATGCGTTAAAAAACGGCAGAACTTTTTTCGCAAATCACTATTTGGGGGATGCAACAGGGTTCAGATTCGCGATAGTATCGGGCGGCACTGTTTATTATATGGGAGATGAGTTCCGGCTTGTTAAAGAAGCGGAGATTAAAATTTCCGTCCCCGGTTCGCAAAAAAGCAGTGTCAGAATAATCCGGAACGGTGAGCTCTTCTCGAGCAGTGAAGAAGGAGAGCTGAATGAAGTTATTACCCTGCCAGGCGCATACCGTGCTGAAGTTCTACGAGGAAATCGCGGCTGGATTTTTTCAAATCACATAAGAGTTTTATAAAATAATTTAATTTAGACAGGATACAATGCTGAGGAAAAAGAAAGATTTCGCGCAGAAAAAAGAAATCAAACCAAGTTCAATGACCGCCCGTTATTACGAAATGGCCGACTGGTTTGAAAAATCAAGAAAAGAAGTTGTGATGGCATCACTCATCGTGGTGGTTGCCGTGGCAGCGTATTTTCTGGTCGGATACTACAGAGGGCTTGATAACGAAAAAGCGAGCCTTGATCTTGCAAAGGTAATGGCAATTTACGATAGCGGCTCCTATATTGAAGCCATTGACGGCCGCCCTACCGAAAATGTAAAAGGACTCAAATCACTGGTTGATACTTACGCAGGAACTGAGAATGGCGAAACAGCACGGATATATCTGGCAAACAGCTATTATGCACTTGGTAAATATCCCGAAGCTAAAGAGCAGTATGATGCATACTCCGGCTCCAATGAACTTCTCCAGGCAACAGCTCTGGCCGGTCTGGCAGCATGTTATGAAGCTGAGAACAATCCGGCAGAAGCTGCAGGGTATTATATGAAAGCTTCCAATGTTTCCGATGATATGGTGTTTAAGCCAAAATATCTCCTTTATGCCGGTATCAATTATCTTGAAGCAGGCGATACCGAGGAAGCAAAAAAACTCTTTAAACTTGTAAAGAAAGATTATAGCAAATCTGCATTTGTTCGGGATATTGACCGATATCTTGCACAAGTGCAATAAATCTCTAACACTAATCAACGGAGGACCGTGTGAAAAAACTATACTTATCCGTTG